>JAFQRE010000002.1 GCA_017410245.1 Bacteroidaceae bacterium
GAAAGAGAAAGAGAAAGAGAAGGAGAATGATGAAGAAAATGAAACTATACCACCAACAGATAATGATGAGGATAACGAAAATCCCATTGACACAGCAACTATTGATGACAACAAGGACACTATCATTATAGACGAAACACCTACTACATTGTCTAACGAAGGAGAGCCTTCGTTTACCGTAAGCACCGGTACAAAAGAGGAGATGTATGACGAGGTACTCAAGGACTACGACCCCACACTCGACTTGCCTCGCTACAAGAAGCCAACCCTCGACCTCTTGGCCGAAATTAACGACAATACAGGCTCGGTGGATCGTAACGAGCTCAACGAAAATAAGCAGCGCATTACCGACACGTTGATGACATATGGCATCGAGATAAGCTCGATACAAGCAACCGTAGGCCCTACTGTGACACTATACGAGATAGTACCAGCTCCGGGTGTGCGCATTGCCCGCATTAAGAACCTTGAAGACGACATTGCCCTTAGCCTTGCAGCATTGGGTATTCGTATCATTGCCCCCATACCGGGTAAAGGTACCATCGGTATTGAAGTACCTAATAACGATCCGCAAATAGTGTCGATGCGTTCAATCATTGCATCACGCAAGTTCCAAGAGAGCAAATACGAACTTCCCATTGCACTGGGCAAAACTATAACCAACGAAATATTTATTGCCGACCTCACCAAGATGCCTCACGTACTCGTTGCCGGTGCAACAGGACAAGGTAAATCGGTAGGTCTCAACGCTATTATTACTTCGTTACTATACAAAAAGCACCCGGCCGAACTGAAGTTTGTACTTGTAGATCCCAAGAAAGTAGAGTTTAGCATCTACTCGGCCATTGAACGTCACTTCTTGGCCAAACTGCCCGATGCTAATGAACCTATCATTACCGATACAACCCAAGTAGTGCAAACACTGCAATCGGTCACTCGAGAGATGGATACCCGCTACGAATTGCTGAGATCGGCACGTGTGCGTACAATTAAGGAGTACAATGCCAAGTTCAAGTCGCGCCATCTTTTGCCCTCAAAGGGTCACCGTTTCTTACCTTACATTGTAGTTATCATCGATGAGTTCAGCGATCTTATCATGACAGCCGGCAAGGAGGTTGAGAGTCCCATTATTCGTATCGCCCAGTTGGCACGTGCAGTAGGTATTCACATGATTATCGCTACCCAACGTCCTTCTACCAATGTCATCACAGGTATTATCAAGGCCAACTTCCCCGCTCGTGTAGCCTTCCGTGTACAATCAATGATAGACTCACGCACTATTCTCGATTGCCCCGGTGCCAACCAATTGATAGGTAGAGGAGATATGCTCATATCGCAAGGTGGCGAAATGGTGCGTGTACAATGTGCCTTTGTAGATACCCCCGAGGTAGAAGAAGTGTGCCACTATATAAGCGAGCAACAGAGCTACCCCGATGCCTTCCTATTGCCCGAGTATGTTCCCGACGAGAGCGATGGTGGCGGTTCGGCTACCTTTGATACGAAAGACAAAGACTCATTATTTGAAGAAGCAGCCCGCCTGATAGTATCGTCGCAACAAGCATCTACCTCTTCGCTGCAACGACGCTACTCGATAGGCTACAACCGAGCCGGTCGCTTGATGGACCAACTCGAAGCTGCCGGTATCGTAGGTCCGGCTGTTGGTGGTCGTCCTCGTGAGGTACTCATAATGGACGTAATGCAACTCGAAAACAAACTTGAACAAATGAAATAAGCCATGAATAAGAGTTTTATTGCATTTTTATCAATAATAATATGTACATTTGTACAATCATCGGCACAAACGACTACTGTTGATGGATATTTGGATAAAGTCATAGAAAACATCATCAAATCAAAAGGTATTACAGCCGAATTTACGATGCAAGGAAGTACAAACAGCGGATTATACATGCAAGGTACAATGAAAATGCAAGGCAAAAAGTTCTACCTCAGCACCAACGACCTTACTACATGGTACGATGGCAAGACCTTGTGGTCGTATGCTCCGAGCATTGGCGAAGTGAATATAACAACCCCTACCCGACAAGAGCTTGCCGAGATAAATCCCTACTTGCTACTCGACAACTACAAGCAATCGTTCACTGCACAAGAGTTGCAAAGCAAGCATAAGGGCGAGCGCGTTTTCCGCCTTACTCCCACCAAACGCAATACGCCCTATGCACACATTACAGTATGCGTAGCTACTGAGAGCATGTCACCAATTACATTTGAAATCACCGACAATAACAACCAAACAACCCTCGTAGCTATTACAAACTATAACAACAAGGCAACCCTCTCAGCGCAAACTTTTGCTTTTGATGCATCACAATATCCCAATGTTGCAATTATAGACTTAAGATAAATTATTAACCTCTAAAATTTAATAATATGGAAACTACAGAAAGAACAAAATGTCTTATCATCGGTTCAGGACCTGCCGGTTTTACTGCAGCTATCTATGCTTCACGCGCCGACTTGGCTCCCATCTTGTATGAGGGTATGGTTCCCGGTGGTCAGCTCACCATTACAACCGAAATCGAGAACTTCCCCGGCTATCCCGAAGGTATCACAGGTACAGCCATGATGGAAGACCTCCGCAAACAAGCAGCTCGCTTTGGTACCGATATTCGCAATGGAGAAGTAACAGCAATCGATGCTTCGGTACGACCCTTTCGCGTTACAATTGATGGCAACAAAGTGATTGAAACAGATACACTCATCTATGCTACAGGTGCATCGGCCAAGTATCTCGGTCTTCCTGATGAAACAAAATATGCCGGTATGGGCGTATCGGCTTGCGCTACCTGCGATGGTTTCTTCTACCGCAAGAAAGTTGTTGCTGTAGTAGGTGGTGGTGATACTGCTTGCGAAGAGGCAATCTATCTTTCACACCTTGCCAAACACGTTTACTTGCTCATTCGTCGCGATGTATTGCGTGCATCAAACATCATGCAAGAGCGCGTAAGAAATACCGAGAACATTACAATTCTCTACAACACACAAGCCGAAGGTCTATACGGCGAAAACGGTGTTGAGGGTGCATATATCGTTAAGAACAAAGGTACTGAGCAAGAGACTCACGAGCAATTGCCCATCGATGGATTCTTCCTCGCTATTGGTCACAAACCCAATGCCGACCTCCTCGCCGGTCAAGTAGAACTCGACGAACACGGTTATATTGTTACCAAACCCTATACAGCAGAGACCAACATTCCCGGTCTTTTTGCAGCCGGTGACGTTGCCGATCCTCGCTACCGTCAAGCTATTACTGCAGCTGCTTCGGGTTGCCGCGCCGCTATCGATGCCAAGAACTATATCTTGATGAACAATTTGTAATAGTTTATTGCAATACACATTGCATAATTTAAATAAGCCGATATGTATCAAGTTGTTACATATCGGCTATTTTATTATTATTCGTTTTTGACACAATAAAAGAGAAGTGCTAAAATATGCTTAAAAATCATGTTAAAGAACATTTTTTGACATAGACTTTTGCATTATGTATCAATTTTTTACTTACATTTGCGCTCGAAAGTTACATACACTTAGAAATGGTAAAGAAGAGTACGTTAGAATCTATCTTACAAAATGAAATGTCCGACTTCTGGGCACTTCTTGATAGTGAAGAAAAACGCATAATTTCCGATAACTTCAAGATTACGAATTACAAGAAAAATGAAGTAATCTATAACGAAGGCGATCGCCCCTTGCAACTGATGTATCTACTAAAAGGTAAAGTCAAAGTTTACAAAAAGGGTAATGGCGACCGTAACCAGATTATACGTTTAGTCCGTCCGGGACAATACTTTGGTTATCGTGCCTACTTTGCCAATGAAGCGTATGTAACATCGGGCGCAGCTATTGAGAGCACTCAAGTAGGATTTCTGCCCATGTCGTTGGTTGAGGAACACATACGTCGCAATAACGACTTGGCGTTTTTCTTCATTCGCGCTCTTGCCAACAACCTTGGACAATCGGACACTCGCACAGTCAATCTTACACAAAAACACATTAGAGGTCGCTTGGCCGAGTCGTTGATGGTTCTGTATGACAATTATGGTTATGAGCCAGATAGTACTACTCTTAACATATATCTGTCGCGCGAAGATCTTGCCAACTTGTCCAATATGACAACATCTAATGCAATACGCACTCTCACTGCATTTGCATCGGAACAACTCATAACTGTTGATGGTAGAAAAATAAAAATCCTCAACGAACAAGAACTACGTCATATAAGCAAATACGGATAATATTGAGTAGTCATAGTGTTTGATTATGAGCTTATTTTAGAGGCTCACTCCATCTGCATTTTGTTTGTTCACTATCAATATAACTCTATATATTGATAATGACACACTTACAATCTTATAAGAGTAGAGCCTGAAGTAGCTGTATCACCGGTGTTGAGTTGTATTGCATATATACCACCAGATAGCTGCGATACATCTACTGTACAACCTCTCGCTTCAGCAACCTTTATTCCATTCATTGAGTATATCGATATTGACACTGTGCTATCTTCCGGTGTTACGTCATCGGCGAAAAAAACCCTCAATGTTGAACCATCAATTTTAAAATAAGCCTTAAAAGGCTGATGCTCGTAGAGTTCCGGAATATTGGCCTTCATTTCGAGCACATACAACAAACCCTTGTATGCATCTATCTCACCATACCCATAAGTATTGTTGGGATATTCCATTGTATCGTCGGGTTGCTCGGCACAATAGGCTATAATTTTCAAGATATCTTGAGGTGTGAGTGTTGGATCGGCCTCCAGCCACAAAGCTATCGTTCCGGCTACTACCGGCGATGCCATAGAAGTACCTGATTGTGCCATATAATAATAGTCTTTACCATTATATTTCACTCTATCGGTGAGCGATTTTCTATCAACATCGGGTGTAGCAGAGAAACTATTATATGCAGCATTGATATTCATTCCTGGAGCCACAACATCGGGCTTTATCAATCCATCAAATGTAGGACCTAACGAAGAAAACTTTGCTATGCAACCGGGTGCATCGGGTCGGAATATATCAACATCTGTGTTTTCATTACCATCAATGTTGGTAAAAGTAGATGTGTATCCTGTAGCTCCTACCGCAATGACAGAAGGTAAAGTTGCCGGCCATGATACAGAATATCCGGGTTGCACACATTCATACTCAGGAATACCTTCTATATTGGCAAACGGAGAGTAAAACAAATCGCTATACAGCCAAGCCGGTCCGTTACCAGAAAGTAAGCATGTTGCACCATATAGCATCAAATAGGCCATATTAGGAAAACTACCATCTATATGAAAAACATCTCCGCGGGCATCTTCATAGTCACTTTTATATACTCGCAGTTCTATATCGCCGGCACTTACCGTTGCATTCAATACACACGTATCCTTACCAAGTTTTTTTATACTATCGGTGTTGAAAATAATTGTACCCTCAATATACTGATCGACCAACTTGATACTTAAGAAATCGAAGCGAACCGACTGATTGACAGGTGTTACAATATCCATATCTATGATATTTCCACCTCCAATGCCATTGGTAATAGCGACACCGGCTTGTGGCATATCGGTAGGTTTCTCCATATAAGGCACCTGATGCCCCATATTGCCACATGCCGCTACAATGATTCGTCCAGGACCTACCAACTGGGCAATAGCCTCGCCTTCAAGAATACGCTGGCGCGACAATGTTATGCTTTCACAACTACTGAAATTGATGACACAAGGCTTTTGTTCCTTTGCGGCTTTATCAAATAGGTACTTAAATCCTAATACTGCAGTGGCAGATGTGTGCATACCGGGATTTTCAAAATCGGCTCTGTCCGAATTGAAATCGGCCAAGTATATGTCGCTTTCATAAGCTATACCACCATATTTACCATCGACACTCGAACCTGCCATAGTGCTTGCCACATGCGTACCATGAGTAACATTATATGTATATTTTGAGTGTTGGTGTTGCGATATCTCCTTGGGATTATCTATTTCACGCCCCTTTGTACCATCACTATTGGGCCAACAGAAGTCATAATAATACTTTATACGGCAATTGCCTTCTTCGTCATAAAATGCAGGGTGGGTTAAGTCATAATAACAATCGAATATACCCGCTACCACACCTTTACCAGTGAATGCTTGAGGTAGATTAACACCTCTATATATATCGGTAGCATTTATATATTCCTTGGTATCATCTACAGCTATACGAGGCATACGCTCGGCCTCAATTCTCTCAATACGGGAATCAGTAGAGAGCGGCAAAATGCTATCTATAGGTATATTTACAATGTATATGCGGCCTATACTATCTACCAATTGGCAAGCATATTCTTCAAAGACCGATACATCTCGGTTGCTATCGGTTAGAGCAACAAGAGCCAGCACATACGATTGAGATGCTGTACCCAAAACACGCTTGGGTAAATCATTGTTCTTCGAGCGCAACATAGTAGCCAAATGTGATGAGAGTTTACTATAATCGACCTGCGCCATCGATACTGAATAAAAGGCAAACATTGCCACAACGAATAACAGCTTTTTCATTTTAAATTTACCATTTTACTATTAATTTTTGCAAATATATAGAACATATCAAAATATACCAACACTTTATTATTTTTTTTGACATATATCAAATTTCAATAATTGCAACAACATCAAGCATAAATATCTGTCGTTAATATTTTACATGTCACTCGGAAACTCGTATAGTCAATCTTACCCAAGATGCATTCGGGATAGCTTGACCGAGTCCTTGACAGTAGAATAATAAAATACTCAACGAACAATAACTGCGCCACATAAGCAAGTACTGATAAAGGGAAATTCGCCACACAACCATAATCAAAAAGTAATCTCAAAGCGTGTTTTTTTGACCAATGTCAAATAAATACTAACAAATAAATGCATCAAATAAGTTTTATACGATATATCTTTGCATCGCGTATTAAATCACAACCAAAAACCAATTAACAATAACAAGTTTGAAGATTTATGACACATCTAACAAAATTTCTTAGAGCAACACTCTGTCTCATTGCTATGCTGGGTGTAAACGTTGCATTTGCGCAATCGGAAAGTATCACAATTTGTGATGGAACAGATGAGAACAGGTACGTTCCATTTTATTTCTATTATTTGGATAATGCTTCAGCCACATCTCAGGTTATTTATCCGGCCTCTGAGTTGGAGAGTCTGAAAGGCAAACAAATAACAGGTTTAAAATTTTACAATGCAGGATATTCAAGTGCATGGAATAGCAACATGGCTGTTTCACTTGCCGAAGTCGAATATCAATACCTCTCCGACACCAATGCCAGCTATATTGAGGCCGATTTTACAGAGGTATTTGCAGGAAGTGTATCGGGTGATGAAACCATGAATACTCTTGAATTTACATTTACTACGCCCTATGTGTATGGAGGTGAAAATCTTGTTGTAGAAATTAAGAATACAACAGCAGGTAGCACATACATGCAAATTCCTTTCTACGGACAACTAGTAGCAGACCACGTCAATGCAACATACGGTTTTGACTCGGTTTTCAAGTACAATCAGAGCTTCCTTCCCAAGGCAACAATATCGTATGAAAATGTGGCCGAATATGGTGCAAGAGTATCTACCGACCAATTGAATTTCTCAACAACATTTACCAATTCTACTATTGTCAAGGAGTTCTCTATAAGCAATACAGGCTCAAACGATTTGACAGCTCAGATTGCAGGCGTTTCAGCACCTTTCACTATTGAGCATACCGAGTTGAGCATACCTTCGCTCACTACAGTGACTATTCCTGTCACTTTTGCTCCCACTGCCGATGGCGAATACAACCAAACAGCCACAATAGCACTTGGAGAAGCCGGAACATTTGAAGTAAAACTGACAGGCAACTCAATGTCGGCACCTACCGGATATACACAAGCATTTGATGTAACAGATAAAACCCTACCCGAGGATTGGGCCGGTTGGAATATCAAGGGTACCTATGACTATGATATCTATGACTATGTATTTGAGTCGGCTGAACGTCATACCGAATATTTTGTAGGCAAAGAGATAGACGGTGTGAAAGCTGTATCGATATACGAAGATGCCAACCCTCGTCGCGAATATCCCAGTCAGTACACCATATACATGATTTCGCCCGAAGTAAGCGGCAATATAATGATAACTGCGCGTGGCACTTACTCGGAATATACCTCGGGCGAGATTAAGTTATTCAAGGCCATAGAGAATGCAGATAGTACTTTCACTATCGAGGAAGAGCCTTTGGAAGTAACTTGGCTACCCGAATTTAACAATCAAGAGTGGAGCAATGGTGTCTTGACACTTAACGAAAGCAGCCGCATTGCCATCTTTATGTCGTATGGTGCAGTTTCTATGTTTGCTGCAGACCAACTCGCCTCAGCCCCTACCGTTGAACTTGCTATAGGCGAAAAATTCACTCAAGAAGGTATCACTTATATTGTAAAAGAAAACCGCACGTTGGGTGTAACAAGTGTATCGAACGAAGTAACAAATTGTATTATACCCGAAATAGTAACTGAGAATAGAGTTGATTATACCGTAGTATCGATAGAAGAAGAGGCATTCTACTGGAGCAACGTGGAGACAGTCACTCTACCCAATACTATTATAGAAATAGGTTATGGTGCATTCAGGGTATCACCTTTGAGGTCTATAAACTTACCCCAAGGTCTGCAAAAGATAGGTGAATACGCCTTCTATAAAACTCAATTGAGTACTATCACTATTCCCGAAGGTATCACAGCCATAGAAGCATCAACATTTGCTCAATGCGAATCGCTGACCGAAATAACACTGCCCTCGACATTGGAGAAAATAGGTCAAGGTGCTTTCTACAAATGTAGTATAAACAACATTGATATACCCGCCAACTGCTCAACCATCGGTATGTATGCTTTTGAAAGCTGTTCACAACTCAACAGCATTACGTTGCCCACAGCTATGACAGAAA
Organism: Bacteroidaceae bacterium; assembly: GCA_017410245.1. GTDB lineage: Bacteria > Bacteroidota > Bacteroidia > Bacteroidales > Barnesiellaceae_A > Barnesiella_A. Next base: position 8,997 of record JAFQRE010000002.1, read on the forward strand.
TACCCATGGGACTCTTCCAAGACTGTACATCACTTACTGAGATAACAATACCCGAGAATGTAACTACAATAAAAACAGCTGCATTCCAAAACGTAGGAATTACAGCCATACACTTCCCTATGAATGTGAATGCTATTGAAGCAAATACATTCAACCACACTAACATTACAACCATCACCGCAGATGCAAACAACAATACATTCACTGTTATTGATGGAGCACTTTATACAACCGACAAACGCTTTATCTATCTCTATCCTCGCACTACCGAGAGCAAGCGTTATGATATCATAGAGGGTTGTGTTGCCGTATGGGGCGGTGCATTCTATGGTTGTGATGTCACAGAGGTAACATTCCCCGAAGGTTTTATTGGTATTGATGCGTATGCGTTCTGTTTATCACAACTTCAAACGGTTGAACTCCCCCACTCTATTGAGGCCATTTGGGAACAAGCCTTTGCCGGTACTAAACTTACAACTATTGTTGTACCCGATGGTGTAACACAACTATATGAGGCCGTATTTGCATCATGCGAAAATCTCACTACTGTAACATTGCCCGCCGGCCTTACCGATGTTGGTAACAGAGCATTCTACCAATGTACAGCCCTCAAAGAAATCAATTGCTTGGGTACAACACCTGCCGAGTTTGATGCATGGGAAACTTATACCGATCCCTTCTTTGGAGTAGATTGCAGTCAAGTTACCATCAAATGTCCTTATGACGCAGTTGAAGATTACAAACTGAGTGAGTGGGGCGATTTCTTTACTAACATAGAGGCTGCCGATGGTAGTGGTATCACACATACTGCCCATGATAACTTCATTATAACATCAAGTAATGGTACAATATGTGTAGATGCAAACAGCCATGAGCCATACAACATTGTCATATCGACAATAAGTGGCAGCATCGTTTGTAACGCAACCAACCATCAAGGCATCTTTGTCACACACAACCTGGCTCAAGGTGTTTATATAGTAGTTGTAGAAGATAAAAACTCAAAAGAGGTTGCAAAGATAATCCTATAAGGACTCATTTATAGACTTATATATATGTAGGCTATACCGTTGCAAAAGGCGGTATAGCCTACGTTGCATTGATATAAATAGTGGAGAGGACACATCTCAGATATAATGATGTGTCCTCTCGCGTTCAGACTAATACAACATTCATTATCAATAATTATATGTACCGGCAACGAAGTTCCACTGACTTGCCACCATGCGTAGGTTGGTATCGCCTTCGGTGCTGAAATCGGATATCTGATTGTAACGACAATCTTCATACTGCCGGTGCAATTGAGTATCTTGAGATGTGATGTAGAGGTAATAGAACGTTAGGTGAGGCAATGAGGAGAATATCACCACAGCGAAAGAAGTGTTACAGCTTATATTATAGATGTGTTTGTAAGTATTAAAAATCAGGCGTATGCAGGGTTATGTATAACCCATTGCATACGCCTGATTTTAATTCTCGATGCATCTTCAAAAAGTCAAAACTGATAATCAATTAGTTAGAAAATAAAATACATATCGAGTGAGACCGCCCTCTGTTTTCCTAAAAAATTATCTGTTATAAATCTTTTGTTGCTGGCTTATATTACGACTTTAATGCATGAAGAGTTGTTGATACGAACGATATAAACACCTTGAGTTAGTTCACTAAGATTGGCTACACCTCCTTCAACTGCTACCTGATTAACCAAGGATCCATTTAGAGAATAGACTCTTACTACGCAACAATCATTCAAACCACTAAGTTGCTTGCTTGCAGAGTTGAAAGTATATGAATCAATAAGGTTACTCTCTAAGCCATTACTTTCGTCCATAAATATTACTTCACCGAGAGCATTATTGTCGGCCTTATGAGTGATAACCGTCTCTATCTCTTCTGCAGTTTGATTGGCGACATTCCACGTATTACCTTGAGCATAAACTGTATTAGTACCATTGTTATAGAGGTCATATAGTTGACCACCATTGCCATTATCTACAAATACATTGCGACCGGGATTATAATCAGATGCAGATTTATCAACCTCAGTCTTACCCACATTTACATTTTTACCGCCGATGATAGTAATACCCCACAGGCTATTTTCGATGTAATTACCTTCAATATATACATCTTGCGCATAGTTAGTATCGTAGATGCTTATACCACTACCACCATTCATTGCGTTGGTTTCATGATTGTTATTAACCATGTGATTGTTTATAATACGCACGTTCAATGCACCAAGTGTAGTTATACCATAACGATGTTCAGTCAATGTGTTACCCTCTATAAGAACGTTATTAGTACCTGCAATATCCATCATATTAGATACTGAAATACCACCTACTTTATCACGTTGTGCGCCTTCAAAAGTAGAGTTTTTGATAACTATATCATTGTTTCCACCTGCAGTAAGATTGACTTGTGGTTTGTTACGATTTTCGGTATTATTATCACGGAATAAGCAATTTTCTATAGTTAGAGCAACCGCCACATTGGCTCCAGTACCTACAGCCGGTACAATATTTTCTATGAAATCACAATCGCTAATAACATAAGAACCATCAGACAAGTTGATAGCTAAAGCACCAGATGAGCTTGATGCACCATTGTTGTAAACAAACTGACAATTTTTCATTTCCATTGAAGCTGTCATAAAAGCGCGAAGACCTGCATATTCAAAGCGTATGTTAGTAAGCTTATATGTAAAGTCTGTCAATTCGGTATTGATATAAAAACCCTTGGGTTCATCTGTTTCGGCATTTTTTGTAATAGTGGTGAGATCAGTACAATCAAAGTTAGCCTCTCCTGCAATAGTCAGTTGTGCATTATTACCCATCTTTAAAGTAACACCATTGTCTAAAGTAAATGAGTCACCGGCCTCAATGGTTATATCACCATCTAACACATATACACCATCACTTTCGAGCGACACTCCACTACCTGATGTTTCAGCAAGGAGTTGCAATGTATAATTGGTACCATCTCCAAGTGTGGTATAACTTTCAGCAACAGCAGCTACAGTAACAGATGCCAATACTGAAATGCACAAAAATTTAGTAAAGTTTTTCATAAGCATAAAATTTTAATTATTAGAGGTTCTATTAATATTAATATCAGCAATTAGCCAGAACCTCATTAAGTCTAATGCTAATAATTGGGCCGTAAAGATAAAAAAAATACAACACTTGTTCAATATTTTACATATAATTAACAATACCACATTAAAAAAGAAAAAAGTTATAAATTCTCGGAAAATTCAACAAACAAGCAAATTATTAAATATTTATAATAAGCCCTTAATAGCGAGATACTGCTTAGATTAGTTATGTACACATTGCAGGCTAAATTTCGGTCTTGTATAAATCTATTAAGTTCAAACAATGATTGGTTGCACAGAAATTCCTATTTTATATATTTTAGTTGTATTATAATGCGAGGAGACATCTTCGATTGAATAATGTCTCCTCGCAGTTCAGACTAATACAACATTCATTATCAATAATTATATGTACCTGCAACGAAGTTCCACTGACTTGCCACCATGCGTAGGTTGGTATCGCCTTCGGTGCGGAAATCGGATATCTGATTATACCTACAATTGACATACATGAGATTGGGACAATGCGAAACATCAAGTGTCATAAGCTGATTATTGTTGCAAACAACGCGCTCGAGCATAAGCAGACCGCTAAGATTGAGGCTTGACAAGTCGTTGTACGAACAATCGATAAACGACAATTTGTTTGTACCCTCAAGGTCTATGGCTGTAAGGTCATTGTATGAACAGACCAAATCGAGCAAAGCAGTGCAATTGACCAGCGCCAATTGTGTCATATTGTTTTCGCTACAAGCAAGTGTTACCAATGATGCCAAGTCTTGTATATAGAGTTTCTCGATATTGTTATTATCGATATTGAGATGTTTGAGAGCATCGGTACCTACCAGCGTGAGCGAAGTGAGTCGATTGTAACCACAATATAGCGTCTTGAGGCTGGCACAGCTATCTACATCGAGATGTTCGAGATGACAATTCTGCACATATAATGTCTCGAGCATAGGAGCTCCACTTGCACTGAACGACACAAATAGATTGCCTGTACAATTGAGCATCTTGAGACGAGGTGTAGAGGTAATAGAAAGTTCGGTGAGTCGGTTCCGATAACAGTTCAATGCTACAAGCATGGGGCAATTGTCCAGATCCAACTCTGCGAGATGATTATGACTGACATCGACCGACTGCAAAGAAGTACAACCCGACACATCGAGCATAGTTATCTCATTATGAGCGACATTGAGTGTTTGTAGTGCTACAAAACCGGCCAGATTGAGTTGTCCCGACAACTTATGGTCATGCCAATCTATCGCTGTGACACGCCCATCTCCGTTCCACGTCACGCCCCTCCATGCCGCCGGATTATCAAGCGGAACACTCAAGAGCATATAGTTAGGTTTACCATGCGCCGATTGCGACTGGAGAAACGCTTTAAGTTGAGTCACTTCCTTTTTGTTTGGCGCTGCATTGATAGCCAATGAGAATAGAATGACGGTTGCAGCAAGCAAAATTCTTTTCATAAGTCATTGTTTTATTGTATTATACTACAGTAGCCGTATATCGACAATAAAACAACTCGATGTTACAAATTGTTTAATGACATAAAAAAACCGACCGGGAATTCCGGGTCGGCAGTAATATCAAAAAAAAATATAGTTGCTTACTTAACAAGTCTGATTCCTTGCGGCTCCAATTCTATTTTCCGAGCTTTATATAAGGCTCCGAGTGCCTTCTTGAAGTTCTTCTTGCTACAACCAAATACTCGCACTATAGTGTCGGCATCAGTCTTATCGCCATAAGGCAAGTATCCACCGGCATTGGTAAGTTCGGTAAGTATCTTTTCACTTATAGCACCATCACCTACTGCCTGACGATAGCCTGTAGGTTGCAATGAAATATCCAGTTTCTCGTCCTCACGCACCTTCTTTACATAGCCTGTAAGGAAATCGCCGGGTTCGATGGTTGTAAAAACTTCGTTTTTATACACCATACCCCAATGTTTATTCTCGACAATTACCTTATAACCCAGCTCCGTTTCCTGTACAACAAGAAGTTCAACAGCATCATTGACAGCATATTGGGGAGGTGTGTTATCGAGAAACTTATCGACTTTCGACGAGGCCACTATGCGCCCTGTCATATCATCGAGATAGGCATAAACGAGATATACGCCACCCTCGCGCATGGTAGCACGTTGCTCGGCATAGGGAACAAGCAAATCTTTGGCTGTAATACCCCAGTCGAGAAAAGCACCTATGCGATTGACCATCTTTGTCTCCAAGAAGGCAAACTCGCCCACCATAATATAGGGTTCTTCGGTCGTTGCTATAATACGATCTTCGCTATCATGATAGATAAACACCTCTATTTCATCGTCGATTTTTGTTCCATCAGGTACATACTTGATAGGCAACAAAATCTCTCCGGCTTCACCACCATCAAGATAGATGCCAAACTCTACCTCCTTGACAACACGCAGTGTGTTATATTGTCCTACTTGTATCATTTTCAATATTCTATAGTAAAATTATCGGCATCGCGCCATGTAGGGAATTTGGTGCGGAAAGATTGCAATTTATCGCCATCAAGCTCTACTATTGCTACACCTTGCTCACCATCGGGAACTTTAGCCACTACCGCCCCCTTAAAGTCGATAGCCATTGTATCGCCTATATAGTCGAGATTGAGTCCGTCTTTTCCTACACGATTTACGCCACACACATAACTTGCATTTTCCAACGCTCGAGCCACCAACAACGATCGCCACACCTGACCTCGCACTTGAGGCCATGAGGCTACATACAGAGCCAAGTCGTACTCATTGGCTACATTACGACTCCATACCGGGAAGCGCAAGTCGTAGCATATAAATAGTGCGATGTGCCAACCACGATACTCCACTATAGCACGACTGTTTCCGGCAGTAAATACCTGCCCTTCATCGCCCATGCGAAAGAGGTGACGCTTGTCGTAGAATGTAACATCGCCATCGGGCTTGACAAAAAAGCCACGATTGTAATTGCAACCACCATCGGCAACTATATAGCTACCTGCAATAGCAACATCATATTGGGCCGCCCATTTTTTAATGGTCGATAGTGTTTTTCCCTCGCCCTCCTCGGCATATTTTACCGCCGACATAGAAAATCCGGTTGTAAACATCTCGGGCAATACAACAATATGTACACCCTCGTCAAGTTGCGACAAGATATCTCCACAGGCCTGAAGATTAGCATCTACATTCTCCCACGCTATATCGTTCTGTAACAATGCAACACGTAGCTTTTCCATATCTTATTTACTCAAGTCCGGTTATAAATTTATCTTTATACTTCGCATTGAAGCGCATATAATACCTCTTTATCTCTTCCATATCGGCCACAACATTGCCTGTGGGGGTAAATGTGCGTTCTATTCCTACTTCTCGCTTATCATAGTCAAGGTAAGCCAAAACAATAGGTACATTGGCACCCATAGCTATCCTATAGAACCCTGTTTTCCAGTTGGCATTGGCCTTGCGTGTAGCTTCGGGAGTGACAGCAATAGTAAGTCGATCGTGCGACTTGAATTGTTCGACAATCTGTTCTACCAAGTCGGTACGGCGACTACGATCTACCGGCACACCGCCAATGGCACGAAAGAAGTATCCTAACGGAAAGAAAAACCAATCCTTCTTCATCAAGAAACCAGCCTTACGCCCCAATGAAGTATATGCCAATTCACAAATAATAAAATCCCAATTGCTGGTATGAGGAGCAACACAAATGACACATTTATCGAAATCGGGCAACCCGACATTTACTGTCCAGCCGCCCCATTTCAATAATTTACTTGCTAAATATTTACCCAAGCCCATACGCTTATTTTGTTAGGGCTTCGAAATCTGTTATTATTTCATCAACTTTGGCATCAAAATCGGCACGTAATTTTCTATAGTATGCTTTAACTTGCTTGCTATCATTGCCACCATTGGCACCAACACGTGCCAAAAATTCTTTGCGCATGTCAAACACTTTACCAAGTACTACATTGGCACTTGCAATATCGACACCGGGAATAAACTCGCGTGTGAGCAGATATTCACCAACCAATGTAGATGCGATTGCATTAATTTCTTTTTTGAGTGTTCTTTTACTTGCCATGATTGTCTATTTTTATAGAGTTTTACAATATTACAATACCAAGATGTATATCATAAGAACAATTATTAGTAGTTTCTCACTCACCACACCTTACTATATAATGCAAATATAACTATATTTTTTCAATTGAGTAAATATATAGCAAGAAAATGCAATAGAACAATGTGATTTATGTAACCATTTGTTACAATGATAACGATTGCACAATTACAACATCAAAAAAATTGGTTCGAAATTTATTATAAAACAGAAAATTGTTGTAAATTTGCAATTTAAAATTCAGAAACAGATTATACAATACGGTATGACCGATAGTCAAATCAGACCAGACTATATATTTGAGGTAAGCTGGGAAGTTTGTAACCTTGTTGGAGGTATATACACCGTACTTTCGACCAAGGCTAAGACACTCCAGAAATGTCACAAAGACAAGGTGGTTTTCGTAGGTCCCGATGTATGGCAAGAGAAACCTTCGCCCTACTTTATCGAGGATAATAAGGTAACAAAAGGCTGGATAGAGCAAGTAGAATTGCCCTATGGCCTGAAAGTGCGTGCCGGACGTTGGGATATTCCCGGAAAACCAATTGTTATTCTTGTCGATTTTACCCCGCTATATGCTCATAAAAATGAGCTATATAAATTGATGTGGGATCTATATGGAGTCGATTCTATGCCTGCTTATGGCGATTACGATGAAGCATCGGCCTTTGCATGGGCTTCGGCACTTGTCATAGAGAACTACTATTTATACATCAATGGCAAAGATAAAAAGGTGATAGCACACTTCAACGAGTGGACAACCGGTATGGGACTGCTATATCTCAAGCACTTCCAGCCTGCTATAGCTACACTCTTTACCACTCATGCTACTTCGATGGGACGTTCTATCGCGGGTAACAACAAGCCTCTGTACGACTACTTAGCCGGATACAATGGCGATCAAATGGCCTATGAGTTGAATATGGTATCGAAGCACTCGGTAGAAAAGCGTGCTGCTCTGCAAGCCGATTGTTTTACAACAGTGAGTGATATTACAGCGCGTGAGTGCACTCAACTGCTTGAACGTAAACCCGATGTAGTAACTCCCAACGGTTTTGAACGCAACTTTGTTCCTACACAAAAAGAGAAACCTGCCAAGCGCGAAACTGCGCGACGCAAGCTGCTCGACATCGTTGCCAATCTCATGGGCTATCAGCCATCTGAAGATGCCTTCTTGATAGCAACATCGGGCCGATATGAATATCGCAACAAGGGTATAGATATGTTTGTTGATGCAGTGGGACGTATGGCTCAACGTCGCGACCTCAATCGCGAAATTATAGCCTTCGTGCTTACTCCCGGCTGGACCGATGCGCCCCGCCCCGATTTGCTACAACGCATAGCTCAAGGCGGTGAATACAACACTCCACTACACGATCCCTTTATCACACATCATTTGCACAACTACGATAGCGATAATATCGTCAATCAAATACGTTGGTTGGGATTGAACAATCACCCCGACAGTCGTGTAAAGATTGTATTCATACCGTCATATCTAACCGGAGAAGACGGATTGCTCAATATGCCCTACTATGATGTATTGATAGGTATGGACGCAACAGCATTCCCCAGCTACTATGAGCCATGGGGTTATACACCACTCGAGAGTGTAGCTTTTGGCATTCCCACCATTACGACTCAGCTATCGGGTTTTGGTCAATGGGTGATAGGCCACGACGCCAGTACACTCAAGGCTACGGGTGTAGAGGTATTGCGTCGCTACGACGACAACTTTATAGGCGTGTCGCAACAACTATGCGATACAATTGTAGAGTTGAGCAAAATGGATATCAAAGAAAAGACAGCGATAGACCGCGCTGCTTCGCGAATAGCATCAGAAGCCGAGTGGAAAAACTTTATCGTCTATTACCAACAAGCATTTGACATAGCAATACGCAATGCTCAAGAAAGAATACAATAATACAAATAATAAAAATCGAAGAAAACTATGACAGTAAAAGCAAGTAATACGAACGCCCCTATATGGCGTGACGTTACCGTGAAAGCGAGCCTTCCTGCCGAGTTGTCCAATCTCGAAACGTTGTCACGCAACCTCTGGTGGGTGTGGAACACTTCGGCTAAGAGACTTTTCAATGACATTGACAGCGAGTTGTGGCGTGCCACAAACGAGAATCCGGTAATGTTGCTTCAAAGTTTGAGCTACGAAAAAATAGACTCAATACTCGCCGACAAAAACATGATGCGCCGTATCGCAGATGTATATGACGAGTTTCAAGCATATATGAATGTGGAGAAACGTACCGATGTACCTTCTGTTTCGTACTTCTCTATGGAGTATGGTCTTGCCAATGCCCTCAAGATATTCTCGGGAGGTCTTGGTGTATTGGCCGGTGACTACATGAAAGAGGCCAGCGACAGCCGTGTCAATATGACAGGTGTAGGTTTCCTCTATCGCTATGGCTACTTCTCGCAAACATTGTCGATGGACGGACAACAAATTGCCAACTATGAGGCTCAAAAATTCAACCAACTTCCTATCGAGCAAGTATGTGAGCCCGACGGCCGTCCTATGATACTCGAAGTACCCTTCCCCGGTCGTATCATCTACTCACACATTTGGAGAGTAAACATTGGTCGCATCGCATTGTATTTGATGGATACAGACCTTGATCTCAATAGCGAGTTTGACCGTCCTATCACATACCAACTCTATGGTGGCGATTGGGAAAACCGCATGAAACAAGAGTATATGTTGGGTATTGGTGGTGTATTGATGTTGCACAAACTTGGTATCGAAAGCCAAGTATATCACTGTAACGAGGGTCATGCTGCGTTGCTCAACGTTCAACGTCTTGTTGACTATGTAGGCAAGGGCTTGAGCTTTGCCGAGGCACTCGAGGTAGTGCGTGCATCGTCACTCTACACCGTACACACTCCCGTACCTGCAGGTCACGACTACTTCGATGAGTCGCTCTTTGGCAAATACATGGGCGAATATCCCGCCAAACTCGGTATCTCGTGGAGCGACTTTATAAACATGGGTCGTGAAAATCCCGATACTAACGAGAAATTCTCAATGAGTGTATTTGCTTGCAACACTTGCCAAGAGGTAAATGGTGTGAGCTGGTTGCACGGAAAAGTTTCTCAAAAGATGTTCCAACCCATTTGGAAAGGTTATGCACCCGACGAATTGCACGTAAGCTACGTAACAAATGGTGTACACATGCCCACATGGGCTGCATCGGAGTGGAAAGCCTTCTACAAAGAGAAACTTGGCGAGGAGTATATGGCCGACCAATCTAACTGCGATATATGGAGTCGTATCTATGAGGTAGATGACCAAGAGATATGGAACATGCGCCAGACCTTGAAGAACAAGTTCATCAAGTTTGTTAAAGACGACTTCCGCGAGACTTGGCTCAAGAATCAAGGCGACCCCTCACGCATCGTATCTATCCTCGATCGCATCAACCCCAATGCTCTGCTCATTGGTTTTGCACGTCGCTTTGCCACCTACAAGCGTGCGCACCTCTTGTTTACCGACCTGGAGCGCCTCTCTAAGATTGTAAACAACCCCGACCGCCCTGTACAATTTATCTTTGCTGGTAAGGCACACCCCGCCGATGGTGCCGGTCAAGGCCTCATCAAGCGCATCGTTGAGATTTCGCGTATGCCCGAGTTCCTCGGCAAGATTATCTTCCTCGAGAACTACGACATGAAGATTTCAAAACGCCTCATCTCGGGTGTCGATATCTGGATGAATACTCCTACCCGCCCCTTGGAGGCATCTGGTACTTCGGGCGAGAAAGCCGAGATGAATGGTGTACTCAACTTCTCGGTACTCGATGGCTGGTGGTATGAGGGTTATCGCGAAGGTGCCGGTTGGGCATTGACCGACAAACGTACCTATCAAGATCAATCGCAACAAGACAAACTCGATGCTGCTACTATCTACACTATGCTCGAGAATGAGATTATACCTTTGTACTTCGCCAAGAACAGCAAGGGCTACTCACCCGAGTGGATACAATACATCAAGAAGTCTATTGCCGAGATTGCTCCCGTTTACACTATGAAACGTCAGCTCGACGATTACATCGACCGTTTCTACCGCAAAGAGGGTGAGCGTTCGGCTCTCTTACAAGCCAACGACTTTGCCAAAGCCAAAGAGATAGCTGCATGGAAGGCCGGTGTTGCTGCCAAATGGGACGAAATAGAGGTATGCGAAGTGAAAATACCCGATGCAATGCTCTATACACCTCAAGCTGGTAACAACTATCCTATTGAGGTAACTATCGATAACAAGGGCTTAGGCAACTGCATCGGTGTAGAATTGGTGGCTATACCTGCCGACAGTGCTACAAACAGCAACGAAATGAAGTTGCACAGTGTACAAGAGCTTGAGGTTGTGAAGATTGAAGGCAACCGCATCACTTACCGCCTCAACAACACAATTGATAAGGCCGGTGCATTCCGCTATTCATTCCGTATGTATCCCAAGAATGCCGATCTTCCCCACCGTCAAGACTTCGCATACGTGCGTTGGTTCTAAGACCGAGGTGACAAATAAACATTGCAAAGCGACCTGCTACTATAGTGGGTCGCTTTTTTTGTTGACAATGGGCTGAATGATAAAAAAGAGTAGCCACGAACAAACTACAAAAGAAAAGGTGGCTACCCTGTAGGGGCAACCACCTTATAGAAATTCTTATTATAATATTACTGACGGCCTTGAATAGTTACTTCTCGGCTTATTTTCTTTATCATACCTTGCAATGCCTTACCGGGACCAACCTCGGTAAACTCACCTGCACCATCGGCTATCATATTATTCACTGCATAACTCCAACGCACAGCAGCGGTAAGTTGAGCTATGAGATTTTGCTTTATCTCCTCGGGGTTGGTATGAGGTAGCGCATCGACATTCTGATATACTGGACAAGATGGAGTCATAAAAGGTGTGGCTGCTATGGCCTCGGCCAACTCGGCACGAGCCGACTCCATAAGAGGAGAGTGGAAAGCGCCACCTACTTTGAGACGAATAGCCATCTTGGCACCGGCTGCGGTCAATTTCTCACAAGCTGCATCTACACCTTCTATTGTACCCGAAATAACAAGTTGTCCGGGGTTGTTATAGTTAGCACCCACAACAATACCTTCAGTTACTTCCGAGCAGATTTGTTCGACTGTCTCATCAGGCAAGCCAATAATAGCAGCCATTGTAGAGGGTTGAGCCTCACAAGCCTTCTGCATAGCCATGGCACGAGCCGAAACAAGACGCAAACCATCTTCAAATGACATGGCCCCTACAGCAACCAATGCCGAGAGCTCGCCCAAAGAGTGACCGGCCACCATATCGGGACAGAACTCCTCACCCATAGTCTTGGCTAAGATAACCGAGTGTAGGAAAACTGCTGGTTGTGTAACTTTAGTTTGTTTCAAATCCTCTTCAGTACCCTCAAACATGAGGTCGGTAATACGAAAGCCCAATATCTCATTGGCTTTCTCAAACATATCTTTAGCAATAGGGTAATTCTCATAAAGGTCTTTGCCCATACCTACGTATTGCGAGCCTTGACCGGGAAATACAAATGCTTTCTTCATAATCGGTTCATTTAAAATTCGGGTACAAAGATAGATATTTTTACATTAACCACCTTACATTTTATAACTATTTACAAACAAATTAATATGCATAAGCGCACAAAAACACATTATACAACTAAATATCAACCATATACAAAAAATAAAAATATATAAGGACATAAAAATTATTTATAGATATGTGACTAAATAGGAATAACTTTTCTATCACTTTTAGTAACTTTTTCGTTCATTATATCTAATTTTTTTGTTTACTTTGCAAGAAATAGTGGATTTAGAATTGGATAGATATACAAATTTTAATTATTAATCTATAAATCAATTATTTATGAAGAAAATTACTCTTTTCATTCTCACATTGTTCGCAACAATGGCAGTATATGCCAATCAAGTGAACATTAGTTGGAATAGCCCCAGCGATTGGAGTGGCGTTGATGATGCAGAGAAAGTAATCTCATACACATCAAACGGTATTTCAATTACAGTAGATCAAGCCGGAGGTGGAACAAAACCCACAGTAAACGCAAATGCAAATGACTGTCGTGCCTATGCCAATAATACAGTGCGCATGATAAGCTCTATCGGCAATATGTCGAAGATTGTGTTTAACATCTCGGCTCAAGGTCTCAGACGTCTCCCCGATGTTACTCCTTCGGTTGGTAGCATTGCCATAGACGCATCGGCAGCAACTATCACATGGACAGGTGATGCAAACGACATCACATTGACCGTTGGTGAAAAAGCTGTTCATGGTACAGATGGTGCAAGTAAAGCCGGTCAATTTGATTTTACCAGCATTGATGTAACCATCAGTGGTAGCGCTCCCTCAGTGAGCATGCCTATGTTCTCGGTAAATAGCGGTACATACTACGAGCCTATCGAAGTAGAAATTTCTTGCTCTACCGAAGGTGCTGACATTTACTACACTGTAGATGGAACTACTCCCGATGCAAGTAAGCAACTCTATAGCGAGGCTATCACTATCGGTGAGACAACTACCGTTAAAGCTATTGCAGTAAAAGGCAACGATGTATCGAGCATCAATGAAGCTACATACACAATCAATGCAATACCTGAGGTAGCCGACATTGCTGCATTCTTGGCTACTAATACTACCGAAGCTGCCAAAACCGACCTCTATCGCATTGCTTGCCCCGTAACAGTGATATATCAATACGATCGCTATATGTACATTACCGACGGAACATCTTCATTGCAAGTATATGGCTCACTCAACAAGGAGTATGCAAATGGTGACGTATTGGAAGGTGTTTGCGGTAGCGTAGGTTACTACAATGGTACATATCAAATGACACCCTACGTTTCGTCGTTTGGCGAAGCTACACCCGGTGCACCCGTATATCCCAAAGAGGTTGCTATTGCCGATATCACAGCCGATATGGTAAGCCAATATGTGAAATTGGATAATGTAATGGTGAAAACTGAGAAGATATTTACCGACGAAACCGGTAGCATCGATGCATACAAACGCTTTGATGTTGAACTTCCCGCTGTTGGTAATGACAGCTACTCGATCGAAGGTTTTGTTAGTATTTATAAAACAACAATTCAAATCTTCCCCACCAAAGTTACAGTAACAACAGCACTCAACAATGTACAATCTACAGCCAATCGTGTGTTTGCAGCAAATGGTTATATCAAGACCTCTGGTAACAACGAGACTGTAAGTGTATATAATGTAACAGGCAAGTTGGTTGCAACAGGTATTGCCGGTCGCGACATTAAAGTCGATAGCAAGGGTATCTACATCGTTAAAGTTGGCAACAAAGCTACCAAGGTAGTTGTTCGCTAATATATACCCCGACAGCATATATGAGTACGTCATCTTGTAAAAGGTGACGTACTTTTTTTATTATTAGCAGCCATACTCATGAGGCAAATGTTTGCATTTCGACATAAAATAGTATCTTTGTTGTCGTAGTACATATCCCAATTGGCACAACTATGAAACCGCATAACACAACACTACTAATATTTCTACTACTCTTGCTTTGCAGCTCGGCAATGGCACACGAGCGATTTATCATACCGCAATGGTATGAAGGCAAGAGCGACTTCAGAGAAGCATATATAGACAAGGACGGTTACCTTGTAGATAGCTATACCCTCATGAACAGCGATACGGTGAACGTAATTGATACCAAGGCTCAAGGAGATTATGGACTGGAAATAGTGCTGGATATAACCAATCTTCATGATGCATCGCAAACTTCATATCCACAATACTACTACGATGAGAACGGTGTAAAAAGGCGCGGCAAATCGGTAAAATATCCTGTATATGGCTGGGTGATAGGCATGAAAGATATGCAACACTATAGTGCTGTCTTGATGCGACCTTGCGAAAAAGATGATATACTGTACGAATCGCCCGATATTGAGTATAGCATTGTGACAATAAATGGCAACGATACAACCATACACACCGACTGGAAGGTGTGTCGATTTAACAATTATATAAATAAGTACAGCCAATACAAATTATGGATACAATACAACAACAATACGTTGTGGCTGGGTGGCGGTTGGAATGACGAAATTCCTTGGGAGATTGTCTATAATGTACCATCGTATGGTAGTTATACCGGCCTATACCTTACGGCCGGTTCTAAAATAAGAGTTAAAGACGTGTACATGATAGTAAAGGAGAAAAATAGACTACCACGCACATCATGGAATACCCAAAAACTCCAACAATATTTTAAAAACACCAAAGGCGAAATCATAGAAGATTTCTGGGAAATCCATATAAATGATAGCTATAGCAAATGGATAAAAGATAATAACGGACTGGTAAGAATGGGTGGTGACTACAAGATGGCCATCGTAGCCAATGAAGAACTTGATTGCTACGACCTACTCTATCTTGAGGGTGCCAAAATATACCCCGGAAGATGGAACGAGGGCGACATAAAGGCAAGATTGTACCCGACAATCAGCAACCGATATGATGTAGAATGGTATGATGCCGAAGGTGATAAAGTAGATAATATCATAGCTACCCTGCAAGGCGAAGTATTGAAAATAGATTTTATAGACGATGAATATGTAATAACGCTCAGACGTTATACACAGATTTCACCTAAAAGCAATAATAAGAACTTTGCTGGCAGTGGTACCGGATTTGCCATCACCACCGATGGATACTTAGTAACCAATCACCATGTCATAGACAATGCCACCACTATCACCGCTTCACAAACCAGCAATAACCAAATTGTCAAAAAGTACAATGCTGTCGTTGTAGCAAGCGACCCTATCAATGACCTTGCTATCATTCGCATTGACGACCCATCTTTCAAGCCATTTGATGAGCTTCCCTATTGCATAGACAATCGCATCGCTCGCAAAGGTGAAACGGTGTTCTACTTAGGCTATCCCAAGACTAATTTACTCAACAAAGAGATAAAGGTCTCTAACGGTACTATAAATGCAATTAACGGATTACTTCCATCGCATTATATGGTATCGATAGATATTGATAATGGTAGCAGTGGCAGCCCTATGTTTGATAATGATGGCAATGTGCTGGGAGTAATGTCGTTAAGAATCAATGAGAATTTGACTGTCATAACAGCCAACTATGCAGTGAAAGCATTGTACCTCACTGCGCTCATAGAGCAAGTAAAAGAGGTGAAACTAACAAACAAGAATAAAATAAAAGGGCTATCGTACCCCGATAAAATAGAGACGATAGCACCCTATGTTTTCTTACTTAACGTAGAAGGTCAGGAAGAGTAATTATTATCAAGCGTCCATGGCCTGTTGCAAGTCGGCAATTATATCATCGACATCTTCGATACCAACCGACAGACGTATCAAGTCGGGTTCAACACCGGCATCGCGCAACTGCTCGTCACTGAGCTGACGATGTGTATGACTGGCTGGGTGCAGCACACATGTGCGTGCATCGGCTACATGCGTAACGATAGCTGCCAACTTGAGGTTGTCCATAAAGCGGATAGAGACATCGCGACCGCCCTTCAACCCGAAAGCTATCACACCGCACGAGCCATTGGGCAAGTATTTTTGTCCTAAGTCGTAATACTTATCACCGGGAAGTCCACTATAACGCACCCAAGCCACACGCTCGTTATGGCATAGATACTCGGCTACTCGCTGTGCATTGTAGCAGTGGCGCTCCATACGCAAGTGCAAAGTTTCTAAGCCAATATTGAGCAAGAAAGCATTTTGAGGCGATTGTATAGAGCCAAGGTCACGCATCACCTGACTGGTGGCCTTAGTGATATAGGCCAACTTACCGAAGCGTTGGGTATAGACCAATCCATGATACGACTCATCGGGCTCGGTAAGGCAAGCAAAACGGTCATGATAGGCTTCCCAATCGAAGTTGCCACTATCAACAATAGCACCACCCACAGCAGTGGCATGTCCGTCCATATACTTGGTGGTAGAGTGTGTAATAATGTCACACCCCCACTCAAACGGGCGGCAATTGATAGGTGTGGCAAAAGTATTATCAATAATGAGAGGTACACCCTGACTATGTGCCAAACGTGCCATACGCTCAATATCGAGTACACTGCAACCGGGATTGGCTATAGTCTCTCCAAAAAGCAACTTAGTATTGGGTTGGAAGGCTGCTAATATAGTTGCATCATCGGCATCTTGATCGACAAATGTAACCTCTATGCCCAACTTGCGCATTGTAACGGCAAAGAGATTGTATGTACCGCCATAGATGCTCGAAGTGCTCACAAAATGGTCGCCGGCCTGACATATATTGAATATTGCATAAAAGTTGGCAGCTTGTCCCGAAGATGTGAGCATGGCAGCTACACCTCCTTCAAGGGCTGCAATCTTTGCCGCTACAGCATCATTAGTAGGATTTTGCAAACGTGTATAGAAATAGCCTTCGGCCTCAAGGTCGAAGAGTTGTGCCATCTGTTCACTGGTATCGTACTTGAATGTTGTACTTTGAATGATAGGTAAAACACGAGGTTCACCTTTGGTTGGAGTCCAACCGCCTTGTACACAAAGTGTAGCGGGTGATAGTTTTTTCGTCATAGAAATATCGTTTGTAGATTAGAGTTTCTTATCTAAATATACACTGAGAATATTGCGTAACTTGTCAATTTGGTCTTTTATTGTCTGCCATGCTTGACGGGAGTCGGCATCGAGTTTGCTCATGACAACAGCATCATCAGCTATCTCTTCGGCTCTTGCAACCCATTTGACGGCAGTATCATAATCGCCCATCTGCATATAACAGAGAATGACATCGAAATAATAATGAGGCTCGAAAAGATCTTGCTTTATAAGCAACATCAGTACCTCAGCAGCCTCATCGTAGCGTTCGAGTTGAATACATACATCGGCCAACGCGGCAGCAGGGACAGTATCGACAAGGGGATTGAGTTGCAATCGTGACAAATGCTTATATGACTCTTCATACTCTTGCTTCTGCAATAACAACTCTCCCAAAAGCATGTGAGCCTCATCGTCGCTATCATCACATGCTACAGCTTTGCGCAAGTAGTACACTGCATCATCAATATGCCCCATATAGTAATGGTTGATAGCTAATTGATAATACAAGTCGTGATTACGGTCGTTTATAGCCACTGCTTTTAACAGATATTCTATAGCCTCTTCATGCTTTTCCATTCGGCCATAGGCTTCGGCTATAAGTTCGTATGCAACAGCTTTATCGGACGTGCATTGTAGAAACAACTTGAACTGCTCGACAGCATCATTAAATTGATTATTATCATAATAACAATAACCCTTGAAAGCAATGATACTCTCGTCATTGGGAGCAATAGCCAATGCAAAATCACAAGCTTCAAGTGCTTGAGTATAATCTTTGGTACGGGCATATAATTTGGCCAATGAGAACCAATCATCGACCGAGTATGGATTGACATCGAGCACTTTGTTGTACAACTCGGCAGCTATAGTGTTATTATCTTTTTCTTCATATAAGATGGCTACTTCGCGCCAGTAGGCTGATACATCATCAAAGCGACTCTCTACAACCGGGGTAATATGTGGGAGCAATTCTACCTTGTCATAGTCGGCACACATATCGAGCACATCTATACAATCTTCGATGGTGCACTCCGATGAACGAATGATATCCAAAAAGTCATGCAATGTGGCTTCGTTGTCTTGGCGTACCAAGTTCAACTCGGCACAAGTAAAATAGTACTCAAGATTGTGCTCGGTGACTGCACTCAATGCTTGTGAAGCATCTTCTACCCTACCCAACATGAGTAGGCATATAGCTTTACGCAACAGAAGCATCTCGCTGGTAGGGTATAATTCAAGACCATACAATACGGCTTTGAGAGCTTTGCGGTACGACATATCTTGCTCATACGATTCGGATATCAGTACAAGTTCATCAGGCTCAAAGTATCCATGCGTCCCTTCTTCTAAGTATTTTTCATACCTTTTGCGTAGTTCTTTTATATCCATACCTCTCTTGAGCTATATCAACCTATAAGGGTGCACTGCAAAGTAGCGCACCCTTATAGATTATATTCAATACAATAGATTATTTTGTCTTGGCTTTTTCCCAACTATCCTTGAGCAAAACGGTGCGGTTGAAAATAAGTTTCTCGGGAGTTGAGTCTTTATCGACATTGAAATAGCCAATGCGACGGAATTGCAAGTGATCGAGCGGACGAGCATCGGCCAAATAACGCTCTACATAACATTCGGTAAGAACCTTCACAGAATCGGGATTGATAACCTCCTTCATAGCAGTCAAGGCATCACAGCCCTTCTCGTCACGTATGTTTTGTATCTCGAGACGGGGATTCTCTACCTTCCACAAGCGGTCATACAGACGCACCTCGGCTTTGATACAATGATTGCAACTTACCCAGTGCAGTGTACCTTTCACCTTACGATTGGCTCCAGGCATACCGCTACGAGTCTCGGGATCATACTCGGCATATACCTCTACTATATTGCCATCAGCATCTTTCTTGCAACCGGTGCATTTCACTATGTATGCATTCATCAAGCGCACTTCTTGTCCGGGAGTCATGCGGAAATACTTCTTGGGAGCATCTTCCATAAAGTCGTCACGCTCCATCCACAATTCGCGACTAAACTCTATGGTATGTGTACCTGCATTGGGATCTTCTGGATTGTTGATACTCTCCATTACTTCAACTTTACCTTCGGGATAGTTGGTAATAATGAGTTTCACAGGATTGATAACAGCCGATACACGAGTGGCGCGTGCATTCAAATCTTCACGAACTACACTCTCGAGCAACGCAAAGTCATTAACAGCCTCGTAGGTGGTATATCCGATTTTATCGACAAACTTACGGATAGACTCGGGCGAGTATCCACGACGACGGAAACCGCAAAGCGTAGGCATACGAGGGTCGTCCCAACCATTTACCAAACCTTCATTGACAAGTATGAGCAGATTGCGCTTACTCATGAGTGTATAGCTAAGGTTGAGTTTATTGAACTCATATTGGTGAGGACGATTATCATCAAGATCTTTACCACCTTTCACCCAATCTACAAAGAGGTCGTACAATGGGCGATGAGGCACAAACTCGAGAGTACACAACGAGTGAGTTACACCCTCAAAGTAATCGCTCTGACCATGTGCAAAGTCGTACATGGGATAAACATTCCATGTAGTACCGGTGCGGTGGTGAGGGTGCTTGAGAATGCGATACATAATAGGATCGCGGAAGTGCATATTGGGCGATGCCATATCAATCTTGGCACGCAGTGTGAGTGTTCCTTCGTCAAACTCACCGGCATTCATACGCATGAAGAGGTCGAGACTCTCCTCTATGGGACGGTTGCGGAAAGGACTCTCCTGACCGGGGGTTGTTGGTGTTCCCTTTTGAGCAGCTATCTCGTCTGATGTTTGCTCCTCAACATAGGCTTTACCCTCCTTGATAAGACGAATGGCCAAGTCGAACAATTGGGGGAAGTAGTCTGACGCATAGTATAGACGATCGCCCCAATCGAAGCCAAGCCAATGAATGTCTTCCATTATAGAATCTACATACTCAACGTCTTCTTTTACGGGATTTGTATCGTCAAATCGCAAGTTACAAGTACCGCCATAACGCTCGGCAATACCAAAGTCCATACAGATAGCTTTGGCGTGGCCAATATGCAGATAACCATTGGGCTCGGGTGGGAAACGGGTATTCAATCTACCTCCGTTTTTACCGGCCTCAAGGTCTTTTTTTACTATTTCTTCAATAAAGTTAAGGCTACGGCCTTCTTCGTTGTTGTTTTCAATCTTTTCAACCTCTGTCATAATAGATAGGTCTTAGTTGTTAAAAATATTAAGTTGCGAATTTAGTAAAATTTGGACGTATTGCAAAGTGAATAACACATTTTTTTACAGCCATACTAAATTCTATTCACTTTCCTGTTTGCATATTTACCGGCTATAACAACGAGAGCTTTCCATCAGTAGGAAAGCTCATCGACTGTATAGTTTAGAAAATCGTTCATGGGTTTAATGAGGAGCAGCTTTTGTGCGGCAACTTCTACCCAATCGGGGTTGTCTATGAAGTTATCGCCGACATTACCCCATACAGTATAATCTTTGCGCTTGAGCCACTCTACATGACTGCCTTCACGCGGAAATCCTCGTGGTACGGTTTTGAGAGTGTCGCCAACAAACTGTGGATATTGTTTCAGAAATACGGGGTTTTCTACTATCGACTGCCACTCATCGAGGTTGTCATAGATAGCCTGACGCAATGCCTTAATGAGCCGAGAGTCGGGACACCATATACCACCGCTCAATGCTACATTGCCCGGCTCAACATGTACATAGTAGCCGGCACGAGGACTCTTACGTCCACCACGTGCAATGTAGGCCGAAAAGTAGGTTTTATAGGGTGTTTTATCGGCCGAGAAACGTATATCGCGATATATGCGATAGATACAATCTTGCACATGTACACCTCGCAACTCGTCATCTTGACAAGCTAATAGTGAGATAAGTCGCTCTACATCGGCCACAAACACTTCGCGAAGGGCATCGTAACGATGTTTGTTGTCACGAAACCACTCGCGATTGTTGTGTTCCCGTAGCTCAGACAAGAATTGTATCAGTCCTTTTCGCTCCACAATTATTACTTTTTATGACACTTCTCGTAGTAACGAATGTATGCTTCGTTTACCAAACGATTGCCTCCGGCTGTGGGATAGTTGCCCGAGAAATACCAATCACCGGGATTGTTGGGAATGGCACGATGCATGCCTTCGAGCGATTGATATACTATCTCAACAGGACACTCTACACCATCGGTAAGCATATCCGAAATTTTCTTAGAAATCTCTTCCATTGAGAAGGGTGCGTATATCTCTTTGACATAGTTTACAATCTCTTCCTTAGGCAGATTGCGTTGTGCAATAGACTTTTCATATACCTCATCGAGCAACGACTCCATGCCTCTTTCACGCAACAATTCAACAGTTGCTCTGAAGGCTATAAATTCGTCCATATTCGACATATCTATACCATAGAAGTCGGGATACTTGACTTGAGGCGATGATGAAACAATAACAATTTTCTTGGGGTGCAAGCGGCTCAAGATTTTCAAGATACTCTGCTTGAGTGTTGTACCACGTACAATACTATCATCAATTACAACCAAGTTATCGACATAGGGAACTATTGTTCCGTAGGTAATATCGTACACGTGCGCTGCAAGGTCGTTGCGGGTATCGGTCTCCGAAATAAAAGTACGCAACTTGATATCTTTGATAGCAACTTTCTCGGTACGTACGTGGCGGGACAAGATACGATACAATTCTTTCTCCGACAGTTTATCACGACCACTTGTTATCTGCTTTATCTTTTGTGAGATAAGGTATTCGGTCATACCTTGCACCATTCCATAGTAGGCTACTTCCGAAGTATTGGGTATGAATGAGAATACAGTGTGATCCAGGTCGTAATCAACACTTTTGAGAATAGACTCGGTAAGTTGTTTACCCAACATCTTACGCTCATTGTAAATATCACAATCGCTACCACGCGAGAAGTATATACGTTCAAACGAGCAAGCCTGATTTTCAAGCGGTTCGAGTATTTTCTCAAAGTTTACCTCTCCGTTCTTCTTGATGATGATACTCTCTCCGGGGCTGAGTTCATACACCTCTTCAGCTCCAAGATTCATTGTTGTTTGTATAACGGGTCGCTCCGAAGCTACTACAACAATTTCATCATTGCGGTAGTAGAAAGCCGGACGAATGCCTTTGGGGTCACGTACAGCAAACATATCGCCACTACCGGTCTGTCCGCACATTACATAGCCACCGTCCCAAATGGGTGCTTCGCGACGCAATATACCGGCAATATCGAGGTTTTCTTCTATCAGGTCGTTGAGCAGTCCGGTATGTCCTTCCTCGCGGAACTTTCTACTGAGGCGATAATTCTCGGCATCTAATGCCGAGCCCAATTGCTCTAATATCACAAAAGTATCGGCAAGGTATCGTGGGTGTTGTCCTTGGGCTACGACATAGTTAAATATTTCATCAACATTGGTCATTGTAAAGTTACCACACAACAATAAGTTTTGAGAACGCCAATTGCTGCGACGCAAAAACGGGTGAACATACGACAAGCCTTTCTTATCGGTGGTGCTGTAGCGCAAGTGCCCCATATAAACTTCACCAACAAAGGGAAGATGCTTTTCAACCCACTCGGCATCTTTATCGGCATAAGGTGTCTGCATAATGGTTTTCTGCACCTTGCCAAATATCTCTTGGATTGCACTGGTTCCCAATGCTCTCTCACGATAAATAAACTCCTCGGCAGGCTGTGCATGAAGTTTCACGCAAGACAATCCGGCTCCTTCTTGGCCACGATTGTGTTGCTTCTCCATAAGGAGCATCAGTTTGTTGAGACCGTATAAATATGTTCCGTACTTCTCTTTATAATAAGATAATGGTTTGAGTAGTCTTACCATTGCTACTCCGCATTCGTGTTTGAGAGGCTCTAACATGATGTTCTTTGTATTTACAGTATATATTTAGTGTTTTGCAAAAATAATATTTTTATTCTGCTTACAATGTATATGCAATAACTTTTTTTCAACGTCATTAACACAATAGCTATAACTCGCTAAAAATTAGAAACAATGGCGTTGAGCTATCAAAAATTATTTCAAGAAAAGTAACTCTCTATACTTGGGCAAAGGCCATATTTCGTTATCGACCATCAGTTCCAGCTTATCTACATGGTATCGTATCTGTTCCATGTAAGGCTCTACAGTGCGATGATATGCAATAGCTTTCTCACGCTCGTTGGCAATACGATTGGCTACTTTGCGCGCCTCAATCATTGCTCCGGCTTGCTCTTTGATGGCATGCATATGCAGGGCTATTTTCTCTATCTCTTCCATATCTTGTGCAGCTATAGCCTCAACTTTATCGGCAGCAAATAGTGTTTTGATTTTGAACACATTGTCTATAAGTATCGACTGATAACGAGTTGCAACGGGAATGACATGATTCATGACCAAATCACCTAAAACACGAGCTTCTATCTGTATTTTCTTGGTATATAACTCCCATTTTACTTCGTTGCGCGCCAATAGTTCCGATTGCGATAGTACACCTGTTTTACTAAACATATCGATGGTGCGAGGTGTAAGATAATTGTCATACATGAGCGGTGCCGATGTCTCGCAGTCAAGTCCTCGGCGGGCAGCTTCTACTTTCCACTCTTCGCTATACCCATTACCATCGAAGTGTATAGGACTGCATTCGATGAGCAGTTTTTGCACCTCGGCAAATATTGCTTCCTCTTTGTTCATGCCTTGGGCAATGCGTTCATCAACATGTTCTTTGAACTCCATCAATTGACATGCAACTGCTGCATTGATAACGATCATCGATGATGCACTATTGGCCGAAGATCCCAACGCACGGAACTCAAATCTATTACCGGTAAATGCAAAAGGTGATGTGCGGTTACGGTCGGTATTGTCGAGCAACAGCTCGGGCACTTGAAATACATGCAAATCCAATTCGCTTTTTGAAGCCATGTTGAGTGCCTCGATAGAAGGCGATTGTATAATTTTATCGACCAACTCTCCAACTTGTCGGCCCAAGAAGATAGATATGATAGCAGGAGGAGCTTCATTGGCACCCAAGCGGTGCTGATTGGTGGCCGATATGATAGAGGCTTTGAGCAGGCCATTGTGCTTGTGCACTGCAGCCATGACATTGGCAACAAATGTGATGAATTGCAAATTGGCCAAAGGTGTTTTTCCGGGAGCAAATAGTTGCACTCCTGTATCGGTACCCAATGACCAATTGTTGTGCTTGCCCGAACCATTGACCCCTTTAAAGGGTTTCTCATGCAACAACACACGAAATTTGTGTCGTCTTGCTACATTGTTCATTATGGTCATCAGCTGCAGGTTGTGGTCATTAGCCAAGTTTACCTCTTCGTATATAGGAGCAACCTCAAACTGATTGGGGGCAACTTCATTGTGACGTGTCTTGCAGGGAATGCCAAGTCTATGGCACTCAATCTCAAAGTCGCGCATAAAGGCCTCAACTCTTAGAGGTATCGAGCCAAAATAGTGATCCTCAAGCTGTTGATTTTTGGCACTCTCATGGCCCATCAAGGTGCGACCTGTAAGCATCAAATCGGCTCGACAATTATATAGAGCCTCATCAACTAAGAAATATTCTTGTTCCCAACCTAAATATGCCGTTACACGATTGACATTCTCGTCGAAGTAACGACACACAGCAGTGGCAGCTTTATTGATGCTATTGAGTGCCTTGAGCAAGGGTGTCTTATAATCGAGTGACTCGCCGGTGTATGAAATGAAAATAGTGGGAATGCACAATGTCTTGTTGAGAATGAATGCCGGTGAAGATATATCCCAAGCCGAGTAACCACGCGCTTCAAATGTACTGCGAATGCCTCCACTGGGGAAACTCGATGCATCGGGTTCTTGTTGAATGAGTAACTTTCCACTGAACTCCTCAACGACACCTCCCTTGCCATCATATTCAATGAAGCTGTCGTGCTTTTCGGCAGTACCATCGGTAAGCGGTTGAAACCAGTGTGAATAATGTGTAACCCCCATATCAAGTGCCCATTGCTTCATACCGGCCGCTACTCCATCTGCAACCTCTCTACTCAGAGCCTTCTGATTATCTATGGCATCTACCAAGGCATCATAAGTGTGCTTGGGTAGATACTTAAACATCTTCTCACGATTAAATACCAACTCTCCATAATAATCGGAGGGACGGCCACTTGGTTCTATTACCTCTATGGGTTCACGTCCAAGTGTCTCTTCTACAGCTTTAAATCTTAACATGTTCTATAAGATATAATTTTATACTTTTTCACCTTAGCACCTGCCTAAAGATAAATTTCAAAGAAAAATCCATCAAGGCACAATAGTTTATCTAAAATTCGACTGCAAAAGTAAACGAAAAATAGTATTTGACAAAAGGTAGATAAAACAATTTCGTTATATGGCAAATTATTTTTACTTTTGCGATATAAAATATTAACCACAAAATAAGAAACAAAAATGCTTTGCGCAATTGAATGGAACCCCTCTCCCGAATTGATAAGTATCGGCAGTTTTTCGGTAAGGTATTACTCTATGTGGTGGCTGATAGGTCTTGCTGCTGCATACGTTATTTTGCAACGTCTATATAAGCAACAAGGTCTTGGCGAAAAGAACTTCGACAAACTCATAATATATGCCTTCATAGGTATATTTGTGGGTGCTCGCGTAGGACATTTTCTCTTCTACGACCCCATATACTTCATAACCCGCCCACTTGAGATTATCTTACCTATAGCGCGCGATGCAGCGGGTCACTACCACTTTGTAGGTTACGCCGGATTGGCAAGCCATGGTGGAACATTGGGATTGATGTTGGCCTTGTGGCTATATGCCAAGAAAACCGGGGTGAACCTATGGCAAACACTCGATAACATAGCTGTAGCTACACCTATAACTGCATTTTGTATACGCATGGGTAACTTCTGGAACTCAGAGATTATAGGCAACCCAACAGGAAGCGACTGGGGTATCATCTTTACTCAAGTCGATAATGTTGCACGTCACCCGTCACAGCTATACGAAGCTGTAGCATACATTATAATATTTGTTATAGGTATAGCCCTATACGCCACTCTACACAAGAAATTGCATCGTGGATTTTTCTTTGGCTACTGCCTCACTACCATCTTTGTAGCTCGCTTCTTCATTGAGTTCTCGAAGGTAAATAATGGTATTTTTGAGGGATTTGCTCTCAACACCGGACATTACTTGAGTATTCCTTTTGTAGCATTAGGCTTGTTCTGTATGCTCTACAAACAAGTAGATCGCTACACACTCGGCACTACTAAGTTGGGCAAGAAGTAATAAACTATGCCATGAAGCGCTTACTTACGACAACCACCCTATTTGTATCGGCACTATGCGCCCTTGGCAATGTTGCACCCCATGGCACTTGGGGCATTGTATCGCTATGTTGCGCCCACCTACGTGCCGAAGCTCGTCACGGGTCGGAAATGGTAACGCAAGCCATTATGGGCACTCCCGTAAAGGTTATAGGAGCTGAAAACGAATGGTACAACATAGAGACTCCCGAAGGATACAAGGCATGGATACACCCACAATCACTGTCAATCAAGAGTAGCGAGGAGATGGAATTGTGGCGAGGCAGCACACGATATATATACACAGCTATGCAGGGATATATATACGAGAAGGCTCAACGCAAATCAATGCCCATCAGCGACATGGTAATGGGTTGTATTGTAGAAGCAACCGGCAAAAATTTGCGCGGATTTATTGAGGTAAAAATGCCCGATGGTCGTATAGGATATGTACACAACAAAGAGGTGCAGCAACTCGACAAGTGGGCCAATCAGCAACCCGATATGGCTCGTCTTGAGCATGAAGCTCGCATGATGATGGGTACGACCTACCTCTGGGGTGGCATGTCGGTAAAAGGAGCCGACTGCTCGGGATATAGCAAACTGCTATACTTTTCGCAAGGTATCATACTCCTACGCGATGCTTCGCAACAAGCTACTACAGGCGAAAAGATAGACTATACCAACGTGTGCAACCTACGACGTGGCGATTTGCTATTCTTTGCCAACGACAAGGGTCGTATCAACCATGTGGCTATATACATCGACAAGGGTATGTACATACACAGTTCGGGAAGAGTAAAAGTGAATAGTATGCTACCCGATAATGCCCTATACAACCCTCAAGCTGTAGTGGCAGCACAACGCATAATCACAGCTATCGATACCGATGGTATAGTGCCGGTAAGACATCACAAGTGGTACTTTTAAAAAACGACTTGTTTAACACCATAAACTATATGATTGAAGTTTTTAGCAATTTCGATGTTGCTGCAATTTTTGTATAGCCATCATGTATGCAATGAGCCAATATACAGGATTGAGATACGGAACAATAAGTCTTTAACAACATATTAATATTATAAACAACGCTTTATGAAATGGTATAATATATTATTGGCAATCGCCATCGTGTGCTGTGTGGGTTGTAACAAAAATGAGCCCAATAACAACGAAAACAATGAGAACAACGGAGGTGGCGAAAATAACACTGAGAAGCCTGAAGAAGTTGTAACCCCTACCCTATATGCCGGAGCCGACCTTTCTCAGTGGCTTGCCTATAAAAACGACAATGCCGAATGGTACTGCAATGGCTCGTCTATAAACAATGTGCCGGCCTTCTTTGCCGACAATGGATACAATGTAGCACGCCTACGCCTCTTTGTCAATCCCGACTTGAATAGCACTGCTTGTCAAGACCTTTCATACATCATTGAGAGTGCTCAAGCCATGCGCGATGCCGGTATGGAGATATGCCTCGACTTTCATTATTCCGACACATGGGCCGACCCCGGCAAGCAATATAAGCCATCGGCATGGGTATCGCTCGATGCTGTGGACTTGGCATCAAAAGTATATAGCTACACCCAAGAGACACTGCAAGCCCTTGCTGCCGAAAATATTACGCCCTCTCTTATACAGATAGGTAATGAGATTACGGCAGGTATGCTATGGGATACCGGTCGCGTGAGTGTATGGGAAGATAGCTACAACACCCCGACGCAATGGAACAACTTCACATTGTTGCTCAACAATGCTGCTAAAGCATGTCGCGAAGTGTGCCCCAAAGCCAAAATCATTGTTCACATCGACCGCGGCGGTGATGCCAATACTGCAACACGCTTTTACAATGCCATAACAGCCATAGACTACGATGTGATAGGACTCAGCTACTATCCCTATTGGCATGGAAGATTAGCTCAACTCGAATCGACTATACGACTTCTTGCAGCCGACCACCCCAAGAAAGAGATAATGATAGTCGAGACAGGATTTGGCTACAATGATTGGAGCGATGACACAGCCTCGGCCGACTATGGCAACTACGCATCAACGCCTGCCGGTCAAAAGCAAATGATGAACGACCTTGTTACAACACTTCAAAAATATGAAAGTGTAACCGGTGTTTTCTATTGGTTCCCCGAAGAGACAAAAATAGATTGGCGTAGCTCATATCGCATAGACCTCAATCGCGGATTGTTTGATAAAGAAACAGGCGAAGTACTACCAGCATTTTATTGCATACCCCAATTCGCAAGTAATAAGTAGCAAAAACTTGATTTTTAACAATTTAAAAATGAGGGATATACCGCAATGGCATATCCCTCATTTATGTTTATAGGATTTTCAGATAAACTACATTCTCTTACATATCTCATCGGTGGTAAATAGCGTAAATACAGGCTTTCCATCGGGAGTATAGTTGGGTGTTGTAAGGGCAAAAAGATCGCCTATAAGCTGTTCCATCTCGGCCGGTGTAAGTACCTGCCCGATGGGTATAGCAGCCTCTTGAGCCAATCGCAAAGCGACACACGAAAAGAGATCGTCGGCAACAGAGTGGTCATTACTTTCGGCTGCAAGGAACATCTGCTCAACGAGATTGTTTATGTCAATTCCTTCGATACCGGCAGGCACTCCACATACTGAATATGTTCCACCACCCATATCGGAAAAGTCAAAGCCAAGTTGCGACAAGGCCGGCTCAACCTCTGCAAAAAGGGCTACTCTTGACGGCGACAGTTGTATAAGCTGCGGGTAAAGGATTTGCTGTGAGGGTATGGAGCTTTGTTCGGCACGGCGCTGTATATATTGTTCATAAAGGACACGAGTGTGCGCCCGATGCTGATCAACAAGCAACAGTCCGTTCTTTGACGGTGTGACAATATATCGTCCTTTGAATTGCATATACAACGATGGAGCTTGAGCGGTCTTTGTTTCAATATTCAGGCTCGATTGTATATACTCCTCGCAACCACAATTATGTGTGCTATTATCAAAGTTGGTTACAGGTAATGTAGTCTTTTCTAATGCCGAGTCGGTATTGTCGCAGGTAGGCATATCGTTGCGCGACGAAGTAAATCCATCATACAATTTCGGCCAATCATAGTCGGGACGTTTAGTGGTGCTACGTGTCGGTTGGAAAGGATTGTATAAAGGATTGAATCCCTTTGACGGAGGCGCAAGATGCGCACCGGGTGTATAGGCCGGTATATCGGGAGCATCTTCCATATCGAAATCTATCGAGGGAGCTGCACAGAATTTACCCAACGCCTCTTTGACGGCAGCAAGTACGATAGGCCATATAGCTTGCTCATTCTCAAACTTTATCTCGGTCTTAGTGGGGTGTATATTGACATCGATTGTGTCGGGTGCAACATCGAAGTATAGGAAATAATTGGGTTGCTCGTTTTGCGGTATGAGTTCTTCATAGGCTTTCATCACAGCCTTATGGAAACCTGCGTGACGCATATACCGACCATTGACAAAGAGATATTGTAACGCACCTCTTTTGCGTGCAGCCTCGGGCTTGCCGACATAGCCGGTAAGGGTAACTATCGATGTCTGAGCCTCAATGGGCAATAGTTGCTGATTGAGACTCTTACCAAAGAGCAAAACGATGCGTTGTCGCAAAGAGCCGGCAGGCAAACGATGCAGCTCATTATCGTTGTGTATAAGCGTAAACTCCACTTCGGTATTGACCAAAGCCATGCGCTCAAACTCGTTGATGATATTGCTCAGCTCTACCTGATTGCTTTTGAGAAACTTACGACGAGCCGGCACATTGAAAAAGATGTTCTTAATAGAGAAGTTGCTACCTACAGGAGCTGAAATAACCTCTTGCGACTCGCATTGTGAGGCAGCAATACGCAAGCAAGTGCCCACCTCATCTTGGGCACGACGAGTGCGCAACTCCACTTGTGCAATAGCAGCTATTGAGGCCAAGGCTTCGCCTCTGAAACCCATAGTGCGCAAAGAGAAGAGGTCTTCGGCTTGACGTATCTTTGATGTCGAGTGGCGTTCAAAAGCCAATCGGGCATCGGTTGCAGACATACCACAACCGTTGTCTATAACTTGAATGAGAGTACGCCCTGCATCTTTGAGTATAATCTGTATAGATGTAGCCCCGGCATCAACGGCATTCTCCACCAATTCTTTGATGACCGAAGCCGGACGCTGTATAACCTCTCCGGCGGCTATTTGATTGGCAACCGAATCGGGTAATAGGTGTATTATGTCGCTCATGTAGGTGTAGTATTACAAATTAAACTGATGTCGTGTAGTGCGACGCTGTTCTTCATCACTCACTGCCGACTGATTATCGGGACGACGGAATATATCATCTTTATCGGTAGGACGACGTTCGCCATACCATACGTAACGAGAGAGAAACATAGTTTCTTTATTGAGTTGCTCCAACGGATACATTTTACCTTTAACCGATGGCCACATAACCATCTTCTTCATCTCATTCTTTTCCAAAAAGATATTGAGAAAACTTGCATCGGAATTAAACATACCAGTGATGGTAGAGTCACTCTCCTGCGGATAGAATATCGTTATCACATTGCCCGAAGTCTCTATGAGGCGCATCTCATTGCCTTCAAAATAGGCTTTTATTTCATTACCTTCTATCTGGTCATAGAAATCTTCACCCTTGTGCTGTGCAGCAAATGTCGAATTGATAACGTGCGCTCTATCGATTGTAGAGTCATTGAAAAAGAGACGTATAGTATCGCCAAATATCTGCTGTTCGCCACTCCACATAACGGGTTTTGTGTACATCGTAAGGGTCGTATCACGCTCCAAATACTGCAAAGAGTCGCACACACCTTGGGCATCGACACGATAAAAACGCACTCCATAATAGGCTCGTAGCACTCGAGTAGAATCGGTATCTACAAACGACATAAGTGTATCGGCATGCATATAAAGCGTATCTTTGCGAGAAAACTCCATAACACGAGCACTGTCGGTGGCAAAGGTATAGTCGGTAAGTTCGTTGTAAAATCCGTAGTTACCTTCCATGATTATGCTCTGTGCCGAGTCAATGAGAAACATATTACAATAGGCTTCACCAAATCCTTTATTGCGGTCGTAATATAGCGTATCGCCGGTAAGCATTTTTTTATCACCCATCAGTCTCGATCGATCGAGGAGCATTGCCTGGTCGGTATTGGTATCATACCAACCATTGGTTGTATATATGGTATTACTATCGGATACTATAGTAGATGGGCCAAACAAATAGCTGATTTTAATATCGGTATTGTAACGTAAAGTATCGGAATAGATTACATAATCTTCATTGGTAAGTACTACATCGAAATTGAAAACTGCATCTTTGGTCTCGGTAGAGTACTCTCCATACACCGACACAAGTTCGTTTTTATCATCGACAATAGAACCACCCACAAAGTAATACCCAATGTTCTCTACCATATCATAGTTGAGACTATCGGTATAAAGTGTTACATTGCGATTGATCATACGCACATTGTTGCGCAATTGTGCCAGCTGATCTTTACCATCATAATACAACACATCGCCATAAATAAAGAGCGTATCGCCTTGTTCCATTCGCACATTGCCAAAGGCATCTAACGAGTTGTCTTTTTCGTAGAAGTATGCACTATCGCAATACATATACATACTATCCTTACGAAACTTCACGTTGCCATGCAAGACACGATAGTCGGCACTACGGTCGGCATCGAAGGTAAGCGAGTCGGCATGCAACAGCAACACCTTCTCTTTTGTTCCGGGAGTAGGCTCTTGTTTCACTTGCGGAATACCCATAACGGTAAGTGCCACAAGGAAAAGTAATATAAATGGTATGAAACGAGTTTTTTTCATTCGCAACTACGTTGTTACTATCAACGTTCCTTTATCCAACCATCATATTTAAACTCGCAATTGCGCCAACCTTCTTTGATGCGCACAAAGGTATCACGACGCTTCTTATCGACCCATTCGTCCAAAATCTGGGCACGTTTTTTCGACTCAAGCATATTAGAAATAACTTGATAGTCATTAACAAGGTCGGCTTTATGTGCCGGACGACGCGAACGCAATTTGACCAACATCACTACCTCTTTGTTGTTTTTGACATCAATTGTCGAGATAGGTTTCGATATTTCACCCTCTTCAAGGAGAGCAACTGCCTTAGCAATATCTTGAGGCAATTCACTCATCTCGAAACGTGTAGAGCCGGTATTGGCATTGCTCATCAAACCCTCATTGTAGCGAGTGTCTTTGTCTTGCGAAATGTAAGGAGCTGCATATTCAAAAGTGAAAGTACCGTTCTCAATATCATTGCGCACCGAATCGAGACGATGCACAGCGGCATCAATATCTTTCATTGACACGCGAGGTTTGAGCAAAATGTGACGGCAGTTGATTTGATCGCCTCGCTTTTCGATAAGCTGAATGATGTGATAACCAAACTCCGTTTCAACAATTTTCGACACCTTTTTGGGGTCGCTCAAGTTGAAAGCTACGGCAGCAAATTCGGGAGCCAATGTACCTTTACTTACAAATCCCAACTCACCACCACGCATGGCTGTACCGGGATCTTCGGAGTGAAGAATGGCCAACGTAGAGAATTCACGCTCGCCCGAGTTTACTTGCTCCGAAAATTCGCGCAATTGAGCTTTTACGTTATCAATCTCTTGTTGAGGCACTTGCGGATATATAGCAATGACCTGCACCTCTACCTGCATGGGGATAGTAGGGAGGCTGTCTTTTGACAAAGTATTATAGAATTTGCGCACTTCGGCCGGTGTCACTTTAATATCACTTACCAATGTACGCTGTACCTCTTGAACGATATTGTTGTTGCGCACATACTCCATCAACTCCTCACGAATATCCTTAAGGGACTTGCGGAAGTACTCTTCAACTTTCTCTTTCGACCCGAGTTGATCGACAAAGTAGTTGATACGCATATCAACCTCCTGTGCGACTTGACTATCGGCAACAAGAATAGTGTCGAGCTTGGCTTGATGTAAATACAACTTCTGTACAGCTATCATTTCGGGTATGACACAATAAGGGTCGCCATCGATTTTCTGACCATCATATTTCATCTGTTGTATCTGAGTTTCAACCTCCGAGCGATATATAGGCTCATCACCTACAACCCATACAACTTCTTCAATGATATTGTCCTTGGCTACTTGCGCAACGACAGTACTTGCCATAGCCAATATAGTCATTATTATAGCTATCTTTTTCATATTCAATACTACTCTATTTGTCAATATTTACATCAGCATTCATATCATATCGCTCAACTCGGCCATCGGAGACAGCTTCTTCATATAGAGCTTTCTCCAACTGTTTGTTAAATTCGACACGACGCTCATTGAGCATGATTTCCAAAATACGAGGACGCGCAAACACAAAAGGCATCACATCACCAACATATTTGCAACTATCAATATACAGCATATATATCATATCGTCGCTTTTATGTTCAAATGTTTTGCGTGGCTGTATAACGCGATTATCACTACCAAATTCGTATGGTATATTGTCCTTAATATCGTCCAATGTCACCCAACGATCTAAAAAGTAGTCATAACCAATGGCATTCTTAACAGCATATTTTTCGATATTCTCCACGCCCATGTCACCTGCTGTAGCCACCCACTTACGCAATGTGGCCAATTGAGGTGCATTGGCAGGAACTTTTAGCAACAATCCTTTAGCAATATCCTTTTGTAACTTGAATTCGTCACGATGCAATTCATAAAAGAGCATCAAGCTATCATCGGGCAAGTCTGTCATCAAGCGTTCATCTGACAGACGCTTGCGATACTCATAGGCAAAGAGGTCTCGTCGGTAGGCCTCAACCAACTTATCAATGTGCTCATGATTGGGCAAGTTTTTGCGAGCTACCATATATATGAGCTGCGATGAAATCCATTCATCGACATACTGGTTGGCAAAAGCAACACGAGCCGAGTCACTCAACCCGGCTGGTATTTCGGCCTCTACCTCTTGGCTCGTAAGGTACTGATCGCCTACCCTCGCCAAGGCATTATGCCTATTTTCTTGTTTATCGTAACACCCCCATACGGCAAGTATGAAGATACTACACAACGATATTGCTACAAATTTTTTCACTGTAATACTTATTTCGCCAATAAATTTACGACGAAAAACGTGAAGTTGTATGTTACTTAATAGTTTTTAATACATCTTCATTAATAACAACTTTGGCCTTTTTGTTAAGTTGCTCAACCCACAATTTCTCGAGATACTCTTGATAATCGGCTGTAACCTGACCACGAACATCAAGATAGCTTTCGGGCGACTTGAGAGTCTTACCCGAAATGAAAACTACGGGAAGTTCACTATTGCGTTCAACCTTTGCACCGGCAAATGCCAACTCATCTACCAATTGGTTATCGCCTTCGATATACAATCCGCGCTCTAACGATACTCGAGTAGTAGAGTCGGTATTGAATGTCTCTTCTACAACAAGTGCCACTTCGTTATCTTTGGTTTTCTTGATTATTTTCTTCACTTGTTTAGCTACATCATCATCGGCACAGCTAACAACAAATCCCTTGAAACGAGGACGATCCCATTTATAGTTTTTCTTGTTTTTCTTGAAGAATTTTTCGAGACCGGCTATGTCGGTAGAGGCTTTTTCCCATACCTCGCGATTGCTTATCTCAAAGAGCAACATACCATCGCGATACTCATTAATCAGGTTGCGATACTCGGGATATTTGTCCGACAACAAAGATATTTCTACTTCTGTCAATCCGGCTTGAGCCAAACGCTCAATCTCGGCGTTGATGATGCGAGCTACATCTTGTACGGGAGGCATGCGACGAGTATTGATTGATGCGGCAATATCTTTGGCCGTAATCTGACGGTCGGCATAGGTAGCCAATACGATGTCTTGCTGCGAAAGTGTTGCAATTGCAGTAGAGTCTATTTTACCACCACACAATGCAACAACAGTACCCACCATTACCTCATCAACTTTATAGTTATTCTCGGCCTTAAGCTTTTTCATAAAAATGTCATGAGCCATAGTACCACGTTCGTCACGAGTAAGGCGTTGCAACAACTCGTTGCGCATCTCATCAAAACTACGTACATCACGTTTGTCATTCAACTTGATAATATGATAGCCATACACCGAGCGAACAGGGGCAGAAATCGCTCCTACTTCCATAGAGAAAGCAACATCTTCAAACTCTTTTACCAAGTCGCCCGATGCTACCCATGGCAACTCGCCACCACGCATAGCATTAGACTGGTCTTCCGATTTCTCACGAGCCATGTCGGCAAAATTGGCACCGGCCAACAAGTCGTTATAAATTGCATCGGCTTCGGCCTTTCTTTGAGCCTCTATTTCGGGAGTAGCATCACGAGGTACTTGCAAGAAGATGTGTGCACAGAGGCGTTCGCCACGATCGGCACGCACATTGTGTACTTTGATAATGTGATAACCAAAACGAGTCTCAACAGGGTCTGAAACTTCACCGGGATTCATTGCAAAAGCTACTTTCTCGAAGGGATAAATGAGACGACCGCCCTTGACATAGCCCAAATAACCGCCACGAGATTTTGAACCGGGATCCTCTGAGTAAATCTGAGCCAATTCCGCAAAATCTTCACCAGCCTTGGCCCTTGCAGCAACTTCTTGAGCTTTGGCAAGGGCAGCCACACGCATTGAGTCGTTGGCCAACTGACCGGCCGAAATAAGAATATGACTTATCTCAACATTCTTTGCAAAGTTGTTATACGCTTCTTGCAACAATTTATCCTCGGTAGCACGATCGGTCAAGTATGGTTTAGCCAACTCTTTGCGATAACCATCTAACTCCTTGATGAAAGCCGATGTTGTATCTATACCAGCTTGTTCGGCAGCATCTACTTTCAGTTTATAATTGACAAATAGGGGCATATATTCATCAAGACCCTTGTTATCAACTTGTTGACGGTTGTTTTTGTGATAGATATACTCAAACTCTTGCTTGGTAATATCTTTGCCATTGATATTCATCAATACAGGATTATTCTGAGCTGTTGCACCAAGACATATACCTGCGGCTATAAACATCGAAAGGATTTTTCTGTTTCTCATACTGTCACTTAATATGTATTTAAACAATTGTAAATCTAACTAATATTTTTTTACTTTTAATAAAACGAGGACAACAAACAAAAATTGTCTGTCGCCCCGTTAATATTACTTATTATATCTTTACAAATATCATTATTGGCCACGGCTGTAGTTGGGAGCCTCACTGGTGATATTCACATCGTGCGGGTGACTTTCAGCAACACCGGCATTGGTAATACGAGTAAACTTGGCTTTGTGCAATTGTTCTATATTGTGAGCACCACAATAACCCATACCGGCACGCAAACCACCAATCATCTGATATACAACCTCATATAGAGAGCCCTTATAAGGAACGCGGGCAGCAATACCTTCGGGAACAAGTTTCTTGGCGTCCATCTCGTCGGCCTGGAAGTAACGATCTTTAGAGCCTTTCTCCATAGCCTCAAGTGAACCCATACCACGATATGACTTAAACTTACGGCCATTGTAGATGATAGTCTCACCCGGCGACTCTTCAACACCGGCCAACATACCACCCAACATCACTGAATAGGCACCGGCTGCAAGAGCTTTCACTATATCGCCCGAGTAGCGAATACCACCATCGGCAATAAGAGGTACTCCTGTACCTTGTAGAGCCTTGGCTACGTCATAGACAGCCGAAAGTTGGGGAACGCCTACACCGGCAATGACGCGAGTTGTACAGATAGAACCCGGGCCGATACCCACTTTCACACCATCGGCACCAGCCTCAACCAAGTATTTGGCAGCCTCGCCTGTAGCTATGTTACCCACAACAACATCGAGGTTGGGATATTTAGCCTTAACAGCCTTCAATACACTCACTACACCCTTGCTGTGACCATGAGCCGTATCAATAACAATAGCATCGACACCTGCGGCAACAAGAGCATCAACACGATCCATCGAGTCACCGGTAACACCAACACCGGCAGCTACACGCAAGCGACCCAACTCATCTTTGCAAGCATAGGGTTTATCCTTGGCTTTGGTTATATCTTTATATGTAACAAGACCAATAAGATGGTTATCTTTATCTACAACGGGAAGTTTCTCTATTTTGTGTTTTTGCAAAATCTCAGCGGCCTCATTCAGGTCGGTAGATTGTGTGGTTGTAACCAAGTTGTCTTTTGTCATGATATCATCGACCAGTGAGTTGAGATTGCGCTCAAAACGCAAGTCGCGGTTGGTAACAATACCTACCAATTTACCCTCCTCATCAACTACAGGAATACCACCAATGTGATACTCTTTCATCATAGCGAGAGCATCGGCCACGGTAGATCCACGAGTGATGGTAACAGGGTCATATATCATACCGTTCTCGGCGCGTTTAACAGCATGCACCTGACGAGCCTGCTCGGCGATAGGCATATTTTTATGAATTACACCTATACCACCTTCACGTGCTATGGCAATAGCAAGTTTGGCCTCGGTCACTGTATCCATAGCAGCCGAAACTATAGGAACATTCAACTGAATATTGCGTGAGAACTTTGTCGTCAATTCGACATTACGGGGGAGAACTTCTGAATAAGCGGGGATTAACAATACATCATCAAATGTCAATCCGTCCATAACTACCTTATCTGCAATAAATGACATAATGTAAGAGCATTAAATTTTATTGCATGCAAAGTTACACATTTTCAATTAATAGACATAATAGAATTGTATTTTTTTTGCAAAAAAATCATTAACATATTGCAATAGAAACAATAGCTACAAAAGGCAACAACCAAGTTACTCACCTTCCCACATATCCCATATAGCTTTTATCTGACGGAAACCACGCTCAAGTCGTATCATATTATCGACCATAAAGAGGTAAAAATCATTCCATTGCTCTTGACGATGAATATCGAGACCGGAGTGCATACAATAGATGCGCACCACCTCACTACCACACTCTTTTCTATAATGTGCGTCCCATATAAGCGGTGTGTCAAACTCGGCATCGAGCAATTCGCGATTTTCTACAAAATGATTATATAACTTAGCCTTGCGCTCATCATTACGATGATCTATCTCCAAGATTACAAAAGCACCTTCACGTGTGGCATCAAATTTCATTGACACACCTTTGAGACGTGTATTGTGCAACATAAACTTATGCCGTCGGTCTCGCAGTTCTTCATAACTCTCGGCATAAGCACTCAATCCGTCCCAAAAACGTTTTTTCAAATCTCTTACTTCGTCCTTCGAATACATGCCGCGAAGATACAACATTTTTTTGCTACAGACAACTACTTATTCAACCTTCAAAAAAACAATAAAACAACCGTATATTTATTCTTTTTTAATGAATATTTTGATAAAACATAAAATTTTTCCTCAAAAAATTTGCAGATTATACATTTTATATTAATTTTGCACATCGAAGAACCTTTTCATCATACTTGTTATATGTTCTGCCGACTGGTACGCGAGTATCGGTCGGCAATATTTTTTGTTAAGACATATACCACATGATACAAGAAATTTGTACTTTTGCACGCCGAAATAAAACTACCAACTAAATATAATAATATGCGAGCAGTTATTACTATAGTACTTCTTATTATATCAAATATCTTTATGACCTTTGCTTGGTATGGTCACTTGAAATTGCAAGATGCACGTATCACCAGTAACTGGCCTCTTTATGGTGTGATATTGCTTTCATGGGGTATTGCTCTCTTTGAGTATTGCTTTCAGGTACCAGCCAACCGCATCGGATTCCGAGAGAATGGGGGGCCGTTTTCTCTGATGCAACTCAAGATTATTCAAGAGGTTATCACACTGGTTGTTTTCACAATATTCTCTACCCTTATGTTTAAGGGCGAAAGCTTGCAATGGAATCATATAGCTGCATTCCTTTGTCTCATTGGGGCTGTATATTTTGTATTTATGAAATAATGAAAGCTACATAATATAAAAGCAAACGAGCCACGAAAATTCGTGGCTCGTTTGTGTATAATCTTCTACAAAACTGCTTCTATCAGAACTCGCTTGTAAAGTGGAAACGTATCTTGGGAAAGTCGGTTTGAGCCATTTGCAGCACGTAACCACTATCGGCCATAAAGACGTCACGACCATCTTTATCGACACACATGAATTGCGATTTACGGCGCTTAAAGTTCTCCAAGGCCTCTGCATCGTCACTCTCTATCCAACAAGCTTTATACATACTTATAGGCTCCCAACGACACTGAGCACCATACTCATGCAAGAGACGATACTCTATAACCTCAAATTGCAATTGACCTACTGTACCAATAATCTTGCGACCATTGAATTGGTTGGTAAACAACTGAGCAACACCCTCGTCCATAAGTTGGTCGATACCCTTTTGCAATTGCTTGGCTTTCATAGGGTCATTATTCTCGATATACTTAAACATCTCGGGAGAGAATGATGGCAACCCCTTGAAGTGCAACTCCTCGCCTTCGGTAAGTGTATCTCCAATTTTGAAGCTGCCCGTATCGGGCAAACCTATGATATCGCCGGGGTAGGCATCATCAACAACCGACTTTTTCTGCGCCATAAATGCGGTAGGACTGCTGAAACGCATCATCTTACCACTGCGTATGTGTTTGTAGTTGGCATTGCGTTCAAACTTACCCGAACATATCTTCACAAAGGCTATACAACTGCGGTGGTTGGGATCCATATTGGCATGTATCTTAAACACGAAACCTGTAAATTTCTCTTCCTCGGGTTTCACTTCACGCTCTATAGCCTGAATAGATTTGGGAGAGGGTGCTATCTTTACAAAACAATCGAGCAACTCTTTGACACCAAACATATTGAGGGCCGAGCCAAAGAATACAGGTGCTAATTGTCCTGAGAGATAATCTTCTACTTCAAACTCGGGATATACACCATCGAGCAATTCAAGGTCGGTACGTAGTTTGTGAGCTTCATTAGAACCGATATAACCATCGAGCTCGGGACTATTCACATCGCTCAACTCGATGCGCTCGGTTACAACCTGTTTGTTTGGAGTAAACAGGTTGAGATTTTGCTCATACATATTATATACCCCCTTGAAGGTTGCACCTATACCTATGGGCCATGAAAGGGGGCGTACCGAGATTTTAAGTTCGCTCTCCAATTCGTCGAGAATATCGAATGCATCACGACCCTCACGGTCGAGCTTATTGACAAATACAATAACAGGCGTGTTGCGCATACGACACACCTCCATGAGTTTGCGTGTCTGTTGCTCCACACCCTTGGCCACATCGACAACAATAATAACACTATCGACCGCAGTGAGTGTACGATAAGTATCTTCGGCAAAGTCTTGGTGACCCGGAGTATCAAGAATATTTATCTTGTAATCGCCATAGTTAAATCCCATAACCGATGTAGCAACCGAGATACCACGCTGTTTCTCTATCTCCATCCAGTCACTGGTAGCAGTTTTCTTAATTTTGTTCGACTTCACAGCACCGGCAATGTGAATAGCACCACCAAAAAGCAGCAACTTCTCAGTGAGGGTTGTTTTACCGGCATCGGGGTGACTGATAATGGCAAATGTACGTCTTTTTGAAATTTCGTCGGTAAGTGTACTCATAAATATATGTATAGTCTGTTCTTTTAATTACAATTCAAGTTCGCCGGCCTTATCGAGGCGATATTTTTCAGAGAGCACTGTCATGAATGCAGTGATATCTTTCATAGCTTTGAGTGTATCATCTCCTATCTCACGTTTTTGCAAGCGCAACATGAGTATTCCATAAAGTGCATTGAAACAAGTCTCTATCTCGCCAACTTGACCACCTTGCGACTTGGCACGCAGTTCAACTATATAAGGCAATGCTTTGTAAAATGCGGCGGTATAAAAAGGCTCACGAGGCGACTTAAGGAGTCGTAAATGCAAGTCGGTGAGATCAATAATGACATTTTTATTGATTTGCAAGTGTCCATGTTGGGCCACACCCTCACTATGCATCATATCTATAAGACTCTCATACCACTCGTACAAGCTCTTTCGTTGCTCATCGGTAATGCCTGTGTAGGCATCAATTATATGAGTAGAAATGCGGTCAATATCGAGGTTGTAGGCGCGTATCATGTCTTCTATCTGCCACATATATAGCAGATACTCGGCAATATTTTCTTTTTTCTTGGCACTTGCAGTAAACATAAAAAAGTTTCGTTTGAAAATATGGGTGCAAAGGTAATATAAATTTTCTTACCTTTGCACACAGCAAAAGAGATAAGAAGCAATGAAA
This sequence comes from Bacteroidaceae bacterium, assembly GCA_017410245.1. Taxonomy (GTDB): domain Bacteria; phylum Bacteroidota; class Bacteroidia; order Bacteroidales; family Barnesiellaceae_A; genus Barnesiella_A. The sequence goes on from JAFQRE010000002.1 coordinate 51,556, forward strand.
GACTTATATCTGCAACTTTTCATGACTTTTATGAAGATAGGCGCCTTCACTTTTGGTGGAGGTTGGGCTATGATACCCATCATAGAGCGAGAAGTGGTAGACAAACACCAATGGATAAGTCGCGAAGATTTTCTGGACGAACTTGCTGTGGCACAATCTTTACCAGGTATATTGGCTGTAAATATAGCCGTACTGGTAGGAAATAAATTGCGAGGGTTGCGAGGCAGCCTTGTAGCAGCTATTGGCACTATCCTACCCTCGTTTGTCTTAATACTACTCATCGCCATATTCTTTGTGCAGTTGTACGACAATCCTGTTGTTATCAGCATATTCAAGGGCATACGTCCTGCTGTTGTGGCATTGATAGTAGCACCGGTACTTACCACAGCCAAGAGTGCCCGCCTCAATAAATACACCTTTGCAATACCCATAATAGTAGCACTATCGATATGGCTGTGTAAAGTTTCGCCTATATTCTGCATTATAGCAGGCGCACTGGGTGGATATATATATTATATCATCACGCAACATCGTCGCATTAAGAGAGGAGGTGATGCATGATTATCTATCTGTCACTTTTTCTCACCTACCTCAAGATAGGACTGTTTGGCTTTGGCGGAGGATATGCCATGCTATCGCTTATACAACACGAAACGGTAGAGGTAGTTCATTGGGGTTCAACAACACCTTGGCTCACCCAAGCCCAATTTACCGATATCGTAGCTATATCACAAATGACACCCGGCCCTATCGGTATCAATAGTGCTACATACATTGGCTATACTGTCACAGGTAGTATATGGGGCTCAATCATAGCTACATTGGCTGTGTGCCTACCCTCTTTCATATTGGTATTGCTGGTAAGTCGTTTCATACTGCGCCACAAGGAAAATCCTATAATCAAAAGTATATTCAAAGGCTTGCGACCGGTAGTGGTGGGACTGATAGCCTCGGCCGCATTGTTATTGATGAACGGCGAAAACTTTACCGACACAACCTACAGCGTAGCTATAGCAATAGTATCTTTTGCTCTCACCTATTTTGCTAAGTTACACCCCATATTAGTCATCATACTTGCCGGCTTGGCCGGATATATAATATATTGAGATATGAAAAATTACGAAGCACTTATCGAAGAACTATACAATCGTTTCCCGGCATTTCAACAAGTAGGCGCAGGAGCATACAAACCGGGTCTTGAAAACGCGGAGGCATTAGATGCACACTTTGGACACCCTCACCGTTCATTTCACACCATTCACGTGGGTGGCACCAATGGTAAGGGTTCTACCTCACACACTTTGGCAGCTATATTGCAAGAGAGTGGCTACCGAGTGGGATTATATACTTCGCCACACTTGGCCGATTTTCGTGAGCGCATTCGTATCAACGGAGAGATGATACCTCGCGAAGAGGTTGAACAATTTCTCACCGAACATAGTGATGAAGCATTCACCTTCCGCCCTTCATTTTTCGAGCTTACCACATTCATGGCCTTTCGTTACTTTGCTTCACAACGAGTAGATGTAGCTATCATTGAGGTGGGACTGGGAGGCCGATTGGATACTACCAATGTTATTACCCCCGACCTTAGTATTATTACCAATATCAGCCTCGACCATGTTGCCCTATTGGGACACGACCACCCCACTATTGCTCGTGAAAAGGCAGGAATTATCAAAGCCCACGTGCCTGCAGTGATTGGAGAGGCCGAAGGCGAAGTAAGAGCTGTATTCCAACAACGAGCCGACGAAGTAGGAGCACCTATCTTCTTTGCACAAGATACTCACACAATGAGTGCTGCAACACCCTTACAAGGTGGCTGGCAATATGATGGAACAATTGCCGGTGACATCTGGGGTGAACTGGGCGGACTATGCCAAGAAAAGAATGCGGCAACGATACTCACTGCTATCGAGCAATTGCGCCATATAGGCTACAACATAAGCGACAATGCCATACGCGAGGGATTTGCTCATGTCACAACTCTCACCGGGCTACAAGGCCGTTGGCAACGAATATCGGAGCACCCGCTCACAATATGCGATACAGGCCACAACATAGGTGGTATGCAGTATATCGCACAACAACTTGCCGATACTCCATGCAAGACTCTACACATTGTATTGGGTATGGTAAACGATAAAGACATCTCGGGTGTATTGGCTATGTTACCTCGCAAAGCACAATATTACTTCACACAAGCCTCGGTAGCAAGAGCACTCACAGCCGATGAAGTTGCTCAAAAAGCCGCCCAACACGGGTTGCAAGGTAATAGCTTTAAAGATGTAGCTACAGCATACCAAGCAGCACGAGAAGCCGCTTGCGAAGAAGATGTGATATTTGTCGGAGGTAGTACATTCGTAGTTGCCGACTTACTTACTATGCTAAGTTAGCAACAATAATATTGAAATTTCGGACAACAGATACAAGTAGAGATACGAACTAATCTTCGGCCGAAACTCGGTCGAGCTCGTCAATCATACCCAATAATTCGCTACGAACAGCTTCGAGACGACTTATAACCTCTTGCTTACTCTGCTCGGTAGAGCGACGACGACGCAACAAGCGTTTTACACCATCTATGGTGTGCCCCTCCTCTTTGACAAGACGAAATACAAGACGTAACTCTTCGATGTCGGTAGCCGAGTATTTACGAGTACCACCTTGACTCTTGCGGGGAGATACTGTTGGGAGCTCTTTTTCCCAATATCGCAATGTTGATGCAGGAATACCCAACATCGTCGACACCTCGCTTATAGAGTAGTAGAGTTTATTGACAACTGTTTTGTTCTGGCTCATTTCAACTATATTATTGATTGGCAACTTCTTGTATCATACGGTCGTACTCCTCGGGAGTGAGGTCGAGGAAGAAGTAATTGATAGGATCTATGTTATGACCACGATATTTCACCTCATAATGTAGGTGTGCTCCGGTACTTTTACCGGTACTTCCCACTTGCCCTATGCGTTCGCCTCGGGTCACTTGTTGTCCTTTCTTCACCTCAATCTTATGCAAGTGAGCATATAACGTCACATAGCCATAGCCATGATCAAGCTCAATAACCTTGCCGTAACCTTGCTTCCAACCGGTGAAAGTAACCACTGCATTACCCGGAGCAAAAACAGGCACACCTCGATTGGCACTGAGGTCGATGCCATCATGATAGGTTCTACGACCTGTCATAGGATCTATACGCCAACCATACATAGATGCAATGCGCTTAACATCTTCATGACGAATAGGTTGTATGGCAGGGACGTGCTTGAGGCGGTCTTCTTGCTGATGTGCCAAATCGACAAGCTCATTGAACGAGTGATCTTGAACATAAAGGTTACGCGTAAATCTATCTACTTCGCGAGTTACAGTAGCCACCAATCGACCATTCGACATGTTCATCAACTCGGCATATCGGGCAGCGTTATCTACACCGGCATCGCGCACTTTGCGACCTATGGGATCGGCCTGCATAACAACACGATATAGGTTATCATCGCGTTGCTCTATATCTTCGAGTACCTTCATTGCATCATCGACACGATGCAACAAAATATTATATTGTGTCTGCAATCTATCATTCTCCAACTTAAGATACTCGTCATGAGGCGAACCAAAGAAAAAATAGACAACCGAAATGATGAGAGCACCCATAAAGAAGCTACCAAACAGCACCCAAAGAATGAACCCCCAACCACGCCGAGCCACTTTCACAGGTTCATACGCATTAGTCTGAGGATTAAATATATAGTACTGTTTTTTGCTCATATTTCATTGATAAATGAGGCGATGATGTCATTATAATAAAATAAAAAAACAACTCACCTACTACACTTTTTTATCGGTATATAGGTGCAAAATTAATATTTTGGGTTATTTTTGCAAACTGTTTTCAATAATATTAATTCTATCGCACTATATTTTGCGATTATAGAGAGTAAAAAAGGATAAAAGAACAAACTTATTAAACCAAAGATATGCTGACAGCAAAAGAAATCAGAGATTCTTTTAAAGAATTTTTCCGCTCAAAAGAGCACCAAATTGTTCCATCGGCTCCTATGGTAATCAAAGATGACCCAACATTGATGTTTACCAATGCCGGTATGAATCAATTTAAAGACATAATATTGGGTAACGTACCCATCAAGTATCCTCGCGTTGCCGACTCGCAAAAGTGTCTGCGTGTGAGTGGTAAACACAACGACCTCGAAGAGGTAGGTCATGACACCTACCACCACACAATGTTCGAGATGTTGGGCAACTGGTCATTTGGCGACTACTTCAAGAAAGAGGCTATTGACTGGGCTTGGGAATACTTGGTAGATGTATTGAAACTCAGCCCCGACCGTTTGTATGCAACTGTGTTTGAAGGCTATGAACCCGAAGGTCTGGAGCGCGACAACGAAGCTGCCGGCTATTGGGAGAAACACCTTCCTGCCGACCACATCATCAACGGAAATCGCAAAGACAACTTCTGGGAGATGGGCGATACAGGTCCTTGCGGTCCCTGCTCCGAGATACATATCGACCTTCGTAGCGATGCCGAACGTGCTGCTGTAGATGGTCGTTCGCTTGTCAATCAAAGCAACCCTCAAGTGATAGAAATATGGAACCTAGTGTTTATGCAATACAACCGCAAAGCCGATGGCTCTTTGGAGGGTCTGCCTGCCAAAGTTATCGACACCGGTATGGGATTTGAGCGTCTCTGCATGGCATTGCAAGGCAAAACCTCAAACTACGACACAGATGTATTCCAACCCATCATTGCCGTTATTGGCGAAATGTGCGGTAAGAAATATGGCGAAAATGAGCAAAACGACGTGGCCATGCGTGTTATTGCCGACCACATTCGTACCATTGCATTCTCTATTACCGATGGCCAGTTGCCCTCAAATGCCAAGGCCGGTTATGTAATACGTCGCATCTTGCGCCGTGCAGTTCGTTACGGATATACTTTCTTGGGACAACGACAAGCCTTCATGTATCGCCTCATCGATATTCTCATCGACACTATGGGCACTGCATATCCCGAACTTACAGCACAACGCGACCTCATTGCCAAGGTTATCAAGGAAGAAGAAGATGCCTTCTTGCGTACACTCGAGACCGGTATCCGTCTGCTCGACAAGGTAATGGCCGATACTAAGGCTGCCGGCAAGACCGAAATCAATGGTAAAGACGCATTCACTCTATACGACACATACGGATTCCCCCTCGACCTTACCGAGCTTATCCTCAAGGAGCACAATATGACTGTGAATATCGATGAGTTCAATGCCGAGATGGAGCAACAAAAGAGTCGTGCCCGCAATGCCGCCGCCATAGAGGCCGGTGACTGGGTAACATTGCGCGAAGGCGAGCCCGAGTTTGTAGGCTACGACTTCACAGAGTGCGATGCCGAGATTTTGCGTTACCGCAAGGTGAAACAAAAAAATCAAGAGTTCTATCAAATCGTTCTCGACCGTACTCCCTTCTATGCCGAGATGGGTGGTCAGGTAGGCGATTGCGGTACACTCACCAACGGAGAAGAAGTGATAACCATTGAAAATACCAAACGCGAGAACAACCTTGCCATACACATCAGCAAGAAGTTGCCTCAAGATGTTACAGCCACATTCCGCGCCACTATCAACAAAGAGGCTCGCTTGGCCACATCATGCAACCACTCGGCTACTCACTTGTTGCACGAGGCTTTGCGCGAGGTATTGGGTACACACGTTGAGCAAAAAGGCTCGTATGTATCGCCCGACTCGTTGCGTTTCGACTTCTCTCACTTCCAAAAAGTTACCGACGAGGAATTGCGTCAAGTAGAGCGCATAGCCAATGCCAAGGTGCGCATGGCAATGCCTCTCGATGAACATCGCAATATGCCTATAGCCGAAGCACGCGCTATGGGTGCAATGGCCCTCTTTGGTGAGAAATATGGCGATGAAGTGCGCGTGGTACGTTTCGGCTCATCGGTTGAGTTGTGTGGTGGTACACACGTTGCCAACACCGGTAATATAGGTATGATACGCATTGTCAGCGAGAGTTCAATTGCGGCCGGTATTCGTCGTATCGAGGCCATCACCGGTGCCAAAGTAGAAGATATGGTAAACGACTTGGAGGGTATGATAAAACACATCAAGATGCTCTTCAACAACGCTGCCAACATCATACAGACCATCGAGAAATCTATCAACGAAAATAGCGACTTGCGTCAGCAAGTTGATGAGTTCACCAAGGAACGCACACTTGCCATCAAAGAGATGCTCATCAAGAATATGGTAGAGGAGAATGGTGTGAAGTTGATAAGCTATGTAGGCCCTATGCTTCCCGAAGTAGCCAAAGACCTTGCCTTCATGCTTCGTGGCGAAATAAGCGAACACATGGCATTCATAGCCGCTACCAAGAAAGCCGGAGAAGAGAAGCCCCTCCTCACCGTTATGCTTAGCGACGACCTTGTTGCCGCAGGCAAGAACGCTTCGCAGATAGTACGCGAGGCAGCTCGCCTCATTCAAGGTGGCGGTGGCGGACAACCCCACTTCGCTCAAGCCGGTGGTAAAGATGCATCGAAACTCAAAGACGCTCTTGACAAGATGAGAGAGTTGGTTACTGCATAATATACCTACTAAATAACAACGAACGCCACTCGCAAATGCGGGTGGCGTTCGTTGTTATATATCACACACTCATTATATCGCAACTTTGCGTGATGTACCATTCGTTTGTACCAAATATACACCATGCTGTAGGGTAATTGTAGAGAGATTGCCGGCAGTAGTACTATATAACAATGTACCACTCATTGAGTATATATTTACTATGGCATCATCTACAATACCACTAATAGTGAGTGTACCATCGGCTATAGTCAGCTTCCAATCGTCGGTCTCCACCTTCTTGACACCCGAAAAGTCACCTACAATCGATGAGAAATCTTTCCAATAGAGTGTTTGGGCATAGAGATCAGAGTAGCCTTTGGCAGTGTGGAGTGTAGCAACACTTGTAACAGCATCGGTAAATGTACTACTGCTGATTGTAGGAGGCACAAGAGGAGAGGCATAAACATGGCGCAAAGAGGTACAATTCTCAAAACACCAATTACCCATCTCTTGCAACGCAGCAGGCAATGTTATAGAGGGCAAACTCGAACAACTCCAGAACACCTCATCGCCCAATGTGGCAACACTCTCGCCCAAGGTTACCGAAGTAAGATTTTCGCAACGAGAGAAAGTATAGTTACCAATGCGTGTTACACCTTTACCAATAACAGCCGACTTGAGATTGGTACAACTCCAAAAAGCCTCATCGCCAAGCGACATTACACTATTGGGTATAACTACCGACTCCAAATTATAACAGCGAGAGAAAGCATAATCGCCTATCTCTTCGACGCTATCACCTATCGTTATCTGTTTCAGCTCCTCACAGCCCCAGAAAGCCGACATACCCAACTTGGTAACACTTTTAGGAACCACCATCGACTGCAATCGTGTTGATGCAAAAGCGTAGTCGTCTATGATTTTCACCGTCTCAGGCAGGACTACCGAAGTGAGTTTATTCATCATATTACACAATCCTACCGGTATATATTCTACCTTATCACCAAATAACACCTGCTCAACGTTTGACTCTGCACCATCTGTAAAATTAAAAGGAAGGTATATGCTACCATTCTCATCTTTATATGTACTGCAATTGATAGCGTCCCACTTTATAGATAATAGGCCGGTACAATTTTGGAAAGCATTACCTCCTATAGTAGTAACATTCTCAGGGATATTGACAGAAGTAAACGACTCACAGTTGAGAAAAGCACCCATACCTATGGAACGAAGCGATGTTGGTAGCACCACATCTTTGAGCGACATACAATCGGCAAAGGCAAAATCGCCAATGACATAAAGATTGGCCAACATATTCACCTCTTCAAGAGCCGTACAGTAAGAAAATGCCGAGCTACCTATCGTTTGCACGGTGGCAGGTATTGTTACCGACTTCAAGTTGGTCATATTGGCACACAATGCAGTAGGTATAATCATAACCGATTCACCAAAAATCATTTCGCTAACACTGCATTTTCTGTCGGCATAGTTTAAGAAGGGCGGATACATATTCAGTATACCATCTACCACCTCGGTGTATGTATCGGCATATATAGCGTTCCACACCACTTTGGTGAGTGATGTACAACCATCAAAGGCATTGCGACCTACTTTCTTGATATAAGTAGGGATCGTCACAGCAGTGAGTTGATCGCTGTTGGCAAATGCATAGTCGGCAATACTATCGACAAAATATGTTTCGCCATCATATACAATGGTTTCGGGTATAACCACTTCACCGCTATAACTAAGGCCTGATGCACGAGCTACAACCTCTACACTGGGAGTCATACCAAAACCATTTTTCGATACCACTGTATAGGCAATATTATCAACCTCGATATTCAGGAAATTCTCAAAGTGCATTCCATTGGTAAAGGTAAGGTCGGCTGTTTGATTGCCAGCGCCACCGCTACCATTGTTGAATATAATCATTGGTTTTACAAAGTCGTAGGTAGTAGTAAAGCTATACTCCCACACACCATTTCCTAGCCTTTTCATCACTGTGCCGGGCCAACTACCCAAGATTTCTTTGTTATTTTGCCCCTCATCCCACATATAAACATACATGTCGTCACCTGTAAAGGCTGTATTGTGGAATGTTGCCTTCCATCGGTACAATTGAGTACCATGCTCTACGATAGATGTAAACTCATTCCAGAACGGCGCACTCTTGTATGTGTCGACACTTCCGGCCGGAACATATATGGGTACACTTCTATCTACACCATAAAAAGAGCTTTCGTATATTGTAGGTGGAGTTACCGACTCCATAACAATAGCATTCAAGGCATTATTATAGAAAAACGCACTATAATCTATGGTCTTTACACTCGAGGGTATGGTTACCGAAACAAGCTCATTACAATCCTCAAATGTGCGACGGCCTATCGATACCACCGAATATGTTTCGTTGCGGTAAGCAATGGTCGAGGGTATCACCACGTCGCCACTATACTCACCCATGTACTCATAGGCATTGCGACCCTTGAATGTCACCACGACGGTTTTGTCGACATCGTTCAACAAGGCATAATAGATACCATCTACAAGTATCTCTTCAATAATATATGTTTTGTTGTTTACAAATTCAAGGTCTATCGATTGATGGGTATCGCCATTGCTAAAGATAACCATTGGTGTCACCAAGTCGTAGTCGGTTGTGAAAGTATACTCCCACAAGCCATCGTCATTATGTGTCATAGGAGCACCGGGCCATGCCCCCATCAACTGCCCACCGATACCGGCATCCCACATATATATATACATCTGGTCGCCATCAAACATCTTATTGTCAAAATAAGCTGTCCAAGTATACTCACCATTGGCACTCGATGTAGAGGAAACTCCACCATAGGCAAGCATAAAACTGAAGCTGCACAACAAACACATCATTGCGACAACTTTCGATAGTAGATTATTCTTCATAGGTATATAGAATTAGTTATTATTGTATATTATTTATCAAACTTGCATCAAATTTATCACCTAATACACTATTTTGCAAATTAAGTAATATAATATCATTAATACAACATTTTCACAATAATTATACACGATTCTATACAAAAAAAATGGCGCACAAAAAATGTGCGCCATCGTTGATATCATACATATACTGTTTTATCAGATACCCAAGTCTTTCTTCATAGCCTCAATCTTTTCGTCGGCAAGGCGGTTGGCATTGTCATAGTCGGCATAAGAAGCCATAGGAATGCCACGAACTTCGATATAGAACTTGATTTTAGGCTCAGTACCCGAAGGACGTACCGAAACTTTATCACCGGCAGCGGTGAAATATTGCAATACGTTAGAGGGACATGGCATATCGAGAACTGTCACATTACCATCGGCATCGGTAGCAGTGAGTGCTTGATAATCTTTCACCATAGTTACAGGCGAACCGGCAAGTGTTTTGACAGGATTTTCGCGGAATGATTTCATCATTGCTTGTATCTCCTCGGCACCTTGTTTGCCTTTACGCACTACCGATATACCTTTCTCCTTAGAGAAGCCGTACTTAATATATATATCTTGTATCATTTGGTACATTGTCATGCCACGATCTTTGGCCCATGCAGCAATCTCGGCCATCAACGACATGGCTGATACAGCATCTTTATCGCGAACAAAGTCTTGAGCCAAGAAACCGTAACTCTCCTCGCCTCCTCCAATGTAGCGTTCTTTACCTTCAAGGTCGCGAATGATAGCTGCAATCCACTTAAATCCGGTATAGCAATCATACATCTTAATATTATTGCGCTCGGCAATGGTTTTGATAGTCTCGGTTGTAACAATGGTTTTCACAATAAATTCATTGCCCTTGATGAGGCCACGCTCTTGATAGGTGGTCATGATGTAGTTGAGCATGAGCATCACTATCTGATTACCATTGACTAGTACCCACTCGCCTTTGTCATTTTTCACAGCAATACCTATGCGGTCGGCATCGGGGTCGCTGGCCATAACAAGCTCGGCATTGGTTGCAATAGCACGTTTCACAGCCATGTCAAGAGCCGCAGGCTCCTCGGGGTTGGGAGATACAACAGTGGGGAAATCGCCACTCACTACATCTTGCTCGGGAACGTGAATGATATTGGTAAAACCGAAGTTGGCCAAAGACGCAGGTATCAACTTAACACCGGTACCATGAATGGGAGTATAGACAATGGGAATATCGTGATGCTTGGCAATAATATCGGGACATAGAGAAAGTGTCTTAACTCTGTCGAGATAGATTTTGTCAATCTCTTCACCAATGATTTGCACCAACTCGGGGTTGCGCTCAAACTTTATATCGGCAATACCGGCAATCTTGTTTACCTCATCGATGATACCTGTATCGTGAGGGGCTATGACTTGCGCACCATCGCTCCAATAGGCTTTGTATCCATTATACTCCTTGGGATTGTGCGAAGCTGTAAGGTTAATACCGGCTTGACAACCCAACTCGCGAATGGCAAAAGAGACCTCGGGAGTAGGACGTAACGACTCAAAAAGATATACCTTTATACCATTGGCAGAGAAGATATCGGCTGATATTTCGGCAAACTTGCGACTATTATTGCGACAGTCGTGACCTATAGCAACCGAAATAAGAGGCATATCGGCAAAGTTTTTCTTCAAGTAGTTGGCAAGGCCTTGAGTCGCCGAGCCAACAGTATATATGTTCATGCGGTTTGTACCGGCACCCATTATGCCACGCAAACCACCGGTACCAAATTCGAGGTCGCGATAGAACGACTCTATCAACTCTGTTTTGTCGGGGTTATCGAGCATTGCTTGCACAGCCGCACGAGTCTCCTCGTCATAACCGGCACCGAGCCACACTTGCGCACGTGCTGTTACTTCTTTCAATAAGGTTTCGTTTTCCATATGAGTAATTTGAAATGTATAATTAAACTATGCAAATGTATAAATAAAAACAATTATAACGCAACAATTATTATCATTTCTACATTATTTTATCTCTTTTACCAAGAGATGTTTACCAGTCTTGCGTACAATCTCTTCGTAATACTCTTGTGAGTAACCGGGGAATTGTATCTTGTCGGGCAAGCCATATTCGTTGGTAACAAATGAGCCATCGGGATTTTGACTCTTCACATTACCATCGAGGAATTTTACCATCAAGAACTCACCAAGTCCTTTCCAAGTAGTAGTGCTATACTCAGCCGCATCGCAGCTGTAAGTAGTAAGCAGCTCACGAGCAGCATCTTCATTTACTACATAGAGAGCCTGAGCCAATTCGTCGATTGTAGCGATTTCTGTTTCAAATTGATCTTCAAGTTCATTTTGCACTTTGCGAATATCGCCAATCATGGGATTGTAACGATTGTAAGCCATGTTGGCTACCCAGTTGTGTACCCAGAAAGCCGATGTCCAAGAGAAGTTGTACATATCACCATTGTCTGGGCTGAAGCAATTGGGCACATCGTTGATGCTGCAATACATAGGCACATAAACGGCTGTGTTGGCATCATCGACACCAAACCATAGAATACCGCTGATTGCCTCGGGCAAGTTGGGACGAATTTGAGCTACGAGAGTAAAGGCTGTTTGTTGAGTAGCAATAGCACGCTCATTGAGATATTGTTTACCTTTTACCTCGAAGTACATGGGACGGAAACGATAGGGAGAACCGAACGGGCCACCACCAACATCGTTGTGCATATCGTAGGGAGTACCATCGAAGTGGTCGCGCATTGCATCTTTCATGTCGCGAAGTGTTAGTTTACGATCGGGACGTACATAAAGAGGCATCACCTCGCCACCTTTGTTCTCGAGGTATGAGAGATACTTGCCCATGTCGCTGTTGAAACGATTGAAGAAGCTCCATACGCGAGCATCACAACCACGCAATGCACCATAATCAAGTGGAGCGTAGGCCGATGAGAAACTGAAATCTTTGTCTTGACCTTTGAAGTAACCCATCTCACGAGCAAATGTAATTACATCGGGCGAGTAGATACAATTGTCGGGATCGTTGAGGGGGAATTGGTGAATACGAGCTTGGTTGGCATGACCCGAAATACAATCATCGGGAATACGAATAGCTACCCACACAGCACCTTTGCGGCCGGGGCCTTTACCAATGAGTTCGAGTACCCAAGCCTCATTTTTATCGGCAATAGAGAAAGACTCGCCACTGCTATAGTAGCCATACTCGGCAACAAGATTTGTCATAACATCGATAGCCTCGCGAGCTGTACGCGCACGCTCAAGACCCAACTGTATGAGTGTACCATAATCTATAATACCGGTAGTATCGACCAATTCGGGACGGCCTCCCCAAGTAGATTCAGTAATAGCCAAGGCATGCTCGTTCATATTACCCAACACAGCATAAGTGTGAGGTATCTGAGGAATTGCGCCAAGAGGTTTACCCGAATCCCAATCTACAATTTCACGCACAGCACCCTCGGCCCAATCGGCAGCAGGAGCAGAAGTAAGTGAACCATAAAGGCCATGAGAGTCGGCCGAATAGGTAATCATTACACTACCATCAACAGTAGCGTTACGACCGGCAATGAGTCCGGTACAAGCCATTGCCGCGACAGGTGCTATAAGAGCTGCGGCAAGAATTGATGAAAATCTTTTCATAATCGTGTCTGTTTTTTGTTGTTTATACTATTATTATAATTTTATTGTATGCTTTACTCTATTGCTGTTGCCACAATGGTCGGTAACAACAAGAGAGAGTGTGTAAGTTACTCCCTTTTTAAAGGGATAATCTTTCATGTTGCATGAGAGTCGATTTGTCTTGGCATCATACTCAAAGAGACAATAATTACCATCTATCTCTCCGCGATATGTGGCTATGCCACTGCCTTTGTCGGTAATATTGAAAGAAATTTTGCCATTAGCGACCCAATTTTCGGGTTTGCGAGCAACTATCTTGGGAGCATCTACATCGGCCATCACTTTATAGTTACCCAAACTGCGCACACGTGCCACATACCACCCGGCCTCATAACGTCCTATAATGGGCGACTTCTTGTCATCATAGGAGTATTGCAGGTAGTACTTTTCGTCGGGCAGTGTATCGCACGTGAGCTTAATTGCCACCTCACACCACTTGTGCAGGGGGACTGTGCGATTGTGAATGCGATGTAACGAAGAATACCCCTCCACGCTTTCTTTCATCTTATACATAAAATTGAGATTGTCATACAACGCGCCAGCCGGTATGTATATATTCATTTGCTCTGTGGCATACTCGTTATCGTGATTATAATCGAAGTATATAACATCATCGGAGGTAGAAGTTGTGGTAGCAGTCTCAGCTGGGACTCCTTTAATGTTAAACTTCACTCGCGAAGTATTGCCATAAAGGTCGGTCAATTCGTACATGCAATGATACATTCGCTCTTGGTCTATCACCCACATACCCTCGGTAGGCAAAGTATCATAGATAGTACTCAACTTATTACCGGGCAACAACGCTGTACGCATAATGGTGGAACCTTTATTGCTACGCAACTCATGATAATCTATAAGCGAATTGATATACCTTGTTTCGGCAAAAGTGATGCTATCGATAGTAGATGAATATATGAGAGAGTCATCGACCCAACAACGCACACTATGTACTCCATATATATTGGTTGTACCTGTCATCTTATCATAGGCTTTGATACCCAACGATACACGCCCCCACGCTTCTACATCGGCTGTGGCATTATAAGTATTGGAAGAAACCGATTGCAATTGTAGAGCCGACTTGGGTATAGGATTGCCGGCCACAGCTTTATCATGATGATATACGGTAACAAGACGAGGATCAGGTGCCACATTGTCTTTGATGAGATGTCGATACCACGGCAGCGGGTCGATAGGCGACTCACTTGCTGTATGTCTTATCTCAAAATGCAAGTGCGGGCCACCCGAAGAGCCACTATTGCCACTCTTAGCGATATACATACCCTTCGTCACCGGCAAAACACCGGGAGCTAAAATAGTATCGATGGCAAAGCTCTCCTTTTCATATTGTAGTTGCAAGAGAGTATCGGCGATAGCACCAACAAACGCATCGAGGTGTGCATAAACGGTCGTATAACCCGAAGGGTGATTGATATATAATGCTTTGCCATACCCCCAAGGCGATATAGCTATGCGCGACACATAACCTTCATCGGCAGCATATACCTTCAGCCCGGTACGCCCCTGTGTCTTGAAATCGAGTCCCGAATGAAAGTGGTCGGGACGCAATTCTCCAAAATTGGCACTCAACAACAACTCAACACCCAACGGAGCCCCAAACGATGGTGCAACTTGTTGTGCATACATTGCTGTCGTAGCAACTAATAGGCAGAAGAACAATACTATTTTTTTCATCATGCGCATAATAGGTTACAAATTTAAGAAAAAGTAAACAAACTTCCTATTTGATAACTCATAAAGTATCGAAAGAAATTTCCATAATTCAATAAACATCTGAAAACAAGATATTTAAAACCAATATTAATTAGTACATATATTTTTTAGATAAAAATTCGCACAAAATTCTTGCATAGAATTATTTTATGTAATATCTTTGCACTCGCAAAGCAAAAGAGCGATGCTAAAAAAACAAAATGGTGCGTTAGTTCAGTTGGTTAGAATACATGCCTGTCACGCATGGGGTCACGGGTTCGAGTCCCGTACGCACCGCAAAACCTTTCGAGAATTCGAAAGGTTTTTTTATAAACACCTCTTCCCCACTCTGGCAACAAAAGGGAAGAAATAGAAGCTATAAACCGGAAAAATCAACACCCAAGCAATGGAAAAACTTCGCGCACTAATAGCACCAATCAATAAGGTAGTATTTCTAATATGCATGCACCTTACACTGCTACCATTCATATCACCCGCCATAGCACTCTTTATGGGACTTGCCTATGCCCTATTGTTGGGCAACCCAATACCCAAGATGGCCAAAAAGACATCGAAGTATCTGTTGCAAGTAGCAGTTGTATGCTTAGGTTTCGGCATGAATCTACACGAGTCATTGGCATCGGGTAAAGAAGGTATGTTGTTTACCATTGTATCGGTAGCTTCGGTTATGATTATAGGATACTTTGCAGGTAAACTACTCAAGGTCGATAGCAAAACCTCCTATCTCATATCGTCGGGTACTGCAATATGCGGAGGTAGCGCCATAGCAGCAGTAGCCCCTGTAGTAAAAGCCGACGACAACCAAATGTCGGTAGCATTGGGAACTGTATTCATTCTCAATGCTATAGCACTATTCATATTTCCACCCATCGGTCATTGGCTGGGTATGACGCAAGAGCAATTTGGTCAATGGGCTGCAATAGCTATACACGACACCAGTTCGGTTGTTGGTGCGGGTGAAGCTTACGATAGTACATATTTCCCCGGCCAAGAAAGTATATCACTACAAATAGCCACTCTTATCAAATGTACACGTGCATTGTGGATTATACCATTAGCACTCATTACCTCTCTTATTTTCAGAGAGAAAAACAGCAAGATAAGCATACCTTGGTTTATTATCTTCTTTGTCGTAGCGATGATAATCAACACCTACCTTACCCTACCCTCAAGTCTTACAACAAGCATTGTGTGGTTTGCTAAGAAAGGACTGTGCATGACACTTTTCCTTATTGGAAGCGGACTCTCGCTCGACGTATTGCGCTCGGTAGGTGCAAGACCTCTCATTCAAGGCGTACTCCTCTGGATAGTTATAGCATTACTCAGCCTTGCAGTCATTATGCTATAACAATCTATTATTTATACCGCAAGCACTCTTGTATATAGGAGATAAAATCTCTTGCAACAGACAATGTCTCACCTTGATTGCGAACAAATGATAGTTCGCAATCAAATTCCAAACCCTTGATGTCTATCGCTTTAAGCCTACCCTTTGCAATTTCATTCATCGCAGAATATGATGACACGACCGCCATACTATCGGCGTGTTGCATATAGCGCATAATACCCTCATAACTACTCAATTGCATAATGATATTGAGTTGATCAAGTCCTATACCATAAGTACCAAGCACACTTTGCATCACTTCCAGGCCTCCCATTCCCGGTGTACCTACAACCAATGGTACAAACTTAAGTTCTTCAATCGTAATTTCATCAAGAGCAGCCCACCGACTCGAAGAGGGTGCAACCAGAAGCAATGACGAGTGCATGAATGGCATGTAGCGCAACTGTTTCTTACGGTCAATTGTCTCAACTACCCCCAAATCAATCCGTTTCTCTTCAACAGCTTTCTCTATTTCGGCAATGCTACCCGAGAGGAGTGACAATGTTATATTCTTGAATTTTGCCGAGAAGGTTGCCATAAATTCAGGCAAGATATATTGTGCTATGGAGCTACTTGCACCCAATCGTAATTCGCCAACGAGATTGTGCGAGAGCATACGCATATCGAAATCGAGCTGACGGTATCTATCCATAATCTGTCGGGCATGTATCAACAACAATTCTCCTGCCGGGGTCAGTTCTATTCGGTTATTGAGTCTATTAAACAGAAGTGTATCATACTCTTGTTCAAGCTCCTGTATATGCTTACTGATAGCAGGCTGTGTAATATGCAACTCGTGAGAGGCTTTGGTAAAACTCAGGTTACGAGCTACACTGCAAAACACTTGTAAACGAAAGTCGAACATAGGTAATTACATTTTATTATTCCACATTTTCCAAGCAGCATCAGCTTGCTCATAAAGCATATTCAAGCCATTGCATACCATAGCACCATATTGGGCCGACCTCTGCATAAAGAGCGTAACTTCGGGGTTATATACGACATCGTAACATAAATGCTGTGACGTGAGGTACTCATAAGGTATAGGAGCACAAGCATTGGTATGAGGCGACATGCCGAGTGGCGTTGTATTGACAACAAGTGTATGCTCGGCCAGTATATTGGGGGTAATTTCATCATAAGCCAACTGCCCCTTTTGCGGTGTACGCGATACCACAGTTACGGTCAATCCGAGTGAGCGAAGTGCCACAACAACCGCACGAGATGCACCTCCCGTTCCTAAAACAAGAGCCTTACGGTGATGTTTCTGTAACAGAGGTAGTAACGAAATGCGAAACCCTATACAATCGCTATTACGCCCAACCATTCGCACCCTGTTTTCGTCACGTTCTATACATATCACATTTACGGCACCTATTTGCTCGGCATCTCCATCTACTTCGTCAAGAAAAGGTATGACAGACTGCTTGTAAGGAATTGTCACATTAAGACCGCAAAGCGAAGCATCAGACGTCACCAAGTCGCGCAACATAGCAATATCGCTCAACTCATAATTCTCATATTCGGCATCTATATCGAGCCGAGCGAAACGCTCATTATGATACCCCTTAGAAAACGAATGCCCAAGCGGGTAACCTACAAGTCCGTATTTTTTCTTCATAAAGCTAATTTATTTGGCATCGTACCCCGACAACCTTAATATTTCGGAATATGCAATTGAATCGTGTAATAGATCATAAGGCGATACCTTACACTTATCGGCATACTCCGAAACAATGCGAAAACCTATCCAACGCCCCACCCTGCCGGGGGCATCTTGTGTAAGAGGAGAAGCAAAAGGTGCCGGTTGTATATACTTATTTATCAACATATTATCGGACGAGAACAGATGCCCATTCTCTACAATATTTTTCCATATCAGTTCTTCATTGTTTTCGCACCACAATATTTGTTGAGGAGAAAAAGCCAATATAGTAGCAATACTATCCGTATCGGTCATACAAGACATACCATACGCAACAATACCTTCGTATATCATTGCATCGAGCAAGGTTGTCCTCTCATGAGCCTTATAGGCATTGCGCAACAAAACCTCAGCTACATCATACTGAATGCGCGAGGGTTGATGCATGGCAAGTTCATAGTTATGGTAACGATATGGATAGATAGGATAATCGGCTCCAAGATAACAATCGAGTGAAAATGACACGATACTATCTAAAGTGACAACCGACAAACCCAATCCGGAAATATGCGATTGATAAATAGGATAAGGCTCGTCGGGGAAAAGAAGGGTATAGCGAGCCGAAAGATATGACAATTCGTGCTCCAACTGAGTCATATCGGCATATTGGCACTGTGCATCTGATATGAGTCGAGAGATAATGGTATCATTAACAAAGGCCGATAAACCATGTAAAAAAGCAGGGGAATCATGCAATCGCAATAAATGGAAGTTATAGACATTCCAAAAATCACCTGCCTCATCAATAATCTCTTTTTGCAACAAGGTATCGGTTGAGGCCACATACTCACATATCAATGAGTCGAACCTGAATACCTGCAACGGCACAACGTTATCGGGCAGAGGTAACCTACTCTTTGAATGGCTACATGACAATAGAGTGAGGATTACAACTAAATATAGCGGTAGGAATTTTGATAATTTCATAATAAAACGCCATGATAAATTTGATGACAAAAATAATATAAAATATCTATTCATCAAACATAAACATCAAAATGAATTTATGAAAACAACCTATCACAATCATTACAAAAAATTATAACACTACATTGAAGAGAAGGCCAAAGGCAAAGAGGAGATTCATTCTTAGATTTTTCACTTTTTTAAGAGATTGTCTCCAATTACACCGCAACAAGACACTGTATCTCGACATTTTTTTATACTTTTGCATGAAATTTATTTCATAGAAATAACGATATGCCAGGCCTCCAATATACACCCAACACAACATACAGATGGTTAGGTATGACAATACTACTCATTGTTATGTTGCTATTGCCTACTGTAACAATGGCTCAAGAAGCTACAAAAAACAATTTTGTAGTAATTCTTGATGCAGGTCATGGTGGTAATGATGCAGGTGCTATAGGTGTGAAAGGAAAGGAAAAAAACATCAACTTGGGGGTTGTATTGAAGTTGGGAAAACTCATAGAAGAGAACATGCCCGATGTAACAGTCAAATATACCAGAAAGAAAGATGTATTTGTAGGTTTGAAAGAGCGTACACAATATGCTCACAAAAACAATGGCAACCTTTTTATATCGGTACACGCCAACTCAATATCGAAGAAGAACAAGAACAGAAAAACCATCAAGGGAGCCTCGACCTATGTATTGGGTACGGCCAAGAATGCCAAAAATCTTGAGATAGCACAGAGAGAAAACTCTGTAATCATGCTCGAGGACGACTATACCAGCAAATACGAAGGTTTCGACCCAAACTCTCCCGAGTCATATATTATCTTCGAGACTATGCAAAATGCTTTTCTCGAACAAAGCATCTCTTTTGCCGCACTGGTGCAAAACCAAATGGTAGATGTTGCCAATCGTGCTGATAGAGGTGTGCGACAAAATGGTTTTTATGTATTGGCATACACCGGAATGCCATCGGTACTTGTCGAGCTCGACTTTATTTGCAACCCCACTCAAGAGAAATATATGCTATCGGAAAAGGGACAAAACGAAATGGCACAAGCCATATACAATGCATTTGTCACTTACAAAGCAAGTTACGATGGAAAAAGCGATGCGATAGCTGCAGTACAGCAAGCACAAGCCGAGGCTGCCGACTATAACGAAGAAAAACACATTGAAGAAGAGTCGGCTATAGAAGAACATACTACACCCGAGCAACAAAACAGCGACCTCGACACACAAGCACCTCAAGCCGGACAACGTATATATAAAGTACAATTCATGGCATTGCCCAAGAAGTTGAGTGCCAATAGCAAAGAGTATAAAGGGCTCTCGCCCGTAGAGGTATATTACGATAAAGGCTATTACAAGTACACTTATGGAGCATCGCTCACTCGCGAAGGTATTGAAGATGACTTCCGCCAAGTACGCAAGCTATTCAAAGATGCCTTTATAATAGTCATGCAAGATGGCCGACGGGTTGAGTAACATAATAGAAAAACATTAATAACGATATAATAAAAAAGACACATACACAATGAAAAAGTTTTTCACTAAAGAAGTTAAGATTGGACTGACAGCAATAGTATGCTTGGTATTGATGTTTATAGGCATTCAATTTCTTAAAGGTATAAACGTAACAAAACCAGCCAATTACTACACTATAACCTTTAATGACGTGAGCGACGTAATGGTATCTTCGCCCGTAACAGTAAACGGATACAAAGTAGGTGTGGTACATGATATGCAATATGACTATGCTACCAACAGCAAAGTAAAGGTCATGATCAACCTTGACAAAGAGCTACGCATACCGCGCGACAGCAAGATATACATCAATAAGACCCTTATGGGCAATGCAAGCATAGCCATAGACATCAACCCCTATGTAAGTGAGTATTACCAATCGGGCGATGTTATTGAAGGCACAGTTGGCAACGACTTGATGGGCAATCTTGCCGGCATGATGCCCCAATTGGGCGATATTGTATCGAAAGTAGATAGCATACTGACAGGAGTGCAACTTCTTGTAAACGACCCCGCGCTACTCGCATCGGTTCAACGACTTGATGGAATAACAACCGACTTGCAAAACATGACCACGCAGCTCAACAAGGTTTTGCGCAACGACGTTCCGGGTATTATAAATAATGTGAACTCTATAACCAACAATATAGACTCGCTCACCTATACATTAAATACTCTACCGCTGGAGGCCACCATGGCACAAGTAAATACATTATTGAGCAATCTTGAGCAAACAACTCATCAACTCAATAGCAACGACAACAGTGTAGGTGCGCTGCTCAATGACAAGGAAATCTATGAAGAACTCAACCATACTATCAGCAACCTCGACTCGCTGTTGATAGATATTCGTCAAAATCCTAAAAGATATATCAACATCAAGGTATTTTAACCCCCTGACGCCAACAATTTATTTAGAAACAATATAAATAAGAAAGCGAAAACAAAAAGTTTTCGCCCCCTCATTTTAGGGCATTCTCACGATACTTTTGGGAAACTTTCGGCCTATATTGGCAGATAGTTGCGCCTTGCAACAATGCTATATTAATCTATTATACAGTGTGTTACAAATATCCTCAACAAAAACAGAGGTGTACTTCAAGGCACATTCGTAAATAGCTGTAGCTAAGGATATTGTAACAAAACATTAAAAAGCAAATTTTTCAGCATTTGATTTTACAAAAAAAATGTGAGAATTTTGTATGCTGAAAAGAAAGCCGTATAGAAAAAGGATAATAAAAAAGAAAGCTGAAAAAAATGAGTTTGGAACATGTAGCATTGTGGGACAAATGCCTCAACATTATCAGAGACAATGTTGATGAGATAGTGTACGAAAAATGGTTCGTACCCATCAAGTCGCATTCATTCGAAAATAATGTATTGGTATTGCAAGTACCCTCACACTTTTTCCAAGAGCACATCGAGGAAAATTATATGGAACTATTGAGCCCCGTACTTACACGCGTATATGGGCGCAATATAAAATTGTATTACAAAGTTACCGTTGTTGAGAATCCATCGGCAACAGTAAACGTATCATCTACCGAGAAATCTATCCCGGTAGCTCGCAACATGCGCCAAGGTCGTCCCGCAGAACCCACCAATCCTTTCCAAGCTCAAGAATACGAAGACCTCGCATCGCAACTCAATCCTTACTATACATTCAATAATTACTACTCGAGCAACAGCAACAAGGTGGCTCGCGTGACAGGTGAAGCCGTAGCAGCTTCGCCCGGTAACAACCCCTTCAACCCTATGTTTATCTATGGCGAGTCGGGTGTTGGCAAGACTCACCTTGTACAAGCTATTGGTGCCAAAATCAAGGAGCAAAATCCACGTTCGAGAGTATTGTACCTATCGGCCAACCTCTTCCAACAACAATACACAACAGCCGTTCGCAACAATCAGGTAAACGACTTCATCAACTTTTACCAAAGTATCGATGTATTGCTCATGGACGATATTCAAGAGTTTGCCGGCAAGATACAGACACAAAACACATTCTTCCACATATTCAACCACTTGCACCTCAATGGCAAGCAATTGGTACTCACTTGCGACCGTCCGCCCGTAGAGTTGGAAGGCATAGTACCCCGTCTGCTCACACGTTTCAAATGGGGCTTGCAGACCGAGGTAGAGCGTCCCGACTTTTCGCTCCGTCGCGACATACTACACAACAAGATCGAGCGCGATGGTCTCACCATCTCGGAAGAGATTGTAGATTACATAGCACGCAACGTTACCGACAATGTGCGCGACCTTGAGGGTACAATTGTCTCGCTTATGGCTCATGCTATGGCATTCAACCATGAGGTTACGCTCGACTTGGCCGAGCTGGTAGTGGCTCGCAGTGTGAAGAAGGTAAAGAAACAAATCACCATAGATAGTGTTCGCAATGCGGTTTGTTCCTACTACAACATGAAACCCGAGACATTAGTAACACGCTCACGCAAACGCGAGATTGTTGTTGCTCGTCAAGTGGCTATGTACCTTACCAAGAAACACACCTCTATGGCTTTGGCAGGTATAGGCTCTATATTGGGACGATACGACCATGCTACTGTACTGCACGCATGCAAGACCATAGAAGGACAACTACAAGTTGATAAAGAGTTGCAAAAGTCAATAGATGAGATAGAAAAATTGATGGTTGCATAACGGCTACTTATCAAACAGATATAACGGATACATCACCCTCTATGATGTATCCGTTTTTATTATATAATTATACAAAAATATCGCTAACTCTTGCATGGGAATAAATGAGGTTGTACATTTGTATCAGCAATCAACCGGCAAGATGACACAGGGCAACACTCTACACACAGCACCCATTATGGGTATAAGCCGACATCGGCTCTCGACCGATGGTCGCGGGGTAACTACGCTTGTAGGCTTGCATGGTTGTCCGCTCAACTGCCTCTATTGTCTCAACAACAACTGCCATACGCCCGATGGTATATGGCGAACAATGACAACTCAAGAGCTATATGAGGCTGTGAAGATAGACGATATATATTTTCGCTCGACAGGCGGTGGCATAACATTTGGTGGAGGCGAACCGGCACTTCATAGCGAGTATATAGAGCAATTTTGCAAACAATATGCCCATGGGTGGAACATCACCATAGAGAGTTCGCTCAATGCCCCACTCCATCACATCAAACGCTTGGCCCAAGTTGCCAACGCATATATTATTGACATAAAGACACTCGATAGAGAGATATATAGACACTACACCGGATTGGAGATAGATAGGGCAATAGAAAACTTACAATATCTTATATCGAGAGGAGATGCCGGAAAGATTGTTGTACGCACGCCTCTCATTCCCGATTTCAACACTCTTGCCGATGTAGAAGAGACTACTCAAGTACTACAATCGATGGGCATAAAGCACTTTGCGCCACTCACCTATAGCACCAACATCGTCAAGCAACCTCGCAAAGAGAGCCTTGCCGGAAAAACAATATGCAATGTGCTGAAGCGGATACGCACAATCATAGCCAATGCCAACAACATAGAGTACACTCCCACACCTTGCACACACACCACTTGCGCTACAGGCAATTGTCCCATGTGTGAGAAAGAACTCGCTTGGCTATCGCAACAAATACAACAACGAGATAATGTGATACTATAAATACCATATACTATGCTTATAGACGACCTTGACAAATTGATGAAAGAAATGGGCGAAACATTGCCCCCCAATAGAAGATGCGAAAGTAGTCATTTTATAGAAGGTATCTTACCTCCTACCGATGACGATGATACCACCAGTATAATAAGTCCCCTTGAAGGATTGATAGAAGAGAACTTTAACGGCCTTATAGGAGACATAGATTTACCCGAAGACGACCTACAATGAAACGAATACTCCTACTGATACTTTCGCTACAATGTATTGTAGCATCACTTGCCTATGATAATATGGCAAGTGACACCCTTTCGCACGCTCTCGATGAAATATCGGTAGTGAGTTTCTATCGTGTCAATCTGCGCACAGGAACTACCCTCTCGCGCGATGACATCACTATACAAAACAAGGGACAAGAACCATCGTTCATCATGGCGCGTATGCCATCGATATTTGCCTACAGCGATACCGGTAACGAATATGGCTACTCATACTTCCGCATGCGAGGCATGGATCAGTCGCGCATCAATATTACGCTCGATGGTATGCCTCTCAACGATGGCGAGGACATGGGAGTATATTTCTCCAATTTCCCCGACCTATTGTCGAGCATGCACTCTATCAAGGTAGAGAATGGTGCCAGCATTGCCAATAATGGCGCGGCAGGATATGCCGGTAGTATCAACTTCGAATCGATAGATTTGCAGCGCGACACCACATCGAGTGCATACGCCGGATACGGCAGTTTCAATACCCTCAAAGTAGGAGCCGAATATAACACCGGCCGGGTGGGCAACTTTGCTGCACACGTCAAAGCCACTCACCAACAGAGCGACGGATTTCGCAACCATGCCTACAACAATGCTCAATCGGTATTTGTCAAGTTGGGTTGGTATATCAATGCACGTCACAAAATAGACCTGCTGAGTTTTGTAGGACAATCGCGCAACGGCATGGCTTGGATAGGCAGCACGCTGGAAGAGATAGAATCCAATCCACGAGCCAATGGTTGCAGCGATGCCGAAATAGACCACTATGTACAGAATATCAACAAGTTGCAATATCAAGGCTCGGTAAGCGACAATGTCATTATCACAGCATCGGCCTACTACAACTTTGCCGACGGCTACTACACCTTCGATGTAGATAACTATATGCGTCGTGTCATCAACCCCACTTGGGCAACAACAGGCGAGATAGACTGCTACGACCAACGTTTTCACTACGTTGGTGGAAATGCTGCAGCCAAACTATACCTCAACAAGTTTGAAGTCACTACCGGCATCAACGCATCTACCTTCAATCGCCGTCACGTGGGCACTAACAACCTGCAAGACGCACTGTTATGGGACAATACCGGATATAAAAACGACATAAGCGCCTTTGCCAAAGGCTCGTTTAAGCACCACAATCTCACACTCGGAGCCAACCTGCAATATCGTCATGCCGACTTCGACTACAAAGGCGATAGGTCGTTCGACCGTATCAATTGGGATTTTATCAACTGGTCGGGCAATGTGCGCTGGCAGTTTAACAATCGCCATGCACTATACGCAAGTGCCACACAAACCCACCGAGAGCCCACCCGCAGCGATATGTTTGGTGGAGAAGAGAATTACACCACACTCTACACCACACAAGCCGAGAGTGTGATAGACTATGAGTTGGGCTACAACATCACCCTGAGTAATTTCACCACCAACATCAATCTATACTACATGGACTTCGACAATGAGTTGGTACTCAATGGAGCTATGGGCACCAATGGACAACCCATACACATCAATGCCGCCAACAGCTATCGTTGTGGTATAGAATTCTCGGCCGAGTATTACCCCATCGACAACCTACGCCTTGCCAACAACAGCAGCTACTCGATAAATCAAGTCCGCCACCAGGGCGAAACCTTAACCCATATACTTAGCCCCACATGGCTTGTCAATCAGGAAATAGGATATAAAATAGCCGGATTTGACATTGGTGCATCTATGCACTACCGTAGCATGATGTACTTCGACCTGACTAATCTTTACAGCATAACTCCCTCGCTACGTTTCAACGCTTCGCTATGCTACACCTACCGCAACATTACTGCCGGTATATATATCAATAATATCTTCAACGAGCGTAGCTACTCAAGTGGCATGATGGGCGCTACATCGCCTCTATACTTTATCGACTCACCTCGCAACTTCTTCTTTGATGTAAGAGTACGTTTTTGAGAATATTAAAAGAAATCACATTAATCCAAATTAGCACAGCTCGATGTTAAATTAATGTTAATACACTAAAATTTATTTTATAATTCAATTATTTTGACTATTTTAACATCGAATTTAAAATACAATTTATATGAAAAAGTTATTATTAATCATTGTATGCGTAATAGTAGCTATTGGCGCATATGCGGCTTACTTGTACACCGCAAGTTGTGGACCTCAAAAATACACAGTTCACCCATCGGCATTTGACTCAATCGAGGAGGCTTGGGATTTCTACAAAGAATTAGATGCAGCTCTTTGCGGTTATTAAACTCTTAGTTTATGGCCGACTCCAAATACCTCTTGTTTCTATATCGTTTTTATTGCATTACTATGCTACCAAAATTATAATATAGATCTGTAAAGATTTAAATTTAGGGTCAGCCATATTAATTAAGATAACACTTAATTATACGGGTAGTTTACACTTAAACATTTATGTTATGAGAAAATTGGTTATTATAGCAGTTATATTTACAACCATATCGTCTTATGCCCAAAATTGGGGAAACTTCGGCAAGCAACAAGCATCTATAACGCCCAATGTTATTGTAGATAATAGTGAATTGCAATGTTTATATCAACATACAGTCTATGATACAATATTGGCTGAGCATAAAGATTTTTATGAAATACTTGAAATAGGCAAATACTATAGTAAATATGGGAATTATGGAAGTTATCAACTTGATTCGGCATTAAATGAGTTAGGAGATACTCCTATCACAAATGATGATTTTAAGATATTAGCCAATAAATATGACCCCTCGTGGGAATGTATAATAAAAAACATACAAACCGAAAGTCTAAAGGTTTATGGCAAAATTTTCACAGACCGCTATGTATATGAAGAAGAGATAGAGAATATTAAATGGGATCTACATAAAGAACATCAAATAATATGTGGCTATGAGTGTTATAAAGCCACAACAACATTCAGAGGTCGTGAATGGATTGCATGGTACAGCGACATTCCATTAAGTAATGGCCCATGGAAGTTTGGTAATCTACCGGGACTTATACTCAAGGTAGAAGATAGCAAACAAGAGCATGTATTTACGGCGATAATGATAAAACGCGACCAAACAGATTTTGGGTATAAAAAGTTTCAGTATTTCAAGACAACACGCCAAAAATACAATGAAAGTCTTATCGAATATATGAATGAATCTCACAAGTTTTTCACAGGAGACTTACAACCTCGAAATGTTGACGGCTCGCCACTAAAAATACAAAAACGCAAACGTTTTTTCAATTCAATAGAATTGGAATAATAGTATGAAAAAGTATGAGATTATAATACTACTCCTATTGTTGCATATACATATCCAATGTATAGCACAGCTCAACATTGTCGGTAGTGTAATATCGATAGATGGAGAATGCATAATGGGCGCATCAATAAAAGTTTATGATGCGCAACAGGCTCTGATGGCATATGCAATTTCGAATGCTAAAGGCAGATATTTAGTAACACTTAATGACACTACCGATAGCTATATAACAATCACTTGTTCAAGTTTAGGTCACAAAAATGCTACCAGAAAAATTCATACCGACTCTATTTCTCAATCCATAGACTTCATTTTACACCAAAGCGATATAGAGATAAAAGAAGTTGTTGTAAAAGCTCCAGCTATAAGAACTATTGGAGATACGATACAATATAATGTAGGCTCATTCATGAGCAGCACCGATCGTAATATAGAAGATGTTATAAAACGACTACCGGGAATACAGGTTGAAGAAAATGGACAGATATTTTATAACGGAGAATCTATAAACAAATTCTATATTGAAGATTTAGATTTGCTGGGAGGTCGTTATACCATAGCTACACGAAATATTTCTCCAAAGGATATTGCCAGCATAAGTATTTATGAAAATCATCAATCGAAACAAGTATTAAAAGAAATAACAACAAGCGACAAAGCTGCGTTGAACTTAAAACTTAAAGACAATAAAAAACTCAAACCCATAGGATATGCTCAAATAGGAGGTGGATATGGTGATGAAATAAATTGGCTTGCAGAATTATTTGGTATGATTATATCACCAACCAATCAAACCATAGCAACAGTAAAAGGGAATAATAGTGGCAATTCATACATTCCTGAAACACAAATTCTCACATCTACTAATACTCATAATACAATTTCAGAAGACATTTTCACACAATACCCATTCGGAGAGGCCTCAATACCGGATAACCGCTATTTAAGGAACCAATCTGCAACAACAACTCTAAATACACTTTTCAAAGTCAATAAAAACTCCTCTATAAGTGCATATATCGACTACACTTACGATGCAAACCACTACAACAATAATGTTATTACCCGATACATATCGGATAATAATAATACTATACAAGTTATTGAAAACAATCATTCTCAACTGAAAAATCATATCGCAAACATTCGAGTAAAATATGAGAATAACAGCAATAAGTTATATGTTTTAGAAGAACTAAAAATCAATGGAAAGATTAATGACAACTTATATAATGTAGCCAATAACACCAATATAAAGCAAAGTCTTAACACGAATAACTATAACATTACCAATGACTTCACCACAATTATCAGAAACAACAACAATTTATATGAGATAAAGTCATTGGTGTGCTTTAGTAATACACCACGTAATTATATAGATGTAACAAATACCAACAAAGAAGAGTTTGTATTTAGACAAACTGCCGAAGGTTTGGCTTTTTACACCAAGGAAAGTACATCTTTTTCATGGCTTCTTGGCCACAATTCACAATTAGGAAGTGATATCACTTTTGAAGCACGATACGATGAATTTTACTCAAAACACTTCCAATCCGACAATATTTCAAACAATGAAAATAGAAATAAAGGGTATAAAATAATCACGTCAATAGTACCATTTTATCAATTCAAGAATGAACATATTACTTGGCGAACTGAAATACCCGTAAGAATGTATAATATAGGCTATGAAGATATTTTAAATAGTAGTGATTATATACTCAATAAACCATTCATTGATGTACGTTCAAGTATAAACTTCAATTTTTGGGGACATATTAAAAGTGTCTTTACTATCGGTCGAGAACATAACATTGGAGATATAGATAATATTATAATTAACCCAATAAATACAACATACCGACAACAAATAGTAATGGGTGCGGGTATAATAGGCGAACGTGTTAATAACTATACTTCATTCACTGCTACATATCGAAACTCGCTGTCTGGATTTTTCGGCTCTCTAAGAGCTATGTATAATATTATAAAAAGCAATACAATATCATCATCATATATTTCTTCACAGAATAGCACATACAGCAGCATAAACACTTCTAATAAAGGCTCAAATGCAAGTATAATTCTCAATATTTCAAAAAACAAACGCTCTTGGAACACTACTTTTAGTTTATCAGGAAGTGCCATATACCTAAGACGTCAAACATATAGACAAAATGAAATGCTAAATATAAAATCTCAAATTTATAGTATTGCAGCAGATATTTATAGCACATTTTGGGAGGATCGCATTTCGGCTAATATCAATTGTCGATATGGAACAAGCATACAATATGCCAATGAGATGAATACAATTATTGATGAGCTTACGATGTCTTGTAATATAACCTTATCACCCATTAAAAATTGGGATATATTTGGCAAGCTATACTTTAATCTCCCTGAACCTTCTATATCGACAATGCTAAATAACACATTTATAGACTGTGGTACAAGATACAAATTTAATAAAATAACTTTTGAACTTACAGGCAGTAATCTTACAAATAAGCATATATATACATATACACAAATAAGCAACTATGACCAATATATATATTCTTTTTCGCTACGACCAATAGAGATATTATTTTCGGTAAGGTACG
Source organism: Bacteroidaceae bacterium (assembly GCA_017410245.1). GTDB lineage: Bacteria > Bacteroidota > Bacteroidia > Bacteroidales > Barnesiellaceae_A > Barnesiella_A. The sequence continues at coordinate 81,838 of JAFQRE010000002.1, forward strand.
ACTTCTAACACTCAATAAAAGCATAATAAATCTTATGTGATTGAGGAAATAGTTTATCAATTTGAATTTATAATATATTTAACAGGTATATATATCAATAATATCTTCAACGAGCGTAGCTACTCAAGTGGCATGATGGGCGCTACATCGCCTCTATACTTTATCGACTCACCTCGCAACTTCTTCTTTGATGTAAGAGTACGTTTTTGAGAATATTAGTAAAAAGTTCTGGCTAAGAAGTTATTATATAAAATTGTGACAACTTTATATAATAATGTGTTGTAACTAAATAGGAGCATAAATTCAAGCCTACAGCCACAAATACAATTAAATTTCAAATTTTTATATGTTGTAAAGAAAACGGTGGCTTAATCAATTGTTCTATGAAAGAACCATAAACTATTACGCAAATATATAAAATTATTAATTCATAATCAAGCATGAAGGTGAAAATGTAAAAATATTAAATTTTCACCCAATCTATATACCTATATTTCAGCAACAAAGAGCTATTTTATGGTTCTTTCATAGAACTATGCAATACAACAAAAACAAATTAATATGGGAGAAATACTTAGAAGTATATTATTAAATTTTCTGTTTACAATGATAGTAATTAATAACTATTCCTCTCTATATAGTAAAAAGCAATAGAAAAGAATTTCTAATTTTATATAAATCTTCATATCATGAGAAACTTTATTTTTCAAGTTAAAGAGTTTGAAAACTTTAATAATTTAATGCAGGCGTCAGGTTACTATCATAGCGGGTGCATAAAACATGGAGAAAGTGTTCGTTTACTAGATTATGATGGAAGTATAACAACAATCAAAGAAAACATTTACTCATTAATTACATCTCGCAATCAGAACTATTATGATAGACTAATAATTAACTGCCCATTTTCCAGGGAAAATGCTTTTGATGTAGGAGAAGAGACTGTGTGGTTTGTCGATTCAAATTCCAACTTGCCATATTTAGTTGTCCAAGACGTATTCAGTATAAAAGGAAGAGGCGTTGTAATTACGGGTTCTGTTAGCTCCGGTGGTATTAAATTATGTGACAACATGTCATTGATAACGCCATCGGGAGTCATTAAAGACGTTGTTATAACCGGAATAGAAAAATTCAGAGTGCAACTTAGAGAAGCCACAACCGGAGATGCAGTTGGCTTGGTTTTAGGGGGAATAAAGAACAAAGAAGATATACCCTCTGGCAGTTTGCTTTGTTCTCGCATAAACAGATATGAAGAGCCTTTTATTCAAACAACTCAACATACGCCTCAATATACACCTCAACAAACACCACAACAAACACCACAACAAACACCACAACAAACACCACAACATACGCCTCAATATACACCTCAACATACACCTCAACAAACACCACAATATTCACCACAACATACGCCTCAATATACGCCACAACATACGCCTATAACAAATAATAGGAGCAGAAAAAAATTTGCACTTTTAATAGGTAATTGTAATTATAATGGCCGAGGTGATCTAAGATGCTGCATTAATGATGCCACCGATTTAGGTCAAAAATTACGTAACAACGGATTTGATGTAACGTTAGTACAAGATGGTACATATAAAAGGATTGTAGATGCCATCAATACATTCAGTCAAAGAGCAATAGGAGCAGATGTTTGTTTTGTGTTTTATTCCGGCCATGGGCTACAATGTGATGGTAAGAATTACATAATACCAACCGATGCAAGATTAAGTAGCAAAGCTGACGTTATATACACATGTATCAATATGTCATATATCATAGATAAACTAAGTGATTATGATTGCAAAATGAAAATATTGGTATTAGATGCGTGTAGGACTAACCCATTTACCAAAAGTTGGTATAAAGGTGATGTAAATGAAGGATTATGCGAGACGAATAGTACCGATGTAGCAGGTACTGTAATCGCTTATGCAACATCACCCAATAAGGTTGCATACGATGGTGGTTATGAAAGGAATAGCCCTTATACAAGTGGTCTATTAAAGATGTTAGACGAAAAACCGGCATTAAATATTGTCAATTATTTTAGCAAGGTTTCTTCTTACGTATTCAATAACACAAGTGAGAAACAACAACCATGGTTTTCATGCAGCGCATTAACCGGAGAGTTCTTCTTAGCAGACAATAACACAACAACTCAAAGTGCAAATACATCAATTCCAAGTACCAGTACTACAACTCAAGGTACAAAAGCAATGTATGACATCTATGTAAATACTTTAGGAACTCAAGTAGTAAAAGTGGATTTGGCTATATATCTAAGAGACCGATTTAATATATCCGGCAAAGAGGCTTGGAATATAGTATATAGCATTCCTACTACATTGGTGCGCAGAGTTGACGAGAGTACAGCAAGACAGATTAAGAGTGATTTAGAAAAAATCGGTGCTGTAGTTGAGCTTAGGATTGTTCGCTAACTAACTTAATAGGATTGCAACATACGCAAATATTATTATTACCAACCCATACAATATAAATATGAGTTTTAAGAATTTTTTTGAGAAAGACAATCAGTATCGCTATTTTAAATCAAATATTGATTTGGAAACAGGCCGAGAATTGACATAATAATAAATCATTATAACAATATTCATAAAGAATGTAGATGTTTGAAGAGAGCATCTACATTTTTTTTACTACAAGATTTTATTTTCGAGAATTGAATTTTCACAATATATTAACCTATAAACACAAAAGCAAAATAAAAGTTCACAACGTAAGTATTTTTATATTAAAATTATTGTTTTTCCAAAAAATTATATACATATTTGCCAAATATTAAAAACATTTATAAACATCAATCAAAAAAATTTACAACTATGAAGAGGATTATTACATTACTGCTTGTTGCTGTATGTTGTATGGGCATAGCAAAGGCCGACGACATTATCTATCTCAAAGATGGAGGTATAGTAAAGGGTGAATTGCAAAGTTATCTTCCCGAAGGTGGTGCTACCATCGTTACCGGCGATGGCACTACGAAGATTTTTACAGCCGAAGAAATTAAGAGTGTAGAGGTGGAAGATCCCTCGGCCGAAGATGAGAATGGCTTGACACGCTATATGGCTCGTAAGGGATATAAAGGCTCGGTAGATGTTACCGTTGTGGCTACAACCTACCCGGTCAAAGTGACTACAACACATGGTTATCAATTCAGCCACAGCCTATTTGTCGGTGGTGGTGTCGGAGTGAATTGGGATAGTCGCAAAAATGGCGATATAGATGTGCCCATCTATGCTGCTATACAGAGCAACGTGGGCAAGAAGATGGCTCAATTTACCTATGGAGCCAAAGTGGGTGTAACGGCATACTCGAAACACACTTTTATAAACAGCATGGGTATGGAAGAAACTTCGCAAGGTTTCGGAGGACTCTATTTCAATATCAACCTTGGTTTGCGTCTTGGATTTTCGCCGCAATATGCCATAACTATCAAACCCGATCTTGAATTAATATATTGGGGACTACCTTCTTTAAATACAGGTATCAACGTAGGATTTGAATTTTAACAATAAATAAACAGACGTAATGAAAAGGATATTATCATTATTGCTGATATTGTTTGTGTGTGCAGGCTATATGTCGGCTCAGAATGTTGTGCACCTGAAGAATGGCAGCATCATCAAAGGCAAGTTGATAGAACTCACTCACAATGAGAGTGTATCTATCATGACACAAGATGGTAGTATCTTGGTCTTTACCGCCGACGAGGTAATAAGCATAAAAACAGATAAAGATGCACAGCAAATAGAAAATCAATTTATCGCACCTCGTGGCTATCGTGGATTTGTCGATGTGATTCCATTATATGTATCTGCCAATAACCTCATTTCGTACAACGTAACCACTACACATGGTTATCAGTTCAACCACAATGTGTTTGTAGGTGGAGGTACCGGTATTGACATCAGCTATGGCGGTGTATTTTACAATATACCTTTCTTTGCCGAGTTTCGTGGCAACGTGGGCAAGAAACGTGCTCAATTTACCTACGGAGCTCGATTGGGCTGTGTGTACGGAAAATTTCAAGACTCATACTACGACGAAGCTACCAGTAGCTACAACTCAAATATAGAGACCGGTATGGGCTTTTATAGCGGCCTCAGTTGCGGTGTACGCATTGCCTATACGCCCAATTTTGCCATGAACTTCTCCTACGAGAATACCATGGCCGTAGGAAAATATAGCAACTTCGGTCTGGGTATTCGCATTGGATTTGAATTTTAAGCCGTATTATGAAACGACTTCTCACATTACTACTCATACTCGGTAGCATTACATTGGCCTATGCTACCGGGTACAATCATACCGAAACCACCGAAGCAACGTCCACGACCGAGATAAACAAGCGACTGGCTGTCAAGGGATATCGGGGTTTTGTCAATTACACCCCTCTCATTGCAACATTCATCAATGATGGCATATCCGGCAGTGTGAGTACAACACATGGCTACCAGTTCAATCACAACTACTTTGCCGGTATAGGTGTAGGCTTTCACATCAACTTGGGAGACGAAGGATTGGGTGTTGCCCTACCCGTATATGCTGCATTCAAAGGCAACTATGGTGATAAGTTGGCACAACTCACCTATGGTGCCCGCATAGGTGTTGCCTATGCCGACTATGGCAACTTCAACAGCGAAACGAGTGTGCACAACGGCGAGGCTGCACTTGCATACTTCAACGCCAATATCGGATTGCGACTGGGTATAGCACAATACTTTGCTATCATCATCACTCCCGAGATAGACCTCTTTGTCGGCCGATATAATATAGCCGGAGCCGGACTAAGAGTAGGATTTGAATTTTAAAGATATGCATAGCGCCACAGATAGAGACTTATGCAGGCAATTATCTCAACTTCAACCTCGGAATAGGCTTGGGATTTGAATTCTGACACTCGTTTCTGCGACTACATACTAACACGTTTCGATATCATCTTCGGAACGTGTTTTTTTGCTCCATAGAGCTATGATTAAGACTATGATTGAGAATAAGAATATCTAAAAGAGAGTAAATACCACTAATGCAAAGTGGGTTTTCATAATATTTCACATAAAATTTGTAACTTTGATATAAACCTCGAAAATATTATGCACTCGCTATGAAAAATATTGAAGCAAACTTCATATTTCTCGCACGTTTCTTTGTATCTTTGTAGCTTAAATTGAAGTTAGAAATGGATTTTACATTACAATATACAGCAGAAGGAACCAACGCACGTGCCGGTGTGATAAAAACCGACCACGGCGAGATAATGACTCCTATATTTATGCCGGTAGGCACAGTGGGAGCAGTGAAGGCTGTACACATGCGAGAGGTGCGTGAAGATATAAAAGCACAGATAATTCTGGGTAATACCTATCACTTGTATCTACGTCCCGGATTGGAAATATTGCAACGAGCCGGTGGCCTACACAAGTTCAACGGTTGGGACAGACCTATCCTCACCGATAGTGGTGGTTTTCAGGTATTTTCGTTGTCGGACATTCGCAAGCTCACCGAGGAGGGTGCACACTTCAGTTCGCACATCGATGGCTCGAAGCACCTCTTTACCCCCGAAAACAATGTCGATACCCAACGTATCATTGGTGCCGACATTATGATGGCACTTGACGAGTGTACCCCGGGCGATGCCGACTATACTTATGCCAAGAAATCGCTGGCACTGACACAACGATGGCTTGAGCGTGGTTGGAAACGATACAACGAGACCGAAGGTTTGTATGGCTATCGTCAGGCATACTTCCCCATTGTGCAAGGTTGCGTATATCCCGACCTGCGTCGCGAGGCAGCCAAGCATGTTGCCGACTTGGGAGCCGATGGCAATGCCATAGGCGGCCTTGCTGTAGGCGAGCCTACCGAGAAGATGTATGAGATGATAGAAGTTGTAAACGACATCTTGCCCACCGATAAGCCTCGCTACCTGATGGGTGTAGGAACTCCCGCCAACATACTTGAGGGTATAGATCGCGGTGTAGATATGTTTGACTGTGTAATGCCCACTCGCAACGGTCGCAATGGCATGATATTCACCTCAAGAGGTATCATGAATATGCGCAACAAAAAGTGGGCCGATGACTTCTCTCCCCTCGACGAAGAGGGCACATCGTATGTCGATATGGCCTATACCAAGGCTTATGTACGTCACCTGTTTATTGCCGACGAGATACTTGCCATGCAAATAGCCTCGGTACACAATTTGGCCTTCTACGTATGGCTGTCGCAAGAGGCACGCAAACACATCATCGATGGCACATTTGCCTCATGGAAGCGTGAGATGCTGGAACGTGTAACGACTCGTTTATAAACCCCGGAGAGAATGCTGAAGAGTCCGTTTAAAATAATAGATTGGTATATCATAAAGAAGTTTCTTGGCTCATACTTCTTTTCGATAATACTCATATTGGCCATCACCGTTGTTTTCGATACCAACGAAAAGCTCGATGCCTTTATGAAAGCACCTTTGCATGCCATTATATTCGATTATTTTGCCAACTTCCTCCCCTACTTTGCCAACCTCTTCAGCCCGCTGTTTGTATTTATAGCAGTCATTTTTTTCACGTCTAAGCTGGCCGACAATAGTGAGATAATAGCCATCTTGTCGAGCGGTATGAGTTTCAAGCGGCTGTTCATACCCTACATGTTCTCGGCAGCAGTTATTGCCTCACTCAACTTTGCGCTCAGTTGCTACATCATTCCACCGTCCAATATCACACGTATCGAGTTTACCAACACCTACGTGCGCAACAAACGGGTAGATTATGGTAGCAACATACAATTTAAGGTAGCACCCAATGTCATAGCCTACATAGCACGATATGACAATAGTAACAAGATGGGCTATCGCTTCTCGTTGGAAGAGTTTGACGGTAAAACCCTCAAGTCGCGTCTGACAGCACAAACCATCACATACGACTCGGCCTACCAGTGGCATGTCAACAACTATGTGATACGCGACCTCGATGGCATGCGCGAAACCATTACGAAAGGGAATAGATTGGATACCGTTATCAACGTTATGCCATCGGACTTTCTCATATCGCCAACCGACTGTGAGACAATGACATCGCCACAGCTACGCGAGTATATCTCGCGCCAACGCGAACGGGGTGTAGGCAACATAAAGAGTTTTGAGATTGAGTACCACAAGCGATATGCAATGATATGTGCAGCCTTTATCCTCACAGCCATAGGTATGGCACTCTCTTCGCGCAAGACCAAAGGTGGTACCGGAGTAAACATAGGAGTAGGACTTGTATTGAGTTTCTCTTACATCTTCTTCTCCACCATCACATCAACGTTTGCAGTGAGCGGCGCAACATCGCCATTCGTAGCAGTGTGGATACCCAACTTTATGTACACCATCATTGCTGTCATACTATATAGGACAGCACCTAAATAACACGAATAGTAACAACACAAAAGAAGATAAAAAAGATATGGAAAAGAATTTTAAACGCACACTTGTCACTACAGCACTCCCCTATGCCAACGGCCCTGTACATATAGGTCACTTGGCCGGAGTATATGTACCTGCCGACATCTACACACGCTACTTGCGTCTCAAAGGCGAAGAGGTATTGATGATAGGTGGTTCGGACGAGCATGGTGTACCCATCACCATCAAGGCTCGTAAAGAGGGCGTAACACCTCAAGACATTGTAGATCGCTACCATAAAATTATCAAAGACTCATTTGAGGAGTTTGGTATTTCGTTTGATATATACTCTCGCACATCGAGCAAGATACACCACCAAATGGCATCGGACTTCTTCCGCAAGTTGTATGACAAAGGAGAGTTCGTTGAGAAAGTATCGCAACAATACTACGACGAGGAGGCCAAGCAATTCCTTGCCGACCGCTACATAACCGGTACTTGCCCCCACTGTCACAATGAACGTGCTTATGGCGACCAATGCGAGGCTTGCGGTACATCGCTCAATGCTACCGACCTCATCAATCCGAAATCGGCCATCAGTGGTAGCCAACCTGTATTGCGCGAAACCAAGCACTGGTATCTCCCCCTCGACAAGTGGGAGCCTTACCTACGCGAATGGATACTTGAGGGTCACAAAGAGTGGCGTCCCAATGTGTATGGACAATGCAAGTCGTGGATTGACATGGGCTTGCAACCTCGTGCCGTAAGTCGTGACCTCGATTGGGGTGTACCCGTTCCGGTAGAAGGTGCCGATGGTAAAGTATTGTATGTGTGGTTTGACGCACCCATCGGATATATCTCGAATACCAAAGAGCTGCTACCCGACACTTGGGAAAAGTGGTGGAAAGACCCCGAAACCAAGATGATACACTTCATTGGCAAGGACAACATTGTATTCCACTGCATCGTATTCCCCGCAATGCTCAAGGCCGAGGGTAGCTACAACCTACCCGAGAATGTTCCTGCCAACGAGTTCCTCAACCTCGAAGGTGACAAAATATCGACATCGCGCAACTGGGCTGTATGGTTGCACGAGTACTTGCGCGACTTCCCCGGCAAACAAGACATCTTGCGCTATGTACTCACTGCCAATGCACCCGAGACCAAAGATAATGACTTTACATGGCGCGACTTCCAAGCTCGCAACAACAATGAGTTGGTGGCCATTCTTGGCAACTTTATCAACCGCTCGGTTGTGCTCACACACAAGTACTTCGAGGGTAAAGTACCTGCCGCCGGCACACTCACCGACTACGACCGCGAGACTCTTGCCGAGGTGGCTAAGGTAAAAGAGGCCGTAGAGAGCTTGCTCGACAACTACCGCTTCCGCGATGCACAGAAAGAGGCTATGAACTTGGCCCGCATCGGTAACAAATACTTGGCCGACACCGAGCCTTGGAAACTTGCCAAGACAGATATGGAGCGAGTTGCCACAATCCTCAACATTGCCTTGCAAATCTCGGCCAACTTGGCTATCGTATTTGAGCCTTTCTTGCCCTTCTCGGCTACCAAATTGCGCCAAATACTCAACATGAGCGAGTGCAATTGGGAGCACCTTGGCAACACCGACATCTTGGCCGTAGGCACACAACTTGCCCCTGCCGAACTGCTGTTTGAGAAAATCGAAGATGCTGCTATTGAGGCTCAATTGCAGAAACTCGAAGATACAAAGAAAGCCAATCAACTCGCCGAGCATAAGGCCAACCCCATTCGTGCCAACATTGAGTTTGATGACTTTACCAAACTCGATATTCGCGTAGGTAAAGTGCTTGAATGCACCAAAGTGCCCAAGGCCGACAAGTTGTTGCAATTCCGCATCGACGATGGATTGGGTGGCCGTACTATTGTATCGGGCATAGCTAAGCACTATGCACCCGAAGACCTCGTAGGCAAGAACGTTTGTTTCATAGCCAACCTTGCTCCTCGCAAGTTGCGTGGTATCGAATCGGAGGGTATGATACTCAGTGCCGAAGATGCCGATGGCCGTTTGGTAGTTATCACACCGGCCGACGAAGTGAAGCCCGGCTCGGAGGTAAAATAATATTATTATAAAATCACTGCGAGAGCCTGTACACGCATGGTACAGGCTCTCACTATAACCTATAAACAACATATAAATATAAATATGAAGCCAACACTTTATATGTATAATCTGCGCAACGAGAAAGGGCGCATGATAGAGATGCTATGTGTAGGTAGAGGTATCGCTTGCCGTCATGTCGATGCCAACGACTATGGCAAACGCATAGGATATATTGCCGAAATAGATGGCTATGACAACACCGAGAAGAGCCCCAACACCGGCACCTTCGATGACGAAATGCTCATATTCAAAGGCTTCGACCAAGAGATGATAGGGACTTTCTTGACCCAGTATCGCGAAGCAGGCATTGCCGTAATACCCCTCAAAGCCGGCCTCACACCCACCAATGTGCAATGGAGCTCGATAGAACTTCATGCCGAGCTACAACAAGAGCATCAAGAGTTTCTGAAAATGAAAAAATAAAGCATATTGGAGGAGAAAGAGTTTCAGAAGAAAACACGCAGTGCATTTGTATGGAACCTCATTGACCGAGTAGGCTCACAACTTATTTCGGCCATAATAGGCATAGCATTGGCACGCATGTTAGGTGCAACGGAGTATGGACTTACCGGTGCACTCGCCATCTTTGTGGCTCTCTCCCAATCTTTATGCGATAGTGGCTTCTCGTCGGCACTTGTTCGCAAACAAGACATCAGCGAAGCCGACTACAACACCGTATTCTATTACAACCTTCTCATATCGGTTTTGTTGTATGCCGGAGGCTGGTTTATGGCACCTGCCATAGCACAATTCTTTGCCGAGCCCATTCTGACACCGTTGTCACGAGTACTTTTTATCGTATTCATATTCAACGCCTTGTGCCTTATTCAGAATGCCAAGATGGTGAAAGAGATAGACTTTGGTAAAGTGGCAACAATCAACGTTATAGCAATCATTATTTCGGGTTGTATAGCATTGATAATGGCCTACAACGGCTACGGGGTGTGGGCACTTGTTGCTCAAATAACGCTTCAGGCATTCATCAAGATGACATTGCAATGGCTCATAGGTGGCTGGCGACCGCGGCTCATCTTCTCATGGCAGTCGTTTAAGCAACTATTTGCGTTCGGATCCAACATCATGATTGCCAACGTACTCAATGTCCTGTTTCTCAACATATACTCGGCCATAATAGGTAGATTGTATAATAGTCGCGACCTCGGATACTATGCGCAAGCCAACAAATGGAGTGACATGGGTGTAACAACGCTATACGGTGTTATACAGAATAGCACATACACCCTATTCAGTGCCATTCAAGACAATCGCGAAAGACTCACACGCAGTTACCGCAAGGTCATGAAACTGACAGCATTCATAACGTTCCCGTCATTGTTGGCACTCGCCCTCACAGCTCGACCATTTATACTCATACTGCTTGGAGAGAAGTGGGAAAGCTCCATACCTATGTTTTCGATACTGCTCATAGCCGGTATATTCACCGTACTCACCACCGTCAATGGCAACTACATACGCATAGAGGGAAACACTCGCTTGGTGCTACGATTGGAGATATTCAAAATAGCCCTATTCATAGCAGTACTGGCACTGACATGGCATCTACCCATCATACAATTGCTATGGGGTATGGTAGCGACACGTTTCATTGTATATATAGTGAGTATAGTGTGTATAGGCAAGCGAGTAGGCTATACCTGGCGACAGCAGATTATCGATATCATGCCCTCATGTGCAACCTCGTTGCTGATGGTGTGTTTTGCCTACCCCATTCAACTATTTATCGACAACATTTACCTACTATTTACCGCACAAATAGCTGTCTGCATGGTATTCTACATTGTGGTAAACAGATATATCCAAAGCGACATACTGCAAGAAGTCATAGAGAACATCAAGCGGATAGGCCGATAAGAAAACGTTTGCATAAGAATTTCTACATTTAAGCAATAAAGATTTTTGCGGAGCAAACATAAAGAGTACCTTTGCAGTAACAAACACAACAACATAAAAGCTCTCGTTCAACAAAGCAAAATTGATTATTCATGGTAGTATGGCTGTCCACATGGTAATGTCGACAGTCATTTTTTTTATATCCAAAAGTTATGATAGCTCGACTATAATCACTACATTTGTGCAATAATAAACCCCAATAGAAAAAACGCATAACATCATTATGAGTATTATTGTATCACCCTCAATTCTCACAGCCGACTTTGGTCATCTTGCCGATGAGTTGCAATCGATGTCGGCATGCGACTGGATACACATCGACGTTATGGACGGTGTATTTGTACCCAACATCTCAATAGGCTTTCCTATCATCAAAGCAGTAAAGGAGAATACCGACAAGGTACTTGATGTACACCTGATGATTGTCGATCCCGACCGCTACATCGACCGATGCAAAGAGTTTGGTGCCGACATCGTTACCGTACACTACGAGGCTTGCCGTCACCTACACCGCACTATTGCAGCCATCAAGGCTGCCGGTATGAAAGCCGGTGTATCACTCAATCCTCACATGCCCGTCAGCATGCTCGAAGAGATTTTACCCTATGTCGATTTGGTGCTCATCATGTCGGTAAATCCCGGTTACGGTGGTCAAGCATTCATCGAGACATCGGTAGAGAAAGTACGCAAACTCAAGAAGATGATAAATGATGGCGGTTACAACGTAACTATAGAGATAGATGGTGGAGTGAACGAGCGTACAGGTCGTATGCTTGTTGATGCCGGAGCCGATGCACTTGTTGCCGGCAACTATGTAGTGAGTGCTGCCGATCGTACAGCAGCCATACAATCATTGCAAAACCTTCGATAATACTTTATCAACATACACCGAGGGCGACCACTCATCATCGATGCGGTCGCCCTCGTTATATTGTAGTATTACTACTGCCTATTACAACTTGTATGTAACACCAATACTGAATATACCGGCACTATTGCCATAGCCGGTAATAGCACCACCTATCATACCCAACTCTATCTTAGCAGCCAAGTTGTCTTGGAAATAATAGCGAGCTCCTACCAAAGATGACATGGCAAAAGATGCTCCTGTGCCACCGCTACCGGTAATCCAATTCACGTGGTCGTAGTCGTTATATGAGAAACGTAGATATTCGCCACTAAAGTCTTTCTGTTCAAATCCTTGCGCATTATAGTAATCGTACGAACGGAAATTTACAGCAAAGCCAAAACCCAATGTGGCATAGGTGTCCAATTTATCGATAAATTGGAAGTGGAATGAGCAGGTAGCCAAGAAAGCCAGATTGTCTTGTTTGACATGAGCAAATGTTGTGCCATATCCTTCACGTTGCTTATATTCTGATACCGACCAACCTTTTCTATTTCCGCCACCAATAGTTGAATATGTCATGAGTGCATATCTGTAGTTATATTCACCCACCATATATTCTTGAAACTTACCAAAGGCCGAGTTGTCAACCGAGAAACCGAAACCAAGCGAAGCTCGATTGTCAATCCAGCCATCAAAAACACACCACTCCATACCAAAATGTTGGTCGAAAGTAGCAGAACTATTTGAGCCAAAATTTACATAATTATTTCCTACTCCGGGCACAAAAACTAAACTTGGAGCCGACATAGAGCCCACTCCAATACTGAAATTGACCAAGCGGTCACCTTTTTCAAAAACCGACTTTGAGATGTCGGGCAACTCAGCACTTGCAGCTATCGCCACAAATGAAGCTAATACAGAAAATAAAAGTTTCTTCATATTATATAATTTTAGTTTCAATAAGTATTTACAAATATAGGAAATTTTTGTTATCAATTATACTCAATTCTAAATAAATTGATTAAGAATTGATTGTAACCAAATGTCGTAATTTATTAGTAAATTTGCATAATAACAAGATACCATGCAAGGAGTAGATTTTGTAGCTATAGACTTTGAGACAGCCACCGAAACACGCACGTCGATATGCGAGGCAGGAATATGTGTTGTCAAAGATGGACGCATTGTCGAAACACGTTCTTGGCTTGTGCAACCTCCTCTCAATCGGTACAATTACTACAACACTCGCATACATGGTATCACAGCTAACGACACACTTTATGCCCCACCCTTCACAATGGTGTGGCAAGAGATTGTAGAGTACCTCTATGACTGTCCTATACTGGTTGCGCACAATGCGGCATTCGATATAAGTTGCCTCAGGGCAGTTATCAATCTGTACCAATTGGAGACACCTGCTATCACATACTATTGTACGTTGCGTGCTGCACGAAGATTGTACAATTTCGATTGTAACAGACTCGATGCACTATGTCATTACTTCGACATACCCTGCAAAAACCACCACCGCGCCGGAAACGATGCCGAGATGTGTGCACGTCTTTTTCTGCGCCAACTCAAAGATGCCGGCCACTGCATACCGGCCGAAATGCACTTCTGCCAAGGAATATTGTAGGAATGGCTACAATACCAACAAAAAACATGGGCGAAAGCAATTGATATGCTAACGCCCATGATATTATACTCAGCATCAATATACTACTTTATCATTGCCTTTATCACTTCCATTACACCGGCAGCAGTGGCTTCGGCCTCGGCCTCACTATGTGCCTCGGCATATACACGAATGATAGGCTCGGTATTGGACTTGCGCAAGTGTACCCAACTATCGGCAAAGTCGATCTTTACACCATCTATGTCGTTAATCTCTTCTCCTGCATACTTGGCCTTGACAGCCAACAACAAGGCATCGACATCTATCTCGGGAGTAAGCTCAATCTTTTGCTTTGTAATGCTATAAGCCGGATAGGTAGCTTTCAGTTCACTCACACACTTCTTCTCATGAGCCAAATGCGATAGGAACAATGCAATACCTACAAGAGCATCACGACCATAGTGACTTTCGGGATAGATGACACCACCATTACCCTCACCACCTATAATGGCATGGGTGGCTTTCATCTTCTCTACCACATTTACCTCGCCCACAGCTGCGGCATTGTACTCACAACCATGCATGCGAGTCACGTCGCGCAGAGCTCTTGATGAACTGAGGTTTGAAACCGTATTGCCGGGTGTGTGACGCAACACGTAATCGGCAACAGCTACAAGTGTATATTCTTCGACAAACATCTCACCATTCTCACAGATGATAGCAAGGCGATCTACATCGGGATCAACAACAAAACCCACATCGGCCTTGCCTTGACGCATCACATCGGCAATCTCGGTAAGGTTGGCAGGGATAGGTTCGGGATTGTGAGCAAAGTGTCCTGTAGGCTCGCAGTTGAGTTCTACGATATGCTTTACACCCAACGCTTGCAGAAGTTGCGGTATTACAACACCACCTACCGAATTGACACAATCTACAGCTACAGTAAAGTTGGCTGCTTCGACAGCATCTTTATCGACAAGAGCAAGTGACAATACTTGTGCTATGTGACGTTGGTTGTAGTCATCAATATTTATCAACTTACCCAAGTGATCGACATCGGCAAATGTGAACGCCTCGGCCTCGGCAATGCGTAGCACCTCTTTACCTTGAGCATCATTGAGAAACTCGCCTTTCTCATTGAGCAGTTTCAAGGCATTCCATTGCTTGGGATTGTGGCTGGCAGTGAGTATGATACCACCCGCTGCACCTTCGCCGGTAACAGCAATCTCGGTAGTGGGCGTAGTGGCCAATCCTATATATACAACGTCCCAACCCATACCCATGAGCGTGCCAACAACAGTGTGCATTACCATCTCACCCGAGATGCGGGCATCTCGTCCTACTACAATTTTATTGCTATCGCAACTACTGTTTTGACGAATAAAGGTTGCATAAGCAGCCGTAAACTTGACGATATCGAGAGGATTGAGGCCCTCGCCTACAGCTCCGCCTATGGTTCCTCTGATACCCGATATTGACTTGATAAGCGACATATTCTAAATATTGGAACGATAATAACGAACAGTATATAGATAGGGAGTAACCGAAGTGAGGTCCTGGTTGGAACCGGCTTTCGATTTAATAACAAGATTTACCTTGCAAGGAATTTCCAAGTAATTGAGAGGCATTTGAATACCTATACCATACTGGGTAGTAGACCCCAACTCGGTGTTTTGAAAATTGAACGAATAGGCACTACCCAACTCGTTATCGTTGCCCGAAGGCACTTGATCGCCACCATCGGCCCAAGTGAGCAAGTTGATGCGTGAATAACGGAAGAAAACGACTTCGTTGTATTTCACTTTACCCTCGTCGCCATTCATCAACACCTGCATATATACATATCCATCTTCATCTAACTTATAGTATGGAGCATCTGGGCCAACAAGAAACACACTATCGGCAGGTATCTTATCTACAACTTTCTGTGTTTCAAGAAACTTATCTACAGCATCATTCTCCTCATCGAGCAACTCGGCATACGACTTTTGGTCATCGCACGATGTCATGCTCACACTGCACATGAGCATTGACAATGCAGTGAACATGGTTATAATCAATCTTTTCAGTCTCATTTTATTTAAGCTTTACTGTTGTACTTCTACTTTTTTGCAATATTGGGGTAACACCTCACGAAACTTTGCAATAGCCTCATCGAGTGTACCATAAAACTCTCCACCGGCAGCATTGAGGTGACCTCCGCCTCCAAAGTGCTCGGCCGCAATTGTATTTACAGCAAAATCGCCTTGCGAACGCAGCGAAATCTTGATGTATTCACGATCTTCGCGTATGAATACCGAGAAATATATCCCTTTGATACTCAACGGCACATTGACAAGACCATCGCAATCGCCTTTTTGGAAATTGTAACGTGTCATCTCCTCACGATTGAGGTATATCATCGCAGCTCCATACTCGGGGAAGAGCTCGAGCTTGTTGCAGATGGCATAGCTATTGAGCAACAACTTATTGGCGGTATGCGTATTGCAAGCCAATGTATATATGCGGTCTTTATCTATACCTTTCTGTACGAGTTTGGCTATTATCTCGTATATCTCAGGCTGGTTGGAGTTATAAGTAAAGTTTCCGGTATCGGTCATCATACCGGTATATAGAGCCTCGGCAGTGGCACGACTCATGGTGCGATAGCGACCCATCTGCCATATACATCTGAACATCAATTCGCATGTAGATGAAATCTCGGGGTGCGAAATAGTGAGGTTACAAAAGGGCTCTGGCTCTAAATGATGGTCAATCAAGATTTTATAAGCCTTCGACTCCGATACTGCACCCGACATCTTGTCGATGCGATGCAACGCATTATAGTCGAGGCAGAATATCAAATCGGCCTGCCCGATGATAGAAAGTGCTTTTTCGGTTTGCTGTGTATATACTACAACATACTTCATGCCGGGCAGGAAGTGGAGGTTGCGCGGTACCATATCGGGAACAACGACAGTAACTTGCTTGTCGTATCTACGTAAGAAATGGTATAGCCCCAACGACGATCCTATAGCATCGCCATCGGGTGCTACGTGGCAAGTGATAACTATATTGTTGTAACGCAATAGGGCATTGCTCAACTCATCTATTTTATCTTGGGTTATTATAGGCGTAATCATATTGCAAATGTAAGAAAATAAATCGACATAGCACTTATCATATTAGCCTACGCATATAATATTAAGCACTATATTTACAATATATAACTATTATTACTCTATCAATGGTAGCAGACGCTGAAACTCGCTCTCAAAGTTGGGCGTAAAAACACCTTTACCCATGTTGCTCCGTATCTCATCGATGGGCCAATAACGGCCTTCATCAATCTCTACCGGGTCTATAACTATATCGCCTTCGTAAATGGTGCGATAGGAATACACAAGCTCGCGCTCGACACTCGATTGAAACAGATAGGTGAAACAATGCAAAGGCTCGAACCGGGTAATACCCAGCTCCTCACGCACCTCGCGATGCAAAGCTACATCTATCGTTTCGCCATAATCTACATGACCTCCCACAGCGGTGTCCCACTTGCCGGGCTGAATTTCTTTACTCATAGAGCGACGTTGCAGATAGAGTCGGCCCTGCGAGTCGAAAATGTGTAGATGCACCACAGGGTGCAACAACATACTTCCACTATGACACTCGCGTCGGGTAGCTTTGCCTACTACATTACCGGCCTCATCGACCAGCGGAAACCACTCATCTTTTATATTGTTCATATACAATTTATCTCAGTTTATCAATAATGGCACGTAGTGCCTCATATGAGAGGTCGCTACTATATTGGTCAAACGACAATCGAAAGTCGCACCCTTGCTGCCAAGCACTACACCCATAGGCAGTACGCCCCTTTATGACATGACCTTTGCCACACTTGGGACAAATGATAGGCTGAGGCAGAGGTTCGGGGGTGTTTTTTTTCTTCTCACGTGGCTTTCGTTGCTTCTTCTCACTATCGGTAGTTGTTGTTTTCTTCTTAGGCTTCTTCTCTTCTTCGGCGGGAGTAGCTGTTACCGAACCGGTATTGTCGCTCAACACATCTATCACTATCGAGTTTACCATCGACTTCAACTCATCGAGGAAGTTGGCCGGCTCATATTCGCTGCGTTCAATTCGTCGCAACTTATTCTCCCATTGTCCGGTAAGCTCTACCGACTTGAGCAGTTCGTTGCGTATGGTTTGTATCAACTCTACGCCTGTAGGGGTTGCAATGAGGCTCTTACGCTCTTTGCGTATATAGCGGCGCTTGAAGAGGATTTCGATAATAGCAGCACGTGTAGATGGGCGACCTATACCATTCTCCTTGAGGGCATCGCGCAACACTTCGTCATCGACACTCTTACCGGCAGTCTCCATAGCACGTAGCAGAGTAGCCTCGGTATATGGTTTGGGAGGTTGAGTCTGTTTCTCGGTGAGCGATGGCTCATGCGCACCACTCTCACCCACAACAAATTCGGGCAAAATTTGTCCTTCGGCACTCTCCTCACCTACATCATCTTTGCCAAAAACCACGCGCCAACCGGCCGACAAGATGCGACGGCCCGTTACTTTGAATTCGACATCTTCTACCCTACCCAATACGGTTGTATTAGCCACCTGACAGTCGGGGTAGAACGCGGCTATAAATCTACGCGCAACGAGGTCATACACCATCATTTCGCGGTCGGTCAGGTTGTTGGCCTTCACATTGGTGGGTATAATGGCATGGTGGTCGGTAACTTTGCTATTGTCAAAAACTTTCTTGCTTTTAGGCAATTTATCTTGCTTCAATAGTGGCGACACCAAAGCATCGTAGCGATGCAATGCGCCCAATATACCTTTTACCTTGGGATATATATCGTCGCTAAGATAGGTTGTATCGACACGTGGATAGGTAGTCACCTTCTTCTCATAGAGCGACTGTATAAGTTGCAAGGTCTCCTCGGCCGAGAACGAGAACTTCTTGTTGCACTCAACCTGCAAACTCGTCAAGTCGAAGAGTCGTGGAGGAGCTTCCTTGGCATTCTTTGTGGTGACATCGGTGACTGTAAAGGGCTTACCTATGATGGTAGCAAGCGATTGCTGCCCCTCCTCAACCGATTCATAACGGCCTTTTGTCACCGAGAATGTAGTGTCGCGGTATATAGTTTTCAACTCCCAATAGGGCTGCGGTATGAAATTTTCAATTTCAAGCTGGCGATTGACAATAAGTGCCAAAGTAGGAGTTTGCACACGACCTATCGACAACACTTGTCGGTCGCGCCCATATCGCAATGTATATAGTCGTGTTGCATTCATACCCAACAACCAGTCGCCAATGGCACGTGTGAGACCGGCCAGATACAATCGATTGAAATCATCTTGAGGCCTGAGATTGGCAAAACCTTCGCGTATAGACTCCTCGGTAAGCGAAGATATCCATAGGCGTAATACGGGGCATTTGCAACCCGCTTTCTGCATTACCCAACGTTGTATCAACTCTCCCTCTTGGCCGGCATCACCGCAGTTTATCACACACTCGGCCTGCGATATGAGTTGCTCTATTATTTTGAACTGTTTCTCTACACCCTTGTCATCTTTGAGTTTTATACCGAAACGCTGCGGAATCATAGGTAGCGAACTCAGTGTCCATCGCTTCCAACGCTCGTCATACTCATGTGGCTCTTTCAGCTCACATAAGTGACCATACACCCATGTCACACAATAGTCATTACCTTCGTAATAACCATCGCGACGAGAGCGAGCGCCCAAGATATCGGCTATATCTTTGGCAACGCTGGGTTTCTCGGCAATACACACTTTCATACCCACTACAACCCCTTGGCTTTAGCTTCGTTCCACAACGTGTCCATCTCGGCAAGAGTCATCTCCTTGAGGTTGCGACCTTGCTCAAGTACTGTATGCTCAACATAATTAAATCGGCGTATAAACTTCTGGTTGGTACGTTCCAATGCATTCTCGGGGTTGATTTTATACAAGCGGGCAGCATTGACAAGACTAAACATAAAGTCGCCCATCTCGGCCTCCATACCATCGGCATTGCCGGCAGCTATCTCGGCTTGCAACTCTTCAAACTCCTCTCGCACCTTATCCCATACCTGCTCGGGACGTTCCCAGTCGAAGCCTACATTGCAAGCCTTCTCTTGCACCCTGAAGGCCTTAACCAAGGCCGGCAATCCGGCCGGCACACCTGCCAGGACAGTCTTGTTACCGCCTTTCTCCTTCAGCTTTATCTGCTCCCAATTTTGCTCAACCTGACGCGAGCCATCGACATTGACATCGCCAAAGACATGTGGGTGACGGAAAATAAGTTTATCGCACAGGGCATTACAAACATCGGCCACATCGTACAAACCTTGTTCCTCGCCTATCTTCGAGTAGAACACAACATGCAACAGCACATCGCCAAGCTCTTTCTTGATGGCCTCGTTGTCGCACTTTATTATAGCCTCACACAGCTCATAGGTCTCCTCAATAGTATTTGGTCGCAAACTCTCATTGGTTTGCTTACGATCCCAAGGGCACTTCACTCGCAGTTCATCTAACACATCGAGCAGACGTCCAAATGCTGCAAGTTTCTCTTCTTTAGTATGTTGTGACATATAATTCCTATTTACATTATTGCAAAATTACAACCTGCGAAGTTACAATTTTATTTTCAATAGACCTAATATTATTTGCTCAATAGTAGCACACCAAGATTATTGTAAATATTATTCACAATGCAATGCTTTGCTATCCTGCATCTTCATAAATACTAATGAGTAAAAGAATAAAAATTTAGTCATATTTGCGCATAGCATTTGTATATCCAATATCCAATTTTTATCTTTGTAGGACTTAAATAAAAATATAACTATGGAACAACAAGATTTTGAACTTATACTCATTAATATAGCCGGAGAAGACCGCCCGGGTCTTACGTCGGTTTTAACCGAAATTCTTGGTCGCCATGATGCCTTAATTCTTGATATTGGTCAGGCCGATATCCACCATACTCTTTCGTTGGGTATCTTGTTTAAAACGACAAGCGAAAAGAGTGGTACTATCATGAAAGAGTTGCTATTTAAGGCCAACGAAATGAATGTATCTATTCGCTTTTCGCCCATTACGGTAGAGGCTTATGACAACTGGGTAGCGCGACAAGGCAAGAACCGTTGGATAATAACCATGCTGGGACGCACTACTACAGCAAAGCAGATTGCAGCAGTGTCGAGAGTTGTGATGCAACAAGGCCTCAATATAGATGCTATACAACGCTTGACAGGACGTATGCCTCTACACGAAGATGAGGAGGCAAAGAGTAAGTCTTGTATTGAGTTCTCGGTAAGAGGTACACCTACCGACAAGGCTATGATGCAAAAGGAACTTATGGAGCTTGCTTCTTCGCTCGACTTCGACATCTCAATGCAAGAGGATACAATCTTCCGCCGCAGTCGCCGACTCATATGTTTCGATATGGATTCTACACTTATCGAAACAGAAGTGATTGACGAACTTGCCATAAAGGCAGGTGTGGGTGATGAGGTTAAAGCAATAACAGAGGCTGCGATGCGTGGTGAAATAGACTTTAAAGAGAGCTTCGTGCAACGTGTGGCACTTCTCAAAGGTCTCGATGTGAGCGTGATGAGAGAAATAGCCGAGAACCTACCCATGTCGGAAGGTATAGAACGACTCATGGCAGTACTCAAGCGTACCGGCTATAAGATAGCCATCTTATCGGGAGGATTTACCTACTTTGGTAATTATCTGAAACAAAAGTTTGGCATAGACTATGTTTATGCCAACGAGCTTGAGGTAGAAGACGGAAAACTCACCGGTCGTCACTTAGGAGATATTGTAGATGGTAAGCGCAAAGCCGAACTCCTGCGATTGATAGCACAAGTGGAGAATGTAGATATTATGCAAACCATAGCCGTAGGTGATGGTGCAAATGACCTTCCTATGCTATCTACGGCCGGTCTGGGTATAGCATATCATGCCAAACCCAAAGTGAAAGCCGATGCCCAACAAAGCATATCGACAATAGGCATAGATGGCGTATTATATTTCATGGGTTTTAAAGACTCTTTTATCACAGAAAATCACATTCGTTACTGATAAAACAGTATAATACAGATAGAAGAAGCCACCTATTGCGGGTGGCTTCTTCTATCTGTATTATATATGTATGGTTAATATCAGTCTATAGCTTAACGTACTAAGTATAACGGATTTATATTTCACAATTCGGAGGTGGCTATGCGCAAACCGTTAAATCGATTTCGTTTAGCGGGGTCCTCGCTATTGCGACGATACACCCGGCACGATGTGTCGTTAAAGGCCCAGTTGCCACCGCGTAGCACGCGCTTTGTCCCCTTTTTAGGTCCTTGAGGGTTGGTTTGATGTTCGGGAGAATAGTCGGCTTGCCAAAAGTCGCTACACCATTCTTGTACATTGCCACTCATGTCGTATATACCCAACTCATTGGGCATCTTCTCACCCACAGGAGCTGTTTTTCCATGGCTGTTTGAGCCATAGCAAGCCACCTCCTCGACGTTGTTGCTACCACTGTACAAGTAGCCACACGACTTGTTGCCACCACGAGCAGCAAACTCCCATTCGGCCTCGGTGGGTAAGCGATATTCTATACCGGTAAGCTTGGAATACTCCTTACAGAAAAGTACAGCATCTTGCCACGAAATATTCTCAACAGGATAGTCGTCGGAGTTTTCTTGGTAGTAAGAGGGATTTTTACCCATTACAGCTCTCCACTGCGCCTGAGTGATAGGGAACTTGCCTATCTTGTAAGACGAGAGAGTAACTTGGTGTACAGGAACCTCCTGCATACTCGCCTCATCGTGCGGATTAAGATTGCCCATATTGAATGTGCCACCCTCAACCTCTATCATAGGTATAAGATCGCGCCATCTTTGTTGCTCATTGGTTGTTAATGCATCTCTGTTCATATATTGTGATTTTTATGGTATACAGGTTCTTTATGGCAAATATAAAGATTTTCGTTCAAACGAAGTGTATTGTTTGTAGGAAATGTAAAATTTTGTCAAATAAAGCGAAAGGAGAGGGAAGATGCAAGTCAAACAGCTCTGATTTTGTTTGAAGGCAATATAAATAGTTGTGCCAAATAATTTGTGCTTTAAAGGTGAGTGAAAATGGTAATAGATTGTTGCTTTACAAGGTTATATAGGCTTTGCAGTATCTTTGTCATTCATGATGATAATGTATAGGTTGTTGCATACCACCCTATTACAGGGGTGGGTGTGTATAAAAAAAGACCAACAATCGAGATGATTGATGGTCTTTTCGTGGAGTATAGCGGACTCGAACCGCTCACCTCGACACTGCCAGTGTCGCGCTCTAGCCAGATGAGCTAATACCCCTTGCTACTTTTGCGATGCAAAGATACAACCTTTTTTGATTTCGTGCAATAGTTTTGCAAATTTTTTTTCATTTTTGAGATGATCATCGAAAAATCATCGAAAAGATACAGTACTTGCTGTGAAAAATATTGAGGCAAACTTCTTATTTCTCGCTCGTTTATTAGTACTTTTGTATCGTTATAATCACTCTTAATATATTACACATGCTTATATACAATACCACATTTCACTGTGAAAGAGATTGTTACAACGATTTTCTGGATTGGTTACGCA
This sequence comes from Bacteroidaceae bacterium, assembly GCA_017410245.1. Taxonomy (GTDB): domain Bacteria; phylum Bacteroidota; class Bacteroidia; order Bacteroidales; family Barnesiellaceae_A; genus Barnesiella_A. Next base: position 105,403 of record JAFQRE010000002.1, read on the forward strand.
CTCAATATATACCTCGCGCAGGGCAACATGGCGGTGTGAAAGAGGCTCGTTTGGCTCGTATCATGGGTCAAGACGAAGCAGAGGGTGTGAGCATCTCGCTACAATTTACAACAGCCAATATCGACACATTGTCGGCTTGGTACGAGCAGTGCGGTGCATTGCTTGTCGAGGAGTTGGAAAAGAAGTTTCAACAGCGTGTGGCCGGATTCTCTACTATTATGGAACACATTGAGTTGTAATGTATGGCAGACAAGATATCTATCAACCGTCCGACACAAGCCGAACGTATCATTATAGGCATAGACCCGGGTACACACGTGATGGGTTATGGCGTGTTGCGTGTTGTAGCCAACAAGCCCCAGCTTGTGACAATGGGCGTGATAGAGTTGAGTCGGTTTGAGAGCCATTACTTGCGTTTGCGTCGCATCTATGAGCGCGTACAAGGCCTTATAGCACAATATCTGCCCGATGAGATGGCTATCGAAGCACCATTCTTCGGCAAGAATGTGCAGTCAATGCTGAAGTTGGGACGTGCACAAGGTGTGGCTATGGCGGCAGCATTGTCGCGCGACATACCTATATGCGAATATGCTCCGCTGAAGATAAAGATGGCCATTACGGGCAACGGACAGGCATCGAAGGAGCAGGTGGCCGAGATGTTGCGCCGCACGCTCAACATTCCGCAAGAGAATATGTTGCCACAGCTCGATGCGACCGATGGCCTTGCTGCGGCATTGTGTCACTATTACGAGACTTCACGTCCTATAAGTACAACACGTGGTGCTACCAACTGGAAAGAGTTTATAGCCAAGAACCCGGACAAAGTGGTGCGAAGGACTACGACACAGGCCGACAAGGATATCAAGTAACCCGGCAGGAGTAACACTACCAACGACACTCACCGCATGACGATTGACTCACAACAGCACAGCCCTACTCGCGACAACAACCTCGATATATATCGTGGTTGCTCGATGATATACATTACCTGCATACTGCACAATCTCTATGGTGTGCAACATGTAGAATCGGTATGGGCCAGTTTGCTACTCATCACTATGCCCATTGTGTTCTACATCGCCGGGGCATCATACTCGATGGCATCGAGCAAACCCTACCCCGTGTATCTATGGCGTCGCACCAAACGCATAGTATTCCCCTACTACATCATGGTGACACTCACCACTATTTTCTATTTCATATATCGCTGTGTTATTGGGGGCGACGACATGAGGGGCTTTCTACAGCAGTTTGTAGAGCAAGGTTACTACAACATATTCTCGGGCAATTTGTACGACTACAATCACCTGTGGTTTATACCCACCTACCTCACCATTGCGCTGTTGTTGCCGTTGTTTCATTTCATCAAGAAGCACCTCACTCCTATTGTTATATACACCTTGTGCATAGCCGGTTGCATAATTCTTGCAGTGTACCCCAACGATATAGTGTGCTATGGCACGTTTGCCTTTGCGGGGTTGTACTACAAGAAAGAATTTCCGGTGAATAGATACATCTTGGCAGCCATCTATGCAGCGGCCATGATTGTGTGTGCATGCAGTGGCTACGGATTTGATATGCAAGCAAATAAGTTTCCACCCAATACGATGTTCTATGCCTACAGCGGATTGGTATTGTCGCTATTCATGCCACTTATAGCACATTTGTGCCGTTATATATACAAGTGGAGCTTTATGAAATACTATATCGACCTATATGCACGGTTGGGACTAACGGTATATCTATATCACTGTATCAATGTACTCATCATAGGGCATTTGCTCGCCAACGCTTGTCAAGGTTTCGATTTGTCGGCCGCCATGCATATTGTCATCTTGTGTGCCACATCGGTGGTGCTGTTCTTTGCCAACGCCTATCTGAGCATAGTCATGAAGAAGATAGAGAGCGTAATTATCGACTTCGGCTCTGGCATTTGCTCGGCTGTCAAAGAGAAACTAAGCCCCAAAAACTTAGCAATAGGTATGGAACATACAACAGCGCCTACCACTACACGTGACAACGACTTGGACCTGTATCGTGGCTACACCATGATATACATTGTATGCTTCATACATATCCTCTCGGCCATGGGCATAGACTGGTATGCACAAGACCTATGGTCGCTGTTACTCATCGAGATGCCTGTTATCTTCTATATTGCCGGAGCATCATACACCCTCTCGTCCAAGAAGAGCTACCCGCGCTACCTTTGGGGCCGACTGGTACGCATTGTCATACCATTGGTTATATACCTGCTGTTTGTCGTAACACTATACGCCCTACGACACGACATGAGCATACCTGCAAGCATAGCACTGATGACATCGCTGAGCCATAGCGAAATTACACAAGGTTGTGTATTCGGGTTGTCGCATTTGTGGTTTATACACGTCTATCTCATCATAGCACTGCTGCTCCCCCTACTGCACTATGCCACACAACACATCAACCGCCTGATTGCCTACGTCATCATCATAGCCCTCATGGTGTGGCTATACCTCCAACCCAACTACATAGCCTGCTACATAGCATCGGCCATGGCAGGCCTGTACTACCGTCGCCCATTGCCTTGCCAATGGTGGGGTGTGGCACTATTGATGCTCGGGGCACTCATGTTGGCACTATGGCAAGGCTACTCATGCAATATGCAATTAAACAAATTCCCGCCCACCCTGCTATTTTTTGCTTATACAACACTGATGCTCATTGTGCTACGCCAACCGCTACAATGGGTGTGCAAGCAATTGGCACGCATACCATTTGCTCGTTACATCATCAATCAATATGCCCGCCACAGCTACACCATATACCTCTATCATGTGCAGTTTATAGCCGCAGCCTGCTACATATATTCGGCCATAGGCACTCGTCTGCAAGCACACATACCCTTCATTTTCAACCCCATCATATCGGGCACAATAGTAGCCATCGCAACCCTGCTATCGATGATAATAATAGCCCGAATAGTAGATACAATAAACAACGCAATAACCCGCCACCTCAACCCCACCGGCACCAAGTGAGGTGGTAGAAGTGTGTGAATGTGGATACACAGCCCAAACAAAACAGCCCCAAAGTATATGAAAATACTCGGGAGCTGTTACCATGAAACAAACTACTATTGTCTTAATAAACTCAATCAAAGAGCTCTTCTACCCTATTTTGGGCGACAACGATATGGCAATCGTTGCAGATTACTTGCTAAAGAAATCGTCTTGGGCACTTGGGGGACAGCAACCAACGGCATCAATAGTATCATAGAGACGCATACGACTTTCATTGACATACGATGTCATGCAGTGTGTGCCTACAGGTGTGGCTGTAAAATTCATCACATTGGTAATAGAAATATTGCGGGCTGCACCTTCTACATCGTGATTGGCACCGATGTAGGCAAACACCCAATTCAGTGCTTTGAGTTCCTCTACAAGCGCCTTGACAGCGGCACCACTGTACTCACGCGAGGCATTCTCGAGGCCATCGGTAACTACCGTAACAAGCACACTGTCATCTTGAGCAACTTTTCTTCGCAAAGCAGTGAGCGACATACCCATGGCATCATACAATGCCGTACAGCAATTGGGATTGTATGTTTCGGCAGTAAGTTCCTGCACCTCGCCCACCGGAACGCATTCGTAAACAGTGGTTACCTCGTTGTTGAATGTAACAAGGGTTACAAAATGTTCTTGATTTTCATGTTTCCGCTGTGATGCACGTATTGTTTGAATGGTTTCATTTACACTATCTATGGTAGCTTCTTTTATTCCATGCATTGAGCCACTCTCATCAATAATAATAAGGTTAAAAATACGTGTTTTCATACTCTTTCGTTTGGGTTAGTAGTTTTACAGAATTTGTTTCTGGAGAGTAGGCGGCAGCCACAGAAAACTCCCGCCTAATTCTTTGTTTTTGATATCTAAAATATTTTGCTTAACTTTGTACTATTGAACAAAACCTTATAAGTTGACTATGCGAACTATTTTTATCCTATTAGTTAGCGTTGTTGCTATCGTGTGTACGGGATGTGAAGTTGATGACACCGAGCTTAAGAATAGCAAAACATATACTCTTTATGAGGATATATCAGCCCTTGTAATATCAGATGGCGTTGATGTTATCGTGGACGATGCTCTGCCCCATGACCAAGTATATGCCTTGACAAATGCTAATAATTTCAAGAGGTTGAGCGTTGAGGTTAATGACGGCACACTACATATTGGAGGAGTATCAATATCTATATTTGGCTATAATCGTTGTTTGGTATATGTACCTTCAGTTGCGTATGAGCGTGTTGCGTTGAAAGGTGGAAGCGATTTCTTGTGGAATAGCTGCAATAGTGATATATTATATATCTCAGCATCAGGCGGTAGCGACTGTCAGATTAAGGGTGTCACACAGCAACTAAGCATTGATAGCTCCGGAGGTGCAGATGCCAAGTGCGGCGAGCTGGAGGCTGAGTATGTCACCATCAACGCATCTGGAGGCTCTGATGTTGATGCCATAGTCAACAGTACACTCTCATTAACAGCATCGGGTGGCTCAGATGTACACATCAAAGGCAATCCCCAAATTGTACATTGGGATATATCAGGCGGCGCGGATGTGGAGTTTAATTAGGTTATACATTAAAGTTATACTACCCTTGTTATAATATATGTGAACTACAAGTAACAAAATTCTTCTAAATTGAAACTGCTTATAAAATTGTTAATTTGATTTAGAGCCCTCAATTGCTCCGGAATTTCGGGCAACGGGCAACCCTCATCAAGCAATTTGCGGAGGTGATGGAATAGTATTGTATTCACCTCATCTATATGGCATTGCAGGGTAATGATGCCATACTCTTCGGCGACTCGCTTATCGGTTATAAACACACCCGAGAATAGTCCATGAAGTCCTTCCCTGCGGGCAAACTTGTCGGCATTGCACCAAATACCTATCAAGTCGTTGCCATGACGGCGCAGATAACCGGCTTGTGCATGACCAACAATGTTGCGGTCGTAATTGTTATATAGAGCATCATTTCTATAAATCAAACCTCGACCGGTACCACGCCCCAGTAGCATCATGCGCTCATTGGCAGGAGATTGACACAACATAGCCTCAACCTCGCGCTTGCCTGCATTGGGGTTGATACAAGTTGCACCGGTACCTTCGTACAAGGCCGACATAACGGCTGTCGCTTCATCTTGAGGGTGTAATACTAACATAAAACTTAACCTAACTTACGTTTTCGCATTTGTCACAATCGGTTGATGCATCAGCCAAATTTCTCGACCAAGTAGTTTTCCATCATCATAGGGAGCAGTATAGGAGCTTTATCTCCGATGGTATTCTCCCACCAATTGCGCACCATGACCGCCAATCGTTTCTTGAGACGATAGTACTTGGTATATACCCACTGAGGCTTGCGCTTGAGCAATCTTGCTACTTGCCGGGGCGGTTTGCCCTGCATATAGCGCATTATCCACAAGGTTTTATCCTCTTCTTTCCAACCCGATTGTTTCACAAAATCGAGAAAGAGATCTCGCAAGAAAAGTTGCGTCTCGGCACTAAATACCGGCACTCCAAGATAATTGAGCGGATTGTCTTGTCGATACAAATCGTTGGGATATGGGTAGCCTATTATTTGCAAGAAATGACTTGTCACCCCGCCTCGCCCATCACGTGCTTTTACTATCTCTACCATAACACAATCACGTTAGTTGTAGTAATGCTGCTTCGGCAACGGAAACGGCCTTATCGTCAAGTTTGGCTTGCTTTATGAGCCCCCATATCTGCGTGATGAAGACAGGCTTGAACAGACTCAGCGCTACAATAGTAGGTATCAGCTGTCGCTTGAAAAGGCTCACACCGGTTGCAATGGATATGTTGCCATCGCTTGTGGGTTTCAGTGTAACCTTCAAAGCTGTTTTCAATCCAAGAACTGCCTTGAACAAACCGCCTTTGGTTATATAAATTTCGCAGCCATTATTGAGGTTCTCAACACATACTTCATAACCCTCGGCTTGAAAAACTCGAACCATATAATTGGCAACAGCAGGTATCTGCGAGGGATTGCCATAAAGTCTCTTTTTGGTTGTAAATGTACTCATATCAGATATTGTTATTGGTTTTATGACATGGATAGTATGTATCGTCAAAATCTATCATCTGCGTAATATGATGACTGAAAATTTAACTGAGTAGTTCGGCATTATTTTCACTTGTCATAACCAAGAATAATGAGAATCGATACGCTTTTCTCATCGTTTACACCCATTCCGCAGATGAGATCGACCTCGGCAAAGTATCTATTGAGCAGCTCAATTAACATATTCACCTGCCCCAGTGTAATGGCATTCTCACTATCTGTGGTACTATTACATCTGATGTGATACAACAAATTGCTCACATTATCCACTCCGGCCTCGTTTATAGCCTCTTCTATCAATTGTACAGCCTCATGAGTGAGCACCGGCACATCTATCTTGATAGCTTTGAGAGAAGCCGATTGCTTCTTGACGTAAGCGTAGTCGGCCATACTCATCGTTAGCAAATGCTCGGCACTACCCAAAGCCTCTTCTACCAAACGATCTATTTGTGATATTTCACTGATAATCATAGCTATTCTATTTTGTTATTATCAAACTCTTGTCATAATTCTTAGCGTAGTTTCGCATTGCCCAGCATTGTAATTCCATAAACTAAGAGTATGTAAACGAACACCATAAGTACCATTATACCTGCGATAACGATTCCAATTCCTTCCGACTCATCAACGTAGTATTCAACATACGAATAATCATCGTATATGCGACAAGATATACAATATCTACCGCCACGATTCCACGCATCATCGAGATAGGCATAATAACCATTAGCTTCATCTTTGCTCCAATGAGTACTATCTGTCAGGCACAAGTAATCTAATTGTTGAATACAATCATCGGATAACTTCTCTGTAAAGTATGAACGATGTTCAAAGCAATCCCAACAGGAAGAACTTCGTTCCAAATTGTCTCGTGAATCAACAGGTGCTATCTCGGGTAAATCGAGTTTTGTTATCTTCTCGATGTTAGTGGGGTCTTTCGCCAATCTGTGATGGAAAGCAAATGCATCGGTGCGACCTAACACAATCAATATGGCCAACAAGGCTATTACTACCACCCACGACCACAGGTATATTTTCAAAGTCTTTCGCATGGCCATAGCTATCAATCTTCTACCATCTCATACTCTATACCAAACCAATCATTGAGTGTATCCTCAACCTTGGCATTTATCTCAGGTGTAATTTTACTTTTTATTTTTCTATATACATAGAGCATCGCTACCCCATCGTCCAAGACTCCTAAAAAACGATATATCGCACGTGGCACGAGGTCGAATGGCAAAATGGTATATGCAATAGCGGCATAAATAAGCACTCGATCGAGAGTTGTAGTATTGTCATCTTCGAGGACATAATAGGCTTGCAATATAGGACGCGTTATCATTCGGCCCGCTTTTAGTGCCCAAGGGTGGAGTTTACCCATCAAAGCATCGATTTTACTACGCCAATCGACATTCTTAACTTTCTCAAAAAGGCCTGAAATATCCTTACCCATTATTAGGTAAGCAAGAATCAAAAGTGAAATTGTAGTTAGCATAATTATTATTATTTGTTATTAAGAAACTCAGTAATTGTATCCTCGGGTAATAAATCGGCATTTTTAGATAATCCCTCTCTCTCCATTACCCACTGCATAAATTCAACCATATCAGGGCTATCCACCATCTTGTAATATACCGGGTAGAAGAATTCTTCGCGACACTCTTTGTCGATCTTCATTTCACCGATGCACCACTTATCAATCAATTTTGTTAGAAAATAATAGGGTCGATAATATAAATCCGACTCATCTTTCATTGTATCGGTTAAATGCTTGTGTAGAGGAACAGCAGCGCACACAAGTGAGGGAGATACTTCCGATTCGGGAAATCTAAGAAATGATATTTGACCGCCTACCACATCATAAATTTTCATACTGAAATGCTCGGCATAGTGTTTAAACCAACTACTCTCTTTCGACTTATCATCAAACATAAGGTCGAGCAATATATTACCCTCAAAATCTGAGGTGAATAATTGAATCGGAGCAAAGGTAGCTGCAGACGGAAGCATATAATGTTCAAACTCATATCTTTCACTATGAGCATCTCGCTCTACTGTGTTTTTTCTTTTTGAAAATAATCCCATATCGTTTATTTTTTGTTGTTAGTTTATTATATAGAGCATACCATTGTCAACAATCTATCTTTTGTGTTTAATAGTTAGCTATTTTCGGCATTACTATCATTATTTACAGGGATTTCACTTGATATTATTGCGGGCTGAATTCTGTCATAACGATTGTAAAATCTTGGCATAACCAAGTACTTGTCGCCACTGTCCGACTTGAGTTGATAGGTAAAATTGTCGCAAGAAACAACATCATCAAAACATTCATCGCTCGCAAACTCATGACGTTCTATGTCGTATATCTGCCATTTATCGTCCCTCTTCACCTTGCAATATGGCTTTGAGGGCGTAAGCAGTTCTATGCGATGATACTCAATAGGCAAGATAACACCATATCTGTCGCGTAGTCCTATGTAGATGTCATTCTTGACACACAATAGGCCATTAGGTGCTCCATAATATCTATCGAAATGCCACAAGCGCTTGGCCTCCAATACCGAATAGGGATTATATCCAATGGACAATATGGGCATAATAAATGCTACCATAAAATAGACTCCGGCACTTGTCCAACGCTTGCCGGTATCTATAGCAAACCGAATCATAGGTACTGCTGTCAGAACCAACGATCCAAACAAAAACATGAGTCGCATCATATCGGTTGTGTACTGGGCACACCAGAAGATTACCGAGGCCAAAACTATCAATAGTATATCCTTGTAAGTCGTTTCCCAGCTGAAAAGCCAATTAACCAAAGCGAAACACAATGCCGGCAGTACACATACGACAAGCGATGATTTAAGTTGGAGTTCTATACCACATGCATAGCCTACCATAATTATGGCTAACATAAGCATAAATGCAACTTCGCCACGGGAAAACAAGCCTTTGATGCGTCCACGATTGAATATAAGAGGAATAAACATGAACATAGGTACAAGTAATACAAGGGCAATAATCGAACGATTTGTTACCGATACGATAACAGAATCGACAAGCATTACTCCAAAAATATAGGCACACAATCCTATACTCTTCCACACCCCAAAGCTACATGGTTGCAGCTCTTTACGGAATAATCGATATAGATACATTCCCCATGGAATGAGAATAACCCAAACCAAGCTGAAAAGCGTAACAGGGAGTGTACACTCATATACCTCGGCCAACATATCACGATAATCGGCATTATTGGCAAATGTTACACCGAATAGTGCAAATATCGACTTAAACAAGTTTACACATGGCATAACAAAAGTTTCATAGCCGATGGTGCGTCCACAAAGCAGGCACAAACACATCAACGACAACATCACAATAGGTGCTATAACGAGTTTGCTGCGACGATACATCAAGAAGCTAATCCATATCCTTAAAAGAGGATATGACAATAAGAAGGGATTTATCAACCAATTTCCCAGTCCACTATGCAAGGACAGTAGCAACCATATACTGCCAATAGTAAGGTCGGCAATATGAGCCAATTTTGACAATCGCGTGTGTTCCATAATCTCTATAAGTTTAAAATGTGGAGTTAAAAGATTTCATTTTAAATGTTGATATATGAGATAGAGTATCTTTGCACGAAAAATCTATCTTTCGGCCATGCAAGTTACTTTGCAATTGCGATACTCACCGGCCGAGATAAGCCCATCGGATATAAATCACTACCACGTTTTTTCAGTTTAATATATCCCAGAACTCTTGTGGCAGACTGACATTGGGAAGTTTAGCTGCATCGCGAAACATAGGAGCAATTTCTCCGGGTCTCCTACACCCTCCGCCACAGCCAATAGGCGTTACGAGAAAGTGTAGTTCGGGGTGCTCTTTGGCATACTCCGTAAAAGCCATGACCGATTGTCTAATCTCTTTCAATCCTATCACTCCACCGATAGTAGGTATGGCGTATGATTGACCTTGACGACCTTCACGCTGCCCCATAATTGCACCAAAATTCTTGAGTGCAAAATTTGAAGCACCATCAAAGTGTCGCCCCGAATTGCGACAACCAAAGACAAAGATTTCATTCTCCTTGAGGGTGTCAATCCACTCTGGAGTAACATTTTGTTTATTCGTTGTGGGAAGAGTCATCTCCCCACGCTTGATTAGTACAATTAATCTTTTAAAAATTTCCTTCATATTTCGATATATTTGTGCGTAAAATTTACGCAATTTAGTATTAAGGCTAAAAATATAAGGTGTGCCCACCGTTCGGGCTAAACACCTTATATGTCAATCACAATACAATAGAGTGCAGTCGCTGACAAATCTACCAAAGAACGTGCATTAACCTTTCGATATACCAGCAGGTTCTGTCAAGCAGTAGCGGTCGTACCACTGTCGTTTCTCGGGAGTATCGATAGGGTCATACTCACTGATGATGCAACCCGTTGAGAGGTCGTCGGCAAGGGCAAGGATAATCTCTGTGAGCTCGAGAGTATCTTCCAACTGCTTACCCTCGGGGCAGAATATATTACGCTCCTTGATATGCTCATAGCCATAAATAGCACCCATAATATTGCCACAAACTGAGCCTGTAGAGTCGCTATCGCCGTCGTGGTTGACCGAGGCTATAATAGCATCTTCCACACTGTCGATATGGCGAATAGCACAATAGAGTGCGATAGCCCAAGTCTCCTCAGCAACCCAGCCTTCGCCCAACTGACGGATAGCGTCTGCATCAGAGATATCTGAGTGAGCCAGTCGTACAGCTTTATCGGTCAATTCCTTTAAGTATCGCTTGTCGGGTTCGTATTTACCTTTATAAATACGGTCAAGGATATTAACTGTATCAGCTACAATATTGTCAATCTCCTCACGCACCTGATTGGCAGACATCGGTACAACCTTGTTGAGCAATATTGTAAGTAATGATGCGGGCAAGTAACCGAGAGGGTGTTTGTGGGTGCATTCGGCTATCTCGGCACCGGCCTCAGCAAGTTCCTCGATCGAATATCCTTCTATGTTTCTTAAAGCAAATCCTGCATTGAGCAAGGCAATAGGAGCAACACGCATAATGCCGCCACAACCCTTACTATCGTTTTCTACCAATACACCTCTAAACATACTCTCGCAAGCACTCAAACAAGTACTGCCAGGAGCACGATATTGAGCCATTTGGGGCAGGTCGCGCAACCAAGTTGGGTGCCAGTCACCAAAAGACATCACTTTCTTTCGCCCGGTCTGCGTGTAATACCAATCAAGATATGCCTCTTTGACATACTTTTCGGGACGAGCACCGATTCCACGCATACAACCACGCGTAAGCCCCATAAGCAGACCATTGGCCGTAAAGAGCGTCATCTGCGTATCGTCGCTAATGAGAGCTTTGCCATTGCTATCAAGAGCAAACTTGGTAATACCTTGCTCTCCAAAACGAGAGAGTATTGCTCGACGATTAATAAATTCAACCACATAACCCAAAGCATCGCCTGCAGCACCCGCCATCAGACAACCACGAATGCAGTCGGTAACTCGCTTGGCTTTTTCCTCCTTGTATGACTTGCAGGCATTTATGAATTGCTCTACAAAGTCTATCTGCTCCTTCGTCTCAGGGGTTTCTTTATGGGCCGACTTGGGCATCTCTGAGAAAATTTCGTGAAGGGCCTCTAAAGTGTGGTTCAAATCAGGTTCTTTACATTTCTGAGCGAGGTAGCAAGCCACAATCGTTCCGGTGCGACCTACACCACCCCGGCAATGTACATACACATAACCGTCCATTTTCTTGAGTTCCTCGATGCGTAGCAACAAGCGTTGAACGCTTTCAATACTTTTAGGTGCACCACAATCCCTGATTGGGAAGCGAGTGTATGTGGTGTCGGAGGGCAGCAAGTGACTATACGGACATAGCTCGCCCTCCTCGGTAAGGTCTATGAAGTGTCGGATACCGAAGTGATGCATTTGCTCAATCTTGCACTTGGCAACCTCATCGTCCTTATCGCCCGGATATTCTCCTGCATAGATAGTTCCGTTGCCATGAACTTCGTATGACTGATTCAAAGGGCGATTGATAAACGCCAAGAAGCGGTCATTGATATCCAACAAGTCGGGAGGAAGTAACTCTCTACACTTATCCTCAATCTCATGAGAAAGTCTGCCGGAGCTAAACGATGTAAACGGCCATTCTGCTGTAGCAATTGAAGCGGTCATACACCCGATAGTGTCTGAATCGCCACCCATCGACACTGCTAAACGGATTGCCTTCTCTGCGCAATGCGGCTCTTGCAGAAATGCCATAATAGCAATAGGAACACTTCCTTGACAAGTGACATCAAACGTGTAGTCTTCGCGAATCTCCCTTATATCAATATCAAGGTTATATCCAAAATTCTTTTCAACAAAGCGTTTGATTTTGCCTTCAACATTAAACATCGCAGTTCGCTTCAGATAGATAGCGGCAGCTATTGCCTGTGCCCCTTTAATGCCTTCGGGGTGATTGTGGCTCACAGAGGCTGTGATGCGAGCAAGTTCCAAAGCCTCCTCCATAGAGTTGGCATACATACCAACCGGGCTCACTCGCATAGCAGAGCCATTGCCAAAGCTGTTATATGGCTCCGGATTGTCTGTTGCGAGCCACCGGTTGAACATTCCACCGTAACCGGCATGGGGGTACTTACGACCCAAACGCTGCATACACTCCACAAGACCTCGCTCACTATGTGCAGGATCGGTCATTAACCATTCGGCAACAGCCAAGGTCATCACCGTATCATCGGTAAAGCGACTACCTTTGGGCAGTAACTCAAAATCCTCAGTTTTAACATTATTCCACTCACGGGTAGAGCCGATAATATCACCGACAATTCCACCTAAAATCTTATTGTAA
>JAFQRE010000008.1 GCA_017410245.1 Bacteroidaceae bacterium
CGCGCCACTTTCTACTTCTCGGACTACCGCCAACTTGAAACTCATCGGATAGTCGCGTTGCGTTCGCTTGATATACAAGCTTTTACTCTTTTCTTCCATAGATTTACTTTTTATTGTGTAACGCTATTTTAGGACGGGACAAAAGGTATAAAAAAAGCCTGCCACCTGGTGAGCAGGGGCAGGCTTGAGAAAAAGAGTTATGTAAGATTACAATTTCTCTACGATTTCGCGAGTGTCGGTAGCAATCATCAACTCCTCGTCGGTGGGTATTACTACAACTTTCACAGTAGAGTCGGGTGTGCTCAACAAGCACTCTTTACCACGAGTCTTGGCATTGAGTTCTTTGTCGATCTTAACACCCATGAATGACAAGTTGTCGGTAACAACTTCACGAGTAGTAGTTTGGTTTTCACCAACACCACCGGTGAATACGATAACATCAACACCATTCATAGCTGCGATGTAAGAACCTACGTATTTGATAATGCGGTACTCATACATGTCGAGAGCCAACTTGGCACGCTCGTTGCCTGCTTTGATAGCGTCTTCAACATCACGCATATCCGATGAGATACCTGTGATACCCAATACACCGCTTTTCTTGTTGATTAAATTTGAAAGACCGTTTACATCAAGACCCTCTTTGTTCATGATGTAAGCGAGAGCACCGGCATCAACATCACCCGAACGTGTACCCATCATCAAGCCTTCAACGGGAGTGAGACCCATAGAAGTATCTACCGATACACCATTCATAACGGCTGTGATAGAACCACCGTTACCAATGTGGCAAGTGATGATTTTTTGATCTTCGTAGGGGAGGCCGAGGAATTCGCAAGCGCGACGTGATACGTAGCGGTGGCTTGTTCCGTGGAAACCGTAGCGACGTACACCGTATTTCTCATACATCTCGTAGGGGAGAGGATACATGTAAGCCTTGGCGGGCATTGTTTGGTGGAAAGCTGTGTCAAATACACCTACTTGGGGTGCGTTGGGCAACAACTCGCTGATAGCCTCGATACCGATGATGTTGGCGGGGTTGTGCAAGGGTGCCAAGTCGTAGCACTCTTTTACTTGAGCTATCATCTCGTCGGTAATGAGAACGCTGCTGTTGAACTTCTCGGCACCATGAACTACACGGTGGCCTACAGCCGAAATCTCATCGATTGTTTTGATGCAACCATACTCTTCGTTGGTGAGAACATTGAGGATAGTACCGATAGCTGAGCGGTGCTCGGGCATATCTACTTCGAGGATTTTTTTCTCACCGTTGGGGAGGGTAAATTTGATAAAAGAGTCTTTGAGACCTAACTTCTCAACACCACCTTGAGCCATTACTTCTTGGCTGTCGAGGTCGAAGAGTTTGTATTTTACTGATGAACTTCCGCAGTTCAAAACCAAAATTTTCATCTCTATATATTTATTGATTACAGATTTCAGAAGATAGATTATTTACCGGCTTTCAAACCAATAGCTTGAGTAGCAGTGATAGCAACGAGTTTATAGATGTCATCAACACTGCAACCACGAGATAGGTCGTTTACAGGAGCTGCAATACCTTGCAATACAGGACCTACAGCCTCGGCACCTGCCAAGCGTTGTACGAGTTTGTATGCGATATTACCAACTTCGAGAGTGGGGAATACGAGGGTGTTGGCGTGACCGGCAATCTTGCTACCGGGAGCTTTAGAAGCACCTACCGAAGGTACGATAGCTGCGTCGGCTTGCAACTCGCCATCGATAGCAAATTCGGGAGCCATCTCTTGTGCCAAACGTGTAGCCTCAACTACTTTGTCAACCAGCTCATTCTTGGCACTACCCTTGGTAGAGAAGCTGAGCATAGCAACTCGAGGCTCGATAGCGGCGATGTCGCGAGCTGTGCGAGCTGTTGAAACGGCGATTTGAGCCAACTCTTGTGCGTTGGGGTTGGGCATAACAGCGCAGTCGGCAAATACAAGTGTGCCATTCTCGCCATATTCGGCCTTGGGAACGAACATAAGGAATGCACCAGATACGACATTGATACCGGGCATAGTCTTGATGATTTGCAAAGCGGGACGGAGAACATCACCGGTAGTGTTTTGTGCACCGGCTACTTCACCATCGGCATCACCATTCTTGATGATAAGTGTACCCAAATACAAGGGATCCTCAGCAAGTGCAGTAGCTTTCTCTATAGTCATACCCTTTGACTTGCGCAACTCGAAAAGCAAGTTGGCGTATACCTCTTTGCGGGGGTTGTTTACGGGGTCGATGATTGTAGCCTTGTCGATGTTGGTAAGGTTGTGTTTTTCAGCAAGGGCTTTAATCTCTTCGGGGTTGCCGATAAGGATTACATCAACTACTTGGTCGGCCAATAGGCGGTCGGCAGCTTTCAAGGTACGCTCTTCGGTACCTTCGGGAAGAACGATGCGTTGCTTGTTAGCTTTGGCTCGCTCAATGATTTGTTTAATCAAGTCCATTGTAAGTATTATTAAAGGTTGGAATTTGTCTTTGCATATTTTGTGCAAATATAAGGAAAAAAGCGATACGTTGCCTATATATTTTTGCTTAAAATTCAAGTGATATTAATAATTATGATTTTAATCGCAATTATTTCTATCTGCCTCAGAGTGCTGCGTGTGTTGTGATGAGTAAAAATATTGCTTTAAAGGTTGCATAATATCGATAAAAATTGTATATTAGCGACCAAAAAGTAATAATTGTTACAAAAACGGGCATCGTAGTGCATTCGGTGTCGCTATTTTATACAGTGATATGGATAAGGAAAAGTTTGTCATAGAATACGATTTTAAGAAGGTATCGCCTACGTTGTTGTGGGGCTTTCTCAGTACAGCACCCGGGCTCGAAGAGTGGTTTGCCGATAAAGTAGAGAGTAACGAGAAAGAGTTTACATTCTATTGGAACAAGACTCCGCAAGTAGCCCATCTTGTCAGCTCGCGAGTGGGAGTGTTTGTACGGTTTCATTGGATAGAAGATGATGCCGAGCGTGCATTTTTTGAGATGCGTATTACTACCTCAGAACTTACCGGGGCAACAATGCTGTCGGTGACCGATTTTGCAACTCCCGATGAAATGGAAGATTTGCGCGAATTGTGGGATAATGAGATTGAGAGATTGCAACGCCGATTGGGTGTGTTGTAATGTGCAAGCATCTATGAACACAGGTTGCGATGTAGCTTTGTTGTTTTGTAGTATCAATTTTTTTTGATTACCATTAATATTTTTGTTTTATTCACATCTTGTAGCCTAATTGTATGGCAGTGAGTTGTGAAATGTCGATTTTTTGCGCTAATTTTGCACGTTGAAATAGCTCACACGTGTAATGATACGACCCAAGAGACTATATACATTCATGATACAGAGCTTTCTGCCTGTATTTTTCATGACATTCTTCATCTGCCTATTTATAGTGCTGATGCAATTTTTGTGGAAGTATGTCGATGAAATGGTGGGTAAGGGTCTTGAGATGTCGGTACTATTCGAGCTGTTCTTTTATGCAGCCTTGACTATGGTGCCGTTGGCATTGCCTTTGTCTATCTTGTTGGCTTCACTGATGACCTTTGGAAACTTGGGTGAGCGCCTTGAACTGCTGTCGATAAAGGCTGCCGGTGTATCGTTGCTGAAAGTGATGCGTCCGCTCATCTTGTTGGTGAGTGTGATTGCAGTCATGGCCTTCTTCTTCCAAAACGATGTCTTGCCCAAGGCGCAAGTGAAGATGTGGACGTTGTTGTACTCGATGCGTCAGAAGTCGCCCGAATTGGATATTCCCGAAGGTGTTTTCTATGACCAGATAAACGGCTATAACCTCTATGTACAGACCAAAAATCGCGATAAAAACCGCTTGGAGGGTATGATGATATACGATATGTCGCAGGGATTTGATAATGCGATGATTGTCATGGCCGACTCGGGTCGCCTCAAAACTACTGCCGATAAGAAACACGTGATATTGACATTGTATAGTGGCGAGTCGTTTGAGAACCTCAAGAGCGAGAGATCCAACTCATATACCAACATTCCTTATCGTCGTGAGACATTTTCAATGAAAGAGTTGCTTATAGCCTTTGATGGCAACTTCAATAGGCTCGATGACGATATGATGGCAAGCCAGTATGTGGGTAAAAACTATTCGGAGTTGCGCACCTCTATCGACTCGTTGAATGTATTGGTTGATAGTCTTGGCAGCGACTTTTCAACACGTCTCAAAGGGTCGGGATACTTTGGCATTCATAATGAAAATATGCCCACCGACTCGGCTGCACGTGCCCGTCGCTTACAACGAGAACATGATGCGGCATTGGCAACCAACCTCGACTCGTTGTGGCTGGGAGAGAACAATCAGCGCCGACAGCTTTATGTGTCGCGAGCCTTGGAGCGTGCCAATACCTACAAGAACAACTATGAGTTCAATTCTATAACCCTATCGGACAAGCGCACAACCATTCGCCGACACGAAATAGAGTTGATGAAGAAGTTTACATTGTCATTGGCATGTATCATATTCTTCTTTATCGGAGCTCCGTTGGGAGCCATCATTCGCAAGGGCGGATTGGCTGTCCCTATTGTTGTGTCGGTAATATTGTTTATCATATATTATATAATAGACAATACGGGATACAAATTGGCACGCGATGGTGTGTGGCCGGTGTGGCAAGGTATATGGCTCAGTTCGGCGGTCTTGATGCCATTGGGTATCTTTCTTACATCGCGAGCTACCAAGGACTCGGCAGTGCTCAATCTCGATTTGTATGCCGACTTTTTCCGCCACTTGTTTGGTCGTGACAAGGTGCGTAAAGTGTCGCATAAAGAGATTGTGATGGCCGAGATGGATATGGAAGTGGCCGAGCAGAAATTGGTCGATCTCACATCATTGTGTCGTGAGTTTGTCGCTAACAATAAGTCGTTGCATTATGGAGCCTATTGGTTGCGTGGGTATGATACGAATGCCATGCGACGCTTGTCGGACGAAATAGAATTGTTCATTGCCTATACATCGGAGACTACCAATGCGCTCATAACAACCAAGCTGATGGACTATCCTGTAGTGATACCTGATCGTATATTGGCTCCCACACGCATCAAGGTACTTGATGTGCTGGCCATGATTTTTGTCCCGGTGGGATTGCCCATCTATTGGATAGCAAAGCACAAATATCGCACCTTGATACGTCAAGTAGAAGCTGTATGCAGTGCCAATGAGGAGTTGGCAGTATTGCTGCAAAGAGCCATTAGAGATAATAGAAAATAATAAAAATAACTATAACTATGGAGAACCAAAAAATTGTACTCAACACAATCGAGGAAGCTCTTGAGGACTTCCGTCAAGGCAAGTTTGTAATTGTTGTAGATGATGAGGATCGTGAAAACGAAGGCGACTTTATCATAGCAGCCGAGAAGATAACCCCCGAGAAGGTGAATTTTATGCTCACTGTAGGTCGTGGTGTACTTTGTACTCCTATCACTGAGGATCGTTGTCGTGAATTGGAACTCGATATGCAGGTATCGGACAATACATCGTTGTTAGGTACCCCCTTTACAGTAACCGTAGATAGAGTGGGTGCCGGTTGCACCACCGGTGTGTCAATGAGCGACCGTGCCATCACTATCAAGTCGCTTGCCGATCCCACTATGAAGCCTACCGACTTTGGTCGTCCCGGCCACGTCAATCCGTTGCGTGCTCGTTCTAAGGGTGTGTTGGCTCGTGCCGGACATACCGAAGCAGCTGTCGATTTGGCTCGCCTCTCGGGACTTTATCCTGCGGCTGCTCTTATTGAGATTATCAACGAAGATGGAACAATGGCACGTCTGCCTCAATTGTATGAGATTGCCAAGAAATATGATATGAAGCTCATTGCCATTGCCGACCTTATCAAGTATCGATTGCAACGTGAAACCGTTGTTGAACGTGGCGATGAGGTGGCTATGCCCACCGAGTTTGGCGAGTTTCGCCTTATTCCTTTCCGCCAAGTGAGCAATGGAGTAGAGCATATAGCTCTTGTAAAAGGCGAATGGCAACCCGAAGAGCCGGTGCTTGTGCGTATGCACTCATCGTGTATGACAGGAGATATCTTTGGCTCGAAACGTTGCGATTGTGGCGAACAACTGCATGAAGCTATGCGTAAAATATGCGCCGAGGGTAAGGGCGTGTTGGTATATATGAGCCAAGAGGGTCGTGGTATAGGACTCATGAACAAGATAAAAGCCTATAAGTTGCAAGAGCAAGGCATGGATACTGTAGAGGCCAACTTGCACCTCGGATTTAAAGCCGACGAGCGCGACTATGGCTCGGGTGCTTCTATCTTGCGCGAACTCGGTGTACGCAACATTCGCCTCATGACCAACAATCCTACCAAGCGTATAGGTCTTGAGGGCTATGGCTTGCATATTGTAGAGAATGTACCTATTGAGGTGAAGCCCAATCCCTACAACGAGCGTTACCTGCACACCAAGAAGGAGCGCATGGGACACGACTTGCACCAAGTAGATTAATGGGGGATATCTATCATCGTTTAACCTGATTGTATGCAAGATACTTATCTCACTATAGAGGCTTCGGGCGAAGGTATTTTCAAGGAGAAAATGAGTCGTTTTCTCTCCTTCGCCATACCTGTCTCTACGGTGAGTGAGGCTCGCGAATACATTGAGATGTATCGCAAGGAGTACTACGATGCACGGCATGTGTGTTGGGCATACATGATAGGCCATGAGCGTACTTGCTTTCGTGCCAACGACAATGGCGAGCCTTCGGGTACTGCGGGCAAGCCTATATTGGGACAAATCAACTCCAACAACCTTACCGATATACTCATCATCGTGGTGCGATACTTTGGTGGTATCAAGTTGGGAACAGGAGGTCTTATCGTAGCATACAAGCAGGCTGCTGCCGAGGCTATAGCTGCGTGCAATATAGTGGAATGTCTTGTCGAAGATACTATCCATATACGATTTGAATATCCGCTGATGAACGATGTGATGCGCATTGTCAAGGAGGAGCAACCAACGGTTTTGTCACAAACGTTCGAGATGGATTGTGAGATGTCGTTGCGTCTGCGACGGTCGGGGATAGAGCGACTATGTGCCCGACTTGAGAAGATACAGGGGCTCACGTTTTTCGACAAAGAAGAAGAGCTTGAAGATGACGATGACCCGCTCGATGAAGATGTTGTGCCGGAAGAGTGATGGGCTATTGGGCGGTATAAAAAATGGGGTTTAAAAAAAATATGACAAAAAAAGCTTTCGTTACTGTGAAGTAATGAAAGTTTTTTTTACCTTTGCACTTGCATAGGAGCCTCTATCAACGGCGTTGTGTGAGGTTAAAAGGGAATCCGGTGTAAATCCGGAACAATACCTGTTGCTGTAAGTCCTATTCTGTAAAGAATGAATGTTTGTTGCACTCTTTGCCACTGGGTAATACCGGGAAGGCGCAACAATCGGGATAAGTCAGAAGACCTACCTGTGCGTTAAATGGATTTTAACCTGCAGGATACGGGTCTGAGTCAAAACGTTTTTTTACAGTAAACATATTGTGATAGGTAAGATACTCGCATAGAGTATAATTATTATAGATGTATTCTTACCGACTCTGTGCTACCAAAACTGTTTTGAGTTATAGAAATGTCGTATTCTGCGTATGTAGAGTTACGACATTTTTTTTTAACATTTAAAACGTATAGATTATGAAAAAAATCTGGTTAATCATTACAGTAGCACTATTTAGTGGCTTATTGTCGGGTTGTATGTATGACGACAATGAATTGTGGGACGCTGTCGAAGACATTACCAATCGTGTGACCGAGCTTGAAAAGGCTGTGCAAAGTGCCAATAGTAATATTGCAACCTTGCAGACTCTTGTTACAGCATTGCAAAACAACGTAACTATTACATCGGTAACTCAAACATCAGACGGTTACACAATTGTTTTCTCTGATGGAAAAACTGCCACCATTACCAATGGTAGAGATGCCAATACACCTATTATTTCGGTCAAACAAGATGGCGATGGTGTGTATTATTGGACAATCGATGGCGAGTGGCTCATTGTAGATGGCGAACGTGTCAGAGCTTCGGCCCAAGATGGTAAAGATGGGGAGCCTGGCAAAGACGGTGCAGACGGTAAAGATGGTAAAGATGGTAAAGACGGTGTAGATGGTAAAGATGCTATTGCTCCTCAAATACGCATCAATCCTACATCGAAAGAGTGGGAAATATCGGTCGATGGCGGTGTTACATGGGAGCCTACAGGTGTCATCGCTCAAGGTCGTGATGGCTATGATGGAACCAACGGCGACTCTTATTTCCGTAGCGTAGATACTTCTAATGCCGAGTATGTGATATTCGTGCTATATGATGGTACCGAGATATATGTGCCTCGATACGACTCTACCAAACCTTCGTTTGTGATAGAAGGAATAAATGATGTAGAGATATTTGAAGCCGGCGAGACACGTACTTATACTGTTGTAGCTGCCAATGTAGCCGACTTCTCTATATCGAAACCCGATGGCTGGCGTGTGTCGTATGAGAATAATACCATTGAGGTTACGGCTCCAACTCAAGAGCACACTTGCGCCGAGACTGCCGGTGTCATAGCTTTCAACTTGGTTTCGAGAAACAATAAAAGTCTCATTGTCAAGATGTCGGTAAAAGTCAAAGAGGTAGTCATGCGTGTATTGACATTTGAAGATAGCGATGCTTTGTTTACCCCCTATATGCTCGACTATGCAGGGGTGACTATCAATACATGGAGCGATCTCATTGACAGCCAACAATATAATGGACCTCTTACTTATGACTACAGTGGCGGACTCTATACATGGTATGACGAGAATAATACCGAACTGACTCATAGCTTTACTACTCCCTATTGGAGTGGAGGTCACGCTATATCGAACTATGTGATAGCCGATTATGAAACACTGCCCGAAGGATATTACGGTTGGTATGAGTTGCAATTCGCTATTCCTATTGGTGGTCATAATGGTTCGTCTAACTTCTGCGTACACAATGGCTATGTCGATGATTTCAATACATCATTGGGTTATGGAGCATATCGTCCGGCAATCGTGTTTGCCGATGGTGTGGCACGTGTGGTAGATCATATGTATGTTACCAATATCAACTATGTACTCAATTCGCTTACCTATGGCGATGGTTTCAATCAACCGGCTACGAGCGACACTTATTATAAAATTCTTGCCTACGGTTTCGATGCCGACGATAACAATACCGGTGTTGCTGAGTTTTACCTTTGTCGCAATGGCGAGTTAGTAACAACATGGGAGAAATTTGATCTCTCTTCGTTGGGTAAAGTTGTGCGCATAGAGTTTAATATGGACGCAAGTGACGACCAGAAAGGCGACTATGGCATGAATGCTCCTGCCTACTTTGCCTATGACGATGTTGCCGTGCAATTCTAATATATAGTATATTGATTGAGTGTAAGTTGTGAAGTAGATTGCGTTGCCGTACATGTGCGGTAACGCAATCACTCGCAATAATATAATTTTGATGTAATGAAGCGTTTTTCATATATAATGTTAGTGATATTGGTGTTGATGTCGTGCAATATAGATGACGTTATCACTACCAATCTGCCACCCCAAATAATACTCGATAATAGTTCGCGAGTCTTTACCACCAAGGTCGATCGCCCTTTGACTATCGCACCTCGTTATGAGAATGTTGCCGATGCAACCTATCAGTGGAGTATCGAAGGCGGAAACTATACAATAGATAGTGCTACCCAACCCTCATTGACATTTGAGACATCGACACAAGGTAGTTATTATGTGACACTGATGGTTACAACCGACTATGGCACAGATGAGGAGGAGATGCGTATAGATGTTGTGCAACGAGAAATACCTACTATATCGCTTGTTGGTGCCGAGCAAGACTATACCATAGCAGAGGGCGATAAACTCACTTTTGCTCCGGTGGTGAGAGAGACTTCTATACCCATCACATATAGTTGGTATGTCGATGGTAATAAAGTAAGTGATGAATTGAACTATACATTTATAGGCAATGAAGTAGGGGAGTATAATCTTGTGTTTGTTGCCGAGAACGAAGATGGTAGCGA
This sequence comes from Bacteroidaceae bacterium, assembly GCA_017410245.1. GTDB lineage: Bacteria > Bacteroidota > Bacteroidia > Bacteroidales > Barnesiellaceae_A > Barnesiella_A. The sequence continues at coordinate 10,085 of JAFQRE010000008.1, forward strand.
CTCGGTGTCATTGACCATTGTGGTATGCAATCTTGAGGATATGCCTTTTGCGTGGAGTTTTGCACAGACTGTATATAACTATGCCAAAGGTCGCAGTGTGTGCATAAAACCAACAACCATTATAAACGGCACCGGTGCGGTATATACATGGAGTGTTGATGGCGAAATAGTATATGAGAGTGAGTCGCCCGAGTGGATATGTGCAATTGACAGCGAGGGTACCTATCAAGTCGCTGCAACTGCCACTATATTGAATGGTAATTCGCAAGTGCGTGTTGTACAGGAACTTTGTGTCAATGTGTGTCCGGCCGAGGGAACATATTATCGCCAAGCCTCGGCTACTTCGTCGGCTCATTGGAATAAGGTCTATGAATATACCCCCGCACCGGGTCAATTTATCAATGAGACTGTTACCGGTGGATTTGACGGAACCGAAACTACAGCCGAAGCTGCTGTGCGATATGCCGAAAGACGATTTGCTGAAGAGACATGGATTTCGTTGGGTGGTTTTGGAGGGTATGTTGTGGTGGGATTTGACCATAGCATTGCCAATGGCGAAGGTTATGATTTTGCAGTGAAAGGTAATGCATTTGCCGGTTCGAGCGAGCCTGGAATTGTGTGTGTCATGCAAGACGAGAATGGCGACGGCATGCCCAACGACACATGGTATGAGTTGTGTGGTAGTGCAACCAATATGGCAACAACTCTACACGACTATGCCATAACATATTATCGTCCCGGTGGTGCCGGTATGCCGGTACAATGGGTTGATAATATGGGTAACAGTGGCGAGATAGACTATCTGTCGCAATATCACTCGCAAGACTACTATTATCCGATGTGGATTGAAGCATCGTCATATACGCTGTATGGCACATGTATCGAGTCATTGGCCTATGACAAATCGGGTAACGGCTCTTATTGGATACTGCCCGAACAAGAGTGGGGGTATGCCGATAATTTCAGCGCTGTAGATTGTAACAGAAAAGGCGACAAAGCCAATAATTTCGATATTGATAATGCGGTAGATTATGCAGGCAATCGTATCAGTCTCGATTATATCGACTTTGTGAAGGTATATACAGCCGTCAATGCCAAGTGTGGTTGGATAGGCGAAAACTCGACCGAGGTGTGTGGCTTTTATGATTGCAGTATGGTAAGTGAATAGAGCTATGAAGCGACTTATTATTCTATTTCTATTGGCGATGCTCATGTCGAGCCTGCATACTTCTTGTATGAAATGGGAGTATGGGATAGAGGAGGAGTTTGCCACATCGGGTGATGGATTGTTCATTACTTGCGAAGGAAACTTTCAGTATGGCAATGCCTCTCTGTCCTATTACGACCCGTCGAAGAAGGTGGTTGAGAATGATATTTTCAACAGAGCCAATGCTATGAAACTTGGCGATGTGGCGCAATCGATGGTGATACGAGGCGATGTAGGTTGGGTGGTTGTAAACAACTCCCATGTGCTGTTTGCCATCGATATCAATACATTCAAAGAGCGAGGTCGCATAACCAACCTTACATCACCACGTTACATACATTTCTTATCGGACGAGAAAGCCTATGTAACACAATTGTGGGACAATCGCATCTTTATTGTCAATCCGAAACGGTATGAGATAATAGGACATATCGACTGCCCCAATATGACTATGGAGTCAGGCTCGACCGAGCAGATGGTACAGTATGGCAAGTATGTGTATGTGAATTGTTGGTCGTACCAAAATCGCATACTCAAGATTGATACCGAGACCGATAGTGTTGTAGATGAATTGGTTGTAGGCATTCAACCAGCAGCTTTGGTGTTGGACAAAAACAATAAGTTGTGGACTATTACCGATGGCGGATATGAAGGCTCGCCCTATGGCTATGAGCCTCCATCACTCTATCGCATCGATGCCGAGACTTTCACTATAGAAAGGGTATATCAATTTGCACTTGGTGACAACACCGGGGAGTTGCAACTCAATCGTGCCGGAGATATGCTGTATTGGCTCAATGACGATGTGTGGGCCATGTCGGTCGATGATGAAAATGTGCCCATACGCCCGTTTCTCCCCAATAGAGGTACTATATATTATGGGCTGACGGTAAGTCCCGACAATGGCGATGTGTATGTTGCCGATGCTATAGACTACCAGCAACCGGGTAAGATATATCGCTATAGCAGTGATGGCACGCTCATTGATGAGTTCTATGTGGGTATAATACCCGGTGCATTTTGTTGGAAATAAGAGTATTGACGATGAAGAAGATATTGCTGTTATTGTTTTTGGGTATATATCCTATGTGGCTCTTCTCGCAGAGTAAAGGCTCAATAGATGAAGGAGTGAGCATATCGGAGGTAATGGTGTATAGTAAAAGACCCATGAAGGAGATAGGTGCACAACTGACCAAGCTCGACTCGATGGCGTTGAAAGAAAATATAGCTCTCTCAATGGCCGATGTTTTGGCTTTCAACTCCTCCATATTTGTCAAGAACTATGGTCGTGCCACACTCTCTACAGTGGCGTTTCGAGGCACATCGGCTTCGCACACGCAGGTTACATGGAATGGCATGAAGATAAACAATCCCATGCTGGGCATGACTGACTTTTCGATGATACCCTCTTATTTTATCGATGATGCTTCGCTCTTGCATGGCACATCGTCGGTCAATGAGACCGGAGGTGGCTTGGGTGGTGCTGTGAAACTATCAACTAAGCCGGCCCGTAATGAAGGTTTTGGGCTACAATATATACAAGGTGTAGGCTCATTCAGTACGTTTGACGAGTTTCTGCGTCTTACCTATGGCAATGACCATTGGCAGTCATCTACCCGTGTCGTTTACTCCTCTTCGCCCAATGACTATGACTATCGCAATCACGATAAGAAAATCAATATCTATGACGAGGATATGAATATCATAGACCAATACTATCCAGTCGAGCGCAATAGAAGCGGAGCATTCAAGGATTTTCATCTCTTGCAAGAGGTCTATTACAATACAGGCAAGGGCGATTGTATAGGTCTCAATGCTTGGTATATCAATTCCAATCGAGAGTTGGCCATGCTCACCGTCGATTATGGCGATGATACTGAGTTTGAAAACCGACAGCGAGAGCAGACCTTCAGAGGGGTAGTTTCGTGGAACCATCTTCGCGAGAAATGGCGGCTTGATGCCAAAGCCACTTATATGTACACGTGGTTGGCTTATGACTATAAGCGCGACCTGGGAAATGGCATTATGGCTCCTATGACAGCATCGAGAAGCTACATCAATACAATATCGGGTGCTATAGACAGCGAGTACTTTGTGTCGGATAAGTGGCTTGTTACAGCGTCGTTGTCTGTCAGTCAGCACTTTGTCCGCAGTCAAGATAAGAATATCATATTGCAAGAAGGCGACAAGGGTATAGTAGGATATAACAAAGGCCGTTTTGAAATGTCCGGTTCGGTATCGGCCAAGTGGCAACCTATCGAGCGACTGGGGCTGTCGATTGTCGTGAGAGAGGAACTTGTGGGTAACAAATGGAGCCCGCTTATACCGGCGTTCTTTATAGATGGTGTTATCATTGAGCCCGGCAATATAACGGCTCGCGCCTCGATATCGCGCAACTTCCGCACTCCTACACTCAACGACCTTTATGCCTTGCCGGGTGGAAACCCCGACTTGAAGAGCGAGAGAGGTTGGACATACGATGCGGGATTGTCGTTTGCTGTAGGACGTGAGAATTTATATTCGTTGAAAGGCTCGGCCGGTTGGTTTGAGTCGTTTATCAGCGATTGGATTATATGGTTGCCTACAACACAAGGATTTTTCTCTCCTCGCAATATCAAAGATGTTCATGCCTATGGCATAGAGTTGCAGGCCGAAGGTAACTTGTGGCTACCCCGAGGTTGGGAATTAAATCTTAATGGTACGTTCTCATGGACACCCTCAATCAACGAGGGCGAGCCGGTGTCGGTTGCCGACCAGTCGATAGGGAAACAGTTGCCTTATGTGCCCGAATTTTCGTCTTCGGTGATAGGGAGGCTGTCTTGGCGCGATTGGACTTTTATGTACAAGTGGTGCTATTACAGCGAACGTTACACGATGTCGAGCAACGATATAACTTTCTCGGGCAAATTGCCTCCCTATTTCATGAGCAATATATCTCTCGAAAAGTTGTTGAAACTGAGGTGGCTCGACTTGTCGTTGAAGGGTGTCATCAACAATCTTTTCGATGAAGAGTATCTGTCGGTATTGTCACGCCCGATGCCCGGCATCAACTTTGAAATTTTTATTGGCATCACTCCCAAGTGGTAGGCGCAGTTGTGACTTAATGCTACAACACAAGACGTACCTCATCGAGTGAGTGTACTGTGTATTGAGGCTCCTCGGCTGTAATGCCACGGTGATAGCGGTCGAAGTATATCTGTCCCCAACCGGCATGCATCGCTCCCAGTATATCGGCATCATAATTGTCGCCTATAATCAATGTCTCTTCGGCAAGGCTGTCGGTTACTTGTAGGGCGTAGTCAAACAGACGGCGGTCGGGTTTGTTGATGCCTATTTCGTCCGATAGTACCATGCGCTCGAAGTAGTGAGCTATGCCGGCCGAGTGCAGTTTGCGGTGTTGTACCTCAATAAATCCGTTGCTGATGATGTATAGGTTGTAGCCTTTCTCTTTGAGGTAATCGAGCAGTTCAATGGCATGAGGCACAAGTTGTGTTTGCAATGCCAGCGTGTCGAGGTAGTATTGATTCATGCGACTTGCCAACGCATTGTCGGGGTCGTTATACCCAATCTCACGCAACAAGTGGGCATAGCGCTCTACTATCAAGAAGTCTTTATCGATACGACCATGATGGTAGAGAGCCCATAGCTCACTGTTCTTGGCATAATAGGCTGTACTGAAAGCCACATAATCGGGGTAAATCTTGGCTATATCGAGGTCACAATACATCACTTCGAGAGCAATGTGTGAGTTGGCGGTGAAGTCCCAAATGGTATCGTCAAGATCGATAAAAATGTTGCGATATTGCGACATATATGAGATGTGTCCTTTTGTGACTATACCAATTGTTTAATCCACATCTCTCGGTCGCCGGGAAGCAAGTCAATAATAGGTATCTCTACCATGGTGTATGCTCCCGGTTGCTGACGCATCGATGCACGCGCCACATTGACAAGCATTTGTGCAGTCAAGGCGGGATTGTTTATACTCATATTGAACTCGAAACGTTGATTTTGAGTCTTGCCCGATACGCCCTTACGTACCATGTTCACACCATGTCCCATGTCTATTACATCATCGACACAAGGTACTTCTATAACGTGTGTCTCATCGTGTGTGAAGTAGGGGTCGGCCTTGATAGCGGCGGCTACTTCGTCAAGTTTGTAACCATCGTTGAGTTCGACATATACCATGCGACGATGCAGACCTGTGCCAATGGGTATTGTCATTGATAGGGCTGCTTTCACACCTTCAATGGCTTTTACTGCCACTGTGTGACCCATGCTCATGCCGGGGCCGAAATTGGTGTATGTGATGCCCTTGGGAGCGCATGCTTGCAATAGTGTACGCACAACAGAGTCGCTACCCGGATCCCAACCGGCCGATATAATAGATACACGACCGCACTCGCGCGCCTTATTGTCGAGTGTGCGACGCAAATCGGCTATGCCCGAGTGTATGTCGTAGCTATCGACAGTATTCATGCCCAAGGCCAGTGCTTGCAATGCATACTCCTCGACCTTGCGAGTTGGTGTGCATAAGATTGCTACATCGGCTTCAAGCTCGGCCAGATTGCTTGTTACACGATACGATTTCAACTCCTCGGGTATGTTGTTGCTATCACGACGAACTATACCTGCTATCTCAAAATCGGGCGATACGTTGAGTGCTTCTATTACATATCGTCCTATGTTACCATAACCTACAACTGCTACTTTTATCATGATTATTATATTTTAGAGTACTGCAAAGTTATAAAAAATAAAATCAATCACGAACGTTAATTTGCGATAAATAAAATTGTCGAAGGTTAATTATATAATAACTTTTTTCATCTTGTCAAAGACTTGCACAAGGTATATTCCTTGTGGTAGTGTGAGGGTGGTTACATGGGCTACTGAAGTGGTGTGTAGTAGAATCCCGTTGGTTGTATATATTTTCACTTCAACGTTATCGGCCAGCTCTTCAATTATGATGGTGCCATTGTATGTGTAAATACTCCATGCGTTGTTGGGGGCATTGTCGCGTTTATTGTCAAGCCAATCGGTATTGTCGTTATATGGTGTTGCGATAGCATTGGTAGCACATTGCACACAAAGCAATCGGTTGTCGTCATTGACAGCTACAAAACTGCTCGCAAAAGTTTCATCATAGGGTTTTTCTGATTTTAAAATGTTGAGGGTTGAGCCAATAACCGAAGTGCCGAAGTAGGGTGCAAACAATGCCTCATACCATGTGCAAGCAGCAACATATCGGCCTGTACCGCTATTTAGGTGCCAATTGTCTCGGGTGAGATTGTTGTATTTGCCTCCGTAGGTCAAATCGGTGTTACGTGCCTTTTGTATAGCCGTTCCCGTGGGTATAATACGATCTATACCTATCTCTTCAACTACTCGGCGGGTTACTTCGGCATATTTCACCCAATCGGAATAGCCAAATGTCTCACCCGTTACAGCGGAGTGGCTATGGGGCATATTGTAGAACAGACACAAATTTTCATTACCTGTATATCGCTTGAGTAGCTCTACATACTCTTGGCAAGACGAAAACGTGCCGTAATCACCTGCCATTTTGCTTGTTTGCTGTATCACAACTATATCCCACCCGAGTGCCAGCACGTCACGAACGGTTGTCGCCTTGGCTTGTCCTATCAATATATCGTAGTGGGGTGTTTCGGTAGTGCTTATTGCACTATTGTTGTTGATGTGGTCTATCCATGTATCAAATGATGAACTGCCATGTACCAAGCGACTCATGATTACTTGGTCGGTATTTATTCCGAGATTGACCATCAGCTGTTTCAGATATACAGTGGCATCAATAGTAAAGCTGTTGCCTATGGCAAGGACTCTTATGGTATCGTTGTTGTATGGGTATTCTCCGTTGTGAAGTATCGTCTTATCGTTCTTGATATATTCTATGACGGGCATAACATCGATATTGCCCTTGTCGTAGGCCAATGCAATCGTTGTGGTAAAACTACATAATAGACATACTACAGCGAGTAGCTTTATGTGTATAAGAGTTTTCATCTTTACAAAACAATCAATAGGTTATATTTCCCTACCAGCATGATGTAGTATATAACCATTTTGTAATAACAAAGTTAGCAATAAAATTTGAAAAAGCAACTTATAGTTGTTGGGTAATATGCTGTAGATTATAGAACTGTTGAATATTCTCTATCGAGCCTGATGCGATTGAATAAATTATTAATCATCTGTGATGTTCTATTAGACTATTGAGAAGCATAGTATTATGTGTCAATATTGCGTGGATAGTCGCTGAAAATAGTCTGTTTGGTGTGGTTGTTTTCCCGATTTGTGAAAACTTCTGAAAATATCAGCCTCTTTAATGTTTGAGTGTATTTCTTGTGTGGAATTTATTGTATTTTTGCATACGATAATGATATTTATATCGTATCGTTGTTATTGACATTGATATCAAAAACAAATAAACCGACAGATAGATGAATTGTAAAAAAGTACTATTGGGAGTCTTTGCAGGTCTCATGCTTGTAGCTTGTAGTGACAAGCAGGCCGAAACTGTAAAGAAAGAGACACGCTATGCGTTGCATACAGTAACCTTGAGCGACCGCGTTTTACAGGCCGACTATACGGCTACAATCAAAGGTTGTCAGACTGTAGAGATACGTCCGCAAGTTAGTGGAATGATTACCGACATTCGCATCAACGAGGGTGATATTGTGGGTATGGGACAAGTATTGTTTGTGATAGATCCTGTACCATACCAGGCCGCCTATGAGATAGCTGTTGCCAACGTGAAGAGTGCCGAGGCTGCTCTCTCTACGGCTCAATTGCTCTTGGAGAGTAATCAAGAACTATATGAACAAGACGTTGTGTCGGAGTTTGACTTGATGATGGCTCGCAATGACTTGGCCGAGGCTGAAGCCAAATTGGCGCTTGCCCTTGCCGAGGAGACCAATGCTCACAACAATCTATCATACACCGAGGTGAAGTCGCCTGTAAATGGCATAGCAAGTATGATACCCTACCGCGTGGGAGCGTTGGTCAATAGTGGCATTGCCCAACCATTGGTAACCGTTTCGGACGATAGTCAGGTATATGCCTACTTCTCTATGGCCGAAAATCAGATGCTCGACCTCATCTATCAGTATGGCTCATTGCATCGTGCCATCAAGGAGATGCCTGAGGTGGAGTTGCGTATGAGCAATGGCGATATATATGAACATAAAGGTCGCATCAATGCCATCAGTGGTACGATTAGCGAGAGTACCGGAGCTGTGAGCCTTCGTGCAGCATTCCCCAATCGTGGACGAGTGTTGCGTGATGGTGGTAGCGGAACAGTGATTATCCCTTCCGAGCGTAAGGGTTGCATCGTTATCCCGCAATCGGCTACCTATGAGTTGCAAGATCGCATATTTGTATATAAAGTAGTTGAGGGTAGGGCAGTATCTACTCCTATCGAGGTACTCCCGCAGAACAACGGAACCGAGTATATTGTAGAGAATGGCTTGCAAGAGGGCGATGTGATTGTTGCCGAGGGTGCAGGACTTATACGAGAAGGTACAGTGGTAGTTGCCAAAGAAAATAACGAGGAGGAATAATTGATGAACGTAAAGACTTTTATTGACCGTCCTATATTATCGGGTGTTATATCGGTAGCTATATTGCTGTTGGGACTTATCAGCCTTACTCAGTTGCCAGTAGAACAATTTCCCGAGATAGCTCCGCCTACTATCAGCGTATCGGCAAACTATGCCGGTGCAAGTGCCGAGACGGTGCAGAAGAGTGTCATCATACCTCTTGAGGAGGCTATAAATGGCGTGGAGGATATGATGTATATGGTGTCGTCATCGACCAACTCCGGCTCGGCAAGCATACAGATATACTTCCGACAAGGTACCGATGGCGACATGGCTATGGTGAACGTACAAAACCGTATGGCGCAAGCTCAAGGTCTATTGCCCGCCGAGGTGACACGTAGTGGTGTTACGGTGCGTAAGCGTCAGACCAGCCGCATAAAGATGTTGGCTGTATATAGCCCCGACAATACTTTCGACCAAAACTTCATTAGCAACTACATGAAAATCAATGTCGAGCCACGTTTGTCGCGTATTGCGGGTGTGGGTGAGGTTGATATTCTTGGAGGTGACTATTCGTTGCGTATATGGCTCGATCCGGGCAAGATGGCCAAGTATAGCCTCATGCCATCGGACATTCGTCGTGTGCTTGATGAGCAAAATATTGAGTCGCCAACGGGTACATTGGGTGCCGACTCGGACAATACGTTTCGTTATACCTTGAAGTATCGCGGACGATATGAAAAGGAGTCGGACTATGAGAATCTTGTTATACGTGCTCAGAGCGATGGTACTGTATTGCGACTGAAAGATGTGGCTCGTGTTGAACTTGGATCACGCAGCTACGAGTATGTGGGTACGGTAAATGGTCACCCGGGCGTTTCATGTATGATTTCGCAAACCTCCGGGTCTAATGCCAATGAGATTATCGATGACATTGATAAGGTAGTGGCCGAGATATCTCAAGACTTGCCGCGTGGCCTTGAGATTGTCGATTTGATGAGTACCAAGGACTTTCTCGATGCCTCTATCAAGAATGTTATAAAGACACTCCTTGAGGCTATTTTGCTGGTTATCTTGGCAGTATATATATTCTTGCAGAACTTCCGTTCTACCTTCATACCGGCAGTGTCTATTGTGGTATCGTTGGTAGGTACTTTTGCCTTCATGCTGGTAGCCGGTTTCAGTATCAACCTCATCACGCTCTTTGCCTTGGTGCTGGTTATTGGTACGGTTGTAGATGACTCTATTGTGGTGGTGGAGGCTGTGCAGGCCAAGTTTGACGAAGGTTACAAATCGTCGTACGAGGCTACAGTAAGTGCCATGGGTGGCATTACAACGGCTCTGCTTACTACTACATTTGTCTTTATGGCGGTATTTATCCCTGTTAGCTTCATGGGAGGCACAACCGGTACGTTCTATACCCAGTTTGGTTTGACTATGGCTGTGGCGGTGGGCATATCGTTGCTCAATGCGCTCACACTCAGTCCGGCACTTTGTTCGCTCATCATGAGGCCTCACGATGGTGTGGACGAAGGCAAGAAGTTGAGTTTTTCTTCACGCTTTCACATTGCATTTGAGGCGGCATTTGGCCGTATTATAGGCAAGTATAAGGGTGGTGTCATGTTTATGTTCCGCCACAAGTGGCTATCGGTGTTGCTCATCGTGATAGCATGTGGTGGCCTCTTCTATATGTTGCAAACTACCAAGACCGGACTTGTACCCAAAGAGGATATGGGCTCGATAAACATCGATGTACAGACTCCTCCGGGAACAAACTTGATGGAGACCATCAAGGTAATGGACGAAATAGACAAGCGCATCAGTACCATTCCGCAGATTGAAGTTTACTCAAAGACCACCGGTAGAGGTATGATGAGTGGTCAGGGTGTGTCGTGTGGTATGTTCTCTATTCGGTTGAAGAATTGGGACGAGCGTACCGAGAAGGGCGATGACATAGAATCGGTTATTGAGGAGATATACAATCGTGTTGCCGATATTACCTCGGCCAAGATACTTGTTTTTACTCGTGGTATGATACCCGGTTATGGAGTGAGCAGTGGATTTGAACTCTATGTGCAAGACCAGAAGGGTGGTAGCATCGAGGAGTTGTTGCGCATTACCAACAACCTCATTGCCGAGCTGAACGACCGCCCCGAGATAGCTCGTGCTTCGACCTCTTTCGATACCAAATACCCGCAATATCTGCTTGAGGTAGATGCCGCACGATGCAAGCGTAATGGTGTATCGCCCGACGATGTGCTCGATGTCATTTCGGGGTACATCGGTGGTAGCTATGCCTCAAATATGAATAGATTTTCTAAGTTATATCGTGTCATGATGCAAGCCTCGGCCGAGTATCGATTGGATACCGAGTCATTGAGCAATATGTTTGTACGCAACGACAAGGGCGAGATGAGTCCTATCAACCAGTACGTAACACTCACTCGTGTCTATGGCGCACAATCTATATCACGCTTCAACCTCTTTTCGGCCATATCGGTCAATGGACAACCTGCCAAAGGTTACAGCTCGGGAGAGGCTATCCAAGCAGTACGTGAAGTAGCTGCCGATGTGCTTCCTGCCGGTTATGGATATGAGTTTGGTGGTATGTCGCGCGAGGAGGCCTCGTCGGGAACGGCTACAGCCATGATATTTGTGCTATGTATTGTGTGCATATACCTCATCTTATGTGCCTTGTATGAGAGTATATTCATACCCATTGTCATCTTGCTGTCTGTGCCGTTTGGACTGGCGGGTAGTTTCTTGTTTGCCCGTATGTTTGGCTTGGAAAACAATATCTACTTGCAGATAGGTCTGCTCATGCTCATTGGTTTGTTGGCCAAGACAGCTATCTTGCTCACCGAGTTTGCATCGGAGCGTCGCCGACAAGGTATGAGTATTGTCGATGCAGCCATGTCGGCAGCTGTGGCACGTTTGCGTCCTATCCTTATGACTTCATTGACCATGATATTTGGTATGTTGCCGTTGATGTTTGCCACAGGAGTAGGAGCCAATGGTAATATATCGATAGGTGTGGGTACTGTAGGCGGTATGCTCATTGGTACATTGGCACTCATCTTTATCGTACCGGTGTTGTTTATCATCTTCCGCACCATCGAGGAGCGTGTAATGCCTCGTAGTAAACAAAAACAGAACTAAGACTTTATGAAGAGAAATATTCTATATGCACTGCCAATGCTGCTACTCATGTTGAGTGGTTGCAACCTATACACACAATACAAGCAACCCGAGTTGCCGGTAGTCGATAGCCTCTATCAGCGACTGCCCATCGACACAACAGCCATTGTAGTCGATAACACCTCTATAGGTTATATGTCGTGGAAAGTTGTCTTTACCGATACGTTGTTGCAACAATGGATAGAGCAAGGATTGGTACACAATACCGATATGAACATAGCACGATTGCGCGTTGAGCAAGCCGAGGCGGCATTGACAGCTTCGCGTCTGGTTTTCATTCCGAGTCTTACCCTCTCGGGGCAGGGCGGATTGAGCCAATATACCGGCTCGGAGTTGAAAAAATCGTACAATGTAGCTGTAACTGCCGATTGGGAGTTAGACCTATTTGGCAAGCAACTCAATGCAGCACGTGGTGCCGAGGCTGTATTGGAGCAAACCAAGGCCTACAAGCAAGCCGTACGCACTCGCCTCATAGCCACCATAGCCGACAGTTACTTTACGCTACTTATGCTTGATGAACAGTTGGAGATAAGCCGTCGCACACTCGATACATGGGAAGAGAATATACGCACGCTCGAGGCCCTGAAACGTGCCGGTAAGACCAACGAAGCAGCTGTATTGCAAGCCAAGGCCAATCGACTCAATGTCGAAGGGTCGGTACTGACTCTCGAGCGTCGCATTATCGAACAGGAAAACTCCCTCTCGGTGCTGTTGGGCATGGCTCCGGCCATGTTGCAACGGGGCAAACTCTCTGAGCAGATATTCCCCGAGGAGTTGTCGGTGGGTATTCCCTTGCAGTTGCTCAGTTTCCGTCCCGATGTGCGGCAAGCCGAGTATGTGCTTGCCGAGGCCTTCTATGCCACCAATGCAGCACATTCGGCATTCTATCCCACCATTTCGCTCACAGGTTCGGCCGGTTGGACTAACAACGGTGCTACCATAACCAATCCTGCCGGTTGGTTGCTCAATGCCATAGGCTCACTGGTGCAGCCCCTCTTCAATCATGGCAAGAATGTGGCCAACCTCAAGATAGCCAAGGCTCAACAAGAGGAGGCGCTGTTGCTCTTCCGGCAGAGTCTGCTCGATGCCGGAGCTGAGGTAAACAATGCCCTTGTGCAATGGCAGACTGCCCGCAAGCGTATAGAGATAGGCTCTAAGCAGATTGTCAATCTGCAAGCTGCCATCTGGAACACTCGCCTGCTCATGAAGCATGGTAGTGCAAACTATCTCGAGGTGCTCACCGCCCAACAAAATCTCTTGCAAGCCGAGCTGATGCAGGCATCAGACCGCTACGACGAGATACAAGGTGTTATCTCGCTCTTCCATGCCCTCGGTGGCGGTATGGAGTAAATACCGAAAGATACATGCTATCTCATACACACCCCATGCACTGATTGGTGCATGGGGTGGTGCTTTATAGTAACATTTATCATGTGTTGTATTGATGTTATTTAATATCTTCTTGCTGTTTAAATTGCCACTTAAATGATTATTTCAATGGCATTGTCTTGTGTGAGAAAAATATTTGTGATATTTTTGTAGAAATTAATTTATTATTAACAACAAAATAATTTATGACCATGAAAAAGTTGTTTTCTTTATTACTTTGCCTTAGTGCAATGTTTGCAGGTAGTGTTGTCGCTCAAGATAAGGGCGATATGTTTATTGGGGGAAATTTGGGATTGGGCGTTACCACCATTGGCGATGGTAGTTATTCTGTTTCGTCTGTGACCTTTTCATTAGCTCCCGAGTACTCTTATTTTGTAGCCGATAATTTCCGCATCGGAGCCGAATTAGATTTGTCTATTGCCGAGGGAGTTACTACATTTACCGTCGCACCCACATTTGCCTACTATGTAAAGCTCGTCGATAAGTTGTATTATACCCCCGAGTTTACCATCGGTGGCGGTTTGGCGGCAAATGATGGCTATTCGGTAGGTGTTTTTGCTTTCGATCTCGACCTCTTCGCATTGGAGTATATGCCCTCCAATCATATAGGTCTGTCGCTAAGCCTTGTTAATATGTCGTATGCTCTGATACCCGAGGCATCGGTAAGTACATTCCACTTTGGTCTATTGACCTCGCCCGAGGTAGGATTTCGTTACTATTTCTAACCATACCGCGGTTTAGTAACCCTTTCACACCAAGATAAAGCACCCCGCCACTCAAATAGCTTGAGTGGCGGGGTATCTTTTTGTGGGGGATTGTTTTATCACCTCAGCGGAGAGATGATGAAGTTGAATGTGTAGTCTTGATAGGGCACACGATATGGCTCAAGTGGCCATGCTCCCCAAGAGTTGATGCCTGCCAAGCCTTGTTGTACGAGGTCGAAACAGATGTGTGTCATGCCATCGGGTTGCAATTGTCCCGAGTGACGGCGGTAGTCGTTGCGCGAGAGGTCGAGAGCCTCGATAGAGTAAGGCAGTGCCGATGCCGAGAAGGGTGCTGAGGCTATGATGCGAATGCCGGCTCCCGAGGTGTCGATAACCTTGTAGTAGCGCAAGTCGCTGCGTGTACCCGACTCTTGCGGACGTACCAAGTGGTCGTTGTACATTGTGGCTACGGGTTGGCTATACAAGCCTATGTTGGCACCGCTCTTACGGTCGCTATAGTTCTCTACCGCACCGCGTCCGTAGTACTCTACCATGTTGTATCGTGCTGGCATCTCCATGCGCATACCATAGCGGAACATATTGGGGTGCTCAGCTCCGGCTGTGGCTTGCATAGATTGGGTGACAGCTATTTCGCCTTCGCCATTGATGGTGTAGGTGATGGTCATCTGTGCATCTACATCGGGCAGGTTGTATTGTGCTGTGACGATGGCACAATGGTCGGCTATCTCATATCGGAACGACTCCAAGGTGATGACGGGGTCGCGCCATACGGCAAATCGCTTGTGCAATCCGGCACCCCAATCGTTCTCGGTGGGGGCACGCCAGAAGTTGGGACGCAGCGATGCTCCATCGGGCATCATAGATAGTGTGCCATACTCCATGCGGCTGATGTAACCGTTGCGACCGAATGAGACAGTCCAATCATAGCCCTCTACGTTGATGGCTTTCTCGAAGCGGGTGATGCGTATGGGGCGTTGTGATGGTTGCATACCGAATGCCGCCATGGTGTCGTACTGCTTGATGACCATCTGGTCGTAGGCAACAACATGGTTGAGGGGGAGGAGTGGCTGTTTCTCGCGTGCAACGTACTCAACGTTGAGTAGCACCTCGCGTGTGGTGGCCGGAATGGCCGATAGGTCGTAGTCGAGCTTATAGTTGCGACGTTGTTGCGGCGCAACATTCAACTCCTCTATACAGCCACCTTGCACAGCTTCGCCATCGGCCAGCAACTGCCAATTGAGCTTGTAGCCACTCAGGTCGATAAAGAAGTTCTCGTTATACACCTCTATCAAGCCCGATGCGAGGTCGATGGGCGTGGTCCATATCGACTGATATTGGTAGCGTACCTCGTAGGCGTGTGCTTGGGGTGTGCGGTCGGGGGCAATGATGCCATTGCAGTTGAACGAATAGTCGGTGGCATCGTAGTGGTTGTAGTCGCCACCATATAGGAACGATACCTTGCCATCGGCCTCGTAGCGTGCCAAGCCCTGATCTACGAAGTCCCAGATGAATCCACCTTGATACTTGTCGTATTGGCGAGTCAAGTCCCAATACTCTTTAAATCCGCCCATGGAGTTACCCATTGCATGTGAGTATTCGCACTGAATGAGAGGACGCGAGGGGTTGGTCTTGAGGTATCGTTCGCACCATGCCGGCGAGGCATACATGGGGCACATGATGTCGGTGTACAACGTTCCGTCGAAACCTTGGTAATCGACAGCACGTTCGTAGTGAATGGGACGTGAGGAGTCGTACTCGCGTATCCAACGATAGCAGGCCTCGAAGTTGGCACCCATACCGGCCTCGTTGCCCATACTCCATATGATAACCGATGGGTGGTTCTTGTCGCGCAATACCATGCGTTGGTTGCGCTCAAGGTGTGCCTTGGCATAGCTATCGACACGAGCCAATGTCTTTTCGTCATAGCCCATGCCGTGCGACTCTACGTTGGCTTCATCTACTACATACAAGCCATACTCATCGCACAAGTCATACCACTCGGGGGTGTTGGGGTAGTGGCTGGTGCGAACGGCGTTGATGTTAAATTGCTTCATGAGCATGATATCCTCAATCATGCGTTGGCGTGTCATGACAAAGCCTTTGCGGGTATCTACCTCATGACGGTTTACACCTTTGATGAGAATGGGACGACCATTGACAAGCAGCTGTCCGTCTTTGATTTGCGAAGTGCGCAATCCGATGCGTTGCACAACTCGCTCGGTAGTGCCTCGGCTATTGCGTACATCGGCTACTACCTTATATAAATAAGGCGTCTCGGCACTCCATAAGAGGGGATTTTCTACGTCAAGCACAACATTAGCCTTGCCTCGTGTGGGCTTGACGGCTTGCGATGCAATGGTATTGCCATAGCTATCAACAAGCGATACATCTACATTCGATACACCTGCGGTCAGCTCCATATCTACTTCAAGACGGGCCTTGTCGTAAGTGTCGTTGAGGGTAGGCGTTATTTGCCAGTCGTTGAGGCGATTCTTGTGGCGTGCCTCAATAGTCACGTCGCGCGAGATGCCGCACAATCGCCACAGGTCTTGGTCCTCGAGGTAGGTGCCATCGCACCAACGGTACACCTGCAAAGCAATGAGGTTCTCACCCGGTTTGACATATCGAGTGATGTCGAAGGCTGCTTCGAGGTGACTATCTTCAGAGTAACCGACAAACTTGCCATTGAGCCATACATATACGTTCGATGTGACAGCTCCGATATTGAGTATGATGTCGCGTCCTTGCCATTGTGCCGGCAAGTCGAATGTGCGACGATATGACCCTACGTGGTTTTGTTCAATAGGAACATAGGGCGGGTTGTTCTCAAAGTTTTGTCGCCAGGCATAACCTATATTTATATATAGTGGGTCGCCATATCCGTTCAGTTCCCACATACCCGGCACTTCGATAGTACCCCACGCCGAGTCATCGTAGTGCAGGGCTTGTATGCCGTTGGGGCGTTGGTTGGCATTCTCGACCCAATGAAACTTCCATGTACCATTGAGCGATAGGGTGTAGTCAGCGTCATTATTGTATGTCGTGCCATTGCACACACGATAGTCGGCATGCATAGGCAGGCGATTTATGGCATTGACTTCGGGGTCTTGCCACTCGGTGAAAGTTTGTGCCGAAAGGGTGGCAAGTGTGCATAACATGACAGCACTTGTCAGCATTTTCGTTTTCATAATGCAATATAATTTTTTGTTGCTATTTCTTGGTGCTCACAGCCAACAATACACCCAATACGATGCCGAGGATTGCTGCAAAGAGAACACGTTGCTCGGCGGGAAGCAAGAAGGTGATGGTGTGGGCGGGATACCAGAAGAAAGGAATGGTTTTCTTAAATACAAAACCCCATTGAGCATTCCAGTTGATATTGGCAAACATCTCGGCCATAGGAATTGGAGTGATAAGAGCCTTAACAGAACCTCCATTGCGAGCAATATGAGCATCGGTAATCTTGTGGAATGTCATAAATACAGGTGCAAAGATAGTATTCATAGCTACCGAAACCGACAGTGCAACCAATACCTTGGCCCAGCTGAACTCGGGCGAGGCAAAAACCTCAATGGCGTTCTCCATGCCCAGTTTGACAAGAAATGCAGGAGTACCAACCGAGAAGATAGTCATGGCCATGCTGATGCCCATACCCAAGAATCCCCACACAACGGCGCGCGGTATGATACCGAAAGTCTTGGAATAATAAGAACCGGTAGAGATGCGGTGTCCAAGCATCTCGCCCATAGTTGATAAGATACCAAACTTCAAGAAACTCATGATCATACCATGAGCGGCGTTGAACGATTTGTACCATTCATATACTGCATCGATAACAAAGAAGGGCAAGAACAATGCCACTACGCACAAGGCAAAAATTAAATCACTTTTTTTCATTGTATTACATTGGTTAAATTTGTTTATTTTGCTGTTTAATAATCTCAAAAAGCAAAGGTACAATATATTTTCTATTAATCAAAACCTTGTTGGGGTGTTATGTATATAGGCTATTTGTCTTTGTTATATTGCTATTTGCTATCTTGACTTGGCAAATTGACAGATATAAAATTATTCCTATTTTATTATAGGCTTTTCTGTATTGTTAATGTGTGAATTGCGAAAAAAAATACGTAATTTCGCGGTCTAAAACAAATTAAGGAAATTTTGAATAGATATTTATTTGCAACATGGCTAATGTAGTGAAACTTAAAAGTGGTTTAAATCTGCGTTTGGAAGGAACTGCAGTCCCCAACGTAGTAAAGACTATTGTAAGCGACACTGTGGCTATTGTTCCCGACAATTTTCATGGTATCGTGCCCAAAGTGGTTGTAAAACCCGGCGATGCTGTCAAAGTGGGTTCGGCGGTGATGTATGACAAAAATCACCCCGAAGTGCAATTTGTATCGCCTGTAAGTGGCGAGGTGGTTGCAGTGGAACGTGGCGAACGTCGCAAGGTAATGAAAATCGTTATCAAGAACGACAAAAAAGATGAAGCTGTAAACTTCGACAAAGTATCATCGGCAGTAGAGGTAAAGCAACTATTGTTGCAAGCCGGTATGTGGGCTTATATCAAGCAACGTCCATACGATGTGATAGCAGATCCTGAGGTTGAGCCTCGTGATATTTTTGTTACCGCATTCGACAATGCTCCTTTGGCACCGACTCTTGCCTACGATATGTTGGCGGGTGACGATGCGAAGGCATTTGACAAGGGTCTTGAGGCACTTGCATTGCTTACACAAGGCAAGGTATATGTAGGTGTTGAGCCCGAGAGCAAAGTGAAAGTTCCTGCCGGTATTGAGATGGTAGCTTTCAAGGGAAATTTCCCGGCATGCAATGCTGGTGTACAGGCTCACAACATTGCCCCTGTAAATAAAGGCGAAACAATATGGACTATCAATGCCCTCGATGTGGTAGTGATGGGCCGATTGCTTATAGAAGGTCGTGTAGATATGATGCGTACTGTAGCCGTAACAGGTAGTGAGGTGGCATCGCCGGCTTATGTTAAGGCTTTGCCCGGAACACCCGTAGCCGATATATTGAAAGGTAATCTTATAGAAGCCGACTATGCACGTCGCGTAGTGAGTGGCAACGTATTGACCGGTGTCAATGTATCGATTGAAGGCTATCTGGGTGCATATCATTCGCACGTTACTGTCATTCCCGAGGGTAACGATACACATGACTTCTTGGGTTGGGCTATGCCCGGTTGCAATGCATTGACAACAAGTCGCACTTTCTTGTCGCGCTGGTTGCCCGGTCGCAACCGTAAACCCGATGCTCGCATACATGGTGGCGAACGTGCCATTATCATGTCGGAAGAGTACGATCGCGTATTTCCTATGGATATCTTGCCCGAGTACTTGGTAAAGGCTGTTATTGCTTTCGATATAGATCGTATGGAGCAATTGGGTATCTATGAAGTAGCTCCCGAAGACTTTGCTGCTTGCGAGTTTGTAGATACTTCTAAATTGCCCTTGCAAGACATCATACGCAAAGGTCTCGATGCCTTGCGCAAGGAGATGAATTAATCATTGTCATAAACATATAAAAAACAATATTGTGAAAGCATTAAGAAGATTTCTTGATAAGATAAAACCCAACTTCGAGCCGGGAGGAAAGTTTGCCCCCCTGCAATCGGTGTTTGAGGGATTCGAGTCGTTCTTGTTTGTGCCGGCTACTACCTCTAAGTCGGGTGTACACATTCACGACAGTATCGACTCAAAGCGCACCATGACGGTGGTTATCATCGCCTTGTTGCCTGCCTTGCTTTTCGGTATGTACAACGTCGGTTATCAACACTACTTGGCGATAGGCGAGTTGGCTACCACTTCATTTTGGACAATTTTCCTCTATGGATTTTTGGCCGTATTGCCCAAAATCTTGGTGTCGTACATCGTAGGCTTGGGTATAGAGTTTATAGGTGCACAATTGCGTCACCATGAGATACAAGAGGGTTTCCTTGTGTCGGGTATGCTCATACCTATGATTGTACCCATCGATACACCCCTGTGGATGATTGCCATTGCCACTGCCTTTGCCGTAATCTTTGCCAAGGAGGTATTTGGAGGTACAGGTATGAACATCTTCAATGTGGCTCTTGTTACACGTGCCTTCTTGTTCTTTGCCTATCCCTCAAAGATGAGTGGTGACAATGTTTTTGTCCGCACCGGCGATACATTTGGCTTGGGTGCCGGCAACGTTGTAGATGGTTTCTCTGGTGCAACTCCTCTGGGTCAAGTAGCTACCAATGTTGGTGACGAACTTGTGTTGCGCAACATTGTAGGTGAACCTCTTTCGACACTCGATTATTTCATCGGTCTTATACCGGGTTCGATAGGCGAAACTTCAACATTGGCAATTCTCATAGGTGCTGTTATTTTGCTCGTAACCGGCATTGCCAGCTGGCGCATCATCTTCTCGGTTTTTGCCGGAGGTTTGCTCACAGCGTGGGTATGCACATTGGTAGATCCTTCGGTATATGCAGCAGCTCTCTTGTCGCCCATCGATCAAGTATGCTTGGGTGGTTTTGCTTTTGCAGCTGTCTTTATGGCAACCGACCCTGTTACTGCAGCTCGTACCAAGACCGGTAAGTACATCTATGGTTTTCTTGTAGGTGCCATGGCTATTATCATTCGTGTATTCAATACCGGTTATCCCGAGGGTGCTATGCTTGCCGTCTTGTTTATGAATGCATTTGCTCCGCTTATCGACCACTATGTAGTAGAGGCCAATATCAAGCGTCGCATGAAACGAGTTAATAACACTAAATAATAAAGGAGGTAGAATATGAATAAACAAGGAAATACCTATACGATACTCTACGCCTCTGTAATGGTGATTATCGTTGCGGCTCTTTTGGCTATTATATCGGTTTCTCTCAAACCTCTGCAACAAGCCAATATTGAGATAGATAAGAAAAAACAAATACTTAACTCGGTCAATATAGCATCTACATCGAAAGATGCTGTTGAGATGTATGCCAAGTATATTACCGATAGCTATGTGGTAGATGTCAATGCCGAGAAAGTAGAAGGCCTTGATGCCTTTAATGTAGAGGTCGCTGCTGAAGTAAAGAAGGCCGAGGCCGAACGTAAATTGCCCGTTTTTGTAGCTCAGCTCGACAATGGCGATAAGAAATATATTCTTCCGATCTATGGTGCCGGTTTGTGGGGCCCCATTTGGGGATATATTTCGGTAGATGCCGATGGCAACACTATCTATGGTGCGTACTTTGCACACCAAGGTGAGACTCCTGGTCTCGGTGCCGAAATTGAGAAAGTTGTGTTCCAATCGCAATTTGTTGGCAAACACCTGTTTGTTGATGGCGAGATGAAACCTGTTGCTGTCATGAAGGTGGGTCAAAAGCCTTTGAATGGTGCCGAATATGTAGATGCCGTATCGGGTGGTACAATTACAAGTAAGGGTGTACAAGATATGATTGAGAACTCGTTGTTGCCCTATAACGCATTTTTAAAATCATTAGTAAAATAAGGAGGCGTAGGATATGAAAAATAAAGAGATATTATTAGGTCCCCTTTCCAAGAACAACCCTGTCATTGTGCAGGTGTTGGGTATATGTTCGGCTTTGGCCGTAACCTCTAAGTTGGAGCCTTCGTTTGTAATGGCCATCTCGGTTATTGCTGTAGTGGCGCTCGCCAACGTTATCATTTCGCTTTTGCGCAACACTATTCCCAATAGCATACGTATTATCGTACAGCTTGTAGTGGTAGCTGCATTGGTTATTATTGTCGATCAGGTACTCAAGGCATTTGCTTATGATGTGAGTAAGCAACTTTCGGTGTTTGTGGGTCTTATCATTACCAACTGTATTGTGATGGGACGTCTTGAGGCATTTGCTTTGAGTCATGGACCATGGGAGTCGTTCCTCGATGGTGTGGGTAATGGTGTCGGTTATGGACTCATTCTCATCATCGTTGGTTTCTTCCGCGAATTGTTGGGTTCCGGTACGTTGTTTGGTTTCCAAGTTATTCCTCAAATCTTCTACGATTGGGGTTACCAAAACAATGGTCTTATGATTTTGCCTCCGATGGCCCTCATCGTTGTAGCATGTATCATTTGGGTACACCGTTCATACAACAAAGATTTGCAAGAAAAGTAATACATACCCTTTATTATAGAATGTAGAATATGGAAAGTTTAAATCTATTTATAAAGTCTATCTTCATAGACAATATGATTTTCGCATACTTCTTGGGTATGTGTTCCTATCTTGCGGTGTCAAAGACCGTTAAGACATCGATGGGTTTGGGTATAGCCGTAACATTTGTGCTTACGCTTACTGTTCCCATCAACTATTTGCTTGAGAATTATATTCTCAAACCCGGTGCATTGGTGTGGTTGAATGAGAGTTTTGCCGATGTCGATCTCTCTTTCCTCAGCCTCATACTATTCATTGCGGTTGTGGCCTCTATTGTACAGCTTGTTGAGATGGTTGTAGAGAAATACTCTCCCTCGCTCTATGCGTCTTTGGGTATCTTCTTGCCTCTTATTGCTGTAAACTGTGCTATCCTCGGTGGTTCACTCTTCATGCAACAACGCTCGTTCGACTCAGTTGGCACAGCTACCATCTTTGGTCTTGGTTCGGGCGTAGGTTGGTTGCTTGCTATTGTGGGAATTGCCGCCATTCGCGAGAAATTGGCTTATAGCAATGTGCCTGCTCCGCTCAAGGGTATCGGTATTACATTTATCATTACCGGTCTTATGGGTATAGCATTTATGAGTTTCTTGGGTATTAAGTTGTAATTATCGTAAAGCAAACAGACATGAATATGACAAACGTATTATTATCGAGTATAGTAATATTCCTCATTATTATACTGCTTTTGGTAGTCATCTTGTTGGTTGCCAAGCGATACTTAGTGCCCTCGGGCAAAGTGAAAATTACTATCAACAACGATACAGTTGTAGAGGCCGAGACAGGTGCCAGCCTTCTCTCGACACTTGCTGCGCAAAAGGTGTATCTGCCCTCGGCTTGTGGTGGCGGTGGCTCATGTGCGCAATGCCGTTGTCAGGTTACCGAAGGTGGTGGTGAGATACTTCCTACCGAGACTGTTCACTTCTCTCGTAAAGAGCAACAAAACAATTGGCGTTTGGGTTGCCAAGTGAAAGTCAAAGGCGACCTTTCTATCAAAGTACCCGAGTCGGTACTTGGTGTGAAAGAGTGGGAGTGCGAGGTTATCTCGAACAAGAACGTGGCTACTTTCATCAAAGAGTTTATTGTGAAATTGCCCGAAGGCGAGCATATGGACTTTATACCCGGCTCGTATGCACAGATTAAAATTCCGGCATACGAAATGGACTATGACAAGGATATCGACAAGTCGCTCATTGGAGAGGGTTATCTTGATGCATGGAAAAACTTTGGTCTCTTTGACCTCAAGTGTAAGAATACTGAGCCTACAGTGCGTGCTTACTCAATGGCCAACTATCCTGCCGAGGGCGACCGCATCATGCTCACCGTTCGTATTGCCACTCCTCCCATGAAGCCCCGTCCTCAAACCGGATTCCAAGATGTCATGCCCGGTATAGCCTCGTCATACATCTTTACGCTCAAGCCCGGCGATAAGGTAATCATGAGTGGCCCTTATGGCGACTTCCACCCCATTTTCGACTCTAAGAAAGAGATGATGTGGGTAGGTGGTGGTGCCGGTATGGCTCCGTTGCGTGCGCAAATCATGCACCTCACTAAGACACTCCATACTACCGACCGCAAGATGTCGTATTTCTATGGTGCTCGTGCTCTCAATGAGGTATTCTATCTTGAGGATTTCTTGCAGTTGGAGAAAGACTTCCCCAACTTCTCGTTCCACCTCGCGCTCGACCGTCCCGATCCCGCAGCCGATGCTGCCGGTGTGAAGTACACTGCCGGATTTGTACATCAAGTTATCTACGAGACATATCTCAAAGATCATGAGGCTCCCGAAGATATTGAGTACTACATGTGTGGTCCCGGCCCGATGTCGAAGGCTGTTGTAGCTATGCTCGATGGTCTTGGTGTTGAGCCCGAGAGCATTATGTACGATAACTTTGGTGCATAATAGAAAATAGTGTGTCGTCCTAAAAAAGTGTTACAGGATTTGATACAAAAATAATCAAAGTTTTCTAAATGACAACACGGCGCGCCGTGTTGTCATTTTTCGTTCTGTAAGTTACAATCTCTTTCTTGCATTGGCGATGCATCTCATCGGGCGTAAGCATACCGCACGATAAGTGTGGTCGCAGTTGATTATATATCGCCACACTTTGAGCTACTATCCGCTGCTGCATACCTAAATCACACTCCAATTCCTCCAATAAAAACTCATGTTTTATAGTCGCATTTACCCTCTCCGCCACCGCATTGGCATATGGATCATAGC
>JAFQRE010000001.1 GCA_017410245.1 Bacteroidaceae bacterium
AAATTACACTAAAAAAAGTTATGCGTGAATTTAATTTTGTTTAGAGGCAATATGGATTGTTGAGCTAAACGGAAGTCTGGCTTTGGCTAAACCTCACACTTTCAACTGAAATATGTTGCATAAATCACTCTTCCAAAGAGAAGTTATGTGTACCGCTTGTTAATCGGGATGTATAACACTGATTAACATCGATAAACATATCACAACCAAGCGAAGAATGAATTATGCAAGGTCAGGAATTAAACATAAGTTCAGAACTGAAATATAGGGAGGCCATAATCCTATATTCGGATTCCAATCTTTCCATAAAGGATATATGCGAAAGAACGGGAGTGGGATTTTGTGCATTTAGTTCCTATCTCTCCAAACATCATCGCGACCTTATCATCAAGCGCCATCACTTGACCAAATATGCAAATGTGAAACTTCGGGGGAGCAAAGGTCAGACCACTTCGGCTCACTATAAATACAAGGATGCCATTGCCGCTTGTGACAGTGTGGAATATATCGAATACAATATATCACAGATAGCACGCATCTTTGATGTGAATTGTTCTTCGCTGGCAAGCCAGCTCCGCAGACATTACCCTGAAATCGTACCTCGCAGGGAATTGGAGCGCAGGCGAATGGGTATTACCATCAACCTGCAATATGGCGCACGGAAATGGAGTAAAGAGGGGTATGCCACTGCTGTAGAGATGTTGCAGTCATCGGATATGACCATTGGGGAGGTGGCCAGTGCTTGTAACGTATCCTACACGGGATTACGGGAGCATATCATAGCCTATTATCCCCAAATAACAACGCAAAGAGAAATCAAACGAACCAATGCTACTGGTCGAAAAATGCGTGGTGAACGCAACGGGAATTGGGCAATCCACGAACCGGAACATAGTTCTATTGAGAAGTATGAGAAGGCCATCGAATTGTATCGCACAACCTCTTTGGAAGTGAAAGAGATTGCCCGTATTGCATCTGTAAATCTGGGTGGTTTGCGTTATCATATAAGAATCTGGCATCCCAGACTGATGGTACAACGGAGAGGCTTTGATGAGAATGTCCCAATTGAACAGACGAAGCGTTACAAGAAATCAACGGCTGAGAAATATGCCGATGCCATTGAACGGTTGAAAAACTCCAACTTGCCAACTTCAAGGGTTGCGGCTGAGTTCGGGTTGAATCCGGAAGTCTTTCGCATGTATATCAAGGAGCACTATCCCGAATTGACAGCAGTCCGTGGAATGACAAAGGCTGATAATGGGAAGACCGTCTCTAATCGTAGTGCGGAGAAGTATGCTGAGGCATTAAATATCTATCAGACCACTTCCGAATCGCTGAAATCCATCGCCCGACGATTAGGACTTACATACAACAGCCTTGGGGGATTTATCCGCCGCAACTATCCCGAGGCGATAGAAAGACATAAGTCGTTGCTTGCTTCAATGACGGTTAATGACGAACAGAGAAATAACGAACAGGAGTATAAATCGGACGGTTCAGTGCCGCTTAATGAGCGACTGTAATCGGCCTATGATAACATGTTGAAAAATGCGAATTAGAAAATATTGTATAACACTGATTCTCTTGTTGTTTGGCGCGTATAATCTAGCTCAGGCACAAGAAATGAAAGACTCTGTTAAGATTTACTTTCGACAGGGTAAATCGTCCCTTGATGTCTCGGTTGGTAATAATAAGGCTGAATTAAGTCGTATTGCCGATAGTTTGGCAACAAGTTATGCCGACTCTGTATATCAGTTGAAAAACATTTCCGTTATAGGCAGTGCCTCTCCGGAAGGTAGTGTTGAAGTGAACAAACGTCTATCAAAAAAGCGTGCAAATGTTTTATTCGATTACTTATCGCAATATGGAAAACTCCCTGCTTCATCAAAGAACTTTGCATATTTGGGACGGAACTGGCAAGGTTTGTTGCAACTCGTGCGAGATGATGCTAATATACCATACCGAGAAGAAGTTATCAAACTGCTTGAAGATATTATCAGCAAAAGTGAAACTGAAGAATCAAGGAGCAATGACAATAGTTTAACTCGTCTTATGAACCTTAGAGGGGGTGAGCCATACCGCTATATGTATCGTGTTCTATTCCCAGAATTGCGTGCATCGCATATGGTTTTGACATACAATAGAGTCTGGAATCCAAAACGTATTCCACCTATAATACAGGATATATCCTTACCCGACATCGTTCTTGAAATTCCCCAAATAAAATTGCAGCCTATTCCTATTGAGTATAAAGCACCAAGTAAACCAATCTATATGGGAATAAAGACAAACATAATAAGCGATGTCTTTTTAATTCCCAATTTGGGCGTGGAATTTTATCTTGGTGGCAACTATTCCATTGTAGCCAACTGGATGTATGCATGGTGGAAGAATGACAATTCCCATAAATACTGGCGCATTTATGGAGGTGATATAGCTGTTCGCAGGTGGTTTGGTCGAGAGGCTGCAAGCAAACCTCTGATCGGGCATCATTTGGGTCTATATGTACAGACCATGACCTATGATTTCTTATGGAATGATAAAGGCTATATGGCAGGAGAACCGGGCGGGAACATTTTCGATAGAGCAAACTTTGCCACAGGTGTAGAATATGGCTATTCATTACCCATAGCCAAGCGTCTGAATCTCGACTTCACGTTAGGCGTTGGTTACATGTGGGGCAAATACTACGAGTACAAACCTATAGATAACTGCTATGTATGGCAAGCCACCAAACAGCGTCATTTCTTTGGGCCAACCAAGGCCGAAGTGTCTTTGGTGTGGCTCTTAGGGCGCAATAATTATAATAAGGAGAAAGGAGGTAGCAGATGAAACGCATTTTAGGAATGTTAGCAGGAACACTGATGACACTGTTTGTTTCGTGCGAACATAAGGAGTTGTGTTATGACCACGATCCTCATGCATTGAAGTACCACATCAATGTGAAAGCTTCGTATGAACAAGAATGGCAACATACCTATGGTGATGCTACTGATTGGAAGACTCAATGGCCTGAGGAGCTCACTATGAGTTATGACGACCTTCGCCCGGGCATTCCTGAAGGATTACGCATCTTGTCTTTCAACGAAGTCGGTAAACAGGAGATTAAAAACATGCCCGCAAGTGGTGGTATTCTATCATTGTCAGAAGGCTCACATTCACTCCTTTTTTACAATAATGACACCGAATATATTGTGTTCGATGATATTGAATCGTTCGTTACAGCCAGAGCTACTACCCGTAGCCGAACTCGAAGCAGCTATATGGGGAACAGCTATAGTCAGACAATGAGTGAAAAAACAGTAAATGCTCCTGATATGCTTTATGGTAACTATCTGGACAACTATACTCCAGAAAAGGTTGTTGTTGCTCCTGATATGGATATTACTATGCATCCGCTGGTATTCACCTATGTGATTAAGTACGAATTTAAATACGGATTACAGTATGTGGCATTGGCTCGTGGTGCATTGGCGGGTATGGCAGAGGCTGTACACCTGAATAGCGGAAAAACATCCAACGAGATTGTCACTATCTTGTATGATTGTACTATCGAGGAATATGGTGCACAAGCCGTTGTAAATTCATTTGGAATACCTGATTATCCGAATGAAAACTATACCCGTTCAGAAAATAAATACGCCCTGAATTTGGAAGTTAAATTAAAGAATGGAATTATCAAGAATTTTGAGTTTGATGTAACTGACCAAGTGGCCAAACAACCTCATGGAGGAGTAATCATCGTAAGTGGCATTGAAATCTCCGATGATGATGGTAAGAAAGGTGGTTCTGCCTTTGATGTGGATGTGAACGACTGGGGAGAATATGAAGACATTGATATCCCTCTACTTTAAAAATGCGATATAGTTTCTTTATTATTAATCATTAAATTCTTTAAAAATGAAAAAGTTTTTATTTTTAGGTATCGCTGCAACTGCTATGTTGGCCAGCTGTACAAATGACGAGACAGTGGAAATGAATCCACAGAATGCGATTGGATTTGAGATGTTTGTTGACAAATCTACTCGTGCTGCTGAAGACGTAACGACTGCTAACCTTACCGCTTTTGAGGTTTATGGTTGGAGAGGTGATGCTCTAATTTTCAACGCTCAGGCAGTAACAGCAAACAATGGAACATGTACATATTCTCCACTCCAGTACTGGGTTGGCGGTTATGCTTACACATTCGAAGCTGTAGCACCCAAATCAGGTGATAATGGTGTAACATTTGCTCCTTCAAAAGACGCAAGTACCATTACATTCGTAAGTGATTCTGAAACAGATCTTATCTATGCCGCAGGGTCTAAAGATTTGACAGGTACAGCAAACCTTACAACGGATCCTGGAACAGTAGATTTGACTTTCAGTCACTTGTTGTCTCGCGTTAAGTTCTCTTTCGTTAACGGTTTCCCGGCAGAGAGCGATGTTAAGCTTACTGTAACTGACGTTAAGATCACCAATGCAGGTACTACCGCTGTTTACACTCCTTCTACTACGACCTGGGCTGCTGCAACAGCTACAGGCGAAGTAACATTTGCTTCTCCTGCCGTTGCAAATGTTGCAAGTGGAAACACTGCTGCTGAGACAGAGCACAAGTACTTGATTCCTTATGAGGTAAAAGATTACACACTTACCTTTACAGTAACAATGGCTCAGGGTGGTGTTGAAGACACATTCAACCATTCAGTTAACTTGTCTACAAAATCATTAGTTTTGCTAGCTGGTTATAGCTACGATTTCACAGCAACTCTCAATGCTGAAAACATCAATCCTCAAGGCAATGTGTACCCAATCGTCTTCACTGCAGAAGTTAATCCTTGGGGAGATTTTGAAGAAGAAGAGGTTCCCTTTGAATAAAGTATAATCTTTTCAGCAACAACACC
Organism: Bacteroidaceae bacterium; assembly: GCA_017410245.1. Taxonomy (GTDB): domain Bacteria; phylum Bacteroidota; class Bacteroidia; order Bacteroidales; family Barnesiellaceae_A; genus Barnesiella_A. The sequence goes on from JAFQRE010000001.1 coordinate 4,884, forward strand.
TTGTTGTTGATTCGATCATCACGATTAGGCCGAGAGGGGTTGAATGTTCCCCTCCCGGTCACCAAAACAAAACATAATAATATAGAAAGGAAAAGGAAGATGAAGGAAAAAAAATACAGATTGGCAAAAACTCGAGTGATGCACAGCATATCGCATAGTTTGTTTCTGGCATTCACTCTCCTTCTCGTTGCGTGTAGCGAAGACAATGAATACATCAAGGAAGGACCTGACGTTGCAGATGGAAGCATAGCCTTCAGTGCCAACACCATAGGTGCATGGCTGGATGGTGACAGGAGTCGTACGGCGAACGGAACTGCAAGCACACGCTCAAACTCCTCTTCCCCAAAACAATTGTCGGTAAAGAATAATCATGGGCTATTGTTGGAATGTGAAGTAGATACAGTAGTGAATGAAGCTGTTACACGTTCAGCAGATAACGAAGATTTCTTCACAGTTGGTGAATCTGTTATCGGGCTGTTTGCAAGATATGGGCAAGGTGGTGAATACGAACACATCTGTCCTGACTTTATGTACAACATACCTCTTGAATTGAAATCAGGCGGTTGGGAATATAGTCCCAAAAGATATTGGCCCAACAAGGACGGAGACAAAATGGAGTTCTTTGCCTACTATCCACACGAGGATAGCGATGAAAATTATTACGACGGCAATCAAAGTGTCAAGCAGATTACTGTAAGTGAAGCTACTGCTGACGAAGCGGTCACTTTCACCCTCAAACCTGACGGCAAGACAGACATTCTCTTGACAGCACCCCCCATCCAAATGAGCAAACCTGCCAACAACGAAAAAGTGAACTTGCAATTTGCCCATTTGTTGGGAAAGGTGACAGTTAACCTGACAGCCCACAGACGTGTAACCGTATCGGGATTTACGTTCAAGAATGTAGTCGGCAAACAAGCAACTTATACCTATCCGGGTGGAACATTATCTGATTGGACGCTATCCAAGGATGAGGATGGAAACGAAAAGTCATTGACAGACTTAACCTTTGAGGAAAAATACACTATCGGGAATGACGATGGCTTGTTGCCCAAAGGTGAGAAGCACAGTACAACCTATACCGCTTATTTGCCGGAAGGAACCGAGATACAACATTTTACGATTGTAGTGGAAGGAGTGCCCAGAAACATCTCCTTGGAAAGTCCTGTTTCCATTGAAGCAACGAAATCGATTTCACTGTCCATCACCATCCCGAATGATGCCAATAGCTACATCCTGAACAAACAGAATGAGATTTTTAGAATTCCTATCAATCGCATCAATGAGTTTTGGAACAATTCACAGTATGCCGCAAATCCGGAAATCAAGATAGGAGACGAAACCGAATGGGTAGCCGAAGTGATTTGGCAGGATATACCCTATAAAGTCGTTACTTTCGTTAACCACGATGGCACAGACGCTTCTGCTACAGGATCTAAAACATATGTCGGAAATACCGGCTTTTATGTGGAACTGAATATAGACCCTTCCGAAGAGGATTATCGGGGTAACATACTTGTCGGAGTAAGAAGAGCAGATGACACGGAACTTACGTATCTGTGGAGCTGGCATTTGTGGGTTACCGATTACGACCCCGATGCCATCTATACGGAGGTAGCCGACTCGAAGTGGGGAAATAATTATGCCCCTGAAAACACGACTGGAGCCATACATCGTTATGCTCCTGCCAACGGTTACACGCTATGGAGCGATGATGGACTCTACAAGGACAAATACATTATGGATCGAAATCTCGGAGCCAAATCAACTGAATTTGATGCCGAAACGAACAAGAACGGTATGTACTATCAGTTCGGTCGCAAAGACCCATTTCCGCATTATAATATTTATAAATGGGATGGAACGATAATAACTACAGAATTTGGTGTATCATTAGGTGGAGACCGTATTCCAAAAGAATATAATCATGTAAATATGTCAACGGCTGTTATGTATCCTTATAAATACTACTGGACAGATAAAGGTGGTCAAAATGCAAAGAATATTATAACAGATTGCGACAATTCCGGACTGCAACTGTGGAATGATATGTCATTGGGCAAGAACTCGAAAGACAAAAGTATCTTCGATCCCTCTCCATTGGGTTGGAAAATACCTAAAAAGGGAACCTTCGATATCGCAAAATCATGGAATATTGAAACAGTAGATACCTATGATAACGGCCTTCACTTTTATATCGCTACAAATGGAAGTGGTGCGACTGCATTTATTCCGGGAGCAAGAAGCCGTGCTTACAGTAGTGGAGGTATATTCCCATCTGCGGAAAATGCTCTGTATATTTGGTATGCAGATGATTCAAAAAGTGAAAATGAAGAAACTGATGGAACAAAAGGAGGAGCCGGATGTTATGCAAGCTCTAAAGCATACTTCAATACGAATCATGTTCTTGTAAAAGCTTTTGGTTTCCCGATTCGTCCCGTAATGGAATAGTTTGATTGTTTGCTTTTGCGTTGTAATGGTAGATAAAGTGGATTGGTAGAAGTGATGATACTCAAAGTACAAACCCTACTCGAAAGCCACTACACGAAGAGTGTGAAAAAGGAGTATATAGCTCCAAAGAGCAAGCAGATTTAGTATAGGCTATGTATTAATACAAGTGAGGCGATTCAATATTTTCTATCGCCCTCACTTGTATCAAATAATCTGCTGTTATCATCGTTCCGTACTGCCTGTATCAAGTAAAAAATCATAAATACTTATCGTCTGAATGCCGCTTTCGTCACTCCACGATTTGGTATGCTCACCCACAATCAAGAGTTTCCGGAAAGAATCTCCCACCAATCGCAACGAACGTTTTTCCTGTTCCATTTTCTCCTCATCCGGCATACGCCAAGCCGACTGGATATAAATCCGTTCACTGCCTTTGTTGCAAACAAAATCGACTTCCAGTGTCACTCGTTGCTGCTGTCCTTCGGCATTACGGATACGATGATAGATGTTGCCCACATCCACCAGCCAGCCACGCTGACGCATTTCGTTATAAATCACATTCTCCATCAAATGGGTTGGCTCATTCTGTCGGAACGAAAGAATGGCATTCCGAAGACCTATATCCTGATAATAGCATTTGTATAACGAACCGATATATTTGCGTCCCTTGATGTCGTATCGTTCGGATTTTTCAATCAAAAAGGCATCCTGCATATATCCCATATAGGCAGAAACGGTTTTGTCTGAAATGTCCTGCACCTTGCTGACCGACTTGAACGTGTTGGCAATATTGGATGCATTGACGGGTGCTCCTATACTGGAAGCAAGAGTTTTGGAAAGCTCTTCAAACTCAGGTTTCAGTTCGATGTTGTTACGTTCGTAGATGTCACGCAGATACACGGTGCGATACAGACGATGCAGGAAGTCTGCTTTCTTCTCATCACCATCCTGTGTGAGCAATTGTGGAAGTCCTCCATACATCAGAAACTCAGCCCATCCATCTTCTTTGCTCCCCTCATATACAGACATGAATTCATTGAACGACAATGGCCATACATGTATTTCATCGCCCCTGCCACGAAATTCGGTCACGACATCCGATGAAAGGAATCGGGAATTTGAGCCTGTTACATATACATCTGAACCCTCTGTTACAGACAGCGTAGAGAGTACTTCAACAAAATCTTTCACTTCCTGTACCTCATCAATGATGATATAATAGGTAGAATCGTCCAACATCTTGCTTTCTACCCAATCCAACAGATAGTCAGGGTCTTTGAATTTTTTGTTCTTTCTGCTTTCCATGTCAATGATAAGGATATGGTCTTCGTTTACACCTTCATCAAGCAGATGTTGACGGAACAGTTTCTTCAAGAGAAACGACTTTCCCGAACGGCGCAATCCGGTAATGATTTTGATAAGTCCATTTCCCTTAGACCGCTGGAGTTTTTCAATATATGTCTTTCTATCTATAATCATATTCTACGAATTTACGTCACGTGTGACAGTTTTTCGGAGACAAAGATACAGCTTTCTATTGAATATAAGTCGTGTTGTGAGGAAAAATCTTTTCTTCAATTACGATATTGATTGATGTGTCCTGTCGGAATATACATACTAATCCATTTCTCTTTTCGCTGGCACAAACTATCCAACACCTTTTCTCTTATCTTGCTTGCCTCATAGGTGTTCAACCTAAATGCAAGAGCAATAACCACTTCAAGGTTGTAGAATGTAGCCCAACTTTTAGGAGTAGCGACATCGCATCGTTGAGTGCTTACAGGGCAAAGCATTCCACTCTTGTATATTGCTCTAATAGCGGCTCGAAGTGTCGGGGCTATTACCCCGAACAACTCCACCAATTCTATTTCAGACATCCAAACATTACCGCATGGGATATTCACTCTGCCATTCTCGCTGATTGTTATAATTGCTCGTTCCATAGTTACATTGCTATTGAGATTTTACCAAAAGATTGATTAAGTCGGTTGCCGAACATAGTCAAATCCTTGTCTATTTTCTCGGTGGTAATCTTCGCATACTTCTGTGTCGTAGTAATGTTCGTATGCCCCAATACTCGGCTTACACTCTCAATGGGAACACCCTTGCTCAGAGCCAATGTCGCGAATCCGTGACGGCTTGAATGGAATGAAATATCCTTTGAAATTCCACACTCTTTTATCATCTTTTTCAGTGGTTTACAGATATTCCAATAGTTGAGATTAGGGAACACCAATTTGTTCTCTTGAAACCTCTCGTAACGTTTGATTATCTGTAACGGAATATCCAACAACTTCACTTGGAAATTGACCTTTGTTTTGTGTCGCTTGGATAGAATCCATTTCTCTCCGTTTATCTCTACAATATCATCGATGGTCAGTTCCTTTATATCCACGAATGACAAGGCTGTAAAACTCGCAAATACGAACAAGTCACGGATATAAGCCAACTTCTTATCCGCAAACTCATGTGTCATTACAGCCTTGATTTCATCTTCTGTAAGATATTGTCGCTCTTTGATATTCTGATTTACCCGATACTGAGCAAATGGATTTCTCGGTGTTAATCCATTGTAATGAGCTTTAGAAACAATTGTCTTCAACCACATACAATGCGACCATACACTGCCGTTGTGCAACCCTGCATCAGTTGAGAGATAGATTTCATACTCCTTGATGAAGTCGGGAGTAAGTTCAAGCATAGAAATATCACTACGCTTGTAGCTCTTCTTGATGAACGCTTCCAAATGATTTCGTGACCTTACACGCACCTTGTAGGAACTGGCTGCACGGTCAATGCCAATACGCTTTTTGAAACTCTCGTTGTCCTTGTCAAATGCACCGAGCAATGTTTCGTACTCAGTTCCTATACCCTGATAGGCATTGCGTACCATTTCGGCAGTAACATAGGCTTCTCTATCCGAAATGCGTTGATAATGCTTGATGATTTGAGCCTTGATGTTATCCAAAGCCAAATTGATGTCTCGTGCCTCCTTACTCTTGCCTTTTGCCCGATTACCTTTGGCATCCCACATTGTTTTTGCAATGGTTAGTTTGCAACTGAATTGTGCCACCGAGCCATTGATTGTAACTCGTCCCATGATGGGGACAATACCGTTTTTCTCCTTGCTTGCGTTCACGTAGAACAGCACCTTAAATGTACTTCGCATAATCCAATTCTTTTTGGTTACAAAATTAGTTATCAGCGAGTTGTACATTGTTATAGAATATGGCAGAGAGTAGAAATAAACTCCAATGACCTATAAACTTACCTCTTTATCGGGTAATGATTTGAAAACCGTTCGTCCTCATTACCTTTCATTTCCTTGCACTTTTGCATCGGCGAGGCTTTCATCAAAAGTCCTCATAAGTCATTGAACACCAGTGCTGCCATCATTATTTCCCCTCTTTCGTTAGATTTTTCCAGAGATATAATTATATATTTGTTTTCGCAATAAAATAGTAGTGAAAAAATGGTTTTTATTTGATAAATTATTGCAATAAACATTTGTCTGAAGAACAAATATATCAATTAGTAATATTTGTTGCCAAGGAGTAGTTACAAATTCCAACTATTATTGGCGAGAATATATTTGTCACCATTTTTTTTGTTATTCAGCCTATTTCTATTACTTTCGTAGCAGTAAATATTTAAGCCTTATATTATGATTTATAATAAAGTGTTAAGTGCCAATGATGTTGGTATTGAAATAGTGATGGACATCTACCAAACCTCATTTCCTATAGATGAGCGTCGCGAGATAGATGCACTGAAGTATATGATAGATAACGAAGATGCTTTCACATTGGAAGCTATTTATGACAATGATACGATTGTTGGGTTGCTGTCGTGGTGGAATTTAGGCGAGTGGCGATATATCGAGCACTTTGCTGTAGATGAGCAGTGTCGCGGACGAGGTATCGGGCAGAAGGTGTTGATGGAGTTTCTTGCGAGAAATATGTTGCCCGTTGTCCTGGAGGTTGAGCCTCCTGTCGATGAGTTCTGTCGCCGAAGAATATCATTCTATCGCACTATAGGTTTTAGGTTGCACGATACTTACTCTTACACACAGCCTCCCTATTGCAGTGGACGCAACTCGGTAGAGTTGTGCTTGATGTCGTATAACGCTCCTGCACTATATTCGCTTGACGAGGTGGCAGGTTTGTTGCATCGAAATGTGTATGGGGTAAAGTGATTATTGAAATGTTAAAATCGGATTTGTTGAACGACTCTTTGTCGCGAATGTTGTATCTTTGAAATTCATTCGAAAAATTATGAGGTGTAAAAGAAGTAGAACACGTTGTGCAATTGTAGCCTTTATGTCCATGATGCTACTCCTCTCGATGTCGTGTCAAACAACATCGAACGAAAAGCAACGTGCCGTATCGGTAACTATTCTGCCTCAACAATATTTGGCCGAACAGATTGCCGGAGACCGCTTTACGATAAATTGCGTAGTACCTGCCAATAGTAGTCCGGAGGCCTACGACCCTACTCCGCGACAACTTATGGCAGTAGAAGAGAGTGATGCTTATATGCAAGTGGGTATGTTGGGATTTGAACTTGCATGGATAGACAAACTTGCGCAGAACAACCCGGCAATGAAGTTGTATAACACATCGGAGGGGGTAGATATGATAGAGGGCTTGCATGAGCATCGGCATGCCGATGGTTCGGTGCATGCTGCAACAACTGTCGATCCACATGTGTGGTGCTCGCCCCGCAATGTGCGGGTGATGGCTCGCAACATGTACGATGCATTTGTTGAGTTAGATGCCGATGGCAAGTCTTACTATGAGCGCAACTATTATCAATTGTTGCATCGTATCGATAGTGTAGAAAATCTTGTCCATAGCATTCTATCGCCTTGTCGTGGTACCGCCTTTGCCATATTTCACCCTTCACTCACATATTTGGCTCGAGACTATGGTCTCACTCAGTTGTGCCTTGAAGAGATGGGCAAGGAGAGCTCGGCTATGGCTATGAAGAATATCATAGACGAAGCACGCAATCGTCAAGTGAAGGTTGTATTTGTGCAACGAGAGTTCAATTCGCGTCAGGTCGAAACCTTTGCTCACGAATTGGGCTTGGAGATTGTTACTATAAACCCGCTTAACTACAATTGGGAAGAAGAAATTGTAAAGATAGCCTATGCCATTGCCCAGCAATAACATAATTGTTCGATTGCAAGATGTATCGCTCTCATATGGACATACACCTGTGTTGCAAGGTGTCAATCTTGAGATTGATGCTCGTGATTTTGTTGTGGTTACCGGAGCCAATGGTGGTGGAAAAACCTCCCTGTTGCGTGTGATGCTCAAGCTTATTGCGCCCACATCGGGGCAAGTCATGTACCTCGACAATGGGGTAGAGATAGATAATCTGCACATTGGGTATTTGCCTCAGAAAAATGCCATCGATAACCGTTTCCCCATCAGTGTTGAAGAGGTGGTAGCGTCGGGGCTTTATGCAGTAGATAAGCCAATGAGTAAAGTCGAGCGAATGCAGCAGGTAAGGCTCACTTTGCAACAACTCGAATTGGAACAACTATCGCATCGCCATATCGGTGAGTTGTCGGGTGGACAGTTGCAACGTGCGTTGTTGGCTCGTGCCATCATTTCACGACCTCGTCTCTTGGTGCTTGATGAGCCTCTGTCCTACATCGATGAGGTATTTGCTCCCCGCATATACGATATATTGTCGCAACTATCGGCTCACACTGCTGTTGTCATGGTTACGCACCGACCGGCATTGGTAACCCGGTTGGCTACACAAAACATCAAAGTTGTGGGCTGTGGTATTGATTGTGCGCTTTAGCCTTATATAAAACTAATACTATCATGAAAACTATTGCCCCTCGCATTATCTTTACTATACTATTTATAGTAGTACAGGTCGTGTTTGTACCCACATTGGCTCAGAAGAGAAATGAGAACCGATTGGTCGAGATAGAAATTGTGACCAATCGTAGTGACCGGACTTATAAGTTGGGCGAAGATGTGACATTTGAGGTACGAGCATATAGAGCAGGAGTGGCTTTGAGTGGTGTGTCGCTTACCTATGCTATTGGCCCCGAGAAGATGCCTTCGACACTGAGTGGCAGTGTCGTAATGCAAGATAAATGCGTGCAACTCGATGCCGGTACAATGACTGAGCCGGGTTTTATGACCTGCAGTTGTACCATAGAGATGGAGGGTGAGTCATACTCCAACTATGTCAATGTCGGTTTCTCTCCCGAGGAGATAGTGCCTACTCAGACAATGCCCGATGATTTTGAAAAATTCTGGGATAAGTCTCTCAAGAAGTCGGCTAAGATACCCCTTGAGCCTCAATTGACTCTTGTGCCCGAGAAGTGTACAGCCCAGACCAATGTATATCATGTGCAATTGCAACATTGGCGCAAGGATACATACCTATATGGTTGGTTGTGTGTACCCAAGAAAGAGGGTCGTTATCCGGCCGTATTGTGTGTGCCCGGAGCGGGAGTAAAGCCTGTTCCTCCCGAGTTGAAATTGGCCGAAATGGGCAATGGTGTCATAACCTTCTCGATAGGTGTTAATGGTATTCCTCTCACGCTCGATAATGAGGTGTATGACAACTTGCGATATGGTGTGTTGAGAGACTACGGATTTATACATCTCGATAATAAAGACCACTATTACTATCGTCGCATCTATACCGGTTGCGTGCGAGCACTCGATTTTATATGCACGTTACCCTGTTACGATGGCTACAATCTGGGCGTGATGGGTGGTAGTCAAGGTGGTGCATTGGCTATGGTTACAGCCTCGCTCGATAGCCGGGTGAAAGCTCTTGTGGCATTCTATCCTGCATTGTGCGATGTCACCGGATACCTGCATGGTCGTGCCGGAGGTTGGCCACACATGTTCGACTCGCGCAACATGAAACTCAATAATACTCCCGAGAAAATCTCTACAACGCAATACTATGATGTAGTAAACTTTGCACGTCGCTTACAAGTGCCCGGCTATTATTCATGGGGCTATAACGACCCCACTTGTCCGCCCACATCGCTATATGCGGCTTATAATGTTATAGCGGCTCCCAAGCAGCTATATGTGGCGCACGATGCCGGACACTGGCGCTACCCCGAACAGACACGATTGGCCTTGAAATGGTTGTATGAAAGGCTGTCGGAGGGCAAATGAGACGATAAAACAATTTTTGGGATATAAACTACACTCTACTTTATTTCTGCTTTGTTATTTTTGTAGCGTGAAAAGATGTTTTTTATATCTAAAATGTTTTATTCACATTATGATTTGAAACTGATTGCCTTATACCTCTGAAAAATATATTTAAAACTAATACCAACCTAATTCTAAACAGAATGTCAAGAATGTTATTAAATCTTCGCGCTACTCTTGCAGTGCTGTTTGTGGCATTTGCATGGAGTGTTTCGGCACAGACTGTTACCATTACGGGTACAGTGACCGACGAGACCGGCGAACCTATTATTGGTGCATCTGTCTTGGAGAAGGGTACTCAAGCCGGTGTATCTACCGACATTGATGGAAACTTCTCATTGAAAATTACGGGAAAAAATCCCCTCGTAGTATCTTATATCGGTATGGATCCTAAAGAGATTGATGTTGCCGGTAAGAGTCGTATCGATGTCGTATTGCGAGAAAGCTCGGTAGTACTCGATGACGTAGTAGTGATAGGTTATGGAACAGCCCGTAAGAAAGACCTTACCGGCTCGGTTTCATCTATCTCCTCTAAGGCTATTGAGAATGTGCCTGTTGTAAACGTGGCCGAAGCCATGTCGGGTAAACTTGCCGGTGTTAATGTAACCACCTCTGAGGGTTCGCCCGATGCCGAGATTAATATCCGTGTGCGTGGTGGTGGCTCTATCACTCAAGAGAGTACTCCGTTGTACATTGTTGATGGTTTCCCTGTATCGAGTATTTCTGATATTTCTCCTGCCGATATTCAGTCGATCGATGTGTTGAAAGATGCATCTTCTACTGCTATATATGGTAGCCGTGGTGCCAATGGTGTGGTGATTATCACTACCAAAACTGCCAAAGAGGGTAAGTTCTCGGTAAGTTATGATGGTACTTACGGATTTAAGAAGATTGCCAATACACTCGAAGTTCTCAGCCCCTATGAGTTTGCTATGAGTCAGTATGAGCAAGCTGTGTTGCAAGGTAAACTCGACCGTTACCAAGCATCGTTTGGTTTGTTCCAAGATATCGACCTTTATCAACAGATGAGAGGTATCAACTGGCAAGACGAGGTGTATGGTAACACCGGTTCTTATTTTACTCACAACGTGAGCATGTCGGGAGGTACCGAGAAAGTGAGCTATCTGGCATCATACCAACATACCGACGTGAATGCTATCATGCTCGATAGTGACTATAAACGCGATAACTTCTCGTTCAAACTCAATGCCAAGCCGTTCAAATGGTTGAAGGTGAACTTCAGTACACGCTATAGCGACATGGTAGTGACCGGAGCCGGAGCCAATGACTCGAAATCGGGTGGTGGCGAAACTTCAACCAGCGACTCGCGTCTCAAGCATACCGTTATCTTCCCGCCCATCAGTGTTACTTCATTGTATGACGATGGCGATACCGACGAAGATGTGGTAGGCTCGCTTGTTAAACCTACTGTAGCTATTCAAGACAACTACAAGAATCGTCATCGCCAACTCTACAGCCTCAATGGTGGTGTCTCTATCGATTTTATCAAAAATCTGCAGTTCCGCACCGACTTTGGTATCGAAGGACGTGTTGATGAAGATAAGATATATAAAGGCTCTTCGACCTACGATGCTCGCAACTCATCGTTGGCACCGGGTATGCCCATCGCTACTATCGTAGATAAAGATACCAAGCGATTGCGCAATACCAATACTTTGTCGTATAAATGGACCTCGAAAGATAAGGCTCACAGCCTCAATGCTTTGATAGGAGAGGAGATGACCGTAACAACAGCCGTAGCCAAGACCAATCGTGTTGAGGGTATTCCTACCATGTTCACTCCCGAACAATGCTTTGGTTACATGACCGAGGGTATTCCTGCCTCAATCGACAATTTCTATTCTTACGACGACCGCTTGCTTTCGTTCTTTGGCCGTGTGGGATATGACTACTTGGGTCGTTATCTTATTACAGCCACATTCCGTGCCGATGGTTCGAGCAAGTTTGCCCCCGGCAATCAATGGGGATACTTCCCCTCGGTAGCGGCCGCTTGGCGCATCAGTGATGAGTCTTGGATGGAAGGTGCATCGGGCTGGTTGGATAACTTGAAACTTCGTGCCAGCTATGGTGTGGCAGGTAACAATAACATCGCAGCCGGTCAGTATCTCAAGATCTATTCTTCCAATACCGAGTTGTGGATGAATGGTTTCAACTCATATTGGACAGTGGGCAATTCGCTCAATAACCAAGATATCAAGTGGGAGACAACATACACATATAATATAGGTATCGATTTTGGTTTCTGGCACAATCGCATCAATGGTACTATCGACCTCTATCAGAACGATGTGAAAGACTTGCTTATCGACTTCCCGATACAAGGTACCGGCTATCAGACCGTAACTCGCAATATAGGTGCGACTCGCAACCGTGGTGTTGAGTTGGCTCTTAATGCAGCTCTTGTCAATACCAATGACTTTACTCTCGATTTCAACTTCAATATAGCCTACAACTACAATGAGGTAACCGATTTGGGTGGTCTTGATTACATCTCGGGTATGTCGGGTTGGGCCGGCTCGGAGATTTCGGAGGACTTCCGCGTTATACAAGGTCAAGCCATGGGTCAGATGTGGGGCTATGTAACCGAAGGCTTCTATACTGCCGATGACTTTACATGGAATGGCAAGCAATGGGTTGCCAACGAAGGTGTAGTAGATAACAGTGCCATGACAGGCTCTTCTTGGGGCCCCGGCGCACTGAAGATTAAAGACCTCCATGCCGATGGTGTGATAGATGAGAAAGATATGACTGTGATAGGTTGTGCAATGCCCGACTTTACCGGTGGTTTTGGCATCAATGCTACCTATAAGGGCTTTGACCTATCGGCCGCATTTACCTACTCAATAGGTAATGAAGTGTACAATGCCAATAAGTTGGAGTTTACCAATACCAGCAAGTACTATCACCGCAACCAATTGGCCTTGATGGGTAGCGAAAATCGCTATACTCAGATTGATTGGACTACCGGCGAGCGCATTACCGATCCTGCCGTATTGAACGAGATAAACCAAAATGCTACTATGTGGTCGCCTGTGATGCCTAAGTATGTATTCCACTCGTGGGGTGTAGAAGATGGTTCTTTCCTCCGTCTCAACACGCTTACTTTTGGCTACACACTGCCACACCATCTCACACGTCAATGGTATATACAACGTCTGCGTGTGTTCTTTACCGGCACCAATCTTTTCTGCCTTACCAACTATACCGGTTACGATCCCGAGGTAAGTACTCGTCGTAAGTTGCCTTACACTCCCGGTGTAGATTACTCGGCCTATCCCAAGAGCCGTGGCTTTAACTTTGGTGTAAATATAACATTCTAATATCGATATAATTATGAAACATATAGGATATAAAACATTATTAGCTGTGGCATGTCTTTGCTGGGTGGGTTGTACCGATACTCCCTTCTTGCAAGTAGAGACAGACTCGGGTATGGACGAGAGTGTTATCTTCTCGAAGGTAGAGACTACCGAAGGACAGATTGCATCGATATATCATACAATGGGTGAGACAAACTCATACCGCAACAACCTTACCAATAACATGGGTGTAAATACCGATATAGAACTGCAAACGGGTAGTGCCGATGATGATGCAGCAACTGCCGATAATCGTCGCTCGTTGGCTGTTTATATGCAGACTGCCGGTTTGCAAGACAACTGGTCGGCTACTAATGGTAGAGACCCATTCTCGCAACTCTATTCGGCTATTGAGCGTTGTAATAATGCTATAGTGGGTATAAAGAAGTATGGCAATCCTCAGCCCGGAACGCACATGGGTGCTCTCTATGCCGAGGCACTCACATTGCGAGCCTTCTTCTACTTCGACCTTATCAAGTATTGGGGTGATGTACCTGCGCGTTTCGAGCCCCTCACTATGGAGACTGCTTGGTTGCCCAAGAGCGATCGCGTGGTAATATACGATCAAATACTCAACGACCTTGATATTGCCGATGACTATGCTGCATGGCCCGGCGAATATAGCTATGTGACTGTAGAACGTGCCAATCGTGGCTTTACTAAGGCTCTGCGTGCTCGCATTGCCATGAATGCTGCAGGTAAGGCTCTCGTGCGCGAAAATCGTAATTACGAAAATCCCTATACCGTAGGAGGCGATCCCGGTAAGATCGATTGGGTGTATGAAGATGAGGCTCGTCGTCAGGAGCTTTGGGGCATTGTAAAGAACGAGTGCGAAGAGCTATTGGCATCGGGTTACTTTACATTCCCCACCGATCGTGGCTCTTTCGAGCAATTCTGGCGCGACATCATGAGCGATGTTATATCGGTAGGACGTGAGTCGGTATTCGAGATTGGCTTCCGCACAGGTCGTGGTCGTGTTGCTCACACCTTTGGAGCATATCATGACGAGGCCGATAAGTATGTATCGAAGAAAGTAAGTCCCTACTTCATGGCTTCGCCCATCTACTATTATCGTTTCCAAGAAGGCGATGTGCGTCGTGATGTTACTGTAGTGCCTTATAAATATGTGAAGAGCGATAAGAAACTCTCCGGTAGTGCCGATGGTTTCCAAACCATATCTAATATCTCAAAAATGTATTTTGGTAAGTTCCGCGCCGAGTATCGCGACATCAAGAGCGTTGGTGTGCTCACCAATGCCGAGAACGACGAGGGTATTAACTTCCCCATTATGCGTTTGGCCGATGTTGTATTGATGGCTGCCGAGGCCAACTGTATGCTGGGTGACCAAGGTACTGCCATGCAGTATGTGCAGATGATACGCAAACGTGCTTTTGGTGGCGATGGCGCATTGGATCGCATTCCCTATAATACAGGCTCTCAAGCCGGTGTTCTCAAGGCTATCAAAGATGAGCGTATGTTTGAGTTTGCCGAAGAACTTATTCACAAGCAAGACCTCATTCGTTGGGGTGAACTCAAAGAGGCTATGGATAAAGCAAAAGAGGAGACTGCCGAGTTGCGCGAGTGTATTGGCGACTTCCATACCATGATGGACTCGGGCGAGCCTCGCAAGGTTTACTACAGACTCAAAGCCGACCTCGAAACTCTCGAATATCACAATATCGACCCCTATGAGGAGACATTCACACCTGCCGTAGGCGATGAGTGGCAAGAAGCCAAGTGGGCCAATGGTGAGAGCAATGGCGAGTTGTATTTGTCCGACGAATGGATTAACAAGGTATATTATCAAGGTGACCCCGACAAACGTCAGTTGTTGCCTATCATGTCAATCCTTGTTGCCGGTAGTCAGAATACATTGGTAAATGATTATGGATATTAATCTCTAAATGAACAGATTTATGAAAAAAATAAATAAATGGGCTATATGGAGCACGCTGGGTGCAGCTCTGCTCTTGTCGGCTTGCCAAGACAATAGCATTACAGGAGAAATAGATTATCCCGAAGAGAATGTTTCGCGTCTCTTTGCTCCCATCGAGTTCACTTATATCAATCCTGTTATAGATGGATATGAGTTGGAGTGGTCGTCGGTGAGAGGTGCCGAAGGATATATCTTGCAGTTTAGCGAGGACTCTCTCTTTAACGAGGGAAGTGAGGAGTATTATGCCGGACACCCCAATATCGTGCGCAATGTG
Source organism: Bacteroidaceae bacterium (assembly GCA_017410245.1). Taxonomy (GTDB): domain Bacteria; phylum Bacteroidota; class Bacteroidia; order Bacteroidales; family Barnesiellaceae_A; genus Barnesiella_A. The sequence goes on from JAFQRE010000001.1 coordinate 20,133, forward strand.
ATGAGCGATACTATTGCATCGCCCACTGGAAAAGCCACAGTGGGTGGTTTGGGTCTCAATCACGATCTCTTTATTCGTGTGTCGGCCTATGCTGCCGGTATTGAGCAATCGCACTGGTTGGTATCGGAGAAGTCGTACAAAACACTCGACCGTCCTATCCCCACTGTACTCAAGGAGGTCAATCGCAACGAAGTATATACAACCGAGGCTACCATCGAGTGGTATGTAGATTCGTTGGTAAACAACCCGATGGATCAACTCATCATCAAGGTGAATGGCGAGACCGAAGAGGTGGTTGTTGCACTCGATGCCGCTACACAACAAGCCGGTAGCTATACTTTCACCAACTTGCTCGAGGGTACTACCTACTTGGTACGTGGTCACGATAGTGCTATCGATGGCGTATTTGGCGACTACAACGAGGTGTCGTTCAAGACCAAGAGTGGTGTCGGTGATGCTGTGGTATATGATGGTGTAGAAGACTTCAATGCTCTCATCGATCGTCTGCCCGATGGTAGTACTATCTATATCCCCGCAGGTATGTTTGTAACCTTGCTCAATGGAGAAGGTAATCCGGTGAATGTCAATATCACCAAAGACCTTACCATTCGCGGTGAAAGCTCAACAGAGGGTAAACCTACAATCCAATTCAAGGAGTTCCGTCTATTTGGCGACTTGGGAACTGTAACATTCGAGAACATTCGTTTTGAAGGTAAGAGCGGTTGGAGTTATGTAGTAAACCTCAAAGACGATGGCGACAAGAAATTCTTGGGCTGTGGCGAGTTGAACTTTATCGATTGTGAAATAACAGGGTATGACAATGCCATTATTCGTCATCAAGCTACCGAAGGTACAGGCTTGGGGCGCATCAATATGGACAACTGCTATGTACACGACTTCAATACCGGCGGTACAAGCTATGCTTGCTTCATGTTTAAGAATGTCGACTATTATGTAGAAGAATTCTCATTAACCAACTCTACCTTCTACAACGTAGGTACCAATATCATCGAGCACCGTTCAAAAGCCGGCTTGGGTCGCAATTGTAATGCTGTAGTACGCAATTGTACATTCCAAAACTGTGGTAAGAACTCGCGCTATATGTTCGACTTTGGTGACACCGATACCGGTAACATCTTGTTTGAGAAGAACGTATTTGGTGCTGTGATGGATCCTGCAACACATAAGGGCTATCGTGGCAATACCGTAGTAGGCGATGTTGTAAACTGCTATGCTACCGATGACTTTGTCTTTGCAAGTTCGGTAGGTATCTTTGAGAACGTAACCCTGTTTGGTGGTGCCGCAGCCGATGTGTTTGTCGATGCCGAGAATGGCAACCTCACCCTCACAGGTGTAGCAGCTCCGCTCTCGGGCTCTATCGGTGACCCGCGCTGGTGGTAATATCACCCTGTAAAAAACAGCACCCCTACGCATTACGAAGCGCGGGGGTGCTGTTTTATTTGTTGTCGGTGGTATTCAGTCTCTTTATTTTAAATGGTATTTTGGTTCTTTATTTTATGAGTTAAAACAAGGTCAAGAAGGGCTTTGTTTTTGTCAGCGTTGTCATTTTATCGGACACCAATAATAAGAGTCACGTCTTATTATCAGAACATAATAGACATTGCTATGTTGAGCGGTTTGTTCTGCTTGAGGACATACTCTTTGCTGGACGATACATCGATGAGGCCTTTCTCGGTGCTTACGTTGAATTGTATGGCACCAATGCGTATGCCTCCTCCATATGAAAAAGCTACATTGTATCGCTCTCCCGAGGGTATGATACTGCCATATATATCTTTGTTGTCTTCAAATGGGGTGTACTCGCCTTGGCGAGTCTTCGACATATTGCCCAAGAACGCATATTCGGCAGTGAAACCTCCGTAGAAAAAGAGTTGGAAGCTCTTGGCAAAATTGAGACGATACTCAACGTGTAATGGAAAACGAATAGCGTGCTCGTTGAGAGTGTTATAATAGTAGTATTGTTCTGCTGCGTTAAAGTCCTCTATGAGCGTGCTCTTGTAGTGGTAGTACTCATAGTATAGGCCGGTATTGAGTCCAAAGCCGTACTTGAACAGCGGGTTATAACGTATGCCGAATTGAATACCATGCAACCAACTGCTATCGAATAGTCCTACGTTGGTTACATTGCCATCGGGTGTTTCTTTGCTCCATAATTTAGAGGTGTATCCTGCTACAAACCCCCAAAAACTCTTGGTGCGGGGCGAGTTGAAAGACCTTTTCTTCTTTTTCTTTCTTTTGCCGGCGGGAATATACTCTATCTCTTCATCATCATCATCGTAGTTGTCTATTTGACTATAATTGTCGGCCTCGGCGGTGACGAATGATGTGGTAGCTGTAGTGATCGAAAAGGCTATCTCGTCCTCATCGTACTGGGGGAGTATTGTATAGGGGTCTTGATATAGAAGAGAGTTGTCACTCAACTGCGTGGAATGAGGGTTGGCAATAGCTACTATTGTGGCCATTGCGATAAACAGATGTGTTATGATAGTTCTCATTTGCATGCGGTTGTGTGTCTCTATATCGTACAAATGTAATGAAAAGTAAATAAAAACAATGGCCCTTATGTCGTAAAAAGGCTTAATCTTAACATTTTTAGGGTAAAACAGCAGCGATATACTGCGTGAGGCAATCCGTCTGAATAAGATGGGTTGCCTCACGTTTTACCTAAATGAGTATATGTGACGTAAATATCAATCGATATCTTCGTCTATCTCTTTGTCTTTCTCGGGGTTGCGGTGATATACACGACCCTCTATGTACTCTTGTGTAGCAATGAGTGTTGCTTTGGGAAGTTTCTCGTAGTAGCGCGATACCTCTATTTGCTCGCGGTTCTCGTTCTCTTCTTCCATGTTGTCTTTGTCGGAACTGGCAGCAAACTCTTGCAGTTTGTTGTCAAGTTCTTCTTTCATCTCGCGCGATATTTGGTTGGCACGTTTGGCAATGATGCTTACGGTTTCATAAACATTACCTGTATCTTCCGACAAGCTTATCATGTCGCGAGTCACTGTGTTGGTGGGAGCGTTTGATTTCTTATAATCCATAGTGCTTATAATAAATTGTTTTTTTTAATTCTTTACATATCGGCTGGCAGCCTTAAATATTTGTTGAGCCTCTTTGCTGTTGGTTCCGTCGGGAAACTCATTGATAAACGAATAGTACTCGTCGATAACGCCTCTGAAACGTTCGGCCTTTTTCTCCTCGTAGCTTTGTACTGCCTCTTGATACTTCGACTTGAGTATGAGCATCATCAAGGTCTCTTTGTACTGGGTATAGGGATACTCTTTGAGTGCATTCTGTGCTGTGATGATGGCAGACTGGTAATTGTTGCCCAAATAGTTGCCTAAGTTGTAGTAGAGCTGGGCATTGAGTACTTCCTTGTACACAAGTTTGTCTTGTAGCTCAAATATTATCTTTTGCGCCTCGGGAGCCTTCTCGCTGCGAGGATAGTAGTCGAGAAATTGTTGCATCTCTTCTATGGCCTTGTATGTGCCGCTCTGGTCGAGGCGAGGGTCGGGCGAGTCTAAATAATAGCCATAGCCACAATAGTATCGCGACAACTCGGCATATTCGCCTCGTGGAAAGTTGCGATAATATGCCTTGAAGTATTCGCCTGCAGTCAGATAGTCTTTGTTTTCGTAGTAACTACGAGCCAACAGGTATAGTGCTTCCTCGGCTTTGTTCGAGCCTTTGTATATGGTTACAAGTTCTTCAAGCAAGGTGGCACACTCGAGATATTTGCCACTCTCAAAGGCATTCTTGGCGTATTCGTACTTCATTTCATAGTCGGTACTTTTACGCACTTTCTCAAACTCACCGCATGAGCTCAAGAGCAATATCAAGAGTGAAAATATAAATATCTTGCGCATAATATATCTTTTACGAACTGCAAAGTTACACAATCCTGCCAAATAAAACCAATTTGTGATGAATTTTTAACGTATAATTGCCCCCTTATGTTGTAAATTCTCCTTTTTAATACTGTAAATTCATTTGGAGAGAAGGAAAATTGTTATATTTGCATTTAAACTTAGTATGAAATTTAAAATTTAAAATTATGGAAAACGGAAAGAAAATAGTACGTCCTCGCAATGGACGAAAAATAGCCGGTGTATGTCAGGCATTTGCCAACTTTTTCGGCTTAGACGTCAGTCTTATTCGCATTGTTTGGTTGTTGTTGATATTGTTTGCCGGAACAGGCTTGTTGGCTTATTTGATTTGCTGGATTGTTATTCCTGAAGAGGCATAAAAAGCCATAAAAGAATTGTTATGGAGTTTAAGTTGGTATCGCCATATAGTCCTACGGGCGATCAGCCCGAGGCTATCGATGAGTTGAGTAGAGGCGTGCTGGAAGGCTTGCCTGTGCAGACTCTGTTGGGTGTTACCGGTTCGGGCAAGACGTTTACTATGGCCAATGTCATAGAGCGTGTACAGAAACCTACACTTATTCTCAGTCATAACAAAACGTTGGCGGCACAATTGTATAGCGAGTTTAAGGGATTTTTCCCCGATAATGCTGTTCACTATTTTGTGTCGTATTACGACTACTATCAGCCCGAGGCCTATATACCGCATACCGATACCTTCATAGAGAAAGATCTTGCTATCAATGATGAGATAGATCGACTTCGCCTTGCCACGACCTCGGCACTATTGTCGGGACGTAAAGATGTTGTAGTGGTATCGTCGGTATCGTGCTTGTATGGTATTGGCAATCCGCAGGACTTTCACTCAAACGTCACCGAAGTGCGTGTGGGTGAACGGACTGACCGTAATGACTTTTTGCGACGCTTGGTCGATGCGCTGTACTCACGCAACGAGGTGGAGTTTAAGCGTGGTACTTTTCGTGTCAAGGGTGATACGATAGATATTTTCCTGGCTTACGATGAGACTGCCTTGCGGGTTGTGTTCTGGGACGATGAGATAGAGAGTATATCTACCATCGACCCGGTGTCGGGTATGCGCATTGCATCGTTCGATGCCTATAAGATATATCCGGCCAATATCTTTGTCACTACCAAGGAGTGTATAGCACGCGCCATTGAACAGATACAACTCGACTTGGGCCGTCAGGTTGAGTTCTTCCGTAGCATTGGCAAGGAGTATGAGGCCAAACGCCTATATGAGCGAGTCACCTATGATGTAGAGATGATACGCGAGTTGGGATACTGTTCGGGTATAGAAAACTACTCTCGCTATTTCGATGGTCGTGCGCCCGGTACACGCCCTTTCTGTTTGCTCGATTACTTCCCCGACGATTTCTTACTCATCATCGACGAGAGTCACGTTACTGTACCTCAAATAAGAGCTATGTATGGTGGAGATGCGTCGCGTAAGATGAATTTGGTTGAATATGGCTTCAGACTGCCTGCTGCTGTTGATAACAGACCGCTCAAGTTTGAAGAGTTTGAGGCACTTGTCAAGCAGACGATATATGTGAGTGCAACTCCGGCCGATTATGAGCTCAATCGCTGTGAAGGTGTGTTTGTCGAGCAAATCATACGCCCTACAGGTTTGCTCGATCCTATTATCGAAGTACGCCCGAGTCTTAACCAAATAGACGACCTGCTCGAAGAGATACAATTGCGCATTGAGCGTAGCGAGCGAGTGCTGGTAACAACACTTACCAAGCGCATGGCCGAAGAACTGAATGCCTACCTCTTGCGCATGGGGGTACGTAGCAACTATATACACTCCGATGTTGATACACTCGACCGCATACAGATACTCGAGGACTTGCGTTGTGGTGTGTATGATGTGTTGGTAGGTGTCAATCTATTGCGCGAGGGACTCGATCTGCCCGAGGTGTCGTTGGTGGCTATTCTCGATGCCGATAAAGAAGGTTTCCTACGTTCGCACCGCTCCCTTACTCAGACAGTTGGTCGCGCTGCACGCAACCTCAATGGTACGGTTATCATGTATGCCGATAAGATAACCGACAGCATGCAACTCACTATCGATGAGACCAATCGTCGCCGAGAGAAACAGTTGGCATACAATGAGGCTCATGGCATCACTCCGCAGGCTATCAACAAGGCGCGTCGTGATATACTCACGCGTAACGACAAGGAGGAGACGACAACATCACAACCCTATGCGCACGAGTATATACCTGCAGCCAACATTGCTGCCGACCCTGTGGTGCAATATATGAGTGCTCCACAATTGCAGAAGGCTATAGAGCGTACACGTCGCGATATGCTCGATGCTGCCCGCCAGATGGACTTTATAGAGGCAGCCCGACTGCGTGATGAGATGCTGAAACTCGAAGATAAATTAAAACTTATAGAGATAGATAAATAATCAATTTGTAAAACTTAAAAGTAGTACAAGAGAATATGAAAACAGATATTGAAATAGCTCGTGAAACGAAGCTGAAGAACATTCGTGAGGTAGCTGCCAAAGTGGGCTTCCCCGATGAAGAGGTTTTTAACTATGGTAAGTATATAGCCAAGATACCCTACAAACTTATAGATGACAAGAAGGTGGCTAAAAATCACCTTATTCTTGTAACAGCAATCACTGCCACCAAGGCTGGTGTGGGTAAAACCACAGTGAGCATTGGTTTGGGTATGGGTCTCAACCACATTGGTAAGAATGCCATCATTGCTTTGCGTGAGCCTTCTTTGGGTCCCTGCTTTGGTATGAAGGGTGGTGCTACCGGTGGTGGTTATGCACAAGTGTTGCCCTCTGAAGATATCAACTTGCACTTTACAGGCGACTTCCATGCCATCACATCGGCCAATAACCTTATCGCTGCGTTGCTCGACAACTACTTGTATCACAATCGTTCGAAGCAAGTGGGTCTGAAACGTGTGATGTGGCGTCGTGTACTCGATATGAACGACCGCTCGTTGCGCAATATCGTATCGGGATTGGGTGGCTCTACCAATGGCATACCTACTGAGACTGGTTTTGATATTACTCCCGCATCGGAGATTATGGCCATTCTCTGCTTGGCACGTAGCGTAGAGGATCTCTATGTGCGTATAGGTCGTATTGTATTGGGTGTGCGTTACGATGATACTCCATTTACAGTTAATGACCTGGGTGTGACAGGCGCGGTTGTGGCTCTCTTGAAAGATGCTATCAACCCCAACCTTGTGCAAACAACCGAGCATAATCCTGTCATCATTCATGGTGGACCGTTTGCCAACATTGCTCATGGTTGTAACTCTGTTATTGCAACTCGCATGGCTATGTCGTGGGCCGATTATACAGTGACCGAAGCCGGTTTTGGAGCCGACCTTGGTGCTGAGAAGTTCCTCGATATCAAGTGCCGTCAAGCAGGCTTGAAACCCGACCTTACTGTGCTTGTAGCCTCTACTCTCGCATTGAAGATGCACGGTGGTGTGCCCGAAACCGAAATCAAGTTGCCCAATGCCGAGGGCTTGCGTCGTGGTTTTGCCAACCTCGACCGTCACGTGGCCAACTTGCATAAGTTCGGTCAAACAGTTCTCGTCTGCTTCAATCGCTTCGCAAGCGATACCGACGACGAGATTGCTATGGTAATGGAGCATTGTGAGGCTTTGGGTGTGCGTTGTGTTATCAATAATGCTTATGCCGAGGGTGGCGCAGGTGCTGCCGAGTTGGCTCAAGCTGCTGTAGAACTCATCGAGACTCAACCTTCGGCTCCCATCAAGTATGCCTATGAGTTGGAAGACAGCATCAAAGAGAAGATTACCAAGGTGGCCAAGAATATATATGGTGCCGGTTCGGTGGTATTCGGTCCGAAGGCTCAAAAGCAAATAGAATTGCTTGAAAAATGGGGTATGGGTAACTTGCCCGTATGTATTGCCAAGACCCAGTTCTCATTCAGTGCCGATGCTAAGCGTTATGGCAGTGTTGAGGGATTTGAAATCAATATCAAGGATATCGAACTCAATGCAGGTAGTGGTTTCGTAGTAGCTCTTGCAGGCGACATCATGCGTATGCCCGGCTTGAGCAAGACACCGCAAGCTGTCAATATACATCTTGCCGAAGATGGTAACGTAGAGGGTATTGTGTAAAACATGAGAGGCACTATCTGATGCCCTATCGCTCATTTACACCCTTTGCCTATAAGCGGGGTGCCTTCTGAATGTTACAAAAAGACCACTTCACAACTCTTTTTAGAGAATGAAGTGGTCTTTTCTTTTGTTGAATAGTTTCATGGGTGTGATTTCCACGCGAGTTATTTGAATGTTTGGGAAACCTCTTCTATGCCATTGATACAGCTTGTTGCCTCAAAACTATATGATGCCATTACTTGATATTTTCACTCCAATTGTATGAGTTGAACTCAAACGAGCAGGTTACCGTAATTGTTATATTTCGCCAATCGGGTTGATAGAGTGTCACATTATCAAAGTTCATCATCACACCATCTGTGAAGTCGCCCGAGCAGAGTGTACTGATATAAGTATCTTTGGCACTAAACTCTTTGCGGGTAGTGGTGTACCAATATTTCTCAATACGAGAGTTGTCGAGGTATATAGAATCGCATCGGCCGGAAATACTATGCATACGGCAACCAATAATTCTTATATTTTTTAGATTGTCATTACCTACTAAGGGTTGTTCTACTTCATTAAAGTCGCAGTTTATCAACTCTATATTGTCGAGTGTACCCGATATACGCCCCATTGCAGGCACATTTTGTACAGTCAAAGTTTCGGCTACTGTATTTTCCACGCGACCCTCTTCAGCCATACAATTATCGAGAGTGAGTTGCTTGATAGGTGTACCTGTATCGATGGTAACTTGCTCGAAACTTGCTCCACGAAAATCTACTTCGGTAAGATATGCAAGCCGATTATCTATTATACACTTCCCCGATAGGTTGTTGTCGGGCAGTGATATTTTCACCACACGACCATGGGCATCGGTCTCAATGCCATGCCACTCCGACAGTGGTGCTGTTGTCAGCCAACCCTCTTTGTTGCTCCATTCATCACCATTGGTCGAATAGTAGAAGTCGTATAGGGCAAGTTTGTCGGCTGTATTCATACTACCCGATACAGGACGTACGGTCTGTCCTACATATGTAGCTCCGTCCCACGATGTAGCATCGACGCGACCTTGCTCGAAGCATAAATAGTATGACTCTCCGACCTTCTCGGATGTCGATGTCCAGTATGAGCCGTAGTATCCTATACGCTGTTCGCCGGCATAATTAATAAATCCTGCTGCCGGCAAGAATATGCTGTTACCATTAGGACCGGTTACTTTCATACCCCAATTGCCCGATTCTCCATACTGCTCCCACGACCACTCACAACGTTCGGTGAGTTCTTTGCACTCCCATTGCGTGGGCATACGATATTCATTGCCATAGGTTGCTCGGGCTACATCGTATTCGGTGGCCGATATATTCTTACCTATATCAACGCCTTCGTAGGTGTAGTTGATGGTATGATAATAATCTTTGGGTTCTAACTCGCCCCAAGCATAGTAGTTGCCATAGTCATCGGGAGTCGTAGCACCCACATTCATCGACGCCCACATTACCGACAGTCCGAGGTCTACCATCTCAAATTGTGGCGGTTCGGGCACATCGGGAATGGTATCGGCCGGTATATCGGGAATTGTATCACTCGGTATGTCGGGAACTGTATCGGGAGGAGTTACCGGTGGAAGATACGCAGGCTGCTCAAACACCATGCTGTCTACATCGACTACCGGCACAGTAATCACCGGCTCGCCATTTTTATAAAAAACGAAACTCTTGAAAGTATCGGCTCCTGCCCACAATGCAACAAGGGCAACGAGTATAGCAACAATACGACGACTCATATTCTGTGTATTTTACGGTTCTATCTCTTATATATCTTTATCACACGTGTGCCGGCTTGTAATATATAATATCCGGCAGGTATGGCACTGCAATCGACCTCGCCACAACCTTGTGATAGTAGTTGTTGCATGAGAAGCACACCATTGAGCGTAAATATCCGCACAACGCACGACGAGTCGAACCCCTGCACATATAACTTATCGCTCTGCTCCGAGAACCACACTGTGGGTTGCTGTGCATCATCGGTGATGTATGGTGTCGATGAGTAGGTGTTAAACTCTATTTTCAATGCTGTATCGAGAGGCTCGGTAGCCAAGCACTCACCCTCTTTCGATATAAGCGAGATAGAGTGCTTCGAAACCTCCAATCGTCCGATGGTTGCCAATACATACGACTGCTCGGCTGCAGTACTACTCACTATCGTAATACCCGCCTCGGCTCGTGCCGTCGTAGCCGACAACAAGCACATACTACAAAGAGCCACCAACAATATTATATTATACTTTTTCATAGACTAATAGAATAAAACTTTATTAATAAATCCATCAATTACCCATATCGTTTTCTCATTGCGAATGAGAGCCGATTTTACTCTTATTTCGTTACCATTATCGTCCCGACTGGGAATGCTCATAATAGCATAGAAGTCATCACCGTGCATAAACATCTGTTTGATATTCTCCGTATCGTTCTCATCTTCGGTAACGAGATTTTGATACAGCACACGTCCATAGTAACTGCCATTCTTCCAGAAGTGAACGCCCTTGGTTTCAAGACCATAGTAGTCATCGATACCATCCTTATCTTCATCTATCAACCAACTGAGAACCCACATATTATCATTATCGTCGAAGTACACTTTTTGTGGCTTATAATGATCGCATACAGACTCACCATCATTAGAAATGATTGAATAGTAAGTAATATCGTTATCTCCTATACTATTGTATTTTCCCCCGGCTATATAGTATTTGCCTTTATGAAAAGTAAATTCGTTCCAGATCCCCCAATAGCTAAAATCGGGACGTGTAATCCACCTACCACCATTTATATCATCATATATATAAAACCATTGTATCCAACTATACCAAGAGTTTAATGAGTGATAACCACTTCCATTCCAATCGGCATTCACTATCGAAGCATAATAAATTATATCATCAACGACCTTAAACTCTCTGGGGTGAAAATTACCACTACTGTAATAAATTAATTCCTCATCATTCTTTTTGTAATAATAGTCTTGTCTTATGCTGGTATCGGAATAAGGGAAAAGTACACAATGTGTATATACATTTTCACCATCAAAAATTATATCATCAAAAAAACCTCCATAATTGCTCACTGTTTCCTTCCACCATATCTCACCATTTTTCCACATACAATACAATGTCTGTTCATAATCATTATTAATATTAGAATTGCCCAGTATATAAAGATTACCCAAGCCATCGACTGCAGCATTTTTAAAGAGGTATTCAATACCGGTTTCGGGGTCTATGAGTTCTACCTCCTTGCCATCGACATACAGTACCCGCTCGGTATCGGTTGTAGTGGTGTCATTGATATAGCGGCTGATACATACCAAGCCTTTCGTACCCGGGAAAACCGGCACGTCTGACTCTACAACAGCTATACTATCGGCATCTATTTCATGCGTGACACACCCATCTTTATACAGCCACACATTCGGTTCTGTGGCAACAGTAGGTAGTGTAGCTCCCATTATGCACAGAAGGAATAGTATTATCCTTGTCGATTTTCTACATTTGTATTTATTCATAGTAATAGAGATTTAGTTCGTCAACATTATGTTTATGGTGGTGGCAATTGAGCCGACTCTCTCGATGTACTGTGTACCGGTAGGAATTATGATAGATTATAACATTCCTGTTATAGTATTCTATTCGGTTTTTGACTCTCAGTATCGAATATTTCAGTGGTAAGTTTATACAAATGTAGTGATAATTAGCTAAAATTACCCTCTCTGAATGCTAATTTATGTTAAAGATAGAGGCTACCCTGCAATTTTAAAAGCAAGGTAGCCTCTATATGTTTCGTTTTGTAGTTAACTCTTAATCTTAGAGAACGTCGGCGAGAGCAGCGTTAGTGTTTTTAACAGCAGCAGCACTGGCGTCAAAGAGAGCTTTCTCTTCCTCGTTGAGGTCGAGTTCGATAATGCGCTCGATACCATCTTTACCCAATACAACGGGAACACCTATGCAGAGGTCGCTGTGACCATATTCGCCTTCGAGCATTACGCTGCAAGGAATGATGCGTTTCTCGTTGTGGATAATAGCCGAAGCTACCATAGCTGCAGCTGCACCGGGAGCATACCATGCCGATGTGCCGAGCAATTTGGTCAATGTAGCACCACCTACCATAGTGTCGGCAGCAATCTTATCGAGTTGCTCTGCGGGGATAAGACCCGATACGGGCAGACCCTTGTATGTGGCAAAGCGTTTCAAAGGAATCATGGTAGTATCACCGTGACCACCTATTACCATACCCTCTACCTCGTTGGCGTTAGCACCGAGAGCTTGGCTCAAGAAATATTTGAAACGTGAGCTATCCAATGCACCACCCATACCGATGATGCGGTTTTTGGGGAGGTCGGTTACTTTATGAATGAGATATGTCATGGTGTCCATGGGGTTGCTTACGCACACGATGATAGCGTTGGGCGAGTGCTCAAGAACGCTGGTAACAACAGAACGAACGATACCGGCATTTACACCGATAAGTTCTTCGCGAGTCATACCGGGCTTGCGGGGAATACCTGATGTGATGATAACAACATCTGAACCGGCTGTAGCGGCATAGTCGTTAGTTACACCTTTAACAACGGTGTTCATGCACAACAACTGAGCTGTTTGCATCATATCCATTGCTTTACCTTCCGATACGCCCTCTTTGATATCGAGCAATACTACTTCATCGGCAACACCTTTGAAAGCCAATACGTTGGCACATGTTGCGCCTACATTACCGGCGCCTACAACTGTTACTTTTGACATGACTGTAAATTTTTATATAATTGTTTTTAAGTTTTTAATATCCTTCAAGTATGTAAGGTAGGCACAAAGTTAGTATAATTTTATATTGTCGAAAAATTTCCACAATTAAAATTTTACTAAAAAAATCATTTTAGCAACAATATATAATATAGAACTATTGCTAATCTGAAATTTCGCCTTTGCCTTGTCGCACAATTTCCGGCTCGTTGCCTGTGCAATCTATGATGGTGCTACCCTTTATGTCGCCTTCGCCACCGTCTATTACATAATCTACCATTGTACCGTATATCTCGGCTATCAGTTCGGGATTGGTGGTGTACTCCGGCTCATCGTGGTTGGTGGCTACCGATGTCGATAGTAGGGGGTTGCCCAATTCTTCTACGATGGCTCGTGCTATATTGTTGTCGGGAATGCGTATGCCCACACTCTTGCGTTGCTTGTAAATCTTGGGAAGACTCGAACTTGCCGGAAGTATAAATGTAAATGCTCCGGGCAGGTTTTTACGCATGATGCGGTGTGTGGTATTGTCGATGCGGGCATAGTGAGCCACATTGCCAATATCGTTGCACACTATCGACAATGAAGCCTTGGCCGGGTCGATACCTTTGATGCGACAAATGCGTTCGACAGCACGTACATTGAGTGCGTCGCAACCTATGGCATATAGTGTGTCGGTAGGATAGATGATGATGCCACCATCACGCAATACTTCTACTATTTGCTGTATGGTGCGCTTGTTGGGATTGTCGGGGTATAATTTTACAAATTGCATGGCGTGTGAGGCGTTGGGTTTGATGGTTTTCTATATGATATAACTCTCTACATCGGTGGCTTGATTGTACTTTTGTAGTAACTCTACAGTCCATTGTACACACTCTTCGAGAGGCATCTCGGGGGCATAGGCGTTGATGGTGACGAGTAGGTGAGTTGTCTCTAATGTCACTTTGGTGCGCTCCTCGTCGCTGGTGGGAGTGCCCACTCCGCCCACATTGTCGCGATATACAGGCATTCCTTCTATATTGAGTACGCCTCGTCCTATGCCATGGAACAGGTCATCGGCGGTTCCTACACCCAGTGTCATGTCGCCCTCGATACGGTCGGCATCGAAAGCTCCAATGGAATAGCCCGAGCGCATAGATACCAAGTTGATAAGATCTACCAGGGTGTTGATGCGGTAAAGGTCGAGTCCACGAATGGCCCTTCGGCACAATGCCTCCGACGATACGCGGTATCGGGCCGGGTCTTTGCCAAATGTTTTATATGCTTGTCGAGTGCCGGCGATGGCAGGACGTTTCGATAGCGTATCGGTGGCATAGGTCGAAGCAATACGAGTTATTTCGGCTTGTAGTTCGTTCCATAGATCGTCACCGGTAGGGCTATTTACAATGGTTGCTTTAATAATGCCGGCTTGTAATGCAGGGCAAGCCTCGGCTACAAGGGGTGAAATAGATACTTTCATAGTATAGTCGATTGATTTTCACTGCGAAGATAATGTAAATACTCTGTTTTGTCAAATCATTTGGCAGAATAGAATATTATTCACTATCTTTGCCGTAGTAGCAAACTTGCACAACTCCCATTTTGAAACTTATAAAACTCTGTTCTGATGTGTTGCTCGTTTGTTGTTAAGATGTGTATATAGAAAATTATATAAAATATAAAGTTATGAATAAAATTAATCCTATGGCCGCAATAAAAGACGGCTGGCGCTTAACTAAAGAGCATTTTATTGTTTCGTTGGGGTTGGTATTGGCCTACATGGCTATCAGTCTGCTCATGGGCTTTTTTCCCACCGAGGGCTTTATGGGAACAATCACTATGGTATTGAACTTCTTTATAGAGGCCGTATGGACGTTGGGCTTAATACGCATTGCGGTTGATGTGGTAGATGGTGAAGAACCGCGTTTTGGCGCCTTTGGCGAGGTGATGCCTCGTTTAGGTCACTACATCGTGATGATGGTAATTTTAGCGGTTATTGTCCTCATTCCTGCTTCTATTATTTTGGCGATAGGAGCCGCCACTTGTGGCATCGCGCTTACAACATTGGCTGCATTTGATCTTTCGTTGCTCTCGACAATGTGGATATGGATATTGTTGTCATCGGTGTTTGCAATATACATCTGTTTGCGTATGTTCTTTGCACCCTATCTGTTGGTCGATCGCAACATGGGCGTTGTAGAGGCAATGAAGACAAGTTGGAAAGCATCAGAACCTATTCAAGGTAAGATTTTGGCATTCTTATTATTGTCAATTCTTATTGTTATTGTTGGTTTGTTGTGTGTCGTTGTGGGTGTGTTTGTTTCAGCGGTAATACTCATATATGCACAAGCTCATTTCTATCGTCAAGCCTTCCCCGCCGGTCTGCAAGACCCTCTGCTTGTTGAAGATACCAATGTAGTAGTTCAATAACACAATTGCAATATTTGTAGGAGCCATGCCTCGCGAAAGGTATGGCTCTTTTTATGTAAAATAGGATTTTCAACAATTACTCTTGATAATAACCATGTAGATATTTGGTGTTGTGATATTAAAAATATAATTTTGCATAATAAGTGCTTCTATTTATGATAAAATGGTGTTTGGAGACAAAGGGTGCGGTAGCAACGTTGATGATACTGTTGGTATCAGTTGTGTTGCATGTGCTTGTTGCTAACCTTCCATTAGCCATTTTTAGTTTCCCGCTCAACCTTATTATTGCTGTTGTGTGGTTGTATATATTGGTTGAGTTGTATCGCAGTCGTAGAGCTGTTGCCCAATATTTACTCACTCCCATAGCCTCTTATATATCTGTCATACTCCTTGTTGTGGGGTGTATGATTATGGGACTGCAAAGCAAGCCGGCTACCACTTCGTTGCCGTTTATAACACTGCTTTTTATCGTTCTATCGCAGTTGTCGATGGTCATTATGCGAGGTTGGCGCAATGCGTCGGGTGTGCGTTGGCGTTTCTTGCTCAATCATGTAGGATTGTGGTTGGCTCTTGTGGCAGGTTTTTGGGGTGCTCCCGATACCGATGTGTTGCGAGCTGTTGTATCGGCCGATGCTCCTACCGATGAGGCCTACTATGAAGATGGCCGCATGGCACTTGCAGGTTATGCTATGCAGTTGGTCGATTTCAGAGCCGAATATTTCGATAATGGCACACCTTCGTCCTACGAGGCCGATGTAATGATAGATAATGAGCTTGTTACACTTGCCGTCAATAGGCCTTATGCTCGCAGTGTGGTCGAAGATGTCTATCTGACAAGTTACGAAACTCATGCTACCGGCATACATTGCATATTGCAGATTGTGCGCCAACCCTGGAAGTGGGTCATGTTTACTGGAATATTGATGCTCATAGCCGGAGCATTCATGATGTTTATCAAAGGTCCTCAAAAACGTAGCGTATGATAATAGGGTGGAACATATTTGTATGGGTGGCAATCCTTACGGCAGTGCTTGCAATGGCAGGAGCTGTAGTGGCTTTGCGTTCGGCCACATACAGCAAGTGTGCCTTGTGGTTGTCGCTTGCGGCTACGGTGGTAATGGGGGCATTTATTGTTGCATTGGGCATCACACTCGATAGGCCTCCTATGCGCACCATGGGTGAGACTCGGCTGTGGTACTCTTTCTTTATGCTCGTAGCCGGTACTATAACTTATGTGCGTTGGCGATACCGTTGGGTGTTGAGTTTCTCTACACTCATGGCTATAGTCTTTATGATTATCAATATAGCCCGTCCCGAGATACACGATCAGACACTCATGCCGGCCTTGCAGAGTGTATGGTTTATGCCTCACGTGGCAGTATATATGTTCTCCTACTCAATGTTGGGCTGCGCGACATTACTTGTTGTATATCAGTTATTTACGACCGACGAGTTGTATCCGGCCATAGATAGTATGGCCTACACCGGAGTGGCCTTCTTCACCATAGGAATGCTCACCGGAGCATTGTGGGCCAAGGAGGCATGGGGCGAATATTGGAGCTGGGACGCCAAGGAGTCGTGGGCGGCTGTGACGTGGACGCTGTATCTGCTATACATACATCTACGCATCATGGGTAAGCGCGATAAGCGACTGATGGCTACTGTGCTCATCATAGCCTTTATAGCCTTGCAGATGTGTTGGTGGGGCATCAATTATCTGCCAACAATAGACAATAGCTTACACCTATATAAGCGATAATATTTTTAACTCAATAACACACCAATTTATGAAAAAAAGATTGCTTATTTCTGCTTTAGTGCTGATAGTGATGTTGTTTGTCATCTATCGCATTTCAGTCAAGACTCCGGCCGATATACAATCGGACCGAGTAGGAGTAGCCACACTCTTTATCAAAGGCAATTGCTTGAGTTGTCACAGCGCCAATCCCGAACTTCCGTTCTATGCCGGAGTACCTCTTGTAGGTGACATGGTGAAGGCCGATGCGCAAGAGGGCTATCGCATGTTCGACATGGAGCCTATGATGGAGGCTCTCGAGAACAATGGCCGTATCAGCCCGGTAGATGTTGCTAAGGTTGAGAAAGTGGCTATCGATGGTACAATGCCCCCGATGAAGTTCTATATGGTACATTGGGGTAGCCAGATGACCGAGGATAAAGCCGAGGTTGTAGTAGATTGGGCACGCAACTTCCGCACCGAGTATTATGCCGATGGTCTTGACGAAGATATGGCCGGAGAGCCTGTGCGTCCTATACCTCTTGCATATAGCAATGTCGATGCACGCAAGGCCGAGTTGGGGCGTATTCTCTATCATGACGTGCGCTTGTCGAGCGACAACACCGTTTCTTGTGCTACTTGCCACGGCCTCAATACAGCCGGTGTCGATAACAAACAGTTCTCGGAGGGTGTGCAAGGACAAGTAGGTGGCGTAAATGCTCCCACTGTGTATAATGCAGTGTATAACTTCGTTCAATTCTGGGACGGACGTGCCGGAACACTTGCCGAGCAAGCTGCCGGTCCTCCTCTAAATCCCATCGAGATGGCTTCAAAATCGTTCGATGAGATTATAGCCAAGTTGCAAGCCGACAAAGAGCTTACCCGCGCCTTTGCCGAGGTATATCCCCAAGGTTGGTCAGAAGCTACTATTACCGATGCTATCGAGCAGTTTGAGATGACGCTTATCACGCCCAATTCGCGTTTCGACAAGTATCTGCGTGGCGATGACGATGCCATTACCGACATCGAGGAAGAGGGTTATGAGCTCTTCAAGAAATACAATTGTGCCACTTGTCACGTAGGCGTAAACTTGGGTGGCGAGTCGTATGAGTTGATGGGATTGCGCAAGCATTACTTTGCCGATCGTGGCACCGAGCTTACCGTCGAAGATAATGGTCGTTTCAAAGAGACTCAGATTGAGCGTGACCGTCACCGTTTCAAAGTTCCCGGTTTGCGCAACGTAGCTCTCACATGGCCCTACTACCACGATGGTACACAAGCCACACTCAAAGAGGCCGTTTGCAAGATGGGTACCTATCAGTCGGGTGTAGCCCTCACCGACGAGGAAGAAGACAAGATTGTGATGTTCCTCAATACCCTCACCGGCGAGTACCAAGGCCAAACACTCACCAACGATAACGTGCAACCATAGGGTTGTATCAATAATATAATGTACGACGAGGTGTACTAAACTTAAGTTTGGTACACCTCGTTGCTTTAGGTGCAAAAAAAACATCGGTATTTTATCCATTTCTCAAAATAATTGTTAAATTTGCGGTGGTATAATATTGCACAAAAAGTGTAAGTTTAATAAATTTCTCACTGCCTGCTTTTGATTTATAGTAAAGTTGGGAAATAACTTTTTAAGGGAACAGTACATAATAAATAATAATACTATGAAACGATTATTCCGTATCCTTACAGTAACAATTCTGTTACTGTCGGTAGGTTGCATCGATGACGATTTGTTCGATCGTCTCGACAATCTTGAAGAGAGAGTATCGCGTCTCGAAGAGTTGTGTCGCGAGATGAATACCAACATTAGTTCGCTACAAACCATTGTAACAGCGTTGCAAACCAACGACTATGTCACAGCTGTTACTCCCATTGTAGAAGATGGCAAGACCGTTGGTTATACCATCTCGTTTGTCAAGAGCGACCCCATTACCATATATCATGGCAAAGATGGAGCTGATGGCAAAGATGGCGAGAATGGAGCCGATGGCAAGGACGGACAAGACGGTAAAGATGGCAAAGACGGCTACACTCCGGTGATAGGTGTGCGACAAGATAGCGATGGCATCTATTATTGGACACTCGACGGCGATTGGTTGCTCGATGCCGATGGTAATAAAATCAAAGCGCAAGGCATTGACGGTAAGGACGGCCAAGACGGTAAGGACGGAGAAGATGGCAAGGACGGTGAGAAAGGAGATCCGGGCGAGCCGGGTGCTCCGGGACAAAATGGTCAAGACGGAAAAGACGGTCAAGATGGAAAAGATGGCGAGAATGGTGCTGACGGCCAAGATGGAGCAGATGGTATCACACCGCAGTTGAAGATAG
>JAFQRE010000009.1 GCA_017410245.1 Bacteroidaceae bacterium
ATTCCGAACAGAGAAGTTAAGCCCGGTCACGCCAATGGTACTGCGCAAGTGGGAGAGTAGGCAGCCGCCACTTAAATCGCCCTGACAACGAAAGTTGCCGGGGCGATGTTTTTTTTGTAATATAGTCTAATAAGCCCCAATAAGACCAATTAGTCAAATTGGACTAATTGGGTACTAAATATTTGGCTCAGTGGCTAAAAGGAGTTATTTAGCCATGCAGCATGATAGTAGTCTATAGAGAAAATAACTCACGCTCTCAGCTCCTTGTAACTGATAATGGAAGTATTTAATGGTTTGGCCGATCTATATTGTATTCTTATCTCACTATTCAAATCTTACATTTTGAGTTATGGCTGTTGAATGGTAAAGCAGCCAGTCTCCAACTTTAGCAAGAAGTGTTGGGACTATTTTATCTTTTAAATAATCTCTTTACAGATGGCAGTTATGCCGTTGCAGAGTTGTATTCGTTAAGTCTTGTCTGCAACTTTGAGGCATGCTGTATTTGTATATTAAATTGTATTAGAACGCTCTTCTACGAGCAATATTTGTGTTACTGCTTTGATGAAAATGAGTGCATGACGAAGCATATTCTGTGTTGCTTGGCGAGCACTGCTTAGAGTTGTGTCATGTTTGTGTTTTATTGTTTGTGGTATTGTATGTTCAAGCCTATATTCTTGATACCTTGCAGTTGGTTTTCACGCATGGCCTGAGTTATGCTAATGGTATGTGTACCGCTGTCGAGTTCTTGCTTGATGGCGATGGGGTGTTGTATTTGGTGTGTCGATCCCCAGCCACCACCTATCCAATTGCCGTAGTGGTCGGCCAGTTTGATATTGATAGTGTCGTTGGTAGTGGTGCTATCGGGTCGGGTGTGATCGACAAATAGCCATAGGTTGCTGTATTGGTACTGGTTGTCGTGGCGAACAAATGTGTTGATGTCGTAGATGCCGTCTTGTCCTATCTCTATCGTGAATGTCTTACTGTCGTAGCTATTCCAACCATCGTTGTTGATGGTAACGTGTTTGTTGTAGATTTCGTTACCGGTGCATGACATTGCAAGCATAAAACCGAGGAGGAGTAGCAATCTGCTACTCCTCGGTGTGTGGTTTGTTTTCGTTATTCTTTTTTCCTTCATTGTTGTTTTGATTTGAAGGTGTAAATCGTCTTTTGCGTTGTTGGTTGTTGTTGGGAGCTTCGTTGTTGGGATTGTTGTTTTTACGTCGCTCACGGTTATTAGCAGTGTTGCGATTGTTGTTGCTATTTCCGTTGCCACCTTTTTTCTTGCGCTTCTTGTTGTCAAAGCGTGTGAGGCTGTCTTGTCCTACAACGTCTTGATACTCTTTTTTGGTGGGCTCGCGTTGTTGATCATCGCGTTCGAGGCGGTCGGGTTTGATGCCGCGACGGTTGAGAGCAATAATCTCAAACGCTCTTCCTGCATCTATTGTGACAAGATTGGCGGGTATTGCCTTGTCGGTAGAGTAGGTTATTTGTCGAGCGAAGATATCGGCTTTGAAGAAGTAATATGTATTGTCTTTGGTTTCGAGTTCTATCTCTTTCGATGGCATCTTCTTTCGTGCCTCGACGTATGCATCTACTTCAAAGTTAAGGCAGCATTTCAGTTTGGCGCATTGTCCTGCGAGTTTCTGCGGATTTAATGATATGTCTTGGTATCGAGCCGCACTTGTGGCTACCGATACGAAGTTTGTCATCCAACCGGCACAGCACAATTCGCGTCCACAAGGGCCTATACCGCCTATGCGTCCTGCTTCTTGTCGCACGCCTATCTGCTTCATTTCTATGCGCACCTTGAAGGCATCGGCCAACACCTTTATGAGTTGTCGGAAATCGACACGATCGTCGGCAATGTAGTAGAATATGGCCTTGTTACCATCGCCTTGGTATTCTACGTCGCCAATTTTCATATTCAAGCCTAAGTCCTCGGCTATCTTGCGAGCACGTATCATGGTGCTGTGTTCACGAGCCTTAGCCTCTTCGTATTTTTCGATATCGTTGGGCTTGGCTTTGCGATAGACACGTTTGAGCTCGACCTCATGTTTAGGTGCGTGCTTGCGCATTTGCAGCGGAACCAAGTGTCCTATAAGAGTTACCTCACCGATGTCGTGTCCGGGCGATGCTTCTACTGCAACAATATCACCCACTTCGAGTTTGATATTGGTAGTATTGCGGTAGTATCCCTTGCGAGTGTTCTTGAAGCGCACTTCTACAAGGTCGTTTTCCTGTTGAGCCTCGGGTAGGTCTTTCAACCAATCATATACCTCGAGCTTGGTCTCTTTTCGACGGTATTCGCGGGCATCAAATTCGCTTTTTTCTATATTTTCGTTGATGGAGTTGTCCATGGCAGAATATATTTATTGTGCGAAGTGCGTTATTTTGCGAAGCTAACAGCGCGAGTTTCACGGATAACGGTGATTTTAACCTGTCCGGGATATGTCATTTCGTCTTGAATGCGTTTGGCAATCTCGCCCGACAGACGCTCTGTTTCGAGGTCGTCAATCTTGTCGGCACCAACAATTACGCGCAATTCGCGACCCGCTTGTATGGCATAGGTCTTGGTAACACCGGGATATGAGAGAGCGAGTTGTTCTAAGTCATTGAGACGCTTGATATATGCCTCTACGATTTCGCGACGAGCACCTGGACGAGCACCAGAAATAGCATCGCACACTTGTACGATGGGAGCCAGCAGGCTGTTCATTTCGGTTTCGTCGTGGTGCGCACCAATGGCATTGCAGATGTCGGGTTTTTCTTTATATTTTTCGGCCATCTTCATACCGAGGAGTGCGTGTGGCAATTCGGGCTCTTCATCGGGCACCTTGCCTATATCGTGCAACAGACCGGCGCGACGAGCTTTCTTGGGGTTGAGTCCCAACTCCGAAGCCATAACAGCACAAAGGTTGGCTGTTTCGCGAGAGTGTTGCAAGAGGTTTTGTCCGTATGAAGAACGGTATTTCATCTTACCAACAAGGCGGATAAGCTCGGGGTGGAGTCCGTGAATACCCAAGTCGATAGCAGTGCGTTTACCGGTTTCTATAATCTCTTCTTCTATTTGTTTCTTCACTTTAGCCACAACCTCTTCGATACGAGCGGGGTGAATACGTCCGTCGGTAACGAGTTGGTGCAAGGCCAAACGTGCTATTTCGCGACGAACGGGGTCGAATGCTGATAGTACGATAGCCTCGGGGGTGTCATCGACTATTATTTCAACACCGGTAGCAGCTTCGAGGGCACGTATGTTGCGACCTTCACGACCAATGATTCGTCCTTTCATTTCGTCCGATTCGATGTGGAATACAGTGACCGAGTTTTCAATAGCAGTCTCGGTAGCAACACGTTGAATGCTTTGAATGATGATGCGTTTGGCCTCTTTGTTGGCAGTGAGTTTGGCATCGTCCATGATGTCGTTGATATACGATGCAGCCGAAGTTTTGGCTTCATCTACCAATGACTGAATGAGTCGCTCTTTTGCCTCTTCGGCCGATAGTCCCGATATGCGTTCAAGGTGTTCGATCTCGGCTTTGTGCAGTTTTTCGAGCTCTTGTTCTTTCTTTTCAACAACTTCGAGCTGTTTCTCGTAGTTGGCTTTGGCCGAGTCGGCCTCGTTTTTGCGACGTTGCAAGTCGTTTTGTTGCTGATTGAGTTGCATTTCGCGTTGTTTCAACTTAGCTTCGGCCGATTGAAGTTTAGAGTTGCGCGAATTGACTTGTTTCTCGAGTTCGGCCTTACGTTGCAAGAACTCTTCTTTAACTTCGAGGAGCTTATTTTTAGTGAGGACTTCGGCCTCTTTTTCAGCTTCTTCGATGATTGCTTTGGCTCGGTTGGCAAGTACTGTCTTATTGATGATATAAGTGGCAACCACTCCTATCACCAAGGCCACCACGACCAAACTGATTGTTAGTATAGTTTCCATTTTTTGTTTATTTATGTATTATAAAAAACACCACAAGTATAACCATGTATGAGGTTATACTTATGGTGCGGTTAAAAAAATCGTTATAGTAGTAAACAGCCTTATATATTATATATAGGGTGTTTTACGTGTTTTGTTCAAGGTATGCAGCCAATTCTTTCTCTATCTGAGCAATTGTGTTTTCGAGTTCTTTCTTATCGTTAGACGCCTCAATATACAATCGTGCAGTAAGCAACGCAACCATACCATAGTATGACGTGCTGTCCATGCCTTTAATTCGGCTTTTATACTCGTTATAATATGTGTTTATCATCTTTGTCGCATCACGAAATATCTTCTCTTCCTCGCTGTTACGCTTAACAGTGAGGCTGAAAGGGTGATCTATATCGTTGAGCTTCACATTAATTTTGAAGTACTCCGAAACCTCCATGATATTATTCGTTAAGTAAAGAGATACACTTATCTATTTCCCGCACCAATTTGGCAAATTTTTCTCTGTTTTCTTGCAATTGTCGAGTGTCTAACTCGGCTTTTTGCGAGATTTGCAGATTTTTATAGCGGACATCTCGTTGAGCTAATTCGTTGGTAAGTTCTTCGATTCTCTTATCTTTCTGCTCTATCTCATTGTGTGCTCGGTTCAATTGCTCTTGCAACTCGTTGCATTGTGTTTGTAAACGAGCATGTTGCGAGGTCAATTCTTCGATATGTGCACGCAGTGATGTGAGTATTACCTTTGAATTGTCGGCCATAATACACCAAATTTTGCTACAAAGATAATAATATTACTTGAATAATGACAAAACCCGAGGCAAATCTTTGCAGGGCCTCGGGTTTATTATGATTTTTTAAAGAATTGATTTTGGTGTGCTTGATATGCTTATCGAGCCAATATAAGAGCTGCCGAAGGAGCAATCGTAGCTGTAGTACCTTCAATTTTGTTTGTGCCGTTGAGATCAATTATACCATCATTGGCTATTACTTGCCAGTTGCCTTCGGGTATCTCTATTTCGGCAGGTTGGTTGCCACCGTTGAATGCCACTACGATTTGGTTCCAAACATCACCACCTGCATTGTCGTTGAGTGTATAAGCTACAACTTGCTTGGGAGTGTTCTCGATAAATTGGAGGTGCTTGCACACTTCTTCGGCTGTAGCCAAGCGGAATGCAGGGTGTGACTTGCGCAATTGAATGAGGTTGCGGTAGTAGTCAAATTGTTCACGGTTTTGTTGTTTCAGACTCCAGTCTATTGCGTTTATCTCGTCGGGCGAACAGTAGCTGTTGTGAACGCCTTTCTTGTCGCGGAAGATTTCTTCGCCAGTAAACATAAAAGGAACACCTTGTGAGGTGAATACGATGGTTTGAGCCAATCGTGCATAGCGTTGCAACGACTTTTCGTCGGCCTCAGGCATCGAGGCACGCAACTTGTCGGTGAGACACATATCATCGTGACAAGATACATAGTTGATAACTTGTGTGGGGTGATTGGTGTAAGGAGCTTTTGAGTAGTTTACGAGTTCGTAGTTGATTTGGGGGTGTTGAATGGCTCCAACAATACCAAATTTTACACTCTCCTCACAGTTCTCGGCACCAGTGGCAAAGCCACGACCTTTGGCATCGCTGAAGTGACCTTTTACACCATCGCGAAGGTCATCGCTGAATACTGCAATACCGGGCATCTTGTAGGCATTGGCTTTCATAGCGCATTGCTCGGCAGGAATGGCGGGAGCACTTGCAGCCCAACCTTCGCCGTAAACAAATATTGTAGGATCTATCTTATCCAACTCGGCACGAACAGCTTTCATTGTTTCGATATCGTGAATACCCATCAAGTCGAAGCGGAAACCATCGAAGTGGTACTCGTTTACCCAATATTTTACCGAGTTTACGATGTAGTCACGTACCATTTCGCGTTCGCTGGCAGTCTCGTTGCTACATGCCGAGGCATCGGCGTAGCTGCCATCTTCGTTGTGACGATAGTAGTATCCGGGTGTTGTGAGGCTGAAGTTAGAGCCATCGTTGATGAAAGTGTGGTTGTACACAACATCGAGAATAACACGAATGCCATTGCGGTGCAGGGCTTGTACCATTTGTTTCATCTCGCGAATACGAGTGGCGGGGTCGAAAGCGTTGGTTGAATAAGAGCCTTCGGGTGTGTTGTAATTGACCGGATCGTAACCCCAATTGTATTGGGCGCTGTCGGGGCGACTCTCATCTACCGAGCCGTAGTCGTAAGAGGGGAGGATATGTACGTGAGTAACACCCAACTCTTTGAGGTGGTCGATACCTGTCATTTGCCCTTCGGGCGATTGAGTGCCTTCTTGAGTGAGAGCCAAGAACTTACCACCATATTGGTTGCCGGCCGAGGGGTGTATCGAGAAGTCGCGGTGGTGCATCTCATAGATGATAATGTCGGTAAACTTATCGAGCGCGGGGCGTACATCGTTTTCCCAACCTTCGGGATTGGTAGTAGCAAAGTCGATAATGGCACCACGTTTGCCATTTACACCTACGGCGCGGGCATAGGCACCGGGAGTCTCGTCCATCCATTCGCCATTGTAGTGAATGCTGAATGTGTAGTACTTGCCATACAAAGCCTCATCGAAGGCAGTACGCCAAGGCTCATTGCTGTTGGCACGTTCCATGTAGCGAGTTTCAATGGCTTCGCCACCCAAACCCTCGTTGTAGATACGCACCTTTACACTATCGGCTGTAGGAGACCATAGTGTGAAGCGTGTTCCGTCCTCATCAACTCTCATCTCCAAGTCATCGCCTTTATAGACGGGGTAGTTGTTGTAATCGCCGTCGGCGACAGGTGTTGTTTGGCAACTTGTCATCATAGTGATTGCTACCGCAAAGGGTAATGCAAAATTTTTGAATTGTTTCATTGTTGGTAGTATAGTTATTATGTTAATTATCTGCTATATGCACAAAGGTACATCTTTTTGCGATATGCTGCAAATCTCATATTATAATATGTATAAAGAGTTATGCTATCGTGTGCGTGTCGATGACATAATTTTTAGAACTGAAGGTATATAAATGGAACAACCTCGCTCGATCGTACTTGCAATACCAAGAAAATGAATAGTGCAAAAATGATGGCCTTGGCAACAAGAGGCGTATGCTCGAGTGTTTGTTGTATTGAAAGCGACAATTGGTGTGGGGTGTAGTGTAGCAGATAGCCTATTACTATAGCTAACGTCACGAATGGATATCCCGACACAAACTGAGCAAAAACTTCGGGGTGGAATTGAGTGAATATCTGTGTGGCCATTTCGCCAACAACAGTGAGCGAGTCGGCTCGGAAAAATACCCAACCTATGGCTACTACATGAAATGTGAGTAGAACATTGCCAATGTGCAGTAGTTGAGCCTTCAGTCCTGAGTGCTCGCGAGCCGGAACAAGTTTGCGATATACCTTGTGCAGTACAAGCATAAGTCCATGCCAAGCGCCCCACAAGACAAATAACCAAGAGGCTCCATGCCACAATCCACCTATCACCATTGTAATGAATAGGTTGAAATAGTTGCGCCAACGGGGTACTCTGTTGCCACCTAACGAAATGTATAGGTAGTCGCGCAACCAGGTAGAGAGGGTGATGTGCCAACGTCGCCAGAACTCGGTAATAGAGCCCGACTTGTAGGGTGAGTCGAAGTTGATAGGGAAACGAAAGCCCAACAGCAATGCAATTCCGATGGCCATGTCGGAGTAGCCCGAGAAGTCGCAATAGATTTGCAATGTGTAGCCGTATATGCCTAAAAGATTTTCAAGTCCCGTATATAATGCGGGAGCATCGAATATGCGATCGACGAAATTGATGCTGATGTAATCGGATATGACTACTTTCTTGAAAACACCTGTCATGACAAGGAATAATCCCTCGGCAAACATCTCTCGGGTGACAAGCGGACGGCGTTGTATCTGTGGGAGGAGGTCGATGGCTCGAACAACCGGCCCGGCTACAAGTGGTGGAAAGAATGAAAGGAAAAAGATGTATTCGAGAAGGTTTGATGTAGGTTGTAACTTGCCACGATAGATGTCGATGATGTAGCTGAGAGAACGGAATGTAAAGAAAGAGATACCTATAGGCAGTGCTATATCCCATAGCTCGATGGGACGGCTGATAAAGGTATTGATGGTATCGACAATGAGGGTAGTGTACTTGAAGTAACACAGCATACCCATATTGATGAGGGCACTTAAAGCCACACACCATTTTCGCTTAGATGAGCTGTGTGTGCGCTGTAGCAGCAGGCCTATCAGAAAATCGGACATCGCTACCAATAACAGGCATAGAACGTAGATGCCACTCGACTTGTAGTAGAAATAGAGCGAGAAGATGATGACAAACACCATACGTCCCATGTTGTTGCTGTATAGCAAGCGGTAGATGATAATGAATGCCAAAAACAGAAAGAGAAACAGCCCGCTATTGAACATCAACGGGTGTGACGGAGAGTATGTGAGCAGTTCGCCCAACTTCGATAAATCGAGATTATCTAATATGTTGTTCATATGCTTTCAATATGCTTTGGTACAATAGGTTGCCTTGTATGGCATAGCCTTCTTGAGTATAATGTATATGGTCTTTTCTCATGCCTTTTTCTTTTACCCATGTTTCGCAAGAACCTTTTCCACCACCTATGGTAAACCAGTCCCATACAGCAATGTTATTCTCTCTGCCATAGTTCTTTATGGTCTCTACGACGGTAGTAATTTTTTTATTCTCGGTGTAGTATGTCTTGCGTTTGCGTCTTTTGCGCAATTTGTTATCGGCCGGAGTGGTGAGCAGGATAAGTGCCTCGGGGCTTTTATTACGTATAGAGGTGACAAGAGCGTCTATTTGTTCATAAAGGAGAGCCTCTGTGGTGAGAGCCGAAACAGACTCATTGGTACCCATCGAGATAATGACAAGTTGAGGCTCAAGCATGGCAAGTTTCTCGCCATAATTGCTCACTCTATTGTAGCACTCGTAGGTGGCACTGTTGTTGCCGATAGCGTGTAGAATAATACCTTTTTGGCCGTTCTCGAGTGATGCACCGAATATTATGGCGTGTTGGTTTTCGTAGCTATTGGCTCCTTGCAGATGCATGTGGTGAATGGTATCGTTCCATGTAAAGTAGGTTTCTCCGGGGCGTATTGAGAAGGTGTTAAGTCCTTCGGGAGTATCGGCAGGAAGTAGTTGTGGAAACTTGTCGCTGGGTGTATGAAACAGGCGAAGTGTGTTGAACCCAATCTCTTCGCCATATCGGCTCATTGTCTCGAAGGTTAGGTCTATCTGATTGGTGACAGGTGTGATTGCAATACCACTGACGCCAACTTCGTTGCTAAACTTCTTGCCAATGATGCATCGGTGGTGTTGCCAACTATCGGGCGATGTGATGCGATAATCGGCCGGTTCGTTTGTCTTGCATATACGCAACGGTGCTATCAGTCCGCGACCGGCATTGCCCCATAGGTTTTGCAATGGAAGTCGTAATGCCTCACTGAAAAATCCAGCCTGCACATGTGAGTCACCTAAGTGGACTATTGAGATAATATCATGTTGTTTGCTTGTCGTATCGAGCAACGACACCAAGCGGTTGAAGATAGGCGACCAATCGGCACCGTTGAACGTTATTGTATCGGCTTCGTGATTGACACATGATATACTGTCGGTCGCACCTATAGCGTGGCCTGAACATATCGCGCATAGAAGTATTGCGATGAATATATGCAATCTTTTTTTCATTGAGCAATGTTTATTGTGTCGGGTTGTGCCGAGGGTGTGTTTTTGCCACTATTCTCAATGGCATATTTGAAGGCTTTTACAAACTCTTGTGCAAGGGGTTCACCACCGACATGATTGATATGAGTATAGTCTTTGCTTGCCCACTTGTTTTCGACAAAGGCCGGCATACCGCCCAATTGTTGCATAGCTTCGTAGCAGTCCCAGAAGAGACATTGCGATTGTATAGCAGCATTGCGTTGAGCTTTTATCATACCATGTACCGCTTCCATGGTTTTTATTTCCCCGTCTTGATTTTGGCAACGGTCGCCTATTCCCATAATGAGAATGTCGGTTGTAGGGAAAGCCTCTCGAAGATGTGCTACCGACTCTATGAGTTGTTGGGTATAGGGCGAGTAATGAGTGATAGAGGCCGTCATGCGATTGAGCCCATATTGTAGTACAATGAGGTCGTAGGGAATAGCCTCGTCGAGTTCTTGCAGACGGTTTATAGGAAATTGAGCCAATGTTGTTCCACTGTATCCGCGCATCGATATGTTGTCGATGGCTATGCCCTCTGTGTCGTCGAGCCAAGTACCCCAAAAAGCTACGTTGGGGCTACTGCAACGTACCTCGAGCAATGCTGTGGGGTCTTGTAGTGTGATAAATTGAGCCTTTGTATCGGGCACAACGTCGTATGTGTATGTAGCCGAGTCGGTTTTAACCATGATAACAGCCGAGTCCTCGGCTATAAAACCTATGGTAGATACATTCCACTTGTCGATGTAACGCAACTTGTTTACACCCTTGAGTCGGGTATATGCCTCGCCCTCGGCACGGTGTATCTGCAACGGGAGAGAGGTGAGTTGAGGTTGTTGCTGTTCTGTGGCAACGTTGTATGTATTCCACCCCTTGTCTGTTTGGTTTATAGAACGACGAAATCCCGGAAAATCGCTGTGCATGGCCATGTAGCCTACGCCACAACCACCATAAATATCTTGGAGTAAGGCGCGTACGTTCTGGGTGAAGATGTCGGCTTCTATAAACGAGTCTCCTAAAAAGGCAATGCGTATGGGGCGTTGTAGTGTGTTGCGATTTTCTATGGCTTGTATCAGGTTGCGCAATCCTATCTGTTGCGCCGAATAGTCCTCTATAAGAGTAATGTCGCCGTCTTTGCGTTTTACGTTGGTAATGACAGGTTGAGTCTCCTCAATCTCTTGAGTAGAGGGCATAGTATCGGCAATGACCAATGTATTGGTATCAATAGGTGCGGTCATCTCCTGCATCGATACAAAGTAGCCGTTGTTTTTTTCGGGAGTATCAGTTGTTGGTTGGGCGGCCTCATTCGAACGTAGGTCGCTCAGTATATCTATCTGCTTGGTAGTGAAGTTTATTTCGATGGGTGGTATCAGCGATAGGGCCAACAATAGTCCTATTGTAAGCACGAGTAACCACACCACTTGTGTAAGATAGTTTCTTTTCATTTCTTTGGGTAGTCTTAGTAGGCTTTAAAGCCGTTTTAGGAGGGCAAAAGTAATAAAAATGAGTGAAATAAGATAAATTAGTACGACAGAAATAGCGGAATGTTGAATTTATTTATAAATTAGCACCCTAATACAACAATTGGTCGATAGATGTTACTACAATTATTCATATCATCGTGGTTTGTCAAGGTCATGTATATTACCTATGGCTTGTTGATTGTGAGTAGTATATTTGTTATAGTATCGGAGAATCGCAATGCATCGAAAAGTCTTGCGTGGATATTGGCTCTCATCTGTCTGCCTGTTGTGGGATTGGTGTTGTATTTGCTATTCGGTCAGAGCCTGCGTCGTGAGTCGATGCTGTCAAAGGTTAATAGAGAAAAGTTGTTCAATTCCAATAAGTTGCCCGATGTAGATGTTGATAGCCTCACGTTGAGCGAAAACAACAAGCAACTGATAAAAATGTGCAATCGATTGGAGGCATCGCGTTTTTATCCCGGCAATAATGTGCGAATGTATGTGCGAGGCAATGATAAGTTTGACGATATGTTGAATGATATCAATTTGGCTCAAAAATTTGTTCACATACAATATTTCATCATTCGTGACGATGCTTTAGGACGCAGGGTGCGAGATGCCTTGGTTGCTGCTGTGAAGCGTGGCGTAGAAGTACGGCTGTTGTATGACGATATGGGTAGTTTCACGACATCTCGCCGATTCTTCAAGGATATGAAGCAGCAAGGTATAGAGGTGCGAGCCTTTATGCGTATATTTCAGTTCCGTCCATCGTGGCGACTCAACTTTCGCAATCACCGCAAAATTGTAGTAGTAGATGGTATTGTAGGCTATATAGGAGGTATGAATATAGCCGACCGTTATGTCAATGGAGATGCCGATTTGAGTTGGCGCGATACACATATACGCATTGAGGGACCGGCTGTTCATGGCTTGCAGATGTCGTTTTCGGTAGATTGGTGCTACGAAAGTAATACCGTTTTGTCGGACGAAAAGTATTTTCCGCGCTTGGCTCCCATGGGAGATAAAGGTGTCCAGATAGTAATGTCGGGGCCTACCGGGCCATGGAGTACTATAGCAATGATGTGCGAGAAGATAGTCTCGATGGCACAAGAGTATGTCTATATCCAAACACCCTATTTCCTCCCTACCGATTCGCTGGTATATGCGTTGCAAGTGGCAGCTATGTCGGGTGTAGATGTGCGTATTATGATACCCGACCGCACCGATTGGGTGGTAATGCGCTGGGGTTCATTTTCCTATATTTCTCAAATGCTCAATGCCGGTGTGAAAGTATATCTGTATAAACCCGGTATGTTGCATGCCAAGACCATTGTAGCCGATGACGAGTTGGTGTCGATAGGGTCGGCCAATTTTGATTTCCGTAGTTTTGAGCACAATTTTGAAACCAATGCACTGGTCTATGGTGCCGATATGGCGCTGCGTGTGAAGCGAGATTTTATGACCGATATGCAGCAGTGTGTATTGATAGACAATCTTGCCGAGTGGCGCCAACGACCATTTGTCCAGAAAGTTTGTGAGTCGGTAGTGCGTTTGGTCAGTCCGGTATTGTAATAGAAGTTTTGCTATAAGATGATTTAGGGTGGAAGAAGTTTTTATTTCTTTCCTATTTTTGGTGTATCGTGTGATATTTACTAATTTTGCACCTCATTATAAAGATCCGATGAATATATTTCAGACACATATTCTACCCAATGGTCTGCGATTGGTACATTGTCCGCACTCGGGCGGTGTGTCGTATTGTGGATTTATTGTCAATGCCGGTTCACGCGATGAAGAGTGCGAAGAGCATGGACTGGCTCACTTGGTTGAGCACACCATTTTCAAGGGTACGACGCATCGTCGAGCCTATCATATACGCAACCGCATGGAGTCGGTGGGAGGAGAATTGAATGCATTTACCTCTAAGGAAGAGACAGTTATATATAGCATATATCCATCGCAATATCAAGAGAGGGCTATGGAGCTGTTGGGCGATTTGGTTGCTCATGCATCGTTTCCCGATGCCGAGTTTGACAAAGAGCGGGGTGTGGTGATAGAGGAGATAGAGATGTATAGAGATACACCTTCCGAGTTGATTTATGATGAGTTTGAAAATCGGCTCTTTGCCAATCACTCACTGGGACACAATATCTTAGGTACCCCTGAAGGCCTCGAACTGATAGGCCCCGAGAGAGCTCGTAAATTTCTTGCCAAGCATTATCTGCCCCGACACATGGTTTTTTTTTCGTTGGGTAGCATGCCTTTTGACAAAGTTGTGCGATGTGCCGAGCGATACTTTCAAGCATTGATTGACGCACCCGATGTGCGTCATCGAGTAGCCCCTATTGCCATAGAGCCATTTGCCGAAAGAGTGTCGTGTGATACGCATCAGGCACATGTGGTGTGGGGTTGTCGTACTTATGACCTTTATGACTCTCGACGGCTACCTATGTTGTTGTTAAACAATATTTTGGGTGGCCCATGTCTCAACAGTTTGCTCAATGTGGCATTGCGTGAACAGCGAGGCTATGTATATACGGTAGAGTCGGCTGTAACCAACTATACCGACACCGGTATATTTTCTATTTACTTTGGTACCGATGAGCGTCATATCGACAAATGTATGCATCGGGTCAAGCACGTGCTTGATGAGGTGCGAAATAACTACTTTACCGAAGCACGTTTGTGTGCTGCCAAAAAACAATATTTGGGACAACTGCAAGTTGCCGAAGATAATAATGAAGGATTGGCACTTGCTATAGGAAAAAGTTTTATGCGCTATGGCAATATGCTATCGTCCGATGAGCAACGTCGTCGTATAGAGGCTATTACGCTCGATGATATGCGCATGGTGGCCCGAGAGATGCTCGATGCCGATACATGGTCTTCGTTGATTTTCTGTTCGTAAAAAAGGAAAAATATGAAAATAGGAACCGTAGATTTGGGAACACAGCCTGTTTTGTTGGCGCCGATGGAGGACGTTACCGATACCTCTTTCCGCTTGTTGTGTAAGGAGTTTGGTGCCGATATGGTATATACCGAATTTGTCAGTGCCGATGCGTTGGTGCGAAGTGTCGAGGCTACTCGTCGCAAATTGCATATATGCGATGAAGAGCGCCCTGTGGTCATACAAATCTATGGCCGATATGTTGAGTCGATGGTAGAAGCAGCACGTTTGTGTGAGGAGGCTCGCCCCGATATTATCGATATCAACTTTGGCTGTCCGGTGAAGAAAGTGGCCGGTAAAGGTGCCGGAGCAGGTATGCTGCGCGATGTGCCTAAGATGCTCGATATAACCCGTTCGGTCGTCAAGGCTGTCAATACCCCGGTGACGGTAAAGACTCGGTTGGGCTGGGATTGTGAGTCAAAGATTATTGTCGAGTTGGCCGAGCAATTGCAAGATTGTGGCATAGCAGCCTTGGCAATTCATGGTCGTACACGCAGTCAGATGTACACCGGAGAGGCCGATTGGACCTTGATAGGAGAGGTGAAGAACAATCCTCGAATGCACATACCCATTATCGGTAACGGCGATGTGACTACTCCGCAACGGGCCAAAGAGTGTTTCGACCATTATGGCGTAGATGCCATCATGGTGGGACGTGGCGCAATAGGTGCTCCTTGGATTTTTAAGGAGATTAAGCACTATCTGCTCACCGGTGAGGAGTTACCCCCGCTGACAGTTGCCGAACGCATGAATGTCATACGCCGTCAGTTGCATGAGAGTGTAGCTCGTCTTGATGAGCGTCGTGGCATCACTCATATACGCCGACATTTGGCTGCAACTCCACTCTTTAAGGGTATTCCCAATTTTCGCGATACACGCATAGCTATGTTGCAGGCATCTACAATGCCTCAACTGCTCGAAATACTTGAAAGGATAGAAAACGAAATCCTGAAAGGGTAGTATAGTTGCTTGTGTTTACTTGATACGCAATGTGTTCATTGCACTGCCTAAACCAAGCGACTGCATAAGATAGTCTTTGGGTACGTTGTCGTATTGCGGATTGACAATGAAAAATCCTTTTTCATTGATAAAACCCCATACCGTGCCGGTCTGTACAGCAGCGCACCCATCTACAAAGGGGTAGGCCTCAAAAAATTGTCGTTTAATCGCAATGCTTCCGCTGTGGTCTATATAACCCCATTTGCCACGTATCTTTACAGGAGCCAAGCTGCCATCGCCAAAGGGGCGTATGTCTTGAAATACAGGTTGTATAACGCACTTGCCCGTTTCGTCGCACCAGCCCCATTTGTCGCCACTGCGCACCATGTACCACAACTTGTCGGGTAGCATTTCGTCATAGGCATGAGATTGGATAATAGTACCTTTGCGGTCTATGATATAATATCCATTGGGAGTCTTGACGATGGCATGTCCTTTGTCGTTGAATGTGAGGGCTTTCTCATATTGGCAGGCAATCATACTTTCGCCTCTTAGGTTGATATAACCCCATTTGCCTTCGCTGTCTTGTACTGCGGCCAATCCCAGTCGGAAATCGCTAACGGCTTGATATTGAGGTTTGACAACTTCGTTGCCGTCTTTGTCGATAAAGCCCCATAAGAGCTTGCCTTTCTTGACAACGGCAATGGCTGCCAAACCCTCGATAAAGACTCTTACGCTATGTGTGTCGCGAAGCGATATTTTTATGTCGCCCCTCTCATTGATAGCTCCGGGCATATCGCCTTCTTTTATAACCCAAGCCATACCCTCGCTGAAGACGGTAGTCTTGTCATATATTCCGGTGATTTTATACTCTCCTTCTCGATCGATATAGTGCCACTTGTTGTTGGCATCTTGAACTGTGGCAATATCGTTGTAGAAAAGCGAAGTATTCTTGTACGGGAGGGTAAATAAAGGGGCGTCCTCGTATGTGATACATCGGCAACTATCATCGCCAAAGACAAGCAGATAGCCGGTTTGTGGACGCATGGCATTGTCCGACTTGCCACAAGCTGTAGTGAGGGCTATCAGTAAGGCTCCAATGAGTATGTTGAATATCTTTTTCATAGTCGTAAATAGGGTCGATGCACAAAGTTAAAAATAATAGTGTGAAAAAATGAAATTTGTCACAAAAAATTGATTAAAGAGTATGTGCCGATAGAATGTTTTTTGCTAACTTTACACGAAAATAGCAAATCGTATCTATAACACAAGAAATATATATGCAACAGCCTGTATATCATATACCTGCGTTACTTGAAGAGTGTATGCAAGGACTCGATATTAAACCCTCTGGAACCTATGTCGATGTGACATTTGGAGGTGGAGGACACTCGCGCGAGATTTTGAGCCGATTGGGCAAGGACGGACACTTGTACTCTTTCGATCAAGATGAAGATGCGCAGCGCAATATTGTCGATGATGAAAGGTTTACGTTTGTCTATAGCAACTTCAAATATCTCAAAAATTTCATGCTATATCATGGGGTTGAGGGAGTAGATGGAATTTTGGCCGATTTGGGTGTTTCGTTTCATCACTTCGACGAGTCGGAACGTGGATTCTCGTTTCGCTTTGATGCTCCCCTCGATATGCGCATGAACAAAAAAGCTCGTCTTACTGCTGCCGAAATATTGGCAACATATAGCGATGATAGATTGGCGCAATTATTCGCTCTATATGGAGAGATGCGCAATGCACGACGCATAGCCTCGGCTATTGTAGCTCGACGTGCCAGTGGCGGTGTGAAAACTACCGGCGAGTTGTTGGACGTAGTTGCTCCTTTCATCAATCGCAAGCAAGAGAAGAAGGAGTTGGCCCAGATTTTCCAGTCTTTGCGAATTGAGGTCAATAACGAAATGGACAGCTTGAAGAGTATGCTGAACCAAGCCACTCAGTTGCTCAAGCCCGGAGGGCGATTGGTGGTGATAACTTATCACTCGCTCGAGGACCGTATTGTCAAGAATTTTATCAAGACCGGCAATGTGGAGGGTGTTATGGAGAAAGACTTTTATGGCCGTGTCAAAGCACCGCTACAGGCAGTCAATAACAAGGTGATAGTGCCTACCGACGAGGAGGTTGAGCGCAATCCGCGTGCTCGTAGTGCCAAACTGCGCATCGCTCAAAAAATGTAAAGAGTAATGAAAGAAGAGAAAATGGAGAAAAAAGAGGAGCGGAAAGCAAAGTCGGCCAAGTGGAAAAGGAATATAGGCTTGCTATTGAATGGCAAGTTTTTCCCGCGCGAAATTTTTACCAATAATTGGGGCTTAATGCTTACAATTGTGGTGTTGTTTGTGGCATCAATTGCCCATCGCAACATGTATATGGTGCAGTTGAATAAGATAAAAATGCTGGAAGTGCGACTGACCGACCGTCGTACCGATAGACTGTTGCTTGAGTATGAGCGCGATGAGAACCTGCGATTGCACGAAATATCGGAGGCTGTGGAACGTCATGATATCCCATTGATAAGTTCGCCTGAACCCAAAGTGGAAATCGCAGTGTCTAACCCTATAGAGTAACTGTAAGATGAAGAATAAGAAGGTAGAAAAGAAAAGAATGAAAAGCCCCTATTGGTTTGTAATAACCATTGCGTTGTTCTTGTCTATAACAATTCTTGCAGCAGCGGTAAAGACAAGCATTATAGATGCACCCAAGTGGAATGAGAAGGCTGCCGGTATATGGCGATTGGGCGAGGAGAGTGACGCTATGCCTGCGCGTGGTGACATATTGGCTCACGATGGCACACCTTTGGCTCAGACGGTTGCTCTATATACGGCTTACATCGATTTTAGAGACCCTCGTATCGATATGAAGTTGTATAGGGATACCGTATTTCCCCACGGAGGCGGTGTTGATACACTCAATCTCGATACTCTTTGCAGTTACCTTGCCGAGAAATTCCCGGTGAAAACAAAGCGCGAGTACTATGACTATATATCCAAGAAGCGAGATAGAAAGTCGAGTAGTTGTATCCTGGCCGAGAATATTACCGATTTGCAGTATCAGGAGTTGAAAGAGTGTCCTATTTTCAAGAAAAAACGTAATGGACGTAGTTTGGGCCTTACCCGCAATCGCTGTTATAAGCGTTTCTATCCCTACGATACCCTCACTTCGGTTGTGTTGGGACGTGCCATGTTGGCAACGGAGCAAATGCTCGATTCCAATCCTTCCTATAAACGCAACGAGTGGCATGGCTCGTCGGGTATGGAGCTGAAACTCGATACTCTGCTTTTTGGCCGTTACGGAACTGTGCAACGCCGTCAAGAGCATCTTGGATATGGCATGTACGAGGTTGTTGCTCCTGTCAAAGGCTATGATGTGGTGACAACTCTCGACATGGCTATGCAAGATATAGCACAACGCAATCTTATGCACATGGTGAAGTCGCAACGTGCCGACTACGGTACGGCAGTTATCATGGAGGTGAGTACGGGCGAGATACGTGCCATGGCCAATGTAGAACGCAACAAAGATGGTAAGTACACTTTCAACACACGACGCAACTATGCCATTACTGCTATTGAGCCCGGCTCGGTAGTGAAGCCTCTCTCGTTGCTGATGGCTATGGAGAATGGCAACATAGACCCTATGCGCGAGTTTAATTCGGAGGGAGCCATACCCGAGATAGGTGGTTATAAAAAGATAGGCCATTATAAAAATCCGATTACTGCGCAAGAGGTTATTATCAAGTCTGATAACCGAGGCGTATGTAAACTTGTAGGTGATGTATATCGTGGCAGGTATAACGATTTTGTCGAGGATATAGAAAAATCGGGTATTATGGAGACTGCCGAATTGCCTCTACCCGGTGCACAACGTCCTCGATTAACCAAAAATATGGAGTTTAAGAAGCGCTGGCAATACTTTGCCTATGCGCAGATGATATTTGGATACTACAATCGTTATGCTCCGGTATCTACCCTCGCTGTCTATAATGCAATCGCTAATGATGGCCGAATGATGAAGCCGCAATTGGTGAAGGCCCTCAGGCGTGAGGGCGAGCCCGATATAGTATACGAACCCGAGTGCGTGAATGAACACTTCTGTACCCCTCTGCATGCTCGACAAATGCGTGAAATGTTGCATGGCGTTGTCAATAGCGACATAGGTACAGCAAAAATTATCAGGGACGGTCGTGTAGAGATTGCCGGAAAGACAGGTACAGCCAAGGCTCAGATAGAGCGTGTCGTTATCAACTCAAAGGGGCTGCCTGAATATCGTGAGTCGTATTATGAGGGACTGTGGCGATTGGC
Source organism: Bacteroidaceae bacterium (assembly GCA_017410245.1). Taxonomy (GTDB): domain Bacteria; phylum Bacteroidota; class Bacteroidia; order Bacteroidales; family Barnesiellaceae_A; genus Barnesiella_A. The sequence continues at coordinate 19,334 of JAFQRE010000009.1, forward strand.
CTTTGCCGGATTTTTCCCCTATGACAATCCCCAGTATTCATGTATTGTTGTCATAGACAAGCCTCGAAAGAATGGAACATCGGCAGGAGGCGTGTCGGGAGGTGTGTTCCGAGCTATCGTTGAGGAGATGTATAGTCGCAATATGCTCGATTGTGATGTCAATTATGTACCCATTGAGGGCGATAAGACACCACCTCGTCATAATGTATCGTATGAGGCCGATGAGGTGATTTACGATTATCTTGCGCAATATCCCATGCCCGATACATCTGCTGTTGAAGCCGATACTGTGGCTGTAGCAACGTCTGATGCGGCGACTGTTCCCTCGGTGATAGGTTATACTCCTACCGAGGCACTATACCAATTGGAGAAACTTGGATTTGATGTAGAGATGACCGGTACAGGTCGTGTCGCAAAACAATCTATAAAACCCGGAATCCCCTTGCAAAAGGGAATGCAAATGAAACTTACTTTGAAATAATATAGGAATGAATACAGATAAATTACTCTCGGCTGTAAAACCCCTGCAAGTGTGTGGTACATTGCCCAATGCGGTTGTAGGTATAGAGGCCGATTCGCGAAAAATAAGTGCCGATTATCTTTTTGTAGCTGTGCGAGGCTCGCAAGCCGATGGCCATCAATACATCGATAAGGCTGTGGAGTTGGGCGCAACGGTTGTAGTGTGTGAGGAGATTCCTGCCGAAGTATCTCAAGGCGTGGCTTATGTGCAAGTCGCCAATAGTGCCGAGGCGTTGGGATTGTTGGCATCGCAATGGTATGGCAACCCCTCACGCGATCTTACCTTGGTGGGTGTAACAGGAACCAATGGCAAGACAACAACAGCAACTCTTCTTTACGAGATGTTTCGTCTTATGGGCGAGCATGTGGGCCTTTTATCGACCGTATGCAATTATATCGATGATGAGGTCGTGCCGGCCACTCACACCACCCCCGATCCTATCTCGCTCAATGCCTTGTTGCGTCGCATGGTCGATGCAGGTTGTCGTTATGCCTTCATGGAGGTAAGTTCACACTCGGCACATCAGCATCGCATAGCCGGGTTGCAATTTGCCGGAGGTATTTTTACCAACCTTACACGAGATCATCTCGACTATCATAAGACCGTTGATGCTTATCTAAAGGCCAAAAAGATGTTCTTCGATATGCTTCCGGCCGAAGCCTTTGCCCTAACCAATATCGATGATAAAGTGGGAGAGGTGATGTTGCAAAATTGTCGTGCTCGCAAGTACAGCTATTCGTTGCGTGCCATGGCCGATTTTAAGGCGCGTTCTATCGAGAGTCGTCTCGATGGTACGTTGGTGGCTTTTGATGGACGAGAGGTTGAGACACATTTTGTAGGACGCTTCAACGTCTATAACCTATTGGCAGTATATGCCGCAACATGTTTGTTGGGTTGCGACAAAGAGCAAGTGCTGGTAAATATGAGTCTGCTTGTGCCGGTTGCCGGTCGATTCCAGACAGTCTATTCGCCACAAGGCTATGTGGCTGTCATCGATTATGCCCACACTCCCGATGCTTTAACCAATGTTTTATCGACAATACGCGATGTGATAGGTGGCGGACGCATTATTACCGTAGTAGGTGCCGGAGGTAATCGTGATAAAGGGAAGCGTCCTATCATGGCACAAGAGGCTGCGAAGTTGAGTGATGAGGTTGTCCTCACCTCCGATAATCCCCGTTTTGAAAATCCCGACGATATATTGGCCGATATGCAAGCCGGCCTCGATGCCGATGCCATGAAGCATACACTTGCCATAACCGACCGCCGTCAGGCTATACGCACAGCTGTGCGATTGGCTCGACCGGGCGATGTGATTCTCATAGCCGGTAAGGGACATGAAGATTATCAAGAGATACAAGGTGTGAAACATCACTTTGATGACCGCGAAGAGGTTGAGAAAATTTTTGCCGAATAAATAATGCTAAAAAAGAACTATTATGCTATATCACTTTTTTCATGACCTGAATATCCAAATGCCCGGTGTGGGATTGTGGAATTACATTTCGTTTCGAGCCGGATTGGCTCTCATATTGTCGCTCTTTATAGCAACCATCATCGGTAAGCGCATCATCGATTGGTTGAAGATAAAGCAGATGGGCGAATTGGTGCGCAACCTTGGTCTTGAGGGTGAAAACTCTAAGAAGGGTACGCCTACTATGGGTGGTATCATCATCATTATAGCTATTCTTGTACCTTGCCTGTTGGTGGGACGTCTCGACAGCCTATATATGATATTGATGCTTGTTACAACTGTGTGGCTGGGTATTTTGGGATTTGCCGATGACTATATCAAGGTGATAAAGAAAGACAAGGAGGGCATGCATGGCAAGTTCAAGATTATAGGTCAAGTGGGTCTTGGACTTATTGTGGGTATAACATTGTATCTAAGTCCCGATTTTGTCATTCGTGAGAATGTTGAGGTGCCGGGTAGCAATGGTGTAGAGATTGAGTATAGACAAGAGAATGTAAAATCGACACAAACCACTATTCCGTTTGTCAAGAACCACAACTTCGATTACTCCGACTTGGTGCCTTTTATGGGTGAGCATCAAGAGACTGCCGGTTGGGTAGTGTTTGTATTGGTGGTTATATTGGTTGTGACAGCAGTATCGAATAGTGCCAATCTTACCGATGGCCTCGATGGGTTGGCAACGGGTTCGTCGGCTATCATTGGTGTGGCTTTGGGTATATTGGCATACTTCTCGGGACACATCAAGTATGCTTCATACTTCAATATCATGTATATTCCGGGCAGTAGTGAGTTGGTTGTATTTATGGCGGCATTTATTGGTGCTACCATTGGTTTTTTGTGGTATAACTCGGCACCTGCTCAAGTCTTTATGGGCGATACAGGCAGCCTCACATTGGGAGGTATTATTGCTGTTTTTGCCATTCTCATTCACAAGGAGTTGCTTATACCCATCTTGTGCGGTGTGTTCTTTGTTGAGGCATTGTCGGTAATTATACAGACAACCTATTTCAAGATAACCAAACGACGCACCGGAGTGGGGCGCAGAGTCTTTAAGATGTCGCCACTGCATCACCACTTCCAGAAACCCGGTAATGCCGGCATAGATGCGTTGATACAACGTCCGCTCAATGTTATTCCCGAGACTAAGATTGTTACCCGTTTTTGGATTGTAGGAGTGATATTGGCAGTTATTACATTGGTGACATTGAAGATACGTTAATGCAAGAAGAGGAGAAAAAAATCATGGAAAAGAATAAAATCGTAGTCTTAGGTGCCGGTGAAAGTGGCGTTGGAGCTGCAGTGTTGGCCAAGGTAAAAGGGTTTGAGGTATTTGTCTCGGATATGTCCGCGATAAAGGACAAGTATAAGGCCATGCTCAACGAGTATAATATAGCATGGGAAGAGGGAAAACATACCGCCGAGACCATTCTCGATGCCGATGAGGTGATAAAGAGTCCCGGTATCCCCGATACTGCTCCACTCATTGTAGCCTTGACACAAAAGGGTACACCTATCATATCGGAGATTGAGTTTGCCGGACGTTACACCAATGCTCGTATGATATGTATTACCGGAAGTAATGGTAAGACAACTACTACATTGCTCACCTATCATATCCTCAAAAGTGCCGGCCTCAAAGTTGGTTTAGCCGGCAATGTGGGACGCAGTTTGGCCTATCAGGTAGCTACTTGCGACTATGACTATTATGTGGTAGAGTTGAGTAGTTTCCAACTTGACAATATGTATGACTTCAAAGCCGATATTGCCATTTTGCTCAATATTACTCCCGACCATCTTGATCGATATGACCATAAGATGGAAAACTATATAGATGCTAAGTTCCGTATTACACGTAATCAAACATCGGAAGATGCCTTTATCTATTGGAATGATGACCCCGTTATCAATGAAAAGCTGCAAACCTTGCAACTCAACTCGCAGGTATATCCATTCTCCGAGTCTCCCGAGCCTCAGTCGCGTGCCTATACTCAAGACAATAAGTTGGTTATAAATACGCCCGATGATGTCTTTATGATGGACGAACAAGAGTTGGCTTTGCATGGCCGTCACAATTTGTATAACTCGTTGGCCGCCGGTATCTCAGCCAATTTGTTGCATATCGAGAAAGAGGATATACGTCGTGCCTTGAGCGACTTCCAAGCTGTAGAGCATCGATTGGAGCCTGTAGCTACTGTGCGAGGTGTACGTTTCATCAATGACTCTAAAGCTACCAACGTAAACTCTTGCTGGTATGCTCTTGAGAGTATGGACGCTCCGGTTGTACTGATATTGGGCGGTAAGGACAAAGGGAATGATTACACCGAGATAGAGCAACTTGTGCATGATAAGGTGAAGGCTATTATATGTATGGGTGTAGATAATAGCAAGTTGCATGCATTCTTCGATGGCAAAGTGTCGTATATTGCCGATGCCGGCTCTATGCAAGAGGCTGTCGATAAGGCATATGCTATAGCGCAATCCGGTGATACGGTATTGCTTTCGCCCTGTTGTGCCAGCTTCGACCTATTTACAAGTTATGAAGATCGTGGTGCCCAGTTTAAAGATTGTGTGCGTAAATTGTAATACCCTATGGAGAGTATAGAAAATAGAATATTGAAAAAGAGGAAGATTAAATATACTTCCGACTGGACTTTGTGGGCCTGTTACATCATCTTGTGTGCTGTATCGGTGGTAGAGGTGTTCAGCGCAAGTAGCCAAGACCTTAAAAATGGTTTGGTATATCTTCCTATAACATCGCACATACAATGGCTGGTACTGGGCTTTGTTGCCATGTTTACCTTGGAACATATTCATTACAAGTGGACTAAGGCTATGATGTTTGTTATTGTTGCCGGTGCTGTTGTATTGGCTATACTCACGCCATTTATAGGTGTCAATAGAAATGGAGCAGTGCGGAGTATCGAGCTTATGGGCATATCGATACAGGCCGCCGAGCCATGTAAATTGGCCTGCGCCATGTTGTTGGCATACGTATTGTCGTATTTCCAGAAACCCGATGGAACAGGTTTGTCAAAGAAGGGTATATATTACGGCATAGGTATAATCGTGGTGTTTGTGCTATTGTTGGTGACACAAGGTGGCTCTAATGCCATACTTATCATGATGGTTGGTGGTACGCTGATGATACTGTCTGTTTTGCCTCGCAAGTTGGTTATAACCGGTGCCGCCGTTCTTGTGGTTGTCATAGGTGTAGGAGTAGGAGCAATCATGTCTATGCACAACAAGCAAGAAGCAACTCCTACCGAGCAGGTTGTCACTGTAGAGAAGGAAGAACCCAAGTCGGAGGTTAGCAAGGCTTTGTTGAAGTTCTTTGCTCGATTTGATGTGTGGAAAGACCGTTTTGCCAATTGGGCACCCGATGGAATACCCGAATATGAAAAACCAACTACCGACGAAAATTCACAAGAGCATCATGCCTATATGGCCATAGCCAATGGCAGAGGTATAGGCGTGTTGCCGGGTAATAGCCGAGAGTGTTCGAGGTTGCAGTTGGCATTCTCCGACTATATATACGCCATTATACTCGAAGAGTTGGGCTTGTTTGGAGGCATTATAGTCTTGCTGTGTTATCTTGGAATAGTTATCAGAGCCTGTATGATAGCCAAGAAGTGTAAGAGTGCCTACGCCTCACTGCTCATTATGGGCATGGCGTTGGTGATTGTATATCAGGCATTCTATCACATGTGTATTGCTGTAGGAGTTATCCCGGTGTCGGGACAGCCATTGCCGTTTATAAGCAAGGGAGGTACATCGATACTGATAATGAGTATGGCTATGGGAATGATGCTGAGTGTAAGCCGTTATGCGGTGGAACGTACCGACTCAGGGCTGAAGACAATAGATGATGATGATGAGTTGCCCGATGACCTCAGAGCCGATAATCCAGCTCGTGGATTTTAAAAGAGAATAGAAGTAGTATGAAGAATTTGAAAGTACTTATAAGCGGAGGCGGTACGGGAGGCCATATCTTCCCGGCTGTCTCTATTGCCAATGAAATAAAGTCTCAAATGCCCCATGCCGAGATACTTTTTGTAGGGGCCGAGAGTCGCATGGAGATGGAAAAAGTGCCGGCTGCGGGATACCGAATTATCGGATTGCCCGTATATGGTTTTGACCGACGCAATATTTTTCGCAACTTCAAGGTGTTGTGGAACTTGGTAAAGAGCATCTTCATGGCACGAAATATTGTTCGTGACTTCAAACCCGATATTGCAGTAGGGGTGGGTGGATATGCCAGTGGACCAACGTTGTGGGTAGCATCGCATATGGGAGTGCCTACCTTGTTGCAAGAGCAGAACGGGTATGCCGGTGTAACCAATAAATTGTTGGCTGCCAAGGCCGATGCTATATGTGTCGCATATGAGAATATGGCGCGATTCTTCCCGGCCGAAAAGATTGTTATGACCGGTAATCCTGTGCGACAAGACCTCTTTAACGATGCCATTACTCGTGATGAAGCGATAGAGTTTTTTGAGTTAGATGCTAAGAAAAAGACTATATTGGTTGTTGGTGGAAGTCTGGGCGCTCGCACTATCAATCGGAGTATTGCTGCTGAGATTGAGACTTTGCGAAAAAGTGATGTGCAATTGATATGGCAAACAGGCAAGACTTATGATGCCGAGGCGCAAGCATTGTTGGCTACCACTCCTTGTGAGAATATAAAGCAGATGGCCTTTATATCGCGTATGGATATGGCTTACAAGGCGGCCGACTTGGTAATATCGCGTGCCGGTGCCAGCTCTATATCGGAGCTGTGCCTTCTTGAGAAACCGGTTATTCTCGTACCTTCGCCCAATGTTGCCGAGGACCATCAGACCAAGAATGCCGAGGCCCTATCATCGCGAGGTGCAGCGTTGCTTATCAAAGATGCCGATGCCCGCGAGCTCTTGGTGGCCGAGGCGTTACGATTGGTAAATGATAATATCACGCTCTATTCGATGTCCAATTCTATTGCAGCGATGGCACAGCGCGACTCGGCACGACGCATTGTAGATATATTGTGCAACATAGTTGAGAAGAATAAATGAAAAAGTTAGAGTCATATAAATCGGTATATTTTGTAGGAGCCGGAGGTATAGGCATGAGTGCATTGGTGCGCTATTGCTTGTCGAAGGGGTTGCGAGTGGCCGGATATGACCGCACTGCTACTCCTCTTACGTTGCAATTGCAACAAGAGGGGGTAGAGATGTTCTTTGACGAGGCTGTATCGCTTATTCCTGCATATTGTCAAAATCCCGATGAAACATTGGTGGTTTATACTCCGGCTGTACCTGATAGTCATGAGGGGCTGATGTTCTTCCGTAACAATGGCTTTGAGGTGATAAAGCGAGCACGTCTATTGGGACTTATAACTCATTCGCTCAAGGGGTTGTGTTTTGCCGGTACACATGGCAAGACTACTACCTCGAGTATGGCTGCTCATATCTTCACCCAATCGGCAGTAGAGTGTAATGCCTTTTTGGGTGGCATATTACGCAACTACGATAGCAACCTTATCCTATCGTCAAAGAGCGACTATGCAGTTATAGAGGCCGATGAGTTTGACCGCTCGTTTCACCAACTGCTCCCATACATTGCCGTCGTAACATCAACCGACCCCGATCACCTTGACATATATGGTACCGAAGAGGCCTATTTAGAGAGCTTTGCACATTTCACTTCATTGATACAACCGGGAGGTGCTCTTATCCTTAAACAAGGAGTGAAGCTGCAACCGGGCTTGCAAGAGGACGTGAAATTGTATAGATACTCGCGTGATGAGGGAGACTTCCATGCCGAGCATATAAGAGTGGGCGATGGTCGCATAGTGTTTGATTTTGTTGCTCCCAATGGTCGTGTAGATGATGTGGAATTGGGAGTGCCGGTTGATATCAATATAGAGAATGCAGTGTCGGCTATGGCGGTGGCTTGGTTGTGTGGAGTTGCTCCCGATGATATGCGCCGAGCCGTAGGAACGTTTCAAGGAGCCAAGCGTCGCTTTGAGTTTTGGCTTCGCACGCCACAGCGAGTTATGATAGACGATTATGCTCATCACCCCGATGAGTTAAAGGCTTCTATAACTTCGGTCAAAGCACTCTATCCCGACCGCAAATTGAGCGTTATATTCCAACCTCACCTGTACACTCGCACTCGCGATTTTGCACCTCAATTTGCCGAGGCATTGTCTTTGGCCGATGAGGTAATTTTGCTCAATATCTATCCGGCGCGTGAGCTACCCATTGAGGGAGTATCGTCGGAGATAATCTTCAAAAATATTTTATCGCCTCACAAAGAACTTTGTGACCGAGAAATGTTGCTTGAACGGATAAAAGAGTATAACTTTGAAGTCTTATTGACAATGGGTGCCGGAGATATAGATCGGTTGCTACCCCAGATATGTGATATAGTGAAACAAAAATGAAGCGTTTCTTTAAAATATTGGCAATATTACTCTTGTTAGGATACCTTGTAGCCTCGTTTGTATTGTGGCACAACAAGGGTAACGAGGTTGTATGCCAACATTTCTATATTACAGTACGCGATAGCTCGGAGTGTAATCTTATCACCTCCGACAATCTTTATCACTATCTGCGTAAGGCTCATTTACTGCCTATTAATAAGACTTGTGGAGAGATAGACCCATCGGCCATAGAAAAGTATGTCGAGCAGATAGACCTACTTGAAGACGTAGAGTGTTACTATGAGCAGAATGGCGATGTCTATCTCAATGTGTCGCAACGTCGTCCGTTTATGCGTGTCATGCCCGATGATGGCGAGTCGTATTACCTCGAACGTAATGCCAACCATATAGCAGTTGATACAATGTATGTTGTCAATGTACCGTTGGTTACAGGTAATGTCGATGATCGTGTGATGGCCGAGTCTTTGATACCATTGGTAGAGTATATCGTTGCGCACGACTTCTGGTGTAATCAAGTGGCACAGATACATGTATCGCAACAACACGAGGTTATACTATCTCCTCGTGTAGGCAATCATGTCATATTGTTGGGCGATGCAGATAACTATAAAAACAAACTCGAAAGTGTACAAGCAATATACCGACAAGTCTTGCCCGAGATAGGTTGGAATACCTACGACACCATATCGGTGAAGTACAAAGATCAGGTGGTGTGTACACGAAGAGATAAGAAATATCGTCATAATACATGGACAAAAAAATCATTAACAACATATGAGTGAATATATTATTGCTATTGAATTGGGCAGTTCTAAGGTAGTGGGTATTGCCGGATACCGAGACGAGAACGGACAACTTGTTGTCTCGGCTATAGAGAAAGAGAGTGCCACGAATATTATAAAACGTGGTTGTATTCAGAATGTCGATGAGGTATTCAGCTTGGTCAATAAAATAAAGACCAAACTCGAAAATCGCCTCTCTCCGGCCAAGATTACCAAGGTATATGTTGGTGTGGGGGGCGTATCGGTATCGGCCGAAGAGAAGATTACCAAACGCTCATTTCATGAGGATAGTGTCATAAAACAGGCCCATGTACAGAAACTCAAAGAGGAGTGTCGTGCCATGTTGCCCAATACAGTAGATGTGTTGGAGATTGTCCCCAATGGCTATATCATTGATGGACGTGCTGAGCGCAATGCAATAGGTGTGACAGGTACAACAATAGAAGCTCATTACAAAGCTATTACTGCCAAGCCTGTGTTGCGCAGAAATATAGATCGTTGCTTTATAGAACGTACCAAACTGCCTATCGCGGGCTACATAACCGGCGCACTTGCTACTGCCGATGTAGTACTCTCTAAGGAAGAGCGTATGTTGGGTTGTATGTTGGTCGATTTTGGTGCCGAGACTACTACTGTGTCGATATACAAAAACGACACATTGGTATTGCTCGAAACACTGCCTATGGGTGGTCGCAACATTACTCGCGACATCATGAGCCTCAACCTTATCAGTTCTGAGGCCGAGCAGTTGAAGATAACTTCGGGCATTGCCAAGGGCTTCAAGAGTGAGTTTAACCAACGCCTCAAATTTGAGGGCGACAACATGGTTGAGATAGACCTTGCCAAGCTCACATCGGTTGTTGAGGCTCGTTCGGAAGAGATTGTTGCCAATGTCGATGAGCAAATAAAGCGTGCAGGATTGGAGAGAAAAGACCTCACTGCAGGTGTGATAGTAATTGGTGGTGCTGCTAAACTGCGTGGTTGGATAGAACTACTCGAAGAACGATTTGTGGGTATGAAGGTGCGCGTAGGTGTATTGCGTAAGGATATACAAGCCGTTGAAAAAGAGAGCTCGCAAATCAACGATTACATACAAGCTGTAGGTTTGCTATACGCAGCCAAAGACGATTGTACCAAGACTCCTGCCAATAGTGCTGTAGAGGTAGAGCGTCCGCAACCTGTAGTTGTTGTGCCCGAAGAGGACGACGAGGAAGAGATAATAACCATTACGCCCGAAAAGCATGAGGAGAAACCCAAACGTCGCAGCATTTTCTCTTCATTCTTCGACAAGTTCGGTAAGATGATTGAAGAGGGTGAGAGCGAAGATGAGAACTAACCAAAGTAGTAATGTGTAATAAGATATGATTATGACAGAAGATATAAAAAACCTTACACCATTCACCGATATGAGCGAGGCTCCTGTTGAGAGCAATGCATCTACCGAGATGATGATCATAGGTGTTGGTGGTGGCGGTGGTAATGCCGTTCGCTATATGTACAACAAACGCTACATTGGCAATATTCGCTATGTTGTGTGCAATACCGACTCGCAAGCCCTTGAGAAGTCGGGTATTCCTACACAGCTATTGTTAGGACCTACTGTGACAAAAGGTGGTGGCGCCGGCAATAAACCCGATGTGGCTCGTGCTGCTGCTGAAGAGAGTGAGGAAGATATAAAAGCACTGCTTACTACCGAACCTCAACCCAATATGGTGTTTGTCACTGCCGGTATGGGTGGTGGTACCGGTACTGGCGCAGCTCCGGTTGTGGCTCGCATTGCCAAGGAACTGGGCATACTCACTGTTGGTATTGTTACACTACCATTCTTGTTTGAGGGTGTTCCGAAGATCAAGAAGGCACTCTCGTATATCGAAGAGATGCGCAACCATGTCGATGCTCTGTTGGTTATCAATAATGAGCGTCTGCGTGAAATATATCCCACACTCACGTTTATGAATGCCTTCTCTAAAGCCGATGATATATTGGCAACAGCTGCCGGAAGTATCATTGAGATTATTGTCCGCGAAGGCCATGTCAATTGCGACTTCCGTGATGTGCGTACTACGCTACTCGATGGTGGCACAGCCATTATCAGTACCGGATATGGTGAGGGCGAAAATCGAGTAACCTCGGCCATCGAAGATGCTATACGATCTCCGTTGTTGAAGAATGCCGATGTATATACATCGAAAAATCTTCTTATTGTGTTGTATCTATCACCCGATGAAGACAAGCAGATGACACTGGCCGAGAGCGACGAGCTTACTGCCTTTACATCGAAGTTTGTCAATGCCCCCGACGTGATAACGGGTATATACTTTGACGAGGAGATAGGCGATAAGATGAAAATCTCTATATTGGCATCGGGATTTGAAGCTACCGATACAATAACTATTACTGCACCTGCTCCTTCGAAAGTAGATAAAAAGAAAGAGCCGGTTAATCCTGCCGAGGTAGATAGCTCGATTGTTGTGCAAATATATGGACCTGATGCGGTGCGAGATATGGAGCGTAAACGCTTGCAAATAGCAGTCCTTACCCGCGAGCAAATGGATAATGACGCGCTACTTGAGTTCTTCGATAGTGAGCCTACCTATAGTCGTGGTAGCGACTTTAAACAGAAACTTGCATCGGCAGGGACAACGCGTACCGTAGCATCGAATACCCCTGTTGAGAATAATACAAAGACTATAAATTTTGGAGACTAAGAATTATGAGTTTGTTTGATACTATCAGCAATGACATAAAGAGTGCCATGCTGGCTAAAGATAGAGTAAAACTCGAGGCCTTGCGCGGAGTTAAGAAGGAGTTTATAGAGGCCAAGACTGCCAAGGGTGGTAATGGCGAATTGCCCGATGAGGCGGCTTTGAAAATACTTGCGAAGATGGTAAAACAACGTCGCGAGAGTGCTGCTATCTATCAAGAGCAAAACCGTCCCGAGTTGGCCGAAAGTGAATTGGCCGAGGCTATGGTTATAGAGGCTTATATGCCCAAGCAACTCTCTGCCGAAGAGCTTGTGGCTGAGTTGAATGGTATCATTGCCGAGGTTGGTGCAAGTGGCCCTCAAGATATGGGTAAAGTGATGGGTGTTGCTTCGAAACGATTGGCCGGTCGAGCCGATGGTCGTGCTATATCTACCTGCGTTAAGGAGTTGTTGAACAAGTAATGTGCCTAATGTAATTTTCAAAATCGTACAATTATGCTTACGTTAGATATAATCAAAAATAAAACCCAAGAGGTAATAGACCGCTTGGCTGTTAAACACTTTGACGGAAAAGAAAAAATAGAGCGCATCATTGAGTTGGATAAGACTCGTCGTGCCTCGCAAAATGAGTTGGACGCTCGTCTTGCCGAGTTGAAGAAATTGGCTGCCGAGATAGGTAAACTCATGAAAGAAGGAAAGAAAGATGAGGCCGAGGCTGTGAAAAACCGTGTTGCCGAGATGAAAGCCGGCAATGTAGCAATAGAAGAGGCTATGGTAAAAGCCGAGCGCGAAATTACCGATATATTGCTCACTATCCCCAACTTGCCTTGCGATGCTGTACCTCAAGGTCGCACAGCCGAGGAGAATATTGTTGAGAAAGAGGGTGGTGTAATACCCGACTTGGGCGACAATGCTTTGCCTCACTGGGAGTTGGCCAAAAAATACGACCTTATAGACTTTGAGTTGGGCGTGAAGATAACCGGTGCAGGTTTCCCTGTATATAAAGGTAAAGGAGCGCGCTTGCAACGTGCTCTCATTTCGTTCTTCCTTGATCGTGCCCGCGAGGCCGGCTATCTTGAGATTCAACCTCCTTATGTAGTAAATGAGGCTTCGGGTTATGGTACCGGTCAATTGCCCGATAAGGAGGGACAGATGTACTGCTGTACTGCCGATAATTTATATCTCATACCCACAGCAGAGGTGCCTGTTACCAACCTTTATCGTGATGTAATATTCAACGAGAATGAGCTTCCTGTCAAGAATGCTGCCTATTCGGCTTGCTTCCGTCGTGAGGCCGGCTCGTACGGAAAAGATGTGCGCGGATTGAATCGTTTGCACCAATTTGATAAGGTTGAGATTGTGCAGATACAACACCCCGACCACTCTTATGCAGCACTCGAGGAGATGAAAGACCATGTGCAAAGTCTTGTTGAGGCTCTCGAGTTGCCTTGGCACATACTGCGTTTGTGTGGTGGTGATATGAGCTTTACATCGGCTATTACATTCGACTTTGAGGTATATTCGGCAGCGCAAAAACGCTGGTTGGAGGTAAGTTCGGTATCGAACTTCGAGAGCTACCAGGCCAATCGTCTCAAATGTCGCTATCGTGGTGCCGATAAGAAGACTCACTTGTGTCACACCCTCAATGGTAGTGCTTTGGCTTTGCCCCGTATTGTTGCGGCCTTATTGGAAAACAATCAGACTCCCGAAGGTATTCGCATACCCAAGGCTCTTGTTCCCTATACAGGATTTGATATTATTGACTAATCAAGTAGAGTCTGATACATTATATAATATAGAGGCTATATTCCTGCAAGAATATAGCCTCTATAGCATTATGAAGAACCTTTATAGAATGACTTTTATTCGTTGTTATTGGCAAGTGGTGCCGGTGTAGTGTATGTACGGGCAGCCAACTCTTTGTCGAGCATGTACAGACCATATCCGTTATCACCGATTTTCTTGAGGGCATCGATGTAGTCGCGAGCTGTCTCTTCTTCTTCAATTTGCTCATCGATAAACCATTTAAGCATACTTTGTGTTGCGTAGTCTTTATCTTCAATAGCTATGCTATATAGGTCGTTGATAAGTCCTGTTACCACCTTTTCGTGACGTAAGGTCTCTTCGTAGGCGTGTAATATTGAATTCCATGAAGTCTCTACTGCATCGATGGGGCGAAGTGTTACTTTACCACCCATCGAGTTGATGTAGTTCATGAATATGGTTGCATGGTCTTGTTCCTCTTGAAATTGTACTTTAAACCAGTTGGCAATTCCTTTGTAACTTTCGTTTTCAAAGTGCATTGACATTGACAAATATAGGTATGCCGACCAAAACTCGGCGTTTACTTGGGCATTTAATGCCTCTTCCATTCTTTTGCTTAACATAGCTGTAAAATTATTAGGTTATAATTATCTTTTTATTTATGCAACAAAGATAAGAAATGTTTTGTTTAAAACAAAATTTAAAATGAAAAATATTATAAATTTAGAACAATTCTAATTATTATTTTGCTATCTTACTTTGAGCTTGGTTTGTGTTTTTATAATCGTACCTTTACGCAGCCTTGTTGGTGTTGTATGAGGTAGATGCCATGTTGCAGATGAGCTAAATTGAGCATGTGTGTACCGGCATTGAGTGTGCAACTCATCATTTTCTCTCCCATGGTATTATATATGTGTACCTCTTGGGCTCTGTCTAACGATATGTATAAATTGCCATCTGTAGCATATGCTTGTACCTTATCGGGTGTTGTTGTAGCGATTGCTTCGGGAAGGCGTACTTTCAGTCCGTCTAAGCATGCTATGGTAGAGGTGTTCATGCCATATTCTCCTTTGTCCGATGAGTCCATGGTAATATATATAAGGTCGGTACAGCCCATCTCCGAGAGGTCGCACCAAGCCCAATGGTCGAGTGTAAAGTTGTCGTCATCGTTGATAATTCCATCGCTGTTGCGGTCGCTGTAGTGACGCTCGGCCAAGTAGAAGTCGATGCTGGTAGTAGTTTGTGCTTCTAAGTTTACGCCGTGGAAAGTTATCTTGTAATATCCTCCCTCAGGCGCGAGGGGTGTTGCAAATCCATCACCCTCGGTGCAGCCATAATATCCCCAAGGCGTATTACATACGTAGATGCCTTGTGGGTAGAAACTGCCATTGTAAGCGGTTGTGATATAGCTTGTGCCGTACTCATTGGTAGTAGCGGAGTAGGAACTATAGTAGTTGATAAGGAATGGTTTCTCGAAGATGGCGTTTGCCCACCAGCCCTCTTCGCTATCGAGATCTACACCACCTTGAGCCATACAACCCCATTGATTGGCAGTCCAGCCTGCTGCATCATGGTGATTTTTTGTGTCGGTATTTTTACTTGCTATGAAACCTTCGTAGTAACCCGGACCGTATGGTGCACTATGTGAAAATACCAGTCCATCGGCTTGTAGTGATTGGTTTTCATATACATTGGTCCACACACCGTTCTCGTCGTATGTAATGTTGTTGTTGTCACTCAGGTCCAATTGTAAGTAGTCGTTTTGAGCCGATACGCTTGCAGCTCCTAACAGAAGTAATGCTGAAAGTAGAATTTTTTTCATAACGCACTGTTTGATTATGTCTATTATTTATTTAAGATATCTATATACACACTCGGCAAGACGGCGATAGCCATATTGATTGGGGTGAAGCCAGTCGTTGTATAACGAGGCTGCGTTGTAGGGAGTAACTCCCGATTGATTCCAGAGGTCTATGACTTGTGCACCATAGTATTGTGCTATCTCTTTGATGGCTTCGTTTTTCTGTCGGCGCATCTGATCGAGAGCCTCCCATTCACCCAGTGTCTTGTCATACTTGGTAGAGTCGCATTGCATGAGTGTCATGCAATATATTGTTGCGTATGGGTTTTCTTTGCATAGTCGTTCTACAATACCCTTGTATGTGCCGTAGAAGGTTGTTGTCTCGATGGGAGGAACCCACGCCTCGGGATTGTCCCAATGGGCTGTGTCGGCAAGAAGGTACATTTGTTTACCCCAATTGCTGACATTAATGTGTACAATTGTATTGTTTTTCTTTACGGCCTTATCCTGCATATAGGCCAGCGCCTCCTCTTTTGAGGTGATATAGCTACGAGCGGTGAGGTCGATAATCTGTGATACCTCAAAAGGTGTGTCATCGATACTTCCCAACGGGTAACGTTCTAATTTGTCATTTTGTCCTCCATATAGAATGATAACGTTGGGTGAGTATCGTCTTACGTCGATGCATCTGATAGCCATCGAATTGATATCGTTGGGCAGTATCCATGAGCCTCCATATCCCATGGCATCAAATCCATTGGTACCGGTTTTTGTTTCGTCCTCACTCCATTCTACACCTAACCAATCAACAAGCCATTGTTGCCAACTTTTACCTCTGTTGCCGCTATTGGTAGTGAAGCTGTCGCCGAGTGTTACCATCTTGCGCCCGGTATAACAACTTTGGTTGTTTTCCAATTGTGCCAGTCGGTCATCGGTAAGGTTTATTACGTCGTTTACAGTGCGCCCGGTTAAGATTTGTCCGGCTCCGGCTGATGGGTGACAATTGACAACAAAGTATTTGGCTCCTTGAGGGGCTTTCTGAGCCGATATATAAACCTCTCGGGTTGTACTGCGGTCGCTTTGTACTTCTCCTAAATCATATCCTAAGGCTGTATTGAATGATTCGCTCGAATAATATACTACAAGAGGTACAATGGTGTCGTTCTTGTATGTGCCGTGAGTAATGATTTTGTAGTCATTATCGGCAATCTCTATAAACCTGGAGTGACGATATTGTGTATTGATGTTGCGTTTGCCCGATAGACCTACGTATGCCCCAACATAGTTGAAGGTATAGTCGCTTGTTTTGTATGTGTAGTCGGTAGAGGTGTCTATCACATTGGTGATAGGGTTGCGATATTTTATATATGTGCTACTCTGCTTTTCCAATGCCATATTGACAGCGAAATATCGTGCTCCTTGTGGCAGTTGGTCGGTCGAGAAGTCTATTGTCTGTTGTTGCCAATTTTCGTCGCTAATCACTTCCGATGCCGATATCATGTTGCCATTGTCATCGTAGAATATAATGCCGGGATATGTGGCATTGCCATAGGTCGTTACGAACCATTGATTGTCGATAGGTATGAGCAAGGTATGTACCATATCAATGTCTTGTACACAATTGCCATTCTTGTCTATGGCACCGGCTTGTGTAAATTTGTCGTTACTGTCGATGTAGAACCATGCACCGAAGGTTGACATATCTTGCATGCCTTTTTTTACCTCGTTTACGGTCTTGTCTATATTGGCTATGGCTTCGTGCATCTTGGCAAATTCTTCGTCACTACTGTATAATGATATCCACGAGTTTGCGTTGCACCATGTTTGGTTGTCGGTCTGAGGCATTTTATATTGTTCGTTGACAATACGATTGTCTTTGTAGTAGCTGATGATGAGGCCTTGACGACGTATATAATCGGGAATGAGAAGTCGAGTTATCGAGTCGTTCTCGGTATAGGGAATGGTGAGGTTGCCATAGTATCCGTAGTTACTCCAAGCTCTCTCATTGTTCCATTGTGTTGTATCGCTGAGTGTGTATTGTACACTGCGCCAGTTGATACTGTCGCTCTTGAAAGTTACGATAATACCACTCTTGCGAAGGTGTTGCGGAGTTGCTTCAATGGCACTCTGTAGTGTGTGGAATGAGCCTTGGGGGAGTGATGAGTGTGCTGTGGCATTGAAGAAGTTGTTCTCTTGCGATAGCGAGTCTGTTTTTGTATCTACCGAAGCTATTCTGTTGGCAAGTGTGTCTATGCGGCTTGTTGCAATAGAGTCGGCAACGGCCAGTGCCATAATGCGGTTGTGCAGTGTATCGATGTCAAGGCTGTTATTTGCAACCAACATTATTATACTATCTACATCGGCTCCGATTGATGATATTTTATTATATATAGCATGGGTGGTGTTTTCTATCTCATGCCCTAATGTGTCGATGCTTATGACAATGTCGTCGAGTTGTATAGCCGTCTGGTACATGGTGTTGCTCAATGAGTCGATACTATTGGTTAGCTTGTCAAACCCTGCAACCTGATGTGCATATAGAGCATAGGGTACGGCTGTGAGCTTGGTGATAGCAATAACCTCTCCATCAAGTATGCTTTGCATCGTTACATTGGCATTGCTCCAGTCTATATCGGCAAACGAGCCATATATAGCATTGCCGGCTCCGGGATTGATGGTGAAAAAACCATTGTTGTTGGTGGTTATCTGATGGTTTTCGCTATATACAACCAAGCCATCTTGTAGAAATTCGATGGCGAGTATCGCCTCGCTATTGGGGCGGGTTGTTCCATCGGGATTTTTCAGTACGCCTTGATAATTGAGTACGTTGTGTACTTGAGCGCATAGTACCCATGTAATGCTCAGTATTATATATAGTAGTATCGTTCCAAATCTCTTCATCTCATTATTTTTTTATCCATCTTGTCACATACGGTATGCGTCCCTCTATGCCCCATATATACATTATATATATACCGGCTTTCAGTTGGTCGTAGGTGATGGTGTATGGTATTGTTTCGATGTTGCCTTGTATGGCTATAATGCCGTTTGTTGCGCAGATAATGTAGCGGGGATTGTCATTGGCAAGTTTTTGCGACATATATATGGTTGCTGTTTGCAGCTTATTGTCGAAGTGAACTTGAATGGAAAGGGTATCGGTAAGTTGCATCTCGCTACTTATCGAGGTATATATCATTGCGGGAATAAAGCCCAATGCAGCCGGCGAAGTATATTCGGTAGCATACTCCCCCAAAGCAAAATTGCAGGGGGCTTCTTCTTCGATGTGCGCTCCGGACGAAAATAGACTTTGAGCTTTCCCATGCACATGTGGTATGAGAAATGCAAAGAGTATTATTAGATATCGGGCTTTCACATCAATATATTTGGCGGTCGAGATTGAAAAGGAGACTGCTTATACTCTAAAATACATTATTGTAGCTTTGTATGAGTGTGCGGAAGTCGGGCTCGTTGCGCAACGGTGCTACCGATATGGGCGAGTCGTACTCAAAGTAGTAGTTGAAGTAATCGCCATAACCTGCTTTGAGTGCTTGCTCAAGGTACTTGTAGGCTTGTGTATTATTGCCGGTAAGAGCATATATACAGGCCGCTTTGTAGTAGTCTTCGCCCGAGGGAATACCTTTAATTCGCTCCATAACTTGCTCTATCCACACTTCTGCTTCGATGTTTCTACCCAATCGGGCCATGGCAAATCCATGTAGCGACTCAAAACCGAGTGCCTCATCGGGAACATTCAACATCATCTCGTAGTTTTGTTGGGCTGCTTCGGTGTTACCCAATAGGTTGTATATGTCGCCTCGTAACAGATATAATAGTGTATTGTCGGCGTTGTACATAATGGCCTCGTTGTATAGATTCAGAGCCGATTGGTAGTCACGTTGTTCAGTAGCTAAGTATGCTCGTTGCAGCAATACCTCGGCATTGTCCATATCGAATGTAGAGGCTACAGCTATATCCTCGTTGGCTTTGTCATATTGTCCCAATACACGATATATCTGGCTCCGCTCCAAGAAGTAAGACATTTCATCGCCCTTCATTCTTATGGCTTTGCTTATATCTTCCAGTGCATATTCAAATTGTCCCAAACGCATGTAGCAATATCCACGATTGTAGAAAACGGTGTGATAGTGCAAGTACTTCTGCTCAACGATGGTATTCCAATCTTGTATCGATGCGGTGTAGTGATGGTTGTTCATGTGTATAGCACCTCTAACGAAGTAGTAGAATCCCTTTTCGTCAGTGTTCTCAATAGCTGCCGATAGGGCCTCGATGGTAGGTTGATAGGCTATAGTCGATAGAGAGTTGAGGGTTGCAACGGCTCGTCGGTTGTCGCCATATATCATGGCCGATACATAGTCGTCGGCTGCCAAACGCCACTCGCCCATCTCCTCATAGATGGCACCACGAGTGAGGTAGAAATCTACATTGGTGGGATTGGAGTCTTGCGCCTTCTGCATATTTTCGCGGTATATACCTATGTTGTTTTCTTTGTAGGCTATTATAGCCAACCCTAAATATGCCTCTTGGCAACGAGCATCGCGACGAATGAGCATCTGATAATCCTCTTTGGCATGAGTGAAATCGCCCATTTCTACCAATAGGTCGGCGCGACTTATCAGCGAGTAGCGCGAAGTAGGGTCGAGTTGGAGAGCCTCATTGAAGTCGGCCAATGCCAGGGTTGTGTTGCCTTGCATCTGGTATATAAGACCTCGTATGGTGTAGGCTTGTGATAGGTCAGAGGTCTCTTGGCGAGGATATAGTCTTATAGCCTCGTTGAGGTCTTCAAGAGCCTTGTTGTAGTCACCATAGCGGTAATAGTCTTTGCCTCGCAAATATAATGTGGCATAGTCTTGCGGATTCTCGGCCAATAGCGCGTCGTATGTTGCCATGGCAATGCGCACCATGGGGTCGTTCATGTAGTTGTTCTGAGCCACTGCCATCAGGGGTAAGACGATGTATAGGGCAAGTAGTGTGCGTAGTATATTCTTCATTTGGGGTGTATGATTTTTATTAATCTATTCGAGCGAAGCTATTTCGTTGATGGTGTGTATGGTGTGGCATGCTACGATACCTGCCGTCTCGGTGCGCAGACGTGAAGCTCCCAATGATATGGGACGATAGCCGTTGGCCAGGGCTAAGGCTACTTCTTCGGGACTGAAGTCTCCTTCAGGACCTATCAGTATGCGCACCTGCGAGCCCGGAGTATAGCATTGCGACAGGAGCTGCCGAGGGCTGTCGGCATGGCAATGGGCTATGAACTTCTGGCCGTTAAACTCCTCTTTGACGTACCGGTCGAAGGGGGTCATCTCGCGCAATTGGGGTAGAACTGCTTTCAAGCTCTGTTTCATGGCCGAGACGAGTATTTTCTCTATGCGTTCGCCTTTCATCTCTTTGCGCTCCGAGAACCGACATAACAGTGGCACTATCGAGTCAATTCCCATTTCGGTGCTTTTCTCGGCAAACCACTCTACGCGGTCGAGATTTTTGGTGGGAGCGATGGCTATCTCTATATTTCCGGCCCAGTGTGATGGCTGTTTCTGCTCCTCAATGATGCGAACTCCGCAACGCTTGTTATGGGCAAGAGTTATCTCGGCCCGGTAGAATGTGCCACGTCCGTCTATCAAACCTATCTCATCGCCTTCACTCAGGCGCAATACACGCACACAATGCCCGCTTTCTACTTCGGGCAATGTGAGGGTATCGGCTATATCGGGTGTATAAAAAAGGTGCATAAGCAGTAGTTAAGCCTTAGCTGTTTCGGGCGTATGTTTGTAACGGAATATGATAGCAAACAAGATGGCTACAACCAATGCGTAGGCGGCAAAGATATACCATGAATTGGGCCAACCATACATATCGACAACCTTGCCGGCTGCGTATGAACCTATAGTTGCACCAAATCCGTTGGTCATCATCATAAATACGCCTTGCGCACTGGCTCTGATTTCGGGGGCAGTCTCTTTCTCGACATAGAGCGATCCCGAGATGTTGAAGAAGTCGAAGGCTACGCCATAAACAATCATCGACAAGATGAGCATCCATACACCGGTGCCGGGGTCGCCAAGACCAAGCAGAGCAAAGCGCAGTACCCATGCAAGCATACTGATGAGCATTACATTCTTGATACCATAACGTTTCAAGAAGAAGGGTATAAGCATTATACACAATGTCTCGCTCAGTTGTGAGAGCGAAATAAGTATGTTGGCATGTTCAACACCGAATGTGCCGTTGTATTCCTCAATACCACCAAAGTAGTTGGTAAGGTAGTCGTTGGCAAAAGCATTGGTTATCTGCAACGATACGCCAAGGAACATCGAAAATATAAAGAATATGGCCATGCGTCTCTCTTTGAACAATGCAAAGGCCCTCAGACCCAGTGCATCGACCCAGTTGCCGGTCGATTGCTTTTTGCTCACGTCGCATTGGGGCAATGAGAATGAATATAATCCGAGCAATAAACCGAGGCTTGCCGAGAAGTAGAGCTGACCCGATCCTTTGGCCAATCCCAGCAAATCGACAGCAATCATTGAGCATATAAAACCTACTGTACCCCATACACGTATAGGCGGAAAATCTTTTACCGTATCCAACCCATTGCGATTGAGCGCATTATATGCAACAGTGTTGGAGAGCGAAATGGTGGGCATATAGAATATCACACCCAATAGTACGGCTGTATATAGAGCCATATACTCGGTTTGTGTTGCAGCATACGTCATGCACGCTGCGCTGAGCAGATGCAAAATACCCAATAGGCGTTGAGCCGGTATCCAACGGTCGGCCACTACACCCATCAGTGCAGGCATAAAGAGCGATGCAATACCCATTGTAGCAAAGAAACTACCTATCTGTACACCGGTGAAGTGAAGACCTCCACCCAAATATGCGCCTAATGATATAAGCCATGCTCCCCACACACCATATTGTAGAAAGTTCATGACGATAAGGCGAAACTTAATGTTTTTCATAAAATATCTCTTTATAATGTTTGCTATTTCCTGTCTTTCAATACTTTTTGTATCATAGCGGCTACCTCATAAGCCTCTGCTGCGATTGCATGTCTTTTACGTGTCTCCAGCTCTTTTTCGCTCATGCTTTCGTAGTCGGCATCGTCTTCTATCGATTCGATGTAAGGATTATCGTCTTGCGTACCCTTGATGAGAGATGCATCGATACCCGACTCAATGATACTATTGGCCATATAGATAGGAGCACCGGCGCGCAGGCATGTGGCTATAGCATCGGCAATACGAGTCTCTATAGAGATGGTACGGTCTCCATTGAGCAGTGTAATATTGGAGTAGTAAACGCCATTCTCAAGGCGATAGATATATCCCTCTGTGAGTCGAGCTCCGGTATTGTTGACAATATCTATAACCAAGTCGTGCGTCATGGGACGAGGTCGAGTATTGTTTTCAAGATACAAAGCTATAGAGAGGGCATCTGACGTTCCTACCAAAATAGGTAGGCGTCGAGTATCATTTACGTCGGCCAATAACAACATGTATACACCATTAGGCATATTACGATTGGTAACACCCAATACCGTTATTTCAGTTCTATCAGTCATTATGCTTAGTTTTTATTATTTACATTGCAAATATAAAACAATCTGCCGAAACTTAATCTTTTATTTAGTTATAATACCCAAAATATTTCTCAAATCGAGCATGCCCACTACAAATAATAGAATATATGCCTATCTTACCATCTGTTATCGATACATCGCATATATGTGTAGCCGACTCAAAACATGATAGGAACGACTTTTGTAGGTGCGCTGCATCACTTTCGATATCATGCAACGCAAGGCAGTTACAATGCCAATGGAGACAATAAATGGACTCTGCATGAGACTATAATTTGTAGATTTTTAAAATTTTCGTCTCTAAACATTGCAAATATAAAATATATATACTATCTTTGCACTCGCAAAAGCCAAGGTGCCATAGCTCAGTTGGTAGAG
>JAFQRE010000010.1 GCA_017410245.1 Bacteroidaceae bacterium
CTTTTCTGCCCCTGCGAGTGAAACGAGATAGGGGAAGTCCCGTAAGGGGAAGGGGTTGAAAAAGACCGCAAATTTGGGCGTTTCCTTGTCCGTTCCGGACACTAGTCGCGAGCGTCGCGACTCTACGAACAACCGTATTGCCTGAGGCACAAACTGGTTACGGAATATCGGTGTGAATGTAATAAATATTCTTGTTGATTATTCTAACCCCTCAGTCTCGCTTGGCTCGACAGCTCCCCTATATTGCTCCGCAACACAGAGGAGCAAAGGTCGCCTTTTATGCCCACATAAGCCGTAGAGTAATCTTTTCTGCCCCTGCGAGTGAAACGAGATAGGGGAAGTCCCGCAAGGGGAAGGGGTTAAAACCCTAGAGCCACTATTGCGAGTAAGCAAGCGGAATGCCATAGCCGTAGAGCCATAACGCTTGTGGCTCGTGCCTCGACAGAGGCAAAAGTGTACAGAGGTGAGCAACTTGGGCGTAGTCTCATTTGATGCTGGTGGCTGGTGGCCGGAACGGACAAGGCCTCTCTCGTTTGCATGTTCATTGCATCGTCATGCGCGAGCTTCGCGACTATACGAACAACCGTATTGCCAAGGGCGTAATAGAGTTACAGAACATCGGTGAATATGGGCTGATTTACTTAAAACACTGTTAATTAGATATTTATCTTCACCCCGTAGTTAATCGACTGAAATTCAACAACTTATCCGGTATTACAGGTCTATAATATACCCCTAATAGATTTTTATTTTTCAATACATTGATAATCAATATGTTATAAATCGACCTAATATATGAAATTAATCGCAAAATACTTGACAAGTACAAAATTATGTAAGAACTTTGAGAAAGTGAAATCTACAATTTTTGTGTGCCTATGGCGCAATTGTAGGTTGTGCCTAAAGCAATAGAGAACACATAGTCCTACTAAAAAAGTTTATGGCAAATAATGTAAATGATTGATAATTAGTAATTTATGCAACAACAAGCATAACGTATTGATAATCAGCTATATAGTGCGTTACAAACCAACTTGTAAGATTTTTGGGTGAAATAGACATTGTACACAGCTGAATATCAATTGTTTATAAAATTTCTTGTAAGATTATTTTG
Source organism: Bacteroidaceae bacterium (assembly GCA_017410245.1). Taxonomy (GTDB): domain Bacteria; phylum Bacteroidota; class Bacteroidia; order Bacteroidales; family Barnesiellaceae_A; genus Barnesiella_A. The sequence goes on from JAFQRE010000010.1 coordinate 1,115, forward strand.
GGAGGATTTATTTGTTTTTTTATAAAAAAGTACCTAATTTTGAGGCGTAGGCACATCAATGTAGGTCAAGATGGAACCAAAATCATAGGTCGTAAGCGAGCAATCTTGTTTGTAAAAGAAATACCATAAATATAAACACATAAAAACAATAGGAGTTATGAGAAGATTATTATTAATAGTACTATCAATAGTAGCATTTGCCTCGGCAGTGGCGAAAGATAGTTACCTGCCCACATGTGTAGCCGGCAGAGAATATATTTACACCTACAACGGAGATACAATAAGGCAAAATACATATAATTCCCAGAAATTTAGTGAGTATATTTTGATTGAAGAATTTGGTTTAAGAATGGAACCACCTTACGGACTGGCTTTAAGAGATAGTGGCTCGTATGTGCTGAGAAATTATAAAGATCTATGCTATCATGATGGAGTCTTAACACAACTCAAAGAGAACGTAACTACCATTGGCTATGACATGGTATTTTTCGACTATGATATGCAAATAGGCGATACGTTGCACGTGATAGAAGATGTCGATTCCTTTACAGGTTCAAATGAAATACATTTGCTTATGGGTAAAATCGTCAAAGTTACCTCCATCGATACAGTAGAAATACAATCATCAATTCGCTTAAAGTATAATCTTGAATCAAGATTTTTGTCGTCAATGGTAGGCGATAATACAGATGTCGGCATTCCTCCCGGTCCTGATCGAGAAGAGATCTATTTTTATAAAATATTAGAAATAGGAGAGCCTTTTCAAGAATCGTGGATAGAAGGTATTGGTTATACAACCGAATATTACGGTACGTACACACTCCAATGTGTCTTTGAGAAAGGCGAACTCATCTATTGTGCCGATGGAGCAAAATGCAATGGATTGAGTGAAGTTGCAAATAAGAAAATAGATTTTAGCACACTTACACTGCATCGTCAGGGCGATATGCTGATGGCGGTGTTCCCCGCAGCCGAGCCGGGCGAGGCGATAACGCTATACGATGCAAGCGGTCGCGTAGTGGCCAAGCAAGCCATACGCGCAGGAGCAACCACAGCCGGCATCGATGCCTCGTCATTGCCTGCGGGCATATACATAGCCACCCTCGCAGGTGGAGCAAGTGCCAAAGTGGCTCTATAGCAATAGTAAACAAGCAACAAAACAATAGATATATGAAAACCCGCAAACTGAAACAATCGACATTATTGTCGGCAATAGTCATCATGCTATCTCAGCTATTTGCGTGTGAAACACTGCCTCCCAAAGATATATCGGAGTATATAAGCCCTCTTGTTGATGGGAATACATGGGTTATGTATATAGGTGTTACCGAAGTTCCGCAAGTTGTAAATGGAGACACCATTTATACCTTTAGGAAAGCATATACAACCAATTTGATAGATGGCGATACCATTATAAACGGGAAGGAATGCAAGAAATTTCATTTATACTTCCACTTTAATCCTACTGTGCAAGAAGGAGATACCGTATATACTTCCGATAAATGTCCACATATATTCCCGGGTGCTATCTATGAGTATAACGATATATACAATGACATGAGGAGTATATACAAGGTCACAGATAATAATCCAGAACATTATTATGAGGAAGATTTTGTTATTTATTGCTTTATGGAAGGGACATATATGGGTGAAGAATATTGTGATTCCTATCCTGTGATTAATCTCAATCTTAGCACAGGAGAAAGATTTAAAGATTTATGGAGAGTAGTAGGTGTCTCGTCTATAACCTTGAGCGATGGAAACGAGAGAAGAATGATGGAGGTAAAACCCCAAAACAGTCATCATTGCCTGGGAAGCAAAACAACATACTGGATAGAGGGCATAGGATCGGTAAGATATGGTATAAGCCAACCTCCTGCTACATTTATGTATAAGCCTGCGCCCTATCACTTAATCAGATTCTCAACCAATGGTCAAGTAATATATACATCGGAGGAAGTCGATTATTTTAACTATGATGGTATAATAGTGATATAATATATACAACGAAAGAAGGAACCATTCATATTATAACATCAATATAAACTCTTAATCAAAATGTTATGAATATTCAAAGATCTTTTCTTGTACTATTAATTCTTACAATAAGTGCTATTTACGGTCAAGCCCAGTTGCACGGAACATTAGATTTTCGCTATGGGTTGGGATTGAGCGAGAATGTTATTGATAAGAATATGTCGGTTGAAAATTATCAACCCTCCAATATCTCGGTAGCCGTGAGCGGATTGTACGAATTTACACCACAAATATGGGCCGGCGTGGGATTGAACACATCAATCAACAACTCTGCTGTGCTGCAATACAACGGTATAACATACTCTACAACGCCTATTATGCAGTTTGCACCCTATCTGACCATGCGTTATCGCCCCATCAAGCAACATCTCAACGCATATCTGTTTACCGACTTGGGATATAGCATACCATTTGAGAAGAGTGTAAACTTCAGCAAAGGTTGGTTGTGGAATGCGGGTATCGGCTATAGCTATATGTTCCGCAAGCACTTTGGGCTTAACTTCAATATCGGCTACAATCTCTTGCAGATAGTAGGCACACCGATAGTAGTTACCGACAAAAACACCGGCAACGAAAGTAAGATAATATCAAACAATCTGCGACACTCGGTAACGTTTGCCGTCGGCTTGGTGTTCTGATAATACAATGTATTTTCTATTGCGCGAATGAAACAATAGTGAAGGGGTTATTATATCGATGCCGGCTACCTGATGTTGCGTTAAGTAGCCGGCATTTATATGATGTCATGTGCGTGTGAGCCTCGTTGGAGTCAATTACACCACAAACGAAAACAATAATATAAAATGTATTTGGAAAATAAAATTGATTTTTTATTGTTAAAAACGAGTTAATCTCACAATTAATGCCTACCTTTGCAGTGCTTAAAAGTACTGTGGAACACACAAGAGCAATAACCTTAATTACAGAGTGTAAGAAATCTCAAGAAAAAAACATTTAATCATAAATAAAACAATAGAATTATGGAATTACCATTTGCAGAATCTTGGAAAATCAAGATGGTAGAACCCCTTCGCAAAAGTACTCGCGAAGAGCGTGAACAATGGCTCAAAGAAGCTCATTACAACTTGTTTAACTTGAAATCGGACCATGTTTATATCGACTGTCTTACTGACTCGGGTACAGGTGCTATGAGCGACCGTCAATGGGCTGCCATGATGATGGGTGATGAGAGCTATGCCGGTTCATCTTCATTCTTCCGTCTCAAAGAGACTATCACACGCCTCACCGGTTTTGAGTATGTTATTCCTACTCACCAAGGTCGTGGTGCAGAGAACGTATTGTTCAGCCACCTTGTAAAGGCAGGTGACATTGTTCCCGGTAACTCACACTTCGATACTACAAAAGGTCATATCGAGAGCCGTAAAGCTTTTGCTATCGACTGCACAATCGATGAAGCTAAAGATACTCAACTCGAGCACCCCTTCAAAGGTAATGTTGATCCTGCTAAACTTGAAAAAGTATTGGCAGAGAATGCCGACAAAATTCCTTTCATCATCGTTACAGTAACAAACAACACTGCCGGTGGTCAACCCGTATCTATGGAGAACCTCCGCGCTGTGAAGGCTATCGCCGAGAAATACAACAAGCGCGTAGTATTTGACTCAGCACGTTTTGTTGAGAATGCTTACTTTATCAAAACTCGTGAGGCTGGTTACGCCGACAAGACAATCAAAGAAATCGTAAAAGAGATGTACACTTATGCCGATGCTATGACAATGTCGGCTAAGAAAGATGGTCTCGTAAACATGGGTGGTTTCATTGCTACTCGTCACGAGGACTTCTATGAGGGTGCAAAACGCTTCTGTATTCCCTTCGAAGGTTTCTTGACTTATGGTGGTCTTAACGGTCGTGATATGGACGCTCTTGCTGTGGGTCTTGACGAGAACACCGAGCTCGATAACATCGAAACTCGTATCAAACAAGTTCAATACCTTGCTGCTAAACTCGATGAGTATGGTATTCCTTACCAACGTCCTGTAGGTGGTCACGCTATCTTCGTTGATGCCGACCGCGTGCTTACAAACGTTCCCAAAGAGGAGTTCCCCGCTCAAACACTTGCTATCGAGCTCTATCGTGAGGCCGGTATCCGTGGTTGCGAAATTGGTTACATTCTTGCCGACCGCGATCCCGTAACTCGTGAAAACCGTTTTGGTGGTCTCGACCTCCTTCGTCTCTGTATCGCTCGTCGTGTGTACACCAACAACCACATGGACGTTATCGCCGCTGCGTTGAAGAATGTGTATGACCGTCGTAACGATATCAAGCATGGTGTGAAGATTGTATGGGAAACTGAACTCATGCGTCACTTCACAGTGAAACTTGCTCCCGTTGAGGAATAATACTCCGCCTAACTTTTAGTTTCGAAATAGTGAAGCCTGCCGGTGTATATCGGCAGGCTTTTCTTATGCTGATGGGGAGGGGTGCGTCAGTAGTTGTTGCGCTTGGGCTCGAAGTATGCTATCGTCTTGAGGCATGCCGGGCACATCATTGGGGGTCTATCTCCCTCGTATATGTATCCGCAATTGCGACATTGCCAAGTGATGGGCTCTTGGCGCATAAACATGCTACCATCTTCGAGGCGTTGCAGCATGCGTCGGTAACGCCATTCGTGAAATGACTCTACCTCGGCTATTTTCTTGAATGCTGCAGCAACATCTTTAAATCCTTCATCTATAGCTGTTTGCTCAAAGTCGTAGTAGAGAGCACTCCACTCGAGCTTCTCGCCCTCGGCCGCTTCAAGCAGGTTCTCGGCTGTGGTGCCAATGCGACCGGCAGGATACTCGGCAGTGATTGTAACCATTCCGCCATCGAGAAATCGAAAGAAACGAGATGCGTGGGCATACTCTTGCTCGGCAGTTTCGGCAAAAATGGACATGATTTGCTCATACCCCTCTTGCTTGGCAACCTCGGCAAAAAGATGATAACGATTGCGAGCCTGCGACTCGCCGGCAAAAGCCTTCAATAGGTTTTGCTCGGTAATAGTTCCATGAATGCTTTTCATTGTCAATAGGATTATATGATAATTTCATTGTATAACAATCGGTGACCGAAAAAGTTGTTTTGACAGTTATCCTATTGCTTCAACTGCGGGGTAATAGCACCCTAATAGAAATAATTTTTTTAACGTGCTTATAATCAGTGCTATAAAAATGAACCTAATAGACCCCTAATAGAAAATATATTGATGCAACAAATGTAACTTTTGCATAGAATGTAACCCTAATAGATTTTTATTTTTCAAACACCTTATTATCAATTGTTTGCAAAACGACCTGATAGATATGCTTGGGTGGAGAAGAGTTGTATATTGTGACAAATTTTATATACGGCTCGTTGCTATTGCCTGTGCTGATAAGAAAATAGAGGTGGGTAAACACTGTATATATTCACTATAGAGTCGCAAAAAAGTCACATTATATATATATTTATACTTCTTATAAAGAAGTATCGGGTGTGAGAGGTGCAAGAATTTTATAAAAAAAACATTAACTTGCTTTTTTACACTGATTTTTTATCTAATTTTGCGGCAATTTTGAGATTAACATCATAATCCCATTACGTATGCAGAAAAATTTAGTGATTGTAGAGTCTCCAGCCAAGGCCAAGACCATAGAGAAGTTTTTGGGAAAAGACTATAAGGTGTTGTCGAGTTATGGCCACATACGAGACTTGAAGAAGAAAGTATTCAGTATAGACATTGATAATAACTACGCCCCAATATACGAAATACCTGCTGAGAAGAAGAAACTTGTAGAGACACTCAGAGAGGAGGCCGCCAAAGCAGAGACTATATGGTTGGCGTCCGATGAGGACCGCGAAGGAGAAGCTATAGCCTGGCATCTTGCCGAGGTACTCGATTTGGATCCTACAAAGACCAAGCGTATAGTATTTCATGAGATTACCAAGAATGCCATACTTGAGGCGATAGAAAATCCCCGTATCATAGACTTGGATCGTGTCGATGCCCAGCAGGCTCGTCGTGTGTTAGATCGTATAGTGGGTTTCCAACTTTCACCTGTGTTGTGGAAGAAAGTCAAGCCGGCACTCTCGGCAGGTCGTGTACAGTCGGTGGCTGTGCGCCTTATTGTAGAGCGCGAGCGCGAGATTGAACAGTTCAATAGCGAAGCATCGTATCGTGTGGTGGCGGAGTTTATAACACCCGATAACAGCACAACTTTTAAAGCCGAACTTAATCACCGATTCAAGACACAAGATGAGGTGAATGCATTCCTTGCAGCGTGTCATGATGCGCAATATACAATCGAAGAGGTATCGGTAAAGCCCGCACGTAAAGTTCCGGCGCCTCCCTTTACAACATCTACCTTGCAACAAGAGGCTGCTCGCAAACTTGGTTTTTCTGTAGCACAAACTATGTCGGTAGCACAGCGCTTGTATGAGAGTGGACACATTACTTATATGCGTACCGACTCGGTAAACCTCTCGTCGTTGTGTGTCAATACTACTCGCGAAGAGATTGTATCGACTCTGGGCGAGAAGTACCTCTATACACGTCAATACAACAACAAGAGCAAAGGTGCACAAGAGGCACACGAAGCTATACGTCCTACATATATATCGCATCACACCATCGATGGTAACAGACAAGAGCAACGTCTGTATGAACTTATATGGAAGCGTACTATTGCTTCGCAAATGAGCGATGCCGAGATAGAGAAAACCTCGATTGTCATTAATATATCAAATCGTAACGAGTTGTTTGTTGCAACCGGTGAAGTGATTACTTTTGATGGTTTCTTGAAAGTATATCTCGAGAGTAACGATGATGAGAATGATACCGAAACCGGTGATATACTACCCGTCATGACAGCCGGTGAACACCCCGTTCACAAGGTTATTACTGCCACCGAGCGTTATACACAGCACCCACCTCGCTACACCGAGGCAAGTCTTGTGCGCAAGCTCGAGGAGTTGGGTATAGGTCGTCCATCGACTTATGCTCCCACCATCTCTACCATTCAACAACGCGAGTATGTGGAGAAAGGCGACCGTCAAGGCACAGAGCGAGAATACAATATCATCAAACTTGCAGCGGGCAAGATACAACAATCGGCCAAGAAAGAGATTGTAGGTGCCGAGAAGAATAAACTTCTACCCACCGATATAGGAATTGTGGTAAATGACTTCCTTACCGAGTATTTCCCCAATATTCTCAACTATAACTTTACGGCCAATATTGAGGAAAAATTTGACGATATTGCCGATGGCAAGCAAGATTGGATATCGGTGATAGATAGCTTCTATAAAGACTTCCACCCCACAATCGAAGCCGCCAATTCGTTGCGCCTCGAGCACAAGGTGGGCGAGCGTGTCTTGGGTAATGACCCCAAGAGCGGACGCCTCGTATCGGTGAAGATAGGTCGATTTGGCCCTATTGTGCAGATAGGTCAGCCCACCGATGAAGAGAAGCCTATCTTTGCCTCGTTGCTTAAAGAGCAGTCGATGAATACCATCACTCTTGAAGAGGCGTTGAAATTGTTTGAGCTACCCCGTACGTTGGGCGAGTTTGAAGGAAAGGCTGTTGTGGTAAATAATGGCAAATTTGGTCCGTACATTCGCCATGACAATAAGTTTGTGTCTATTCCTAAGACTCTTACTCCGCAAGGTATCACCCTTGAAGAGGCTATAGAGGCCATAGAGCAAAAACGACAAGACGATAACAATCGCCTCATCAAGCACTATGACGAAGATGCCGAACTTGAGGTGCTCAACGGACGATATGGCCCATACATAGCCTACAAAAAGAAAAACTATAAGTTGCCCAAGGGTACCGATGCACAGTCGCTTAGCTATACCGACTGTATGCGCATTATCGAGTCGGCCGATAAAGATACAACAGCCGGTAAACGCACAACACGCAAAACCTCTGCCAAGAAAAAATAAGCATTATGAAGATTATTAACTTTGCCGAGCAGAATAGCATTATCAATCAATTCATGAGCGAATTGCGCGATAAAGGCATTCAACAAGATCGCTTGCGCTTCCGTCGCAACCTGGAGCGCATAGGAGAGATAATGGCTTATGAAATAAGTCGCACACTTAACTATACCACTCGTGAGGTGGCAACACCTCTTGGTATCAAGGCCATGAGTTTGCCTGCCGACCCTGTAGTGTTGGCAACCATCTTACGTGCCGGGCTGGGATTTCATCAAGGCTTCTTGTCGTATTTCGACCAAGCCGAGAATGCTTTCATATCGGCCTATCGCCAATATAGCAATGAGACAGACTTTGATATACACGTAGAGTATATCGCCTCGCCTTCTTTACAAGACAAGGTAATGATACTTGCCGACCCCATGTTGGCTACCGGTAAATCAATGGAGTTGTGTTATAAGGCATTGTGTGATTCAAAGGGAACTCCGGCAGTTACACATGTGGCATCGGTTATAGCTAGTACTCAGGCTATAGAGTATATCAAGCAGCACCTGCCCGAAAACACAGTATTGTGGTTGGCTGCAGTTGATGATACGCTCAATGCGCATGGCTATATCGTTCCGGGACTGGGTGATGCCGGCGACCTGGCATACGGCGAAAAATAAGTTTGCAACCTATTATATGAAGTTCTATATCCCTCTATCGCACTTATGCGGTAGGGGGATAAATATGTTATTTTTAGCAAATAACAACATATTTGTAAAAATATATTATCTTTGCATTGTCAAACCTTAAGCAACAGAATAATATGAGTGAAAGAAAACCTATTCATATAGTGGAAATTTCGGGCAAACGCGCCCTTACAAAATTTGCTGAATTTCCCATAGATACACTTTATAAGAATCACCCGTATTATGTGCCATCGCTTATCTCCGATATTACCGGCACATTCAATCCCAAAGAAAATCCGGCGTATGAATTTTGCGAGAGTATATGCTACATGGCATATCGTGATGGAAAACCTGTGGGTCGTATAGCGGGTATTATCAACCATTGTCTCAATGAGCGTACCGGAGAGAAAGAGGCTCGATTTGGTTTTGTCGATTTTATTGACGATAAAGATGTCAGCTCGGTACTATTCAAGTTTGTTGAAGATTGGGCTCGTCGCAAAGGTATGACATCGATGCACGGACCATTGGGCTTCTCTGACATGGATCCCGAGGGTATGTTGGTAGATGGATTTGACCAAATGGGAACATCGGTTACTATCTACAACTATCCTTATTATGTAGATCATATAGAGTCATTGGGCTATGAGAAAGAGAGTGACTGGGTAGAGTTCAAAATTCAAATCCCCAAAGAGGTTCCTGAGAAGCACCAACGTATTACCGATATCGTGAAACGTAAGTACAACTTGCGTGTTATCAAATATACCGATGCCAATAAACTCATCAAGGACTACGGACAAAAGATATTTGAACTTATCAACGTAGCTTATAACGACCTATATGGCTATTGTCCGTTGTCGCAACGTCAAATCGACTACTACATCAAGATGTATATACCCATGATACGCCTTGAGAATGTACCTCTTATTGTCGATGAAAATGACGAGTTGATAGGCGTAGGTATCACACTCCCTTCGCTTGTGAAGGCATTGCGCAAGTCTCGCGGTCGTATGTTCCCCTTTGGTTTCATACATCTGCTCAAGGCACTCAAGTGCAAGAACGACGTTGTTGAGATGCTTCTCGTTGCTGTACGTCCCGACTATCAGAGTAAGGGCGTAAATGCATTGTTGTTTGCCGACCTCATTCCCGTCTTTAATGCCAATGGCTATACCTATGCCGAGAGCAATCCCGAGCTTGAAGATAACAACAAGGTACAAGCACAATGGCAATACTTCGAGCGCGAACAACACCGTCGCCGTCGTGCCTACTGCAAGAAACTATAATTTGGTATGTAAAATATAAACAGAAGAAAGAGGAGTTTATGCAAATAAATCTTGATTTCCTTAAAAACGGCTTCGACTTCCAACCGAAGCTGTTTTCTATGTTGCGCGATTATAATCGCCAACGTTTCATGAAGGACCTCATGTCGGGTATTATCGTGGGTATCGTGGCATTGCCCTTGGCTATTGCTTTCGGTATTGCATCGGGTGTAAGTCCCGAAAAAGGTCTTATTACAGCTATCATAGGTGGTTTCATCGTTTCGTTCCTTGGTGGTAATAGTGTGCAGATAGGTGGTCCTACCGGTGCTTTTATTGTTATCGTGTATGGAATTATCGAGTCTTATGGTCTCGAGGGTCTTGCCATTGCTACGTTCCTTGCCGGACTTATGTTGGTACTCATGGGAGTATTTAAACTGGGAACTATTATCAAATTTATTCCTTATCCCATTGTAGTAGGTTTCACCAGTGGTATTGCGCTCACCATCTTTGCAACACAGATTAAAGACCTTTTTGGCCTCACAATGGATAGTGTACCGGCCGATTTTGTCTCTAAGTGGATTGCCTACTTTGGTGCTTTCGATACCATCAATTGGGTATCTACAGCTGTGGGTATAGGTAGTATTTTGCTCATTGCGTTTGCACCTCGTATCTCGAAGAAGATACCCGGATCGCTTCTTGCTATTATCGTCATGACGCTTTTGGTATATTTGTGTCGAGAGGTATTTCATATCGAAGCCTTTGCCGGTGTAGAGACTATTGGCAACCGTTTTGAGATAAGTGCATCGATACCCGCGCCTCAAGGACTTGCCATCAACATGGAGTCAATCTCGGCTCTCATGTCACCCGCTTTCACTATTGCCATGTTGGGTGCCATCGAGTCGTTGTTGTCGGCTACTGTTGCCGATGGTGTGACAGGCGATCGTACCAACAATAATACTGAGCTTATAGCACAAGGTGCTGCCAACTTGGTTGTGCCTTTCTTTGGTGGTATACCTGTAACAGGTGCTATTGCTCGTACAATGACCAATATCAACAACGGTGGTCGTTCTCCTATTGCCGGTATAATTCATGCCGTTATATTGTTGCTCATACTTCTCTTCTTGGCTCCGCTCACCAAGCATATTCCTATGGCTTGTTTGGCAGGTGTTTTGGTTATGGTGTCGTACAATATGTTTGGCGTGCGTACTGTAAAGGGTATGCTCAAAAATCCCAAGAGCGATATCTCGGTGCTCTTGCTTACATTCTTGCTCACCGTACTTTTCAACCTTACCATCGCTATAGAGATAGGCTTGTTGCTTGCAGTCGTACTCTTCTTGCGTCGTGTATCGGAGAGTGTTGATATATCGGTTGCGCGCGACCACCTTGATATAGCTCAAGGCACCGAGACAGTTGTTCATGAAGAACTTGACATTCCTCATGAGGTAGAGGTATATGAGATAAACGGTCCGTTCTTCTTTGGTGTAGCAACCAAGTTTGACGAGATGATGATAAACATCAAAGATAAGCCTCAAATCCGTATCATTCGTATGCGTCGTGTACCGTTTATCGATTCAACAGGCTTGCATAACCTCGAAAATCTTATCGCTTCATCGCGCAAAGAGGGTATCGATGTTATATTGTCGGGTGTAAATCCCAATGTACATACAACTCTTGTCAATGCCGGTATCGATAAGATTATAGGCGAGGATCACATTTACGACCACATCAGCAAGGCTCTTGATAAGGCCAAGTCGATGATCTCGAAATAATCAGATACAAACAAACCTGTAGCGGGACATATCTTCAATAAGGTATGTCCCGCTTTTTGTATTGCATAATGAATTATTTCATAACTAATTTGAGGTTGTTCTATAATCTACTGAAAAAAAGCGAGTTATGTTTGTGGTTTAACATTATTTCACAATTGGGGGGGGTAATTTGATAGGATTATATTTATATTTGCAAAGTTAATATTATACCATCAAGGTTAGAAATATCAAATTATTCATCTAATAAGTACTTAATTTTTATGAAGAAAAATCTATTATTCACAGCGTTAGCAGCAACTACCATGTTGTTTGCTACGTCTTGTCAACAAGACGAGGTCTTTGTTGATGGTAACGAATCTATCGTTACATTCGAGGTAGGTACACCTCAAATGGCCACTCGTGCCAACTACAGCGATGGTATGACGGCAACTAAATTGCAATGGGCTGTCTATAACGAAGAC
>JAFQRE010000011.1 GCA_017410245.1 Bacteroidaceae bacterium
ACAACAGCAGCAACAACAAGGCATGACCAAAGAGAATGCCCAACAAATACTCGACGCATTGCAGCAAAACGAACGTGATGCGCAAGAAAGAGTGCAACAACATCTTATGCAACAACAAAATCGTCGTAAAGTCGAAAAAGAATGGTAACTTTGCACCTTCAAAAGAATGACTATTAAAAAGATTTTGAGATGAAACGTTTATTGCTTACATATTTCCTCTGCATCGCAACCTTGCTGGCTGTTGCCGACGACATCACTTTCGAGTGGAAGGGTCGCAACAAAGTAGTGCAAGGTCGTCAATTCCAACTCGAATATGTCGTTACGGGAGCCGATGCCGGCGATGTTACCCTGCCCCAATTTAAGGGCTGTACCGAGCTATATCGTGGCTCTTCTCGTGGCACAAGTGTCAATATCATCAATGGCAACGTGTCGCGTACTGTTACCAATGCCATCATCGTCACACTTCGTGCCGATGAAGAGGGTACACACGAAATCGAGCCCGCAACACTCTCGGTGGGTGGTAAAACATACAAGACAAAGCCTCTTACGCTCACTATTCTCAAGGCCGATGAGGCCGACGAGGCCTCTTCGGCAAGAGGAAGAGCTGACAATCGTAGTGCTATTGTCTCCTCGGAAAATAGCTCCGAAACATTCACCCGCCTCATTCTGTCACGCACCAACGTCTATGAGCAAGAGGCTATTTTAGCTACCCTCAAGGTATATACATTGGCTCCTCAACTCAACTTTACTAAGGTCACATTGCCTACTTTCGAGGGCTTTGCTGCCCAAGAACTCGATGTGCCTGAGTCAAACCAATGGGATATAGAACGTTACAAAGACCGCAACTATAAGACTGCAACCTTGCGTCGCATGTTGCTCTTCCCGCAGCAATCGGGCGACATTACAATCAAAGGTGGCAGTTGTGAGATAGATGTTTATGAAGTACAAGGTATCAATTTCTTCGGACAGCCCCTCTACGATGTGGTGAGCAAAAATGTCATCACGCCTTCTATGAAGGTAAATGTGAAGCAATTGCCACAAGGCAAGCCTCTCAACTTTACGGGTGGAGTTGGCAACTTCTCTATGTCGAGCAAGCTATCCACCTCTACAATCAAGGCCAATGAGGCTCTCACACTCACACTCACCATCAGCGGTAAGGGAAACTTGCAACTCATGCAAAATCCCTCGGTTGAGTTCCCTTCGGAATTTGAAGCATACGACCCCCAAGTCAATCTCGATATACACTCGGGTGCCGGTGGCGTTTCCGGCAAACGTATCATCGAATATACCATCATTCCCCGCTATGCCGGTACCTTCACCATTCCGCCCATCGAAATTGCATACTTCGACCCCCAAGATAAGCAATATAAGACTATTGCATCGGACGAGTTTACTGTGGAGGTTTCAAAAGGCGATGCTGTAGAAGGTACTGCTGTGAGCAGCTTCCGTAGCCCCGATGATGTGCGACTGCTCAATGCCGACATTCGTCACATCAAGACCGATAGCGGACAGTTGTTGCACGCTCGCAATGCCTATGTCGATCATTGGACCTATTGGTTGTGGTATATACTTCCCGTTCTTGCTGTTATTATATACGCCATAGCCTCGCGTATGTATGCCAACGCCAATGCCGACATTGCAATCAATCGCAATCGTAAGGCTAACAAAGTGGCTCTGCGCCGACTCAAGCAGGCTGCCATCTATCTCAAGGCTCGCAATGAAGCGCAGTTCTACGAGGAGGTATTGCGCGCGCTATGGGGTTATTTGAGCGACAAACTTACGATGCCGCTTTCCGAGTTGTCACGCGACAATATTCAAACTCAGCTCGCTCGTTGTGGCGTGGCCGATGAGTTGATTATTCGTTTCACTCAGATACTCGATCGTTGCGAGTTTGCTCGCTATGCTCCCTCTCAAGCCGGCGATACGATGGAGCAACTCTATCAAGATACCATCGATGCCATAGGTGAGATGGAGAATATTATGAAAAACGTCAAAAAATAAGCAACGTATGAAAAACAGACTGACTATACTTTTGGCAACCATAGCTCTCTCTATTGTAGCCTTTGCTCAGACTCCTTTCGAGCGTGCCGGTGCTGTGTACAATGCTCAACGATATGCCGATGCCGTTGCGCTATACGATAGCATCGAAGTGGCTCAAGGTGTATCGCCCGAGCTATATTACAATCGAGGCAATGCCTACTACAAGATGGGTAAATATGCACACGCCATACTCAACTATGAGCGTGCTCTCTTGCTTGCCCCCGGCAACCCCGATATCAAATACAACCTCGAGTTGGCCAATACCCGCATTGCCGACAAAATTGAGGTGACAGGTACATTTTTCATCAATGTGTGGGCCGAGCAAGTGAGAGATTGGTTCAACTCCAATACTTGGGCCACCATTGCTGTAGTTGCCTTCCTGCTCTTTATAATAGGACTGGTCGTATATATCTTCACCGATGCAATGCACATGCGCATCAAGAAGATAGGATTTTTCTTTGCGCTCCCTATGCTCATTATATCGGCCGTAGCCTTGTCATCGGCCATTGCTCAGAACAACCGATGCAATGCCCACAACGAGGCTATTGTCTTTGCCCCCGAGGTGGCAGTAAAAAGTTCGCCGGCCGATAGCGGTACCGAGCTCTTCATACTTCACGAGGGCACTAAGGTGACACTGCGCGAGCAAGTGGGAGAGTGGGTCGAGGTAACGATTTCCGATGGCAACCGAGGCTGGCTCCCCATCAAGACGATAGAGGTTATATAGACCCTGTCATCTGCTCGCAATCACAACAAACTATATTCATCACACTATCACATTATGCTCGATTGGCTCATTGAACTTGACAAAGAGTTGCTACTCTTGTGCAATGCCACGCACTTTACATGGCTCGACAACTTCAACTTCATCATAACATCACGTTGGCTCAACGTCTTCATGGTGTTGCCACTATTGGCTATATTGGCACATCGTCGCAAGGGCTTGGAGGCCGTTATCGTTATACTTGCCATTGCGCTTGTTGTATTGTTGTGCGACCAGATTGCATCATCATTCTTCAAGCCCACATTCCAGCGGCTACGACCCTCGCACGATCCTTCGCTCGATGTTGTCATCATCAACAACTATCGTTGCGGACTATATGGCTTTATATCCAGCCATGCTGCCAACACATTTGGTGTAGCAGTATTCCTGCTTTCGCTCTTTCGCCATCGCATCTTCTCGGTGGCCATTATCATGTGGGCAGTACTTGTCAGCTACTCGCGCATCTATTTGGGAGTACACTTTCCCGGCGACATATTGGTAGGAGCTGTGGTAGGAGTTTTAGTAGGGTGGGGCATCTATTGGCTCTATAACCGACTCAGGGCATTCTTGTTCAGTCGCAACCTATTGTCCGTTGCCCAAAATCCCTATAGACAAGACTATTATGCACGATATTTTGCAATTTATATAGTACTTTTGTTTGTCATCTTGTTTGCAATATCTTTTCTGTAAAAACAAAAATTTACAGATTTTTTGAAAAAAGACTCCTTGAAATTTGCATCTGTCACGAATTAGTGCTAAATTTATTGCGAAATTAAGATTTAACAATTTTAAAACTGTAGATACCATGACCAAAACAATTTCATTTAATGAGCTCCGTCGTATCAAAGCAAGTCTGCCCGAGGGCTCAATTCACCGCATCGCCGACGAGTTGAATGTAACAGTACAAACCGTTCGTAACTATTTTGGTGGTACTAATTACGATTTTGGTAAAAATAGTGGCATTCATATCGAGCCGGGTCCTGATGGTGGAATTGTAGTCCTTGACGATACTCAAATATACGACATGGCTGTTAAAATTCTTGAAGAGAATACTCAAGAATAAGACAAGTTTGTCAGGAAAAAAGTTACAATGCGTTTCCCTCTCGGGGAGGCGCATTGTTTTTTATAGGCTCATCACACATACATAATAAAGAGACCGACTGAATGCTACGTTCGTCGGCCTCTTAGCAATCACCTAAATATAACCAATCATCAGTTGCGCCTTTACTATATAACAGCTCAACTCCCCGAATGTTCATGGCCTGCGTTCTGTTCTTACTCATTATATTGTATGTGCCAAGCTGAACGCCTAAAAATAAATTCAAACAACTTTGTTTCTTTTTTGCGCTCATTTCATTATATTTGTACCCCAATACAAAATCATAAAGAGATATATGGAAATTAAAGGAAAAATCATTCACGTACTTCCATTGCAAGAAGGCGTGTCAAAAGCCGGTAATGCTTGGAAAAAGCAAGAATATGTACTCGAAACATACGACCAATATCCCCGCAAAGTATGCTTCGACCTCTTTGGTGACAAGGCCGACCAATATAGAGCTGCCATTGGTGACGATGTTGTGCTCAGTTTCGATATCGAGAGCCGCGAGTACAATGGCCGTTGGTTTACAAGCATTCGTGGTTGGAAACTCGACAAAGTTACTGCTGATGCTCCCGTGCCTCCTATGAACGAAATGCCTCCCGTTGCTGTAGCTACCGACATTCCCCCGTTCCCCGCTGCAGTCGATAACAACGACGATCTGCCTTTCTAATAGGTACTCAATACGATACAACAAAAGCGTTGCTCCCATCAAGTGGTGTGCAACGCTTTTGCTATATAATGTGTATGCGATAGAGTTACTCTTCGGGGCGGACAAAGAAACTGAAGTTTACACTGCCATATACCCTATGCTCTACAAACCACGGGTGGCTGCTAAACTCATAGTTGCGCGAGTGTTCCAACACAAACAATCCACCCGGGCGCAATAGGCAGTTCTCATCGAGCACTCGGCCGGGAATAGTGTCAAATTGGGGTAGGTCGTAGGGCGGGTCGGCAAAGATAAGGTCAAACTGCTCGCCACAGCTTGCAACAAACTTAAACACATCGCCACGCATCACTTGCAGGTTGTCGTCATCAAGCATTTTCTGCACCTTGCTTATAAAGTTGTATTGTGTTGGGTGCTTCTCTACACACACCACCCGGGGGCAACCTCGCGATAGTAACTCAAAACTGATAGCACCCGTTCCGGCAAACAAATCGAGGGCATTGGTCTCCTCGAAGTCTATGCGGTTTTCAAGTACATTAAACAAGTTCTCACGCGCAAAGTCGGTCGTTGGGCGTGCCTTTATATTGCTGGGTACGTCAAATCTGCGACGGCCATACTTCCCTCTTATAATTCGCATAACGATAAGGCGGTTAAGTCAAACGGTATGTGCATTGCATCGCCTCCCAAGACGTGACAATGCGATGGAAATATTACAGGAACTACAGTGAGTATATAGTTGCGGAGCAAGGCCGACAACTCACGACGGGTAGTACTATCGCCTACAAGTTGCACCTCGTCATTACGCTGGTTCAGTCCGAGGTGCTTCCACACATTCAGCACATGGTAAGCTGCATCGTTTACATGGCGATAGTCGTAGGTGTTGGCCAACAGCAACCCCTCTCGGCTATAACACACTACGTCCATGCGCCCTTGTTGCAGGTGCACATACATTTTGCTTTGGTTGCCTATGCGGCTCTTGCGATAGAAGTACTCGCATAGCGGAATGAGGGGGTGCAGCAGGGTAGGGTTGTCGAAGGTGCGATTTATAAACGATACCAATCGGTTATCGGCACCCCACAGCATCACAGCACCCGTATGTGGCATACGGCTCTCCACGACATACTCATCTACATCTTTATACATCTCATGCCATAGCGGTGTGTTATCGCTCAGCGTGGCCACCTCATCGGGCACTATTACAAAGTGGGTCGAGGCTATCACCACATACACACGTTTGTAGCTTTGTAGCAACTCTTCGTGGCTATATATAGCTTGCTCTACGGCCTGAGCATATCCCTCGCCTTGTGGCAACGACACCCGGTGGCTCACCATCGAGTCGTCTTCGGTGGGCCGGTAGTACACATACTGCATTTCGTTGGCAGTGATGCGTAGCATCAAGGTATATTGCGATGTATCTATAGTAGATGGTCGTTCCATATGGCAAAAGTACAAAAAAACTCAGATATACAAAAAAATCTCTACCCCAATCCTGGCTACAATCTCCCGCACTCGCTCGTTGTTTTTATATTTATAGTATATAGATAGCGGTTCGGAAGAAAAACTCAAGTAAACTTGGCTTTTCTTCATTCACCTTTTGCTATATTTATAGAATATAGATGGCGGTTCGGAAGAAAAACTCAAGTAAACTTGGTCTTTCTTCTCTCACCTTTTGCTATATTTGTACCATGCTCTATCAAGCTCTTGCCAAACAAGCCGTAGCGCAGTTGCCATACACCCCCAATGAGCAACAGACGCTTTTGCTCGACCGTCTTGCGCACTTTGTGCTCAACGGTCGCGATACCGATTTGTTTCTGCTCACAGGTTATGCCGGTACGGGCAAGACTTCGCTGGTAGGTGCATTGGTCAAGACGTTGTGCAATCTGGGTTTCAAGACCGTATTGCTTGCTCCCACAGGGCGTGCAGCGAAGGTTTTCTCTCGATATGCCGGCCACTCGGCCTATACCATACATCGCAAGATATATCGTCAGCAACGTTTCTCGCCCGATATGAAAGGCTTTCTGGCGGGCAACAATACCCATCGCGATACGCTCTTTATTGTCGATGAGGCCTCTATGATAGCCAATACGCCCAACGATGCCGGCTACTATGGCTCGGGACAGTTGCTCGACGACCTCATCGAGTATGTATATGGTGGTGACAATTGCCGTCTCCTATTGTTGGGCGACAATGCTCAGTTGCCCCCGGTAGGACAGCCTTCAAGCCCTGCTCTATCGCCTCAACTGCTTGCGGCTATGGGTATGAATGTTATTTCGTTCGAGCTCAATCAGGTGGCCCGACAAGATACCGATAGTGGCATTCTATACAATGCCACGCAGCTACGACACATCATGAGTAGCAATCACGACACCATCTTGCCGCCTCCCCAACTGAGGTTTGCCGGCTTCCCCGATGTGGTCAATGTCAGTGGCGAATATCTTATCGAGACACTATCCGACTCGTTCGACTCTGTTGGCCTTGATGAGACTATTGTCATTACACGCTCCAACAAGCGTGCCGGTATCTTCAATCAAGGCATTCGTAATCAAATCTTGTATCGAGAGGAAGAGCTCACGCCCGGCGATATGTTGCTCGTGGCCAAGAACAACTACTATTGGGGTAAAGAGTATAAGGAAGTCGATTTTATTGCCAATGGCGATGTGGCGCGTGTAGTGAGGGTGCGCAAGTACTACACCATATATGGTTTCCGTTTTGCCGATGTATTGTTGCACTTCCCCGATCTCGATGTCGAACTCGATGCCCGCATTCTGCTCGACACGCTCTCGAGCGATGCGCCTGCTCTCTCGCGCGAACAGAACGAAGAGTTATATACAGCCATCTTGGCCGACTATGCACACATTACCAATCAGCGTGAACGTATGCAACGCCTCAAGGCCGACCCGTGGTTCAATGCCTTGCAGGTAAAGTATGCCTATGGTGTCACCTGTCATAAGGCGCAGGGTGGACAATGGCGTCACGCATACATCGATATGGGGTACATCGATGCATCGGCGCTTACTATCGATTTCTACAGGTGGTTATATACAGCCATCACACGCGCTACCGAGCGTGTCTATTTTATCAACCCGGCTCCGGCCTTTGTCGAGGGGGCTACACTCGAGTGAACTGGCTCTACATGGCTTAAAAGGCCTCGCCCATATTAAATACTACCGCAAAGGCATCACGACCAAAGCCAAAGTCCAAACGCAAATTGACATTGTGTTTCAACTCAAATCGCACTCCCGCTCCGTAGTTTATCTTCAACATATCCCATTGCAACTTATCGAACGATGGGAACACGCCTCCATAACCTACCCATGCTGCAACACCTATGCGCTTATATACCTTTTGGCGCAGCTCCATTTGGCCGTTGAGCATGTTGTTGTCTATATAGCGGCCGGCATAGAATCCACGCATGCGTGAGCCGTCTTCGCCCAACTCGGCGCGGAGTGGCCAGGGGGTGTCCTTGCCTGTATAGATGCCATACAAGTCAAATGCCAAGACGGCATCTTTCCATAGAGGTTGGAAATAATCTATTGTAAGGCTGGTGGTGAACACAGTTTTCTTGGCTGTTCCCAAGAAAGTGGGATATATCAACTCGCGCAACGATACGTACAAGCCTCGTTTGGGATTGGGTATAAAATCGCGGGTGTCATATACGAGCGATGCTCCCAATCCGGTCAAGAAATACGACGTCGGTTGCCCTTGCAAGTACGACACATTACCTATCTTCGACAAGTAGGTGTAGCTCACATTCAACGACGGGCCTATATGAAATTGGTTGCTTATATTATATACATAGTCGGCCTCGGCCATAAACTGGCGGCGCGTATAGGTGGTCAAGGGGTTTACACTGCATGCATCGTAGGTAATACCCCAAAAGTCGAGCGGTTTATTAAAAAATTGTGCATAATATTCTATGCGCGATTTGCGGTTGAAGTGGTTGTTTCCGCCTATACTTATCTTGTAGCGACCCTTAAATGTCACATTGGCAAACAACTGCAAGTCCGATGGCTGTATTATGCTATCGGTGCGATCTAAACGGTACAATGCCGTTACCACTCCGCCAAGACCTACGCCACCCTCTTGCGAGTAGTATGGAAAGACGGCAAACGACAAGTCTATGGGGCGTTCATGGGTCTTGTCTTTGTTGCCCTCAAACAACTGGTTGAAGAATCGTTTGAATATATTCCCTTCGCTTTTTGTCGTGCTGTTGGCTATGCTGTCGCTTGCTACTACCTGTGTAGTGTCGCTGTAATTTGCTTCGGCAACTTCTATGCTTTCAATAGCTATAGGCTCCTGTTGCTCAATCTCTTGAGCCGATGAGCCCATTGCACAACATAGGGCGCATATCACAAGTAGTAGATATGTATAGTTCTTCATTTTTCTATAGATTATTTTCTTGGGTCGTTGGCTATATAACACCCAATAAACTACAAAGATATATCTTATATCAAATTCTATAACTATTATTTCGATTTAATAACATTTTCATTCTATTTTTTACGTCTCCTTTGGAGGTATAGATTTTATTCTTCCTATCGCATCTTATCAGCTATTCTCCATCATTACTTTGCAGTCATAATCCAATACATATCATTATGACTAAAATTAATTATCGCACATTCAGTCGTGCCAACCTCATGCCCGAGGTTCTTAATGACGAAACGAACTCTGTTGCCGATTTATACAAGCGCGATTTCGACGTCCTCAACGAGGCGCGCTCGGCATGGGAGTCTATTGCCCATTTCCGCCAACAACGCACTCGCAATCGCAACTATACCTTTGGCAACCAGTGGAACGATGCCATCATGCTACCCGATGGTCGTGCCATAACCGAGGAACAATACCTAAGGGAGCAGGGCAAAGTGCCCCTCAAAAACAACATGATACGCCAACTTGTCAAGACCGTTTTAGGACAATTTCGCAGTGCTCAGACCGAGCCTGTTTGTGTCGCTCGCGATAGGGCCGAGCAGTCTTTAGGCGAGATGATGACTACTGTCATGCAGTATGCCTATCAGCACAACCATCTCTATGAACTCGATAGTCGCACGCTCGAGGAATTTCTTATTTCGGGTAGCTGTTTCCACAAAATCGGTTATGGTACCCGGCGTGGCAAAACCGATGTGTGGATAGATGCCGTTGCTCCTTCGCGCATATTCTTCAATGCTATGGAAGATTGCCGTTTATGGGATTGCTCGCTGGTAGGTGAGTTGCATGACATGACTATGCCTCAACTCTTGGCACGTTTTGCCGGAGGCGACAAAGACAAGGCTGCCCGCTTGCGACACATCTATGGCAATATTTCCGATGAGCTCATTTACAACACTCACGACATGTTGTCGGGGCACAAACTCGACTCTATCGATTTCTTCTCGCCCGACACACCCAACTCTTGTCGTGTCATAGAAGTGTGGCGACTCGATAGTTGCGAGAGGCTGCAATGCCACGATACGCTTACCGGCGAGCTTTACAAGATTGATGTCTCACAAGCGCATATCATCGAGCAGGAGAACAATCAACGCATCAGTGATGCTCGCAAGCAGGGCATTGAGCCCAATGATGTGCCTCTCATAATCACCGAGTGGTTTATCGACAACTATTGGTACTATCGATTTTTCTCACCGTTGGGGCACATTCTCGACGAGGGAGAGTCGCCATATTGGCATGGCGAGCACCCATACTGTTTCAGACTATATCCCTTGCTCGATGGCGAAGTGCACTCATTTGTCGAAGATGTTATCGACCAACAGCGCTACATCAACCGTCTCATCACGATGATCGACTTTATTATGGGTAGCAGTGCCAAAGGTGTATTGTTGTTTCCCGAGGACCAAATACCCGATGGCATGACAATCGACGACATTGCTGCCGAGTGGACTCGATACAACGGTGTTATTCTATTCCGTCCCAAGCCCGGCAGTACCATGCCGCAACAGATTTCGGTCAATGCTACCAACGTAGGTGCCTATGAGTTGCTCTCCTTACAGATACGTCTGCTTGAAGATATTTCGGGCGTACATAGTGCTATACAAGGCAAGTCGGTGTCGAGTGGAACTCCATCTTCGCTATATGCACAACAGGTACAATATTCGGCAACCAATCTGCTCGACATTTTCGAGTCTTTCAAGTCCTTCCGTGAAGAGCGTGACACAAAGATTATGAAAACAATACAGCAATATTACTCCGACGAACACTACATGCTCATTGCCGGAGAGGCGTACAACGAGATGACACAACACACACCTCTATCAGTGCGCAATGCCGAGTTCAATCTCGTCATCACCGAGTCGGCCACAGCTCCGGCATTCCGTCATGTAGCCAACGACTTCTTGTTGTCGCTTTTCCAGACCGGGCAGATTTCATTACAAACGCTACTCGAAACAGGTGCGTTCCCATTTGCCGACAAGCTCCTGCAACGCCTCAATATCGAGCAACAACAATTGTCCGAGCAGCAACAACAAATCATTGATGCCACATCGCGCGTCGTGTCCGAGCAATCTCAAAGTTCTCCTCAAGCCTGATGCCTTGCTCCTCATGGCCTCCTATCTCTCTCGCCAAGGGTAGGAGGCCTTCTCATACGCTCTCAACCATTTTTACGTTAATTCTTTACAAAAAAATAGCTGTATCAAGAAAAAATAGAGTAATTTTGTTCTCATTATTAACAATACTTATTTTTGGGTAAAATGAAAAATTTGCTCCTCATCTTAGCACTCTTATGCACCGGCCTTTGCAATGCCAACACCGCAGCAACCGACTCTGTGGTATATCATCATCAAGCTACCGATACTACTTGCATCAACTCGCTGTTGCAAGCAGCTCACCTCAAAGGCTATGACAAGCCGGCCAAGTATATCGAATTTTTTGCACGAAAATTGCAAAAAACGCCCTATGCCACTGGTACACTCGAGGCCGATCAAGAATTGCTCACCATCAATATGTCGGAGTTCGATTGCACCACATTTGTCGAGACTGTTATTGCTCTCACCCGCACTGCTCTTAACGACACTGCCGACGTCGATGATTTTGTCGCCAATCTGCGCAACATTCGTTATCGTGGCGGAGTGGTGGGCGACTATACTTCTCGCTTGCACTACATGAGCGATTGGATTGCCGATAATGCCGAGCGGGGCAACTTCTATGAGGCTACCGAGAAGTTTGCTCGTTGCGACTATCAAACAATCAAACTCGACTACATATCGACACATAGTCGCAGCTACAAACCCATTGACAAAGACCCTCAACTCCTCAACAAAATATTGGAGGTTGAGAAGAAATACAACAACTATCGCTATGCCTATATACCCAAGAAAGCTGTAGCATCTCCCGCCGTACAGCAATGGTTACAGTCGGGCGATATTGTCCTATTCACTACATCTACTCGCGGTCTTGATGTCATGCACATGGGCATCATCACCATCGAGCATGGTATGCCATATCTCATTCATGCTTCCTCAAAGACACGTTGCGTTGTTTGCGAGAAACAGTCGTTGTATGACTATATGACCGCCAATAGCAAAATTACAGGACTGCGTGTTGTGCGTTTGTGATTATCAATCTATATTTTGCTTTAAATTTTATTTATAACTATGTCTGTTTCGGAAAAATACATCGATTTGCATCGCCGTCAAAAGCTCTTTTATCTTGAGCATATTACACGCGAAGTGCCCTATAGACTCACTGCCTTAGACCGCCTTCGCGAAGGTATCCAAGACAACCAACAGGCTCTTATCGATGCGTTGCACGACGATTTGGGCAAAGCCCCGTTCGAAAGTTATGCTACCGAAATAGGCTTTATACTCAACGAAATTTCATACGTGCAGAGTCATCTGCGCAGTTGGGCAACCGATCGTTGCAAGTGGTCGCCTTTGGCACTCTTTGGTTCTCGCAGTTCGTTGCACTACGAACCTCGTGGAGTAGTCCTTATTATAGCTCCATGGAACTACCCCATGCAGCTTGCTCTCTCTCCCCTCATCGGTGCCATTGCAGCCGGCAATTGTGCTGTCATCAAGCCCTCATCAAGTGCCCCTCATACAGCATCGGTACTCAAGAAAATTATCGATGAGTGTTTCGAGGACGAGTACATTGCTCTCGTCGAGCCGGGCGATAACGTGTCGGAGCAACTACTACAATTGCAGTGGGACTATATATTCTATACCGGTGGCGAGTTACATGGTCGCAGTGTCATGCAAGCAGCTGCACAACACCTCACACCAGTTACACTCGAGTTGGGAGGTAAAAGCCCTTGCATCGTAGATAGTGATGCCGACCTGCGCACAGCCGCACAGCGCATCGTGTGGGGCAAACTTGTCAATTGCGGACAGACCTGTGTAGCTCCCGATTATCTCTTTGTACATCGCGACATCAAAGACCGTCTCATTGCGCTCATCAAGCAAGAGATTGAGGCTCAATATGGAGCCGATCCCGCTCTCAGCCCCGACTATCCTCGCATTATCAACCATCGACACTTCGACCGCCTTGTAGCCATGCTGGGTGATGGTACAATCATTACCGGTGGCAAGTACGATCGTGACCAACGATACATCGAGCCCACGCTCATTACCGACATTCGCCAAGACTCTCCATTGCTCTCAAACGAAATTTTTGGCCCCATTCTGCCGGTTATACCATTCGACGATGTAGATGATTGTGTCGAGTATATCAACAATCGACCCACCCCCTTGGCTCTCTACTACTTCTCCAAGAGCAAGAAGCGTGCTCGTTACATCATCGACCACACCGAGTCGGGGGGTATGTGCATCAACGATGTCATAGTGCATGTGGCCAACCACCACCTTCCCTTTGGAGGTAAAGGTCGCAGTGGAGTAGGGCATTACCACGGACGGTATAGCTTCGAGACGTTCAGCCATGCCAAAGCCGTTGTTTCCACCACAACTCGCTTTTTCCTCAGCATCAAATGCGCACCCTACGGCAACAAACTCAACCTTATCAAGAAAATACTTCGATAAATTATAAAGTCGATGAGTCAAAGATTTGATTCATCGACTTTTAGCTTGTAATATTCTACACCCTTTCACCCTTTTCAACTTTTGAATTGGAAGATTTATTTTCACACAATCCGGCCATAAATCTGCTCATTTTTCACATTTCCGGCTCTGTTTTTCGGCTTATATTTCACATTATCCTATTTTGTAGCTAAAAAATTATCTGCAAAAATTATTTTGTATCATATCTTAGTGCATGTTATCGATGTACAAAAATTCGTATCTTTGAGGTAAACATCGAAGGTAGTATGCACTCACTGTGAAAAATATTGGAGCAAACTTCTTATTTCTCGCTCGTTTCTTCGTATCTTTGTTTTCTCAATAAATATAGTAGCGTGAATACCGATTTCATACAACAACTCAATACTGCGCAGCGCGAGGCGGTGCTTTATACCGATGGCCCTCAATTGGTCATTGCAGGTGCCGGTTCGGGTAAGACGCGCGTGCTTACATATAAGATTGCTCACCTCCTGTCGTTGGGGTACGAGCCATGGCGCATTTTGGCTCTCACCTTTACCATCAAGGCGGCCAATGAGATGAAAGAGCGTATAGCCGGCTTGGTAGGTCGTGCCACGGCATCTCGACTTTGGATGGGTACGTTCCACTCTATCTTCTCGCGCATTCTTCATGCCAATGCCGAGGTATTGGGCTTTCGCAAGGACTTCACCATCTACGATACGGCCGACTCGCGTTCATTGCTCAAGACCATCATCAATGAGATGCAACTCGACGATAAGATATATAAGCCGGCCGCTGTACAGTCGGTTATATCAAATGCCAAGAATGCGCTCATTACCCCCTCGGCCTATGCCGCCAATGCCGAGTTGCGCGATATGGACTCCAAGCAGAAGCGTCCCATGATGCACAATATATATCGTGTATATTGGGAACGCTGTTTCCGAGCCGGTGCGATGGACTTTGACGACCTCTTGCTATATACCAACATTCTCTTCCGCGATCACCCCGATGTGGCACAACGTTACCGCGACTTCTTTCGCTATGTGTTGGTCGATGAGTATCAAGATACCAACTTCTCGCAGCACCTCATTGTCAATCAGTTGTGTCGCGACCACCGACGGCTTTGTGTCGTAGGCGATGATGCACAGAGTATATACTCTTTCCGTGGAGCCAACATTGGCAACATTCTCAACCTGCGCAACGAGTATCCCGACCTGCGCATCGACAAACTGGAGCAGAACTATCGCTCTACTCAGAATATTGTTGATGCGGCCAATGCCGTCATCAGCAAGAACAAGCAACAAATACCCAAGCGTGTATTCTCCGAGAAAGAGCGGGGTAGTAAGGTACAACTTCTATCGGCATACTCCGACTATGAAGAGGCTTTCCTTGTAGCCAATCGCATCAAGGAGATGCGCCTGCTCAATGCTCAGCCCTACAACGATTTTGCCATTCTATACCGCACCAATGCCCAGTCGCGCGTACTCGAAGATGCACTGCGCAAGCGCAATATGCCTTATCGCATTTATGGTGGACTATCGTTCTACCAGCGCAAGGAGATTAAAGATGCTGTAGCATACTTCCGCCTCACCATCAATCCCAACGATGAGGAGGCATTCAAGCGTGTCATCAACTATCCGGCAAGAGGCATTGGCGATACCACAGTAGCCAAGGTGTTGGCTTGTGCCCAGACACACAACGTAGGCGTATGGAGCGTTATCACCCAGCCCTCCGAGTACAATCTTCCTGTCAATGCCGGTGCTCGCAACAAGCTCTCGGCCTTCTGCGACCTCATCGACTCATTCCGTAGTTTGGTCATCGAAAAACCACTTGCCGATACCGTTGAGCAAATATTGCGTCGCTCGGGCATCATCAACGACATCTATGCTACCGATACTCCCGAGAACATCAGTCGCCAAGAAAATATACAAGAACTTATCAATGGTGTGCAAGAATTTGTTACTCAACGCGAGGAGGAGGGGAGCGATGCCACTACTCTGGCCGACTTTTTGGCCGAGATTTCTCTCATTACCGACCAGGACAATGGTGATGAAAGCGACAACGACAAAGTTACTCTCATGACCATTCACTCGGCCAAGGGACTTGAGTTTCGCAATGTCATCATTACCGGTCTCGAGGAAGATTTATTCCCATCGATTCTCTCTATCGACAATCCGCAACAGATTGAGGAAGAACGACGTTTGCTCTATGTTGCCATCACTCGAGCGCAGCAAAATTGTATTCTCACATACGCCAAGTCGCGTTTTCGTAACGGTAAGACTGCAACCTGTCGCCCCAGTCGTTTCATCAAAGACCTCGATAGCCGATATGTCGATATGCCCGACAATATCGACTCCCCATTTGCTTCTGCCTCACAACAAACCATGTCGTGGAACACTACGTTTGTCAGCCGCAAAAGTGCTACCGAGTTCCGCAGTGAGAAACACTCATATACAGTATTCAAGGACCCCGCCGAGACTCCTCACCTCAAGCCTGTTGCCGGCTCCAAGCGCCTGCTCAATAGCGACGATACAACAGCTCAGCAACGCGACAGCATCGTCTCTCAGGCCGGCACACTGCGACCCAATATGCGCATTCGTCACGATCGTTTTGGCTTGGGTACTGTCGAGTCCATTGAGGGATCGGGCGACAACTGCAAGATAAGTGTGTTGTTCGACAACGTTGGTCGCAAGCAACTGCTACTCAAATTTGCCAAATTCACTATCTTATAAATAACATTACTATGGATTACAATCAGATACCATCTCCTTGCTACATACTCGACGAGAGCCTACTGCGTCGCAACTTGCAACTTATCAAGTCGGTCAAAGAACGTGCCGGAGTCGATATTATATTGGCATTCAAGGCCTTTGCTTTGTGGGAGGCATTCCCTGTTGTGCGTGAGTATATACCCACTTCCACAGCAAGTTCCATTCACGAGGCTCGTTTGGCTTATGAAGAGCTGGGTTGCTTGGCGCACACATACTCGCCGGCCTATACCAATGCTACATTCGACACTATTCTGCGTTACAGCAGCCACATCACATTCAATTCGCTTTCGCAGTATGCACACTTTGCATCGCGCGTAGCAGCCTACGACCGTCACATATCTTGTGGCCTGCGCATCAACCCCGAGTTCTCCGATGTCGAGACCGACCTCTACAACCCCTGTGCTCCCGGTTCGCGTCTCGGTGTCATTGCCGATAAGTTGCCCCTGCAGTTGCCTCAAGGCATAGAGGGATTGCACTTCCATACTCTATGCGAATCTACATCATACGATTTGCAACGTACATTGGCCGTTGTTGAGGAGCGTTTTGCCCCTTGGTTGCAACAAGTCAAGTGGCTCAATATGGGTGGCGGACACCTCATGACTCGCAAAGACTACGATGTAGAGCATCTCATTTCGGTACTCCAAGCATTCAAGGAGCGACACCCGCATCTGCATATCATCATGGAGCCGGGTAGTGCTTTTGCTTGGCAAACCGGTACGCTCGATACTACCATTGTCGATATCGTCGAAAATCATGGCATCAGCACAGCCATTCTCGATGCATCTTTTGCCTGCCACATGCCCGACTGTCTCGAGATGCCCTACAAACCCGCCATTCGTGGTGCCAAAGAGCCGGGTACTGCACCCTATACCTATCGCATAGGGGGTAACTCATGCCTCAGTGGCGATTTCGTTGGCGATTGGTCTTTCGATGCTCCCCTCAATATTGGCGATCGCATCATCTTCGAGGACATGATACACTACACCATTGTCAAGACAACCATGTTCAATGGCGTTCCTCACCCCGCCATTGCCATACGTCGTCCCAATGGCGATATCGAGCTGTGTCGTGAGTTTACCTACGCCGACTATCGCAATCGCATGGGATAAAATTCTATAGCCCTATATCTCACAATCTTCGAGCCATTAGCCATCTTGAGCTATTTGGCTCATTTTTTTCTTATAATATCAATCTTATTATAGTTTTATTTTTATATTCTCAGAAATTTTATAAATTTGTGCCATATTTTGTGCTAAAATGGCAGATAAGTTCTAATTTTTCCATATTGGCACGATAGAAGTGAATACAAAAGAAAATTATAAACAAATCAGTAATATAAATGGAAAAGAGAAAAATCCTATTTTCGGCCATCGTTGCGTTGGTGCTATCGGTTACTAATGTATCGGCGCAGAAGTATCTCTCAAGCCCCATTCCCGAGGCTTGGACGGCCGACTCACTCGTGACTTCGGTACTCCCGTCCGACGACCGTTGGTGGCTTGCTTTTGGCGATACCTGCCTCACTGCTCTCATCGACCAAGCTATCGACAACAACCACGACCTGCTTGCTGCCGCTCAACGGGTGCAAGTTGCCAAGTCTATGTACAACAGTGCATTGGCCGGTTATTCTCCCGTTATTGGTGTCAATGCCGATTGGGTCAATAATCAGACCAGCGGTAACCTCTCGTCTGCTGCTGCCGACCCTGCATTGGCGCGTTACCTGCAAGCCGACTTGTCGGTAAGTTGGGAGATAGACCTGTTTGGTAAAATCTATTTCCGAGCCAAGCAAGGCAAGGAACAGTTCAATGCAACTCGCGAAGAGTACAACGGTGTTATGATTGCCCTTTGTGCACAATTGGCATCAAACTATATCACACTGCGCACCTATCAGGCACAATTGCTCGTTGCCGAGAGTCACATCTTGTCGCAACAAGCCATTCTCAATATCACAGAGACGCGTTTCCAAACAGGATTGGCTTCGGCTCTCGATGTAGCTCAAGCCAAGACGGTATATCTCAGTACTCGGGCTTCTATTCCTCAATTGCGTGCAGCCATCGACAACCAAATCAATGTCTTAGCAGTATTGTTGGGTGTATATCCTCGAGATATTTACGACCGTCTCACAGCTCCTGCCAAGCAAGTCGATTTCTTGCAGATGGTAAGTGTAGGTATTCCTTACGACCTCTTGCGTCGTCGTCCCGACTTGCGTCAGGCCGAGTATAATATTGCTGCCCAAGCCGCTGCGGTTGGTATTGCTGTTACCGACTTCTTGCCTTCGCTCTCGCTCAATGGTAGCATAGGATATGCCTCGCACGACCCCGCTCGTTTCTTCGATGAGGGCAGCCTCGCTTTCAATATCACACCCTCTTTCCGTTGGACTCTCTTCAATGGTACCGAGCGCATTCAGGCTCACAATGCCGCCAAGGCTCAGATGCAAGCCGCTGTCGAGGCATACAATGGCACTGTGCTCTTGGCCGTTCAAGAGGTTGAGAGTGCCATGTCGGCATACAAAAATCGGGTGAAACAACTCGTATTCCTTCGTGAATTGGTAAACCAAGGACAAGTGACATTAGACCTATCTGTTGAGTTGTACAAAAACGGTCTTGTCGATTTCCAAACCGTTCTCGATGCGCAACGTCAGATGCTCACTTATCAAAATACCCTCGAAGAGACTTGTGGATCTTCGGCACAAGCGTTAGTTAATCTATACCAGGCACTTGGCGGTGGTTGGTCTCAAACAAAATAATCCTATAATTATCATATATCTATGAAAAATCCTATTTTCATCTTAACTCTGCTCGCTGCCACCTTGGCAGTCGGTTGCCAAAACAAAGACCAGCAAGTGACTACACAAGTTGCTCCCGATATTACCGTATCTGTTGCGGCTCAAGACTCGGTCACTCTATTTGCCTCTTATCCCGGTTATCTCGAGGCCAAAAACTATGTCAATCTTGTTGCGCGTGTCAGTGGTTTCCAAGTAGCCTCTAACTATACTGCCGGCGAACCCGTTGCCAAGGGCGATACTCTATTCATCATCGAGCCTACTCAATATCAAGATGCTGTAGCTCAAGCCGAGGCTGCTCTCGCTACGGCTAAGGCCGAGTTCTACTTTGCCGAGAACAATTACAAGCGTATGAAAGATGTTGCCAATAGCAACGCTATCAGCGAGATCGACCTCATCAAGTCCGAGGCTGCCTATTACCAAGCCGAGGCTGCTGTGATGAATGCCGAGGCTGCTCTCAAAACAGCTCGCACCAATCTCAGCTACTGCTACATTCGTGCACCGTTCTCGGGACGTCCCAACTCGTCCAACTATGGCGATGGCGATTATATCACCGCATCTTCTTACATGGCCACGCTTTATCAAGACAACGAGATGTATGCATACTTCAGCATCGACGATGCTCAGTATATGCGTTTTATGCAGAACTTCAAGAACAAACGCACCTCGCTTGGACACGATGCCGTACGCCTTTCGTTCAGCGAGCCCTTGCCTCATGAGTACAAAGGTTATATCGACTATATAGCTCCCAATGTCGATCTCAGCACTGGTACTATCAAGGTGCGTGTAGTCGTAAAAAATCCCTACAACGACCTCAAACATGGTATGTACACTACCGTTCACATGCCCTACACTCGTAGCGAAAAAGTGGTTTTGGTGCGCGATGCATCTATCGGTACCGACCAAGTGGGCAAGTATCTGTATGTTGTCAATGACTCCAATCGTGTAGAAATGCGTCACGTTGAGACCGGCGAAATCTATAACGACTCGTTGCGTATCATATACTCGGGCATCAATCCCGGCGACAAATATGTTACCTATGCCTTGCAAAAGGTGCGCGAGGGTATGACCATTAATCCCGTCGGACAATAATACCTCTATTCTTTTCTAACCCCGATTAATTGATACTTTTATGATATCGAAATTTTTTGTCAAACACCCCATATTTGCCACCGTATTAGCGTTGGTGATGGTATTGGCCGGAGGTATTACGCTTTTTACTCTTCCCATTGCCCAGTACCCCGACATTACTCCTCCCACTGTACAGGTGACTGCAATTTATCCCGGTGCCGATGCCGAGACTATTGCCGAGACTGTGGGTGTACCCATTGAGCAACAAGTCAATGGTGTAGATGGTATGATATACATGAGTTCGGTCTCGTCTTCTACCGGACAATACACGCTTACCGTTACTTTCGAGGTCGGTACCGACATCGATATGGCTACGGTGCTTGTTCAAAACCGCGTAAGTACTGCACAGAACTCTCTGCCGCAAGCTGTTATTGAGCAAGGTATAACAACGCAGAAACAATCTACCAGCATTGTTATGTTCGTGGCACTCAACTCTTCGTCCGAAGAATATGACGGACTATATCTATCTAACTATGCCAACCTCAAGATTATCGACGAGCTTACTCGTCTGCCCGGTGTTGGTAGTGTTTCTATCTTTGGTTCTGATGACTATAGCATGCGTGTATGGCTCAAGCCCGACATCATGCGCATGCGTGGTGTCACTGCTGCCGAGGTTTATAACGCCATCTCATCTCAAAATATTGTAGCCCCGGCAGGTAGTGTCGGACAACAACCCGTATCATCGCCCGAGGCATTCCAGTTTACTCTGCGCACCGATGGTATGATGGTTAGCACCGAGCAATTTGGCAACATCATTATCCGTAGCGATGGTCAAGGCGGATACCTACGACTCAAAGACGTTGCTGTAATAGAGTTGGGTAGTGCATCTTATAATGTGTCGGCCAAGCTCAATGGTAAAGAGACGGCTGCGATTGCCATATATCAGTTGCCCGGATCCAATGCACTCGATGTTGCTACCGGTGTGCGTGCCAAGATGGACGAACTCCAAGAATACTTCCCCGATGGTGTACAATATGATGTCGTGCTCGATACCACCGAGTTCGTTACCGCATCTATCGAGGAGGTGCTCATCACTTTTGTTGAGACTACACTCATCGTGATGCTCGTTATTTTGCTATTCTTGCAGAATTTCCGTGCCGTTATCATTCCCTCTATCACTATCCCTGTGTCGCTCATTGCTACCTTTGCCGTTATGCAGCTCTTGGGCTTCTCTATCAACACACTCACCCTCTTTGGTCTTGTTTTGGCCATCGCCATCGTGGTCGATGATGCCATTGTGGTTGTCGAGAATGCCACGCGTCTGCTCGATACGGGCAAGTACACGCGGCAAGAAGCTGTTATTCACGCCATGGACGAGATTACCGGACCCGTTATCGGTGTCGTTTTGGTGTTGCTTTCGGTATTCGTGCCCACCGCATTCATTGGCGGTATCACTGGCGTGTTGTACAAACAATTTGCCTTGACGATTGCTGTCGCTACCATATTTAGTGGTATCAACTCTCTCACTCTCACACCCGCACTTTGTGCACTCTTCCTCCAACCCACTCGCGAAACCAAGTTCTTTGTATATCGCTATTTCAACAAAGGTTTCGACGTTACATTGGCCGGATATGTACACATGATTACAGGCATGATTAAGCGTCCGGTTGTCACCATGATGATATTTGCTGTCATTGCTGCAGCCGCATTCTTTGGTTACATGAAGTGGCCCACATCGTTCATTCCCGACGAAGACCTTGGTTACGTCATTGCATCGGTACAGCTACCCAATGCCGCTTCACTCGACCGTACTGGAGAGGTGTGCGACCGCATGCAAGAGATTATTTCGCAATACCCCGAGGTCGAGAACGTATTGGCCATCGAGGGTTTCTCTTCGATGTTCGGTTCGCAATCGTCCAACTTGGCCACCTTCTTTGTAGTACTCAAGCATTGGCACGAACGACCGGGCGAGGAACACTGCTCCGATGCCGTTGTAACGCGCATCAATCGCGATGCTGCTGCCATCGAGGAGGCCGTTATATTTGCCGTCAATCCGCCCACTATTCAGGGTCTCGGTAATACCGGTGGTCTTGAGTGGAAACTCGAAGACATCAACAACATGGGTGCGATGAATATTCAGTCGGCTATTCGTTCGCTTCAAGCCGGTGCAAAGGATTATCCCGAGATAGGCTCTATCACATCATTCTTCGAGGGTACTACTCCCCAATACTTTATCGAGTTCGACCGCAGTCGCATCGAGTTGATGGGATTGGATATCAGTAGCGTTTTCAGCGCACTCTCTATGCAGATGGGTGCAAGCTATGTCAATGACTTCACCGACTTTGGACGTGTTTACCAAGTAAAAATCAGCGCCAATGCCTCGGCTCGCGCTCGCATCGATGACGTGCTCAAGCTCAGTGTGAAGAACGATAAAGGCGAGATGGTGCCCTTTGCCGCATTCACCAATATCAAGTCGGTTATGGGACAAAACATTGTTACTCGCTACAATATGTACAACTCGGCATCTATCACCACCATGCCGGCACCTTCGGCAAGTTCGGCGCAAGGTATTGCTGCCACCGAGCAACTCATCGAGCAAGCACTTGGTAAGAACTTTGCACTCAGCTGGACAGGTATGGCACAACAAGAAAAAGAGTCGGGCTCTTCTATTACTATAGTATTTGCATTGGCTATCATATTGGTTGTCTTTGTGTTGGCTGCACAGTATGAGAGCTGGACCGACCCCGTTGCTGTTATCCTGTCTATGCCCACTGCTTTGTTGGGTACAGTACTTGGTTGCTGGATTATGGGCGAGTCTATGAGTATATACACTCAGATTGGTGTTATTCTACTCATTGCGCTATCGGCCAAGAACGCCATTCTCATTGTCGAGTTTGCTCGCGATTATCGCAAAGCCGGCAAGTCCATTGTCGAGTCGGCCATCGATGCCGGTCGTCTGCGTCTCCGACCCATTCTCATGACATCGTTTGCATTTGTCATCGGTGTGTTACCTTTGCTTTTTGCTTCGGGTGCCGGTGCTGCAAGCCGTATATCTTTGGGTGCTGCAGTTGTTTTTGGTATGTTGGTCAATACCATTCTCGGTACTATGTTTGTCCCGAGTTTCTGGGTACTCATGCAGTCGTTCCAAGAGAAATATTTGGCCAACATCTTCTCCGAGAAGAAGCCTCAAGGCGATAATGACAATAAACCCCAAGAGTAATACTCTCAAAACTCTATTTCCATTCTATCTACTTAGCAAGTCGGCATCAATAAGATGTCTGCTTGCTAAGTCTGTTTTTATCAAATATTAAAAAATAGCTTCTCAACCGTATTCTTGTCTCATTATAGGTTTTACTCCCATTTTTTTATTATATTTTTGTGCAACAAACTCGCCGATAGAAAGGCATTCATGAAATACCGATAACAATAATTATAAACATAAACCAGTTATGAAGAAAAAACTATTACTTTGTTGCACTATTCTATTTTTATGTGCAGGGCGCCTCGTTGCGCAGAACGACGAAAAAGTGTGGCACATGATTACCGACACTCGTCTATACATTCCCATGGAGCAAGTTGAGTATCTTCTATTTGCCGATGAAAGTCTGTTATTTTCGGTTGTAAAGACCAATAACGAAATTATCTCCGACGTTGCTTCTGTATCTTTTGCCGAGGTACCTTTGGCAGTTGAAGATGCTCATAACGATAGATTCGATATATCTATCTTCCCCAACCCCGTAGCATCGTACTTGCATTTGCAAGGCATCTCACAAGCAGCTACAGCGCAAGTACTTTCGCTCGATGGTGCTGTCCTTATCGAGACCGCGCTTCAGCCCGGCAAAGCCGACATCAATCTATCGGCATTGACCCCCGGCGTTTATATGCTCAAGGTTAATAATACTGTTGTCAAATTCATCAAAAAGTAATACACTATGAAAAAGATATTTGCAATTTTTACTTTAGCTTTTGCATTCATTTTGCCTTCGTTTGCTCAGTTGGCTCCTGTTGCTCTTGAGGTGGCTCAAACACAGCAACGCAAGCTTATGAGACGCACTGTTGCTGCTACCGATATTACTTTCGACGACCTCATGGGTACATTTCAAGTTCATGCTATGAGTGCCTTTGAGGGTTATCCCGATGAAGAATGGCCTATGCAATTCTCTGCCGACCCCGTCGAGGCTAACAAATTGTGGATTACTCCCATCATGCAAATCCCCGGTATTAGTACAAGTGAAATTTTTTCGGTTTATGCATATTACGACCAAGAAGAGGCTACCATCACTCTGCCTCTCGGCCAATGCATATATGGTGGTGCCGGACAACAATATAACCTCGTTATAGCCACTGTCGATGAGGAGTATAACCCCCTTACCGAGGGTGAAGTGAAATTCAATGTATCGGGTAAACCCGACGATATCACCATCGAGTTTGACTTTATTTTAGGCGTCGGTAATCTCGAAGGCAACGAGTGGTGGTACAATGCTCTCAGTTCTATTGTTATCAGTAGAAAAATGCCCGATCCCCTTGTGTATATTGTGTGCAAAGATGGTAAGTCTATTGGTCTCAGAACCGAGCAACTCTTCTTTGCTCAAGTTGATAACGAGGTGTGTGTAACGAATACTAAGGAGATATCGAGCAGTTCTCTCATTGGTACATATACAGCGCATGCCAATAGTGCTTTCCAAGGTTATCCCGACGAAGAATGGACTCTTGAGATTTCTTATGACGAGGCCGACCAATCTAAAGTGTGGATTCACCCCATTGTCAATTTTGGTAGTTTGTCTGCTTCCGAGATTTTGCCCATATATGCCAATTACTATCCCGAGCAAAACTCGCTTGTAATTCCTCTTGGACAAGTCCTTTATGGTGCTGAGGACGACGAACAATTCTGTTTTGTGTTAGGATCGGCCGACAACGAATACAATCCCGTTACTACCGGCAACCTTGTTCTCAATGTCGAGAGTTCAAGTCGTGGTACTACTATTGAAATTCCCTATATCCTTGGTGTTGGTAACCTCAAAGAAGGTGCCGATGGTTGGTGGTATCAAGCTTTGGGTTATACAGTATTATCTCGCAACACTGGTATCTTGGCTACTCTCTCTGAGGTTGATGTTATAACTCGCCAAATGCCAACTCCCGAGATTGATGGTCTCTTTGATAACGGTGAGTACTATTGGCAATTCCAAATTTCTGAAGATGGTACTACATACGATGAGTTTACTACCAAAACAACTCACTCATACCAAGGCGACATCGACATGGGTATGTTCTATCCGGCTGCAACAGGTGTCATTGCTCACAAATGGAGCATCGCCGGATTTATGGAAGACTTAGGTTACTTTACACAAGGTGGCGAGTCTAAGGCATTCCCCGCTTATAGCTACAAGTATGAAGTGGACGGCGTTGAAACTGAGTTCGTAGAGATGCTTGATGCCGAGAAAGGTCTCATCTCTATCGGTTATATTACTTTGACCGGACAAGATGGAGTTGAATTTGTTACCGACATCTATTGGGGCGAGTACGATGGCAATAACCTATATACAAACCTCCAATTTGTAGTCGAGAACAATGTGGCTCACTACAATGGCGTTTCGGCTGTTCTCTGGTTCCTCAAAGACGATCAACCCTACCTCTTGGCCGACTTCAAAGACCTTATTATATTCAACGACCAAGCAAAGGGTACTCCCGCCAAGACTCAAATCAATATCTTACCCCAACCCGTTCCCGTTAAGTTGGCTGGTATCAAAGAGATGCAATTTAGAAAATAAGTAGTTGGTAAATTTTTCATAAGATTCGACAGGTCACGTCCATATAATGTTGGGCGTGACCTTTTTTTGCTCCTATTTATTACGCTCCTGCCTACGCTTCTTTGTGCAGCCATCTCTTGTTATATCCTTTCATTGTTGCCCTCAACTTTTTTATCTCACATCAACAATTGTTTTTCCCAATAACTTTATTTATATTTGTAGATTATAATTTAGCAAGCGCATCGGGTGGGCATGACGGCAAGTGGTAGAACTATTATTATGTTTCCCAATTGTCGGCCTATTAGCACCTTATGCTCTCATTAACATAGCTGTAGTAGTCTTATGAAAGGAATAGTTCTTGCCGGTGGAAGTGGTACTCGTCTATACCCCATTACCAAGGGGGTAAGCAAACAACTTCTGCCCATTTACGACAAGCCCATGGTATATTATCCCATATCGGCACTTATGTTGGCCGGTATTCGCGACATTCTCATCATTTCTACACCGGCCGATCTCCCCGCATTCCGTCGCTTGTTGGGCGATGGTAGCGACTATGGAGTAAAGTTCCAGTATGCCGAGCAACCCTCTCCCGATGGATTGGCACAAGCCTTCATCATTGGCGAGGAATTTATTGGCGACGATGCTGTGTGTATGGTGTTGGGCGACAATATATTTCATGGCGCTGGTTTCTCGGCTCTACTGCAACAAGCTGTTTACGATGCCGAGCACAACAACAAAGCTACGGTCTTTGGATACTGGGTAGATGACCCGGAACGTTACGGTGTCGCCGAGTTTGACGACAATGGCAATTGCCTTTCTATTGAGGAAAAACCGCAAAATCCCAAGTCAAACTATGCCGTTGTAGGACTATATTTCTATCCCAACAGAGTTGTAAATATTGCCAAGAACATCAAGCCATCGGCACGTGGCGAACTCGAAATAACAAGTGTCAATCAGCAATTCCTTGCCGATGGACAACTCAAGGTGCAAACGCTCGGGCGGGGCTTTGCTTGGCTCGACACAGGTACAC
Source organism: Bacteroidaceae bacterium (assembly GCA_017410245.1). Classification (GTDB taxonomy): domain Bacteria; phylum Bacteroidota; class Bacteroidia; order Bacteroidales; family Barnesiellaceae_A; genus Barnesiella_A. Next base: position 26,922 of record JAFQRE010000011.1, read on the forward strand.
ACGACTCTCTGGCCGAGGCATCTATCTTTGTCGAAGTGATAGAGAAGCGTCAAGGTCTCAAGATTGCTTGTCTTGAGGGTATTGCATATCGTCGTGGCTGGATCGATGCCGACAAGATGTGGCAGTTGGCTCAGCCTATGATTAAAAATCAGTACGGACAATACCTCTTGAAAGTTATCAACGAAGTTGGACACAACAACATTCAACCCGAATAAGAGCATTTATCACATACATGGATATTATCAAAACACATATCGACGGAGTTGTCATCATAGAGCCTCGCATCTTCAGCGACGAGAGAGGGTATTTCTTTGAGTCTTTCTCGCAACGTGAGTTCAACGAAAAAGTGGCTCATATCAACTTCGTGCAGGACAACGAGTCGAGCTCGGTATATGGCGTGGTGCGCGGATTGCATTTCCAGCGTCCTCCTCATGCACAGAGCAAACTTGTGCGAGTGGTGAAGGGTAGGGTACTCGATGTCGCTGTCGATATACGACCCCAGTCACCCACATTTGGCAAGCATGTCGCTGTTGAACTTTCCGACTTAAATCATCGCCAGCTCTTTATTCCGCAAGGTTTTGCTCATGGTTTTGCCGTACTCAGCGATACCGCCATCTTTCAGTACAAGTGCGACAACTTCTATGCACTTCAGGCCGAAGGTGCTATTGCTTGGAACGACCCTCGCTTGGCCATCGATTGGCAACTGCCCCTCGACAAGATTATTCTCTCTCGCAAGGATATGGCCAATCCCACCATCGAGCAGGTAGATTTATCCTTTTTCTAACACATCATTTTACGTTGCAGTCATGAATATACTCGTTACCGGTGCTAACGGACAATTGGGAAACTCTCTGCGTGATGTTATTCAACATTCGTCGCACAACTATATCTTTACCGATGTAGCCGAGCTCGATATTACCGACAGCATGGCTGTAATGCTTTTCACTCAAGCGCATCATATCGATGTCATTGTCAATTGTGCGGCATACACCAATGTCGATGCAGCCGAGGACAATCACGATTTGGCCGACTCTATCAATAATCGTGCGGTAGAGAATTTAGCCATTGCTGCGCTCAAGGTAGATGCCACACTCATACACATATCTACCGACTATGTGTTCGGTGGCAACTTGTACAATACGCCATGTACCGAGTCGATGGCTACCAATCCTACCGGCATATATGGCTCTACCAAGTTGGCCGGAGAGGAGGCTATCTTACGGTCGGGGTGCAAGCACATCATCATTCGCACAGCGTGGTTATATAGTCCCTACGGACGCAACTTTGTCAAGACAATGTTTCAGCTCACCGCTACTCGACCATCGGTCAATGTCGTTTTCGACCAAGTTGGTACACCCACCTATGCCGCACATTTGGCTCAAGCCATCTGTCACATCATCGATACCGAGCAACTTCACAAGCAGGGTATATATCACTTCAGCAATCAAGGCGTATGCTCATGGTACGACCTTGCGCATGCCGTTGCAGCCTTAGCTGCGCACACACATTGTCAGGTATTGCCCTGCCACAGCCGTGAGTTCCCTTCAAAGGTGGTGCGACCCTCTTTCTCGGTACTCGACAAGACAAAGATTACCACTACATTCAACATATCCATACCTCATTGGTACGATGCTCTATGTGAGTGTATGGAAATAATTAACTCTCAAACACATATACAATGAATATACTCATCACCGGTGGTGCCGGATTTATAGGAAGTCATGTCGTACGGTTATTGGTCAATAAATACCCGCACTACAACATTGTCAATCTCGACAAACTTACCTATGCCGGCAATTTAGCCAATCTTGCCGATGTCGAGAACGCTCCCAACTACACTTTTGTGCGTGCCGATATATGCGATTACGATACAATATTGGCCATTTTGCAACAATATCACATCGACGGCATCATTCATCTTGCCGCCGAGAGCCATGTCGATCGATCTATTCGCGACCCATTTGCCTTTGCTCGCACCAACGTCATGGGCACACTATCTATGTTGCAAGCAGCCCGCACCTATTGGGAGTCTCTGCCCGAGCGCTACGAGGGTAAGCGTTTCTACCACATTTCCACCGATGAGGTTTATGGAGCCCTCGAGTTCGATGGTACATTTTTCACCGAAGATACCCGATACAATCCCCACAGCCCCTATTCGGCCAGCAAAGCAAGTAGCGACCACTTTGTGCGGGCATATCACGACACATACGGTATGCCCACCATCGTTACCAACTGCTCCAACAACTATGGCGCATATCAATTCCCCGAAAAACTCATTCCGCTATTTATCAACAATATACGCAATCGCCGACCCCTCCCCGTTTATGGCAAGGGCGAAAACGTGCGCGACTGGCTCTTTGTCGAAGACCACGCAAGGGCTATCGACACCATCTTCCATAGTGGTCGTGTGGCCGAAACCTATAACATTGGCGGATTTAACGAGTGGCGCAACATCGACCTCATCAAGTTGCTCATTGCTACAGTCGATCGCCTGTTGGGCAACCCCGAGGGCCACTCGATCGACCTCATCACATACGTGACCGATCGTCCCGGCCACGACTTACGTTATGCCATAGACTCTACCAAACTGAAGAACGAACTGGGCTGGCAGCCCTCTTTGCAATTTGAAGAGGGACTGGAACGCACTGTGGCTTGGTATCTCAACAACCAAGAGTGGCTCGATAATGTCACCTCGGGCGAGTATATGCAATATTACGACCAAATGTACAATAACAGCAATACATCAAATCCTCAATAGTATGAACGCTAACAATCACATAGTAATTATGGCCGGTGGCATAGGCAGCCGCTTTTGGCCTATGAGTACACCCCAATGTCCCAAGCAATTTATCGATGTCATGGGCTGTGGACGTTCTCTTTTGCAACTCACAGTCGATAGGTTCAAGGGCATCTGCGACCCCTCGCATGTGTGGGTGGTCACTTCGGCTCAATATGTCGATATGGTGCAGGCGCAACTTCCCGATGTCCCGGCCGAAAATATTCTGGCCGAGCCTTGTCGCCGCAACACTGCCCCGTGTATTGCCTTTGTTGCATGGAAGATAAAGAATAAATACCCCAATGCCAACATCGTTGTTACCCCCAGCGATGCCCTCGTGCTCAATACCGAGGAGTTCCGTCGTGTCATTTCGCAAGCCCTTCAGTTTACCCGCGATGCACACAACATCGTTACCATAGGTATTCGCCCATCACGTCCCGAGACGGGCTATGGTTACATCGCTGCAGGCCGGCAGGTCGATGATAGCGAGATATGCAAGGTTGAGCAGTTCAAGGAGAAACCCAATCTCGAGGTGGCAAAGTCATACCTTGCCGCAGGTAACTATCTGTGGAATGCCGGTATATTTGTTTGGAATGTCAATACAATTGTCGATTCTATCACCGCATATCAACCCGAGTTGGCACAAATTTTCGACCAACTTTCACCCGCTTTCTATACTCCGCAAGAGGAGGAGATGGTAAACAAGCTCTTCCATACTTGTCCCAACATATCTATCGACTATGCCGTCATGGAGAAGTCGCCTCATATCTACGTACACCCGGCCGACTTTGGTTGGAGCGACCTCGGTACATGGGGATCTTTGCACACCCACATTGCTCACGACGAGCAAGGCAATGCCGTTGTTGGTAACGTTGCCCTCTTCGACAGTGCCAATTGTATTGTTCACGCTCCGCAAAACAAGCGTGTAGTGGTACAAGGTCTCGATGGCTATATTGTTGCCGAGAAAGATGGCACATTGCTCATTTGCCGTCTCGACCAAGAGCAACGCATCAAAGACTTCTCGGCCGAATAAATAATCCTATCGCATCACATTGTTATGAATATCCTCATATCGGGCATACACGGTTACATTGGCTCACATTTGGTCGAGTGCCTTTCACTCAACCACAATATATATGGGTTGAGTCGTTCTACCGTTGCCATACCCGGTGTCGAGAAGATATTTTTGTGGAGTGATTTGCATGATACTGCTTTGCCGCAAATAGATGTTATCATTCATCTGGCAGCCGAGGTAAGTGCCCATAATCGTGGGCATGATGACAATGTCGCTCATGACGTCAGTTGCCACCTTGCGCGGCAAATTTTCGATTATTTTACGGCCTCGCAAGCGCACACTTTTATACACTTCTCATCTATAGCAGCTGTCAATGATACTGCTTGTGATGGTGTTGTCACCGAGAATACCCGGCCCGCTCCCAGTACCTCATACGCTTTGTGCAAGGGATTGGTTGAGAACGAACTTACCCGACAAATCCCTAAACTTACAGCCCAAGGAAAACAATTATATATATTACGACCCTCTATGGTATATGGCTCAGAGGGTAGGGGCAACCTGCAATTGTTATTTTCATTTGTTCGCAAAGGCTTACCTTGGCCTTTGGCTGCCTTTAAGAATAAGCGCACATTTACGGCCCTCGACAACCTCACCTTTGTTGTCACTCGACTACTCTCCACCCCCATACCCAGTGGTATATATAACGTATGCGATGATGAAGCTCTTGCAACCAACGACTTGATAATCATCATAGGCGAGGTCTTGGGGCGTAAAGTAACCATGTGGCACATCAATAAGCAGTTCATCAAGGCTTTGGCTCATATAGGTGGTTGGTTTCATCTCTATCTCAACCCGATGCGTTTGAGCAAACTTACAGGCAACCTGCTGGTGAGCAATGGCAAGATAAAGCAGGCTCTCGCTATCGACCGTATGCCCATAGAGGCTCACGAGGCAATGAAAAAGTCCATCGCAACGATGGCGCAACAATATGTTAATGAATAAATTATATATAGAATGAAAAAAGCACTCATTACCGGAATAACAGGACAAGACGGCTCTTTCTTAGCCGAGTTCCTTTTGGAGAAAGGATACGAAGTCCATGGCCTTTTACGTCGCAGTTCATCATTCAATACCGCACGTATCGAGCATCTATACCTCGACGAGTGGGTAAGAGATATGAAAAAACAACGTCTTGTCAATCTGCATTATGCCGATATGACCGACTCTTCATCGCTCATTCGTGTCATTCAGATGGTACAACCCGACGAGATATACAACCTCGCTGCGCAATCGCACGTCAAGGTCAGTTTCGATGTGCCCGAATATACTGCCGAGGTTGATGCGGTAGGTACATTGCGCCTGCTCGAGGCAGTGCGTATTCTCGGGCTCGAAAAGAAGTGTCGCATATACCAAGCCTCTACGAGCGAGTTGTTTGGACAAGTACAAGAAGTTCCCCAAAAAGAGACTACCCCTTTCTATCCACGTTCGCCTTATGGCGTAGCCAAGCAATATGGCTTCTGGATTACAAAAAACTACCGAGAGGCTTACGGTATGTTTGCCGTCAATGGTATCCTCTTCAACCATGAGAGCGAGCGACGTGGCGAGAACTTCGTTACACGCAAGATTTCGCTTGCGGCAGCGCGCATTGCCCAAGGTGTGCAAGACAAACTCTACTTGGGCAACCTCAATGCATTGCGCGATTGGGGATATGCACGTGACTACGTAGAGTGCATGTGGCTCATGCTGCAACACGACACACCCGAAGACTTCGTTATTGCCACTGGCGAGTACCACACTGTGCGTCAATTCTGTTCATTGGCCTTCCAATATGCCGGAATAGAATTGCGCTGGGAGGGCGAGGGCATCGATGAGAAAGGTATCGATGTGGCTACAGGACGTGTATTGGTAGAAGTTGAGCCCAAGTTCTTCCGTCCCACCGAAGTTGAGCAATTGCTTGGCGATCCTACCAAGGCTAAGACACTGCTTGGTTGGAATCCTTGCAAAACTCCCTTCGACAAGCTCGTCAGCATCATGGTAGAGCATGATATGCAATATGTCAAATCGTCGCTAATCAAAAACAATGCCTAAGATGGATAAAAATGCCAAGATTTACATTGCCGGACATCGTGGACTTGTAGGATCGGCAATATGGAAAAATATGCAACAAAAGGGTTATACCAACCTCATAGGACGCACACATGCACAGCTCGATCTGCTCGATGCCGTTGCTGTTCGTCGTTTCTTCGATGAAGAGCAACCCGAGTATGTTGTCTTGGCGGCGGCTCATGTAGGAGGCATCATGGCCAACAACACATATCGTGCCGACTTTATCTACGAAAACTTACAAATTCAGCAGAACGTCATTGGTGAGTCTTTCAGACATGGTGTCAAGAAGCTGCTTTTCCTTGGCAGCACGTGCATCTATCCGCGCGAAGCTCCTCAACCCATGAGCGAAGATACTCTGCTCACTTCGCCACTCGAATACACCAACGAGCCTTATGCCATTGCCAAAATTGCAGGCCTCAAGATGTGTGAGAGCTTCAACATTCAGTATGGTACCAACTACATTGCCGTTATGCCCACCAATCTATATGGACCTCGAGACAACTTTCATCTCGAAAACAGCCATGTGCTACCGGCCATGATACGCAAGATATACCTTGGCAAGCAACTCTTCGATGGCAATTGGCAAGCTGTTCGCAACGACCTCAATCTGCGACCGGTCGAGGGTGTCGATGGTGAGGCTGCACAAGAACTCATTCTCAACGTATTGGCCAAGTATGGCATTACGCCTCAATCGGTCACTTTATGGGGTACGGGTACGCCTGTGCGCGAGTTCCTTTGGAGTGAAGAGATGGCCGATGCTTCAGTTTTTGTCCTCGAAAACATCGATTTCAAAGACACATACGATCCCACACAACAGCACATTCGCAATTGTCACATCAATATAGGTACGGGCAAAGAGATTTCTATTCGCGATGTTGCACACCTCATTGTCGATACAATCGACTATCGTGGACAACTGCTATTTGATGCCTCAAAACCCGATGGAACGATGCGCAAACTCACCGATGTGTCTAAACTGCACGCACTGGGTTGGCACCACTCTATAGAGATTGATGAGGGTGTTCGACGACTTTATGAATGGTATTTATTAGGTGAAAAATAATCTATCTGTATTAATCAATCAATAGCTTTAATTTTATGGAAAAAAAAGTGTTTCAACTTCTATTACAAGCTGTAATAGTGTTCTCAGCAGTTGCTTGTTGCAATAAGTCTGAGGTTGTAAATGGCCGCTGGAGCCTCTCTTTCGATGAGCAAACTGTTGCTGTAGATGTGTGCCAAGACGGTCAAGTTTTGGCCAACGACCTCTATGTAGCCTATCGTTATGGTGACCGCATGGTTACTTCTCGCGACTATTCGCAACAATCTTTCTCGCAAAAGGAGGTTAATGACGTCTTTGGTAGTGGTATTCATTATGCCATAGTATATAAGCACGACTCGTTACCTACACTCACGCAATCGTTCTACATCTATCCCAATCGCGACTATATTTTGTCCGATTTCACTTTGCAAGGCGATGACGAGGTTGCTTCAAACTATATGTCGGTTATCAATATCGATACCTTCCCCGCAGTTATCGAGCCTTCCGAGCACAATCGTGCTTTGTTTGTCCCCTTCGACAACGATTGTTGGATACGTTATGCCTCTCATGCTCCCGGCTTCGACTCCCTCACAAGCTACGAGGTGACTGCTCTTTTCAACAACAACTCTCGTCGTGGTATCATTGTTGGTTCGGTCGAGCACGACAATTGGAAAACTGCCATCAACGTTACTTGCGACACACTCGACAACCACTTCGCTACACTGCAATGTTATGGTGGCGTGGCCGATTCGCTCACTCGCGACTCTAAGCCTCATGGCGCATTGCGTGGCAACTCTATAAAGTCGCCCAAGGTCTTGTTAGGCCTCTTTGCCGACTGGCGCGATGGTATGGACGCATATGGCGAAGCTAATGCTTTGATAGCTCCTCCCAAGGCGTGGAACAAGGCTGTTCCGTTCGGTTGGAACAGCTGGGGTGCTTTGCAATTCGATTTGACCTACCAAAAAGCCATTGAGGTTTCCGACTTCTATCGCGACCATTTGCAATGCAACAACTTCCACAACGCCGATACCCTCGTTTATACAGGTCTCGACTCGGGGTGGAACAGCTTTACCGAAGAGCAATTGCGAGCCTTTGTCGAGCGTTGCAAAGCCAACGGACAAGTTGCCGGTATATATTGGACTCCCTTTGTACATTGGGGACGCAATCCCAATCAATACATCGAGCATGGCGAGGGATACCAATTCAAGGACGTATATCTATATGCCAATGGTAAGCACCAAACTCTCGATGGCGGTCGTGCCATCGACCCCACTCACCCCGCTATCGAGGCTACTATGAAATACTTCTCCGACCTCTTCCGCCGTCTTGGTTATGAGTATGTCAAACTCGACTTCATGACTCATGGTGCTATGGAGGCCGACTCATGGTATCGTCCCGAAATTCAGACCGGTATTCAGGCCTACAACTATGGCTTGCAACTTATCGAGAAATACTTCGGCGATATGTACATCAACTTCTCTATCTCGCCTGCATTCCCTGCTCAGTATGCTCAGTCGCGCCGTATCGCTTGCGATGCTTGGAACAAAATCAAAGACACCGAGTACACCCTCAACGCCCTGTCTTATGGCTGGTGGCTCGACAAGCCATACCAATTTAACGACCCCGACCACATCGTGCTTCGCAATGCTACCGAGGGCGAAAATCGTGCGCGTGTCACTTCGGGGGTCATTACTGGTATATTTATCTGTGGCGACGACTTTAGCAATGGTGGCGCGCAAGTAGATAAAGAGCGTGCCAAGAAGTTCTTGACCAACCCCGATGTTATAGGTATTGCCAATGGTATCTCTTTCCGTCCTGTCGAGGGTAATGGCGAGAGAAGTGAGAATATCTTTGTCCGCATAGAGAACGACTCTACCGCCTATTTGGCCATATTCAATTACACACAAGATACTCTCAATACTACCATCGATATGCAACGTATTGGTCTCGATAGCAATGCACAATACAGCTTGCGTGAATTGTGGAGTGGCTTTGAGAGTGTGGCTCCTGCTGCTTTCGATGTGGCTGTTCCGGCAGCCGATGTTGCACTCTATCGCATCTCCAAACAATAATTTTCATACAACATAATACCTTTATTACTAACAACACGACACATGGATATCATCAAGTTAATACGACCGACACAGTGGTGCAAGAATTTGTTCGTTTTCTTGCCTCTGTTTTTTGCCGGAAATTTTGGAGATATGTCGCGACTCATACCTTGCATTGTCATTTTCTTTGTAATCTCTTTGCTAAGCAGTAGTGTATATGTCTTCAACGACTTGTGTGATGCCCAATTCGACAGCCGACACCCCGAAAAGTGCCATCGGCCCATTGCTTCGGGTAGAGTGTCTAAGGCAAAGGCTTTTGCCATTTTCATCTTTTTGGCTATACTTTCTTTCGTCATTTTGGCTGTTACCATACCCAGTGTCGAGTTGTTTGTGATGTTGGGTGTATATCTATTGCTCAACTTGTGCTATTCGCTGTGGCTCAAAAGTTTATCACTAATTGATCTTTTCTTCATTTCAGTTTGTTTCATATTGCGTATTTTGATTGGTGCCGCAGCAGCACAAGTTGAGCCTTCTCATTGGATTATCGTCATGACTTTCCTCTTGGCGTTATTCCTCGTCTTGGCCAAGCGTCGCGACGATGTGCTGAAGTTCGAGACTTCGCACATTGTTGTGCGTCGCAATGTCAAGTCCTACAACCTTGCATTTATCGACCACGCCATCACGTTGGTGGCTGCCATCACGTTGGTGAGCTACATCATGTACACTGTCGATGATGAGATTACACAACGATTCGATTGCAACTATGTCTATGCCACTTCCATCTTCGTATTGGCCGGATTGTTGCGATACTTACAAATAACATTTGTCGAGAAGAATAGCGGCAGCCCTACCAAGGTAGTGTTGCACGACCGTTTCTTGCAATTGTGTATAGTGGGTTGGATATTGCTTTTTGTATTTATCATTTATGGATAAACCGGTTGTTGCGCTCTTCGATTTTGATGGTACGCTCACACGCAGCGATACCTTACCCCTCTTCATTCGTCATTCGATAGGGTGGGTAGGACTCACATTCTCTATCTTGTCGGTATTGCCCGCGATGGTGGTCTTGGCTTGTGCCCGCTGGAGGTCGGTATGGGGCATAGATGCCGGTACAACCAAGGAGCGCCTTTTGCGCAGATGCTTTGTCGCCCGCACCATCGACGAGATGGCTCGGCAAGGCGAAACTTTTTCTCACACAATCGATGCTGTTGTCGTTCCGGCCGTTTTCGAGCGTATGCAGTGGCACTTGGCGCAAGGCCACACTGTAGTCATCGTTACGGCGAGTGTCGATGTATGGGTCGGGCCTTGGGCTCGCAAGCAAGGTGTACACGAGGTCATTGCTACCCGATTTTCTATTTGCAATGGTGTATATACAGGACACTTCGATGGCCTCAATTGCAATGGTGAAGAGAAGGCACGCCGCATTGCCTCGCGCTACCCCAATAGCCAATATCATCTCATAGCCTATGGCAACAGCTCGGGCGACTATCCGATGTTTCACTATGCTCACGAGGCATTTCTATGCAACGATGGAGCCATAACACCCTTCCCAAAATGATGTCGATAGAGGCATATTATCCCCTCTTGTTACTCACTCTCTTGCTGGTTGAGGAGGGGTATATCATGTTGGCCCGTCGTTACAACATCGTCGATCGCATTACCGAGCGAGGCTCCAATAAGTACCCTTCGGTATATGGAGGTGGTATTATATTCTATATAGCAGCCTTGTTGTCTATCTTGATCAATCCCACCTCACAACCCATCGAAGGGTGGTTTTTTGCAGGCCTCTCTCTCGTTGCCGTCATCAGCATGATAGACGACATAAAGAACATAAAACAGTTGCCACGCCTATTGGTACACTTCCTTGCCGTTGCTTTGCTCTTTGTGCAATGTGGACTCTTCACTGCCTACCCGTGGTGGATACTCGCCATAGCTATGGTATTCTGCGTGGGTACTATCAATGCCTACAACTTCATGGACGGCATCAACGGCATGACTGCCCTCTATTCGTTGGTTGTATTGATAGCCCTTTCCTATATCAACCAATACCTCTTGTCACAGCCATTCATATCATCGGTACTACTGCATAGTGCCACGTTGGCTGTATTCATCTTTGCCTTCTACAACGTGCGTGGCAAAGCACGTTGTATGGCCGGCGATGTAGGGGCTATCTCTATCGCATTCATTATTGTATATGCTCTGGTAAAGCTCATACTTGCCACCGGCAACATCTGCTACTTGGCTCTATTGCTTGTTTATGGTGTAGATACTACACTCACCATTGTGCATCGCATCATCTTGCGACACAACATTGCACAGCCACACCGTATGCATGCCTATCAGATACTTGCCAATGAGTATGGTTGGAGTCATTTGGCTGTCAGCCTGTTATATATGATGTTGCAAGTGGCGGTCTTTGTAGGCCTCTTATTCACTCCCCACACACTGCAGCTTGCCTATTTCTTTGCGGTACTTGCACTACTCTCCGTAGCCTATATCGCATTTATATGCCGTCACTTCTATTCACGCCACAAGAGGGCGTAGAGCAGAGTATTACAAACTCAACTATTCTCTACGACGTCTTTTTTTGACTATTTCTTAATTGTGAAAATCTCAATTTCTCTGTTCGATTTTTAAATTCGATTTTTATTATTTATCGCTTTTTTTGTATAAATTCGCAGTCGCATTTTTTTTATGCACTTACAACAAACCTATTATACAATACAAGAAAAACAAACTATGCTATGATGAAGAAACTATCTATTCTGTGTAGCTTAATAGTCGCATCTATATTTTGTATGCCTCTGTCGGCCGAGGTTATATCTACCGAGTATGCTCAAGAAACTGCCAACACCTTTATGACTCTCGACAACGAATGGCATGGCGTGACCGACGCCACAATACGTCTTGTCGAGCATAATGACACACCGGCCTACTACGTTATAGAATACGCTGCGGGTGGTTGGGCTATCGTATCGGCACAAACTTCGTCAAGTCCCATTATAGGATATAGCACCGAAGGTAAGTTTGCAGCACCCGGTGCCATGGAGTTGCTACTCGACTTCAATGCCAAGGTGATTACTGCCCGTGCCCTCGACAACGGCAATGACGAGCACAAGGGGTGGAGGCGCATCAAAGAGCGCAAGGCTGCTCGAGAAATGAATATGACACCCGATGTGGCTCCCCTCATTAAGATAAACCTTGACCAATCGGCACCATTCAATAGCTATTGTCCCGAGATTGATGGCGAAAAGACACTGGTTGGTTGTGTGGCGGTGGGCATGGCGCAGGCCATTATGGTGCAACGTTACCCCAATGCGCCCAATGGCGAATATACTTATCATTGCAACAGAGTGGGTACACTCAGCATCGACTACGACAATGAGAGACCTTACGACTGGGATAGTATGTACAATGGCAACACTGATGAAATAGCACGACTGCTATACCACTGTGGTGTGTCGGTTGAGATGATGTATGACATATACGGTTCGGGAGCAGTAACCGAAGATGTAGCATCGGCTCTCTCTCGTAACTTTGGTTATGATGCCGATAAAGTCCGCTTTGTAACTAAAACTCACGATATAGAAGCATGGCTTGAAACAATATTGGGCGAACTTGTTGAAGGGCGTGCCGTAGTATATCGCGGTCAGAGTGGTAGTGCAGGCCACTGCTGGAATGTTGATGGTTGGAAGCAAGCCACTCAGATGGTACACTGCAACTGGGGTTGGGACGGATTTGGTAACGGATACTTCGATATCAATAATATGACCGACTCATATCAAGGTATGAATTTCTTGTATGGACATTCGGCGGTAATAGGTGTGGGTGCTCCCTTAACAGCTCCTTACGACATTCTATTGAGCAAAAACCACTTTGTGGCCGGAACAGAGCCGGGCTATGCATTGGCCGATGTAAGCGTGTTGTGTGGCGATAATGAGGCTGTATATAGCTACGAACTATATTGCGAAAAGAATGGCGATAACTACACATCTTCGCCCTATCAGATTGTCGATGGTAAACTCGTCTCAACACAAGTCATTGCCAACGAGAGTGCATTCAAGCACCTCTACATCAGAGTTACAAATACCAATAATGGCAAGTGGTATGAGAAGGAGTTTAAGATATACATCACATCGCAAGATGCCTCTGATATAGCCGGTGTGTACACTGCATCGGCCATGGACGGTGTTGATAACTACACATACAAGGAGTGGGCGGTGAATATAACCGTTGACGAAAACGACAAAAACAAAGTGTGGTTCCAACCACTGTGCCACTTTTTGGGGCTTGAGGAACAACACATATCGCCTGTTTATGCCGTTTATGATGCGCATAAGAGCGAACTCAGTATGCCTTTGGGGCAAAAAATGTTTAAGCGTAGCGGATACAATATGGTTAATGCTTTATCGTACGACGGTGTGAGTATGGTGACTTCTGGCGAACTTGTAATGCAAATATCTTTCAGCGACAAGGTCAAGAAAATTACTCTCGACCCAAGCTATATACTGGGGGTTGTAGATGTTAATAATAATTACAAGGTGAATAGATACTTCGAAAAAGTATGCTTCAAACAAGATAATTCTACCTTTAGCGATATTCAATTGAGTACCACTCAATTCTACTCCGACATTCAAGTTGGAACTCCTTTGGCCGATATCATAGTCACAAACAAAAATCCCGAGGCTGTAATCAACTACCAACTATTCGGCCCCAAGGACGAGAACTTCAACTATACTACCTCGCCATACAAGATTATTGATGGCAAACTTGTTTCAACCGAACCTATCGTTGATAGTAACCGATTCAGATATGTACTAATAAAAGCCACCGATACCGTTAGCGGAGAATCTATTGACAAAGGTTTCTATATAACCATTATCAGCCTGCGCTCATACATGTTAGCCGGACAATACTATGCATACGCTAAGAGTTCTTTTACCGACTTCCCCGATGAAGAGTGGCAGATAACTATCGCGGTTGATGATGCCGATGATAACAAACTCTTGATACAACCGATATGCCGCATAAACAACCTTGCTCCCGAAGAAATCAATACCGTATATGGCATTTTAGATGCTACAAGCTACACTATTTCTATGCCTTTGGGACAAATACTCTACGAGGAAGAGGATATATACCGGTTGGTAACAGGTGCGGCAGTAGAGGGCATTAAACCCAATACTACGGGTATTGTCAAAATGCACATTTATAAAAACGAAGATAACATCGAGATTACATTTGCCAACAATAGCACATTTGGTGTAGGAAATGATATTGACAATGGGTGGTGGTATCAAGCTATCAACGAAATTGTTTTCTCCAACCGAGAGATAATTGCTGTGGATAATATATACTACAACATTACCAACGATACCAACCATACGGTTGAGGTAACATTCCGTGGTGTCAATTGCAACCAACATGCCGATGAATACCAAGGTGCCATAGTGATACCCTCGACCATCGATTTCAAGGATACCTCCTACAAGGTAACAAGCATTGGTTCACAAGCATTCTACAACTGTGGCGAACTCTACGCAATTACCATACCCGGTAGTGTTACCCAAATAGGCTGTGAAGCATTTGCCCTATGTACAGGTATTGGTAATATAAAAGTTGAGGCTACTACACCGCCTACAATCGAGAAGAATACGTTTGAGCAAGTTGATAAGTCTATACCTGTAGAAGTTCCTATCGGCTGTGTCGAAGCCTACAAAAATGCTCCCTATTGGTGCGAATTTACCAACATAAACGAGAGCTCGGGGGTAAACGAGATAGTAACCCCTACACCTGTAGTAGTGAATGCAACCAATGGATATGTAACTATAGTAGGAGCAAAAGACGAGGCCGAGGTAAATATCTACTCGCTATGCGGAATGTTGTTGCACCATACTACTGTCATCAATGCCGGCAAGATAGTATTGCCACAGGGTATATATCTTGTACAAATAGAAGGCTCGACATATAAGGTGGTGATATAATAGGCATAACACATCGCTATATAACAGAATGATGAGGCTGTGTCAAATTTTTGACACAGCCTCATCGCCATAGATTTTACAACATTACTGTTGCAAGAAATACTTTTCTATATTACTTGCGAACGACTATTTTTTGTCCGTTTACGATATAGACACCGTTCTCCAAGTTAGAAATTTCATTCCACGAAGCGTTTTCTTTAACTACAACACCGTTTATAGATACTACTCTAAGCACTTTAGCGTCTTTCTCAACAGCATCAATACCGGCTACTACTATGTTATAAGTCAAACGTATTTCGGGATTTACGAATTCGGGGTTATCATAATCCGAAATCATACCTTGTTCTATTACAACATCGAATGTACCTACTGAGCAAATTTCTTCGGCAAACGAGATTGTAATCTTAGCGTCGGCTGCATCGGCTGCAATGGCAGCTGTAGCAATAACCTCTTTAGCCTCATTGTAAACTTTAGCCTCGGCATGATCCTCACACCACAAACCATTTGCAAAGTATTGGTTGTCGAATGTGATTGTGATATCTTTAATCAATTTTACATCACCCTCTTTAGGATCTACAGCGATAGGAGCAAACGCTTGCTCGGGAGTAATGGCTTCCTTGACTTCAAATACACCCTCGATTACGGCATTGCCATAATCCTCCATATACTCGTCCCAGAAGAATGCACTCTTACCTATAGTAACTTTGTACTTGCCGGCCTCTGTTATCTCTTGGGCAAGATTCAATGTGAAATCACAATAATATTGCGGACCCATTGCGGCTGTTGCCTCAATAGCATTTTCCAGCACTGTATATTCGCCGGTAGTTTCATCTAATTTAGCTATGGTAATGAGCGAATTATCAATAGTTGTAGGAGTTGAATAAGCATCTGAGCTGAGAGTGAATGTCGAAAGTTTTTCAACTACGGCTTGGGTTTCGGGCTCTACAAAGGTCAATTTAATAACACGCTCTATTGTGTACCAGCCAAACTCTAAACGAGCATTTGTCTTAGCAGGATCATTATCTACGATAAGTGCACCTTTGGGTATAACGATTTGATAATCTGAAGGCTCAAAGTAGGGGTTGTTTTGCATCGTCTCATCGGGTGTAAGCGTGAGTTTGTTACCATCTACCGTGATGTCATAGCTACCCCATTGTTGCATATAATAGCCGGAGAAGTTTATCATCAGTTGAGCCTTGGCAGGGCCTGTTACTTGTACATATTCGTTGATTTCATAATCATACACCTCTTCTGTAGTTTCTGCTACTGAGATTGTGCCTTCAATACCTTCGAGAGTGATTGTGTAGGGACCTGCCATATCTGCAACTATTGCGGGTGCAGGATCGATAGTTGCGCAATCGGCCGGAATAGCGGGATCGGGAGCATCTATCTTGAAATTCAATACCAATTCTTCGTTGGTATAAGTTTCAACGCCTTCAAAAGCAAACTTGCCTTTAGGAACAATCACACGATATTCTCCATCTTTGTCAATAGGATAGTTGGGATAGAACGCTCCCTCGTCCATATACAATCTCACTTGGTTACCCGTAATCTTTACGTCAAGGAAGCCCATACCACCTCCCCAAGGTGTAGCCACACCATCAACAACCTCATTGATAGAGATAACTGCGTCGTAGTTATACTGACCTACATAGTCTATTTGTGTAGCTTCGGCAAATGTCATTGTCACTTCAGTGAATTGTGCCACAACTCCACCCTCGTCAATACTCCAAGTGGGAACAAGGCTGATTTTAGGCATTTCAACATACTCATACTCAAGAGTAGTAGGAGCACTCAAATCGGGTTGGTCTGCTGTAGATTTCACTGCTCCCTTGGGCATCTCTATTTTATACATACCATAATCGAGAGTAGCAGTAGTATTGGGGCTTAACACAACCTCTGTATAATCATAATTATAAGAATCTTTCTTAATAGTTGTTGTAACGGTCATATCGCACACATACTCATATTGGCCTGTTTCAGCATTGAGCATAGAGAGTGTCGAAACAACACTTTCATCGGCTACAGCAGTTACACCATCAATCTTTCCAACAAGCTGGCTCATATCGACAATTTTACTACCACTTTCGGGAGTAAATATCATCTTCAAAAATCGAGGATATACATAGGGAGCAAAAAGCATCAAATCGTTGGTTTTGGTCTTGTCGCCATTGAAATACATCGAATTTCTCAAGATGCGAATACCCCATTCACCTTCACGCAAATCACCGGCTTCAAGTGTTTCAGAAGGAGTAAGAATCAGTTTGTTTCCGTCTACAGCAATATCATACTCTCCGACAGGGCTGTTCATTTGACCATTGTAAACCGAACCGAATTGAGCTTTTGCAGTGATTTTGCCATAATAATCTGAAGAACCGGCAGCAACTTCATTGAAGTCGACCGAAGTAACCTCCTCGGGCAAAGTAATGGTAATTTGAGAAATAATCTCTTCAAATTTGCAAGGAGCCGGATCAATGGTAACATCTTCCACAGTGATATACTTTCTGGGGGCGTCGATTGTAAAATCCACATACTCTTGCACGTTTTCTGTACCATCAAGTTTATATAAACCTTCAGGTATCATTATACAATAATCGCCATTTGTTTGAATAGGATAATCGGGCCACAAATTGTAGCTGGGGAAGTTCACAGTGAAAACATTTGTAGCTTTATCAAACAAAGCCTCGCAACTTGCTTTCATCTTTAGAGAGCCTTCTGAGTTACCGGCATACAGATAGAAGTACTTGTATGGGGTCACTTCGATATCGGTAGCACCTTCGATGGTGATAGTAAATACGCCATCAAACTCTTCCATTGTAGCTCCATCTTGAATGCTATAGGTTATGGTTGCAGCATTGGCTACACCAAAGAAACCCATAAACATCAGCAGCATAGAGATAATAGTAATCTTTTTCATAACTTTACAATTTTAAGTTAATACTAATGTTATTTGATTATTAATTTATATGTTTTATTATCTATTCTTACAACATAGATACCCGCATTCAGGTCTATAACATTGTCGCCTTGTTTGCCGTCAATCGATGCTGTTTTAAAACCGGCTATGTCGTAAACTTCGATCGTAGCATCTTGCGCCAAGACTGCATGCAACAACTTGCCCGATACATACAACACATTATCATCTTTTTCAACAGCATCGACGCTTGTGTCGTACAATTGCACGCGGGTCTTATCGGAAATTTCCGATACATAGTCAATAAAGTTTTTGGTGCGCTGAGCCATTACACTATAGTTGTATGCTGGAGCCTCTTTGCGTATTCTGTTAATGGCTACACTGTTTTCTTCTGTATAGTATAGTTTGTAGGGGCGTTCTACCACCGAGCCGGCTTTAGCTACAGAAGCGACGACTTTTACATCATCTATAAAGAAAGCACCTGCTTGACTCATAAATGCCAAATATACAGGTTTGTCGCCAAGGTCCATATTGGGGAATGCAACAGAGCCTTCAACAGAGCCTGATGCTTCGCCACACTCAACAGAGAGCCCGTAGAGAGCTTCAGAATCGGTATAGTCTTCCATTACAATTACCCATATCACATCGTTGGCCTCTACGTTATGTAGTGTAAAGTCAACCGCAATAGGATTATTACCCAAAATCAATTGAGGAGAAATAACCAATCCGGCCGAATACTCCGACGAGCCTTGTGTACCTGCCATACCCTTCACCATATAAGGTGCTGTCAATATCCAATCAAACTCAGCGAGACTATTATCAGCAAGGTTATATATACCCTCATTGGGATTATAGGGCGAATTTATGGTGCCTTTGTTTATAGAGTTGAAATCTTCCGAGAGGATAACAACCTCTTCATTGGCAGTCTTTGTTTCGTACTCTTGGTTTACATACAATTTGTAGTTACCGGCGTTGGGCAATCTCTCCCAATTGGCAGTAAATCCTGTCTCAGACACTCCGGTAGCGGGCAATGTTGTGGGTGCCAATCCTATCAATCCATCTACCCACATATCTTTAGAAGGTGCCGACACTATTTCTCCATCGGTTTGCTTTACATTATAATAGTGCTCCTTGGTAGGATCTATATCGGTCACGACACAATAATTTTCTGTCACGAAGGTATCGGTGATAAGTTCATACGGAACTTGTTGAGAAGCATAGTCAATCTGAATGTCGTCTATGGCAAAAGTCACTTTGTTTATAGAGCTGCAACTCATTCTTATCTGAGTAACATAGTCGCCCAAAACATCACCCTCCAGTACATAGTAGCCGCCCTCTTCTTCCATCCAATAATTGGGAATGGCTGCAATTACTGTCCACTCATCGCCACTCTTCACCTCTACGCACACCAATGAGAAAACATAATCCTCACTCTCCATAGTGCTGGGCTTAATCCAGAAAGACATTTTGTGTATAGGTGCGGGCAATTCGGGGGTCAAGATATAATCTCCCTCGGCATCAAAGTTGAGAGCTTTATCGCCCGAATTATGGTTGCCCTCTTCGGTGCAAACATCTTTCTTGCCTTGTGAGCTTACATCAATAGTCCAACCCTCGGGATAACCTGGATTTTCATCATTGATGGTTTTATTGTCTGCCTCAAGATTGAGGCTTTCGCAATCAAAAAGAATCGAACCGGGTTCTACTATTGTTTCGGGCCAATCTTTATAGTACACACTTAAGTAATAGCCGGTCTTGCCTTTAAGGTTGCTATCTACCCATTTTGCTTTAAACTCGGTTGTTGAGATATTCTCGGGTTCTACAACTTCGACAACAGGAAGGATAGTTCTTTTACGCACAACCTTGATATCGTCAAGAAGAATTTCGCCCTTCATAGGGGTAAATTGGAATATACACTTGTCATTGAAAACAGCCTCGTCGGTAGTCCAAGTATATTCTTTCCACTCATTACCGAGTGTAAAGTTGGTTGTTTCGAGACGGCCCGATGTATTGTCGCACAAGGCCAAATCCAAATCGCCACTCAATGGATTACTGTGCGCTCTTCTGGCTCGGAAGGTTATGGTTATTTCGCCATACAACTCCATTTCGGGTGTACTTATGTAGCCATAGCCCTTACCAAAATCGGGGTGAATATACTCAAGAAGGGCACACGCGCCTCCTGCCTGACACACATTATAACCAATCCAATTGGGTATTTTTGTATATTTACTATCTACATGAAATGATGGAGTTGTAATGCTCTTACCATCGGGATTTTCTTCACTTCCTGCTGTAAAGAGAGAGAAGTCTTCATCAATAACAACTGTGGGCTCAACAGCCGACGCTGTAAATATTACAAATTGTGAGATAAACAGCGATAAAACTAATAATTTTTTCATATTATAATTTTTACTAATGATTTTAGGCAAATCTAATAAAAAAACTAAATTTTACCCCCCCTAAACATTTTTTAACACTGTTTAATGCACATTGATATTAAACGATCTTTTTGCTGATTATCAATATCACATAATAAACACTCCTCACAACTAAAGCTCAATAATGTCGCTCGACGAGCATTTCCATTCGATAAAAGACGCGCTTGCCAAATCAAACCACATATATCGCGATTGTGCAGTCCTACATCGCAGCAACGGGCTACCGTTGCGACTGCTCTATGTGGGTAGTGGTACCGGACTGAATGCCACTGTTACTGCTGTAATGTAACATTAGCTGCATTTGCTTGGCTATAGACTACTTCGACAGGAAGCTGTAAGATATAATAGAAACTTTCTCTGTTTATTTTGTTTTATTGATGCGGTTTATTGCTCGAAATTTTGTCTATTGATGTTCTATGTTCCATGATATTTGCATATTATTGTATATTTGTTTGTTAATTGGTAAATTATTTGTACATTTGCAAAAACGAGAATTGGTTAAATTGTAAAATAATATGGCACATTGTGACCGCACATAAATGAGAGTTTGATGAAGAGATTATCTATATTACCCATACTATGTATAGCTATGTTTGTAGCTTGCAATCTTGAAGATGTTTATATTGTTGTTAAAGAGGGTATTACGCTTAAAACCGATACTCGGGAGATTGTGGCCGATAGTGTTGATATGGTTACTTTTATGGTCAAGTCGGCAGGTAAAGACGTAACTGCAAGTAGTACTATCTATGATGCTTCAACCGAGTTGCCTTTAGAAGGGTTTTCTTTTGTTACCTCTCGGCCCGATACTTTCAGTTTTTATGCCCGGCGTGGTGATGTACGCTCCAAGACTATTACAATAGTTGCAGTACCTATACCCGAGAATAGCTCCGACACCATATCACCCGACACCGTACCCTCGGTTCAGCCCGATACTGTACCTCCGGTTCAGCCCGACACCGTACCCCCTGTTCAGCCTGATACTGTACCTCCGGTTCAGCCCGACACCGTACCCCCTGTTCAGCCTGATACTATACCTCCGGTTCAACCCGACACCGTACCTCCTGTTCAACCCGACACTGTACCCCCTGTTCATCCTGATACTGTACCTCCGGTTCAACCCGATACTGTACCTCCGGTTCAGCCTGATACTGTACCACCGGTTCAACCTGATACTGTACCTCCGGCCCCTCCGGTAGTTGAAGGTACTACTATTGTCTTTGCCAGGGGTGTAACACGTGAGAGTGGTTGGTACGATGTCAATAAGCGAGGCAATGGGCAGTCGCATGGCGATATAAATATGTGCTGGGCGGCATCGACTTCCAATATCATAGAGTGGTGGCAAGACCGTTACCGCGAGGCCGGATATGAGTTACCTGAGGGCGCAGTTACCGGCCCGGGCGAAACCTATGAGCTGGCTTTGATGGAACTCTTTCATGAGCAGTGGGACAACTCGCGTGGAGGCCATGTATATCATGCCGTTCCTTGGTATTTCGAGGGCATCAATATCTGTGCAGAGGCTTCTCCCGGCTCGCAGTCGCAGCCATTAGACGATGCGTCGGGCGGCTACTACAAAGAGGTGTGGAGCAATATATATCCGCATCTATATCATGAGTACGACTATCTGGGGCTCTATACAGGCCTATATGTTGGCGAGTTCAACAACTATATGTTATGGGGTACAGGTGCCGGCTATGACCTATCGGACGAGGAGCGTCACCGCATTTTCTCCAACTACGTCATTGAGTTGATGAGTAGGGGAATGATATCTATGGGTATAGCCTTGGCGGCTAACTTAAGTTCGTTACACCATGCAACAACTCTGTGGGGCTATGAGGTAGATAATGCTACGGGACTCGTTACCAAAGTGTGGATTACCGACTCTGACGATATGGATCGCGACCCCAAAGTGCCTGTCTTGCATGAATATACGGTGAGCGTGAGTGGTAGTAGAACTATCAAACTGTCGGGTGAACCTTATGGCGCATGCTATGTGGTGACCTTGGTAGCCGTCTCGGGGTACGATATGTTCTGAGACTGCTTGGAGATTACTTTCTCTTAAATCTACGCTTGAGCGTGATGTTGATAATCTCCTTATCTTCGTGTAGTGTATTCAAATCTACATACCCTTCTATACCCTCTACTATGCCTCGGTTGCTATATTGCCAGATGGTGTGTTCTCGTTTGTCCTCAAGTGAGGGGGTGGGTTTGAACTTGTATGCTCCATAGCGGGCTATCCATAATATATGGTCGTCGAACGAGCGTTGTAGCAGGTAATTGTAGAAACGTTGATGGGTATAGATGATGGGACGTGTGCCCCATTGCTCGACAATCATGGCCGAGAACTTATCTAAGCTGTCGCATATCTGTTTACTGGGTTTGCGTCCTTTCTCCTCTATATCTACTACAGGTATAAGGTCTTGGGTGCTTATATCTACAGCATTCATGAAGTTGCGATATTGTAGTGCTACCGGTACATCGGGGTGGAAGTAGTGATAGCTACCTACAGCAAGGCCGGCATTGCGAGCTCCCCGGGTGTTGCGATGGTACATGGTGTCTTGATGCGACGAACCTTCCGAGGCCTTGATGTAAACAAACTTGATGTTGGTCTCTTGTGCTACCTCTTCCCAGTCGATATGGCCTTGGTAATGCGACACATCAATACCTTGTTTATCCCATTCGCCACACGCCCCCACGTTGTCCGATTGGTGTGTGAGTATGTAGCACAATGCACCCATGGCTACTACCATTATGACTATAAGGCTCCACTTGGTTATATGTCGTCGAGAGTTGTCGTTTTTCATCTTATTATTATGTTATGCAACAGACAATTAGTTTTCTATCTCTATGCAACGAGTGTCATTGTCGGCAACGGTGATGCGCACAGTCACAGTATCTTCGGGTAGCAGTGTAGCTATATTTTCGGGCCACTCTATAAAGCAGAGGTTGCCACTGTCGAAGTAGTCCATGCAGCCCATATCCAAGGCTTCGGCAGTTTGATTGATGCGATAGCAATCGAAGTGATATATGGTGTTGCCCGAGGCGGCAAGATATTCGTTGACGATGGCAAAGGTGGGACTGTTAATAACATCTTCAACGCCAAGTTCTTCGCATACCGCTTTGATAAATGTGGTTTTGCCGGCACCCATATTGCCATAGAAGGCGTAAATGGTGTTGTTGCCGATATGGTTGATAAAGGTACGAGCCGCATCGCGCAGTTGGTCGAGACTCTCTATTTCTATTTTTATCATTATGTTTTCTTATTTGGCTGTGAGGGTTATGAGGGGTATCATCATCTCTTCGAGCGAGATACCGCCATGTTGGAATGTGTTCTTATAGTAGCTCACGTAGTAGTTGTAGTTGTTGGGGTAGGCAAAGAAGTCGCGGTTGGTGGCAAAAACATAGGTCGAGCTAATGTTGGGTGAAGGTAATCCGTAGAGTTTGGGATTTTTTATCTCATACACTTGCTTGGGATTGTAACTGAGCGACTTACCTACCTTGTACCGCAAGTTGGTATTGGTGTTCTTATCGCCAATAACCTTGATGGGGTTATCAACGTGGACCGTACCATGGTCGGTAGTGAGTATCACCTTATATCCGCTCTCGGCTATTTTCTTGAAGAGGTCGATGGCCGATGAGTGGCGGAACCACGACTCGGTGAGTGAGCGATATGCCGCCTCGGTAGAGGCCAATTCGCGCATCATCTTCGACTCGGTGCGGGCATGCGACAGCATATCGATGAAGTTGAGCACGCACACGTTGAGCGGTTTGTCGGTGAAGCGAGAGAAGTTTTGCAACAGCTTTTCTCCATAGGCATTCTCGTTTATCTTGTTGTAGGTAAACTCATAGTTCTTGCGGAAGCGGTCGAGCTGAGTCTGTATCAGCGGGGCTTCGTTGAGGTTTTTGCCCTCTTCCTCATCTTCATCTACCCACAGGTCGGGAAACATTTCAGCAATCATGTTGGGCATCAATCCCGAGAAGATGGCATTGCGTGCATATTGTGTGGCGGTGGGTAAGATGCTGCAATACAACTCCTCCTCGGCAGTGAAATAGTTGCTGATGAGGGGCTGAATGATGCGCCATTGGTCGAGCCGGAAGTTGTCGATGAGTATAAAGAATAGCTTCTCGCCCTTGTCGAGCATGGGGAATACACGTTTTTTGAACAGTTCATGACTCATCATGGGGTGCTCGTCGGTGGTAATCCAGCGCTCATAGTTTTTCTTGATGAACTTGGCAAATGCGACATTGGCCTCGACCTTCTGCATACGCAGTAGGTCGTCCATATTGGTTGTCTCGGCGTGAGCCAACTCTAAGTCCCAATATACAAGTTTGCGATATACCTCGTTCCACTCTTCCCACGAAGTCGAGTCATTGATAAGCGATCCTATACGACTGAACTCTTGTTGATAGTTGCTTGTGGTTTCGCCCGAAATAATCTCGCGGCTGTGCAGATTTTTCTTTATCGAGAGAAAAATCTGATTGGGGTTTACGGGCTTTATGAGGTAGTCGGCAATCTTGTTACCGATGGCTTGGTTCATGATATCCTCTTCCTCGCTTTTGGTAATCATTACCACCGGTATCTCAGGGTGGTGCTCCTTGATGCGGCTCAGCGTTTCGAGTCCACTCAATCCGGGCATATTCTCATCGAGAATAATGAGGTCGAACTTCTGAGCCTCGCAGGCTTCCAGTGCATCGAGTCCGTTCGATACGGTGGTGAGTTCGTAGCCCTTCTGGGTGAGAAAGAGTATATGAGGTCGTAGCAGGTCTATTTCGTCATCTGCCCATAGTATCATCGGGTTCTTCATCGTTATAAGGGGTATAGAAGTTGTTAAAAAAGTCGAAGTACTCCTCGATGGTGTGGCCTTGTAGCAACAACTCATAGTTGGTAGTACTTATCATAATAGGTCGTACTCCCTCGGGTATGACAAGGTCGCTCTTGTCGGTCATTACCGAGCGGTAGTGTACAATGTCGTCGAAGGTGTTGAAGCCTTTGACAATGAGGAAGGACAACTCATCGAATGTAACAATTTCGAGGTCGAAATCTTTCACAAGGAAGTGAGAGAAATTCATGCGTGCCACTTCGTATAGCAACAAGTTGGCCGAAACCTCTTTGTTGTTGAAGGCAAAAACGAAGTAATGCTCGCTGTTGGGCTCGTAGGTAAATGTGGCTACACTATCGGCCAAGGCTGTAGAGTCGTTGCCCAATCGGCGTTCCCATATCATACCGCGTGTGTTGCCACTACTATTGACTGTGCGTCCTTGAGATATGCCTTTGAGTATGTTTCCGGCAAACTCGCTTACATCGGCTTGCGGATATTTGCTTACCAGTTCTTGTACTATCTCCTTGAACTTGTCGAAGTCTTTGTCGCCAATGTAGGCCATTGCATCGAGGAACATAAACTTGTGCATAATCTCGGACAACGGATACTCGGCTTTGATGTGGGTCACATTGTCGTGTACGGCAGTGTTGTTGTTGTCGAGGTATGCTGCATAGGTGAGTTGGTATATTGAGTCTTGTACAGCTCCTTCGGTGCGTCGCTTCTCGAGGAATAATGGGTCGCTCAGGGCTATGGCATATTCACTTTCGCTATAGTTCGATAGTATCTTGCTGCGATACACCTCGGCTTGCACCGGCTCGTTGTTGCGCATGTGCATGAGGTAACGGTTGTAGTATGTTTCGAGCAGATACTCGTTGTCGGGGAAGCGTTTCTCCAAGTCGTCAAATGTAGCCGAGGCGGCCTCGTAGTCTTCAAGGTCGTTCTTGAGAATGAGTCCCATGTTGTACAGACCCTCGGCTATGATTTCATTAGAGGTGGCTATATCCTCGGGGGTGAGGGGTATCTGTTTGAGGTAATACTCAATCTTGTGTGGGTCATCGGCATTGGCAAGTGCTACGCTATCGACGGCGGTCTCTTGGGTTAAGCTATCGGCCAAAGCATCATCGGTACTATCCATATTGGCAGTGTCGTCACTATTGCCAAAGTCGGTAGTAGAGAAGCCCGATTTGTTGCGGCGACGCCAGTCGTCTTCCAACTTGCGAGATCCCCATATCTTTTGGAATTCGGTCTTACCGGCATTTATCAATGTCTGATTGTAGAAGTACCATGAACCATCGGTATTCATCACGTTGGTGGTAGGCTTGTTGGCTCCGCCTTTCAGGGTGTTGAGTCCAAGTCCTTCGTTTTGAGCCAGATACTCTTCGCGTTCGCGTTGCTCGGCCTCTTTCTTCTCTTGTTCGATGAGGTCGTCGATGATTTTCTGTATGACTGCGTTACGCTCCTCTTCGTTCATGCCGGCAAGCATCTGCAAGCTATCTTGCAATTCAACATTCTGGGCATAGACAACCAACTTGTCGAGTACCTCCGAGCGTCGGGTGAGTAGTTTGTAATTGGGGTACTCCTCTTTGAGTTGAGGTATAGCTTCGGAGTAGCAGGGCTGCGCATCGACATATTCGCGACGGCCAAAATGCAACTCGCCCAATGTTATCTGGCACACAGCCTTTTCAATGCCATTACGGGTACTCTCCTCAATGGCTTTGCGGTAGTTGTCCATGGCCTTGGTTGTGTCGTTGTGAGCCATGTATAGGTTGCCTATGGCATAGTAAATCTGGTCGTGGTAGTCTTTGTTGGCTCCTTTTTGCGCCATACGTTGCAGCGACTTTACCTCTTTCTCAATATCGTTGCCGGCAAACACTTCGCTCATCTTGACACGCGCATTGAATTGTGTGCGGTAGGGTGGGTTGAGGTTAATAACCTTTTTGTAGGCGTCGTATGCTTGTTGAGGCTTATTCTCGATGGTATATAGCTGTCCGAGCAAGAACGATAAGCGAGCCTTCTGTACCTTGTTGCTTTCGTCTTTTATGGCATTTTCGAGGTAGGGAATGGCTTTGGCATAGTTCTTGGTCTTGATGAGATAGTCGGCATTGACATTGGCAAAAGTGCCATTAAGAGCCGGCGGCAAACTATCGTTGTTGGCTTTGTATAGCACGTCTTCGGCCTCGTATATCCAATCGAGGGCAATGTAGCTGCGAGCCTGCCATAAGCGAGCCTCGGCAACCGTCTCGGGTAGCCAAGAGTAGTGTTGAGCTACATACATAAAAGTTGATGCTGCCGCGAGAAAGTCGCCCTTGTTGTATTGAGCCTTACCCATGAGCAACCAAGCATTGTGTATGAAGGGGTTATACTCCTCGCGTTGCATAAACTCCTTGTACTTGGGGTCGTTGCGTCGGCCCTGCTTGCGTTTGGGCTTGCTCTTGATACTGTGGTTTTGTATAGCTTTCTCGCACTTCTCTATGGTGCGGTCGAAAGCTCCTTGGGGTTGCGGGTCCTTGGGGTTGTTGAATGCCTGAGCCGGTGAGATATACACCAGGTCGGTGTAGTTGTCTTCATATTGTTCTTGTTGCAACTTGAGTTGCTCTATATAGTTTTGCTCGGCGTTGAAATATACGTTGTAACGAGTGGTCATTGACTGGTAGAACCTTGTCCAACCGGTGTTCTTGGTTGTGTTGCACGCCGAGAACAACACTACTATGAGCAGTGTTGCAATAATGTGTGCTTGTGTTCCGTTGGTCTTTATCTTCATCTTATGTTATAACGTAGTATGTGTGAGTTTATTGTCTGTTCATAGCTTTCTTGGCAAGCATAAGGTGTAGCAAGCGGGCAATGAGGTATCCTATGGCAAGGACTATAACAATGCAAGCTCCTGCAGGGACAGCATAGAAGGTAGAAATGATGAGCCCTAATGAGCAGCAAATGAGCGATATGATGCCCGAAAGTATCATCATGCTGTGTAGCCTTGTGGTGAATAACTCGGCAATGATTTGGGGTAGTGTGAGTACCGATAGTAACAGCATGATGCCAATGAGTCTGATGGACAGTACCACGCCAATGGCTATAAAGAGCATCATGGTCGTGTTGATGAGTTGGGTCTTGATGCCAATGATGCGCGCAAAATCGGGGTCGAAGGCTGTGTAGAGCAGGGGACGATATAGTGTGGTGGTGAATAGCAACAGCAAGAGTGAGTAGGTTGCAAATATGGCTATGTCGCTTGTGGTAATGGTGAGTATGTTGCCAAACAAGAATTCCGATAGCCCCGGTGTGTAGCCCGGTGTGAGAAATATGAATATGATACCGATAGCCATGCCTATGGCCCAGAAGATGGCAATAGCCGAGTCTTCACGTACACGTTTGTTGCGTGTTATGATATCTATCCCCAAGGCAGTGAGTATGGCAAATACAAGAGCCGACAGGGTGGGTGATATGCCGGTAAAATAGCCTATTCCCAGGCCTCCAAATGAGGCGTGAGTAATGCCACCGGCAATGAAAACCATGCGTCGTGTGACGATGTATGTGCCGATGATGGCAGCAGCCACCGATATGAGCAGTGTGCCTATCAATGCGTTTTGAAAGAATGTATATTGCAATATCTCCATTGTACGGTATGTTATGATTGAGAACGTCGCTCGCCTACGATGAGTAGTACTTCGTCTTTTATATCGTTGGGCAGTTCTATGCCTCGCAATTGCAAGCTGCGCACCCACCCGGCTACTTCGTGACTCTGCATGGTGTATAGTATGTCGCGAAATTGGGCACATTGTTGGTCGGTGTATAGGTGTGCCGGTGTGCCACGCCATTGGTCTAACTCTTCGTCATCGTAATACTCTATATCACGACTGACGGCGGCTAAAAGGCTGTCGCGCTCGCATACTTCGTGTTGTCCGCAACACTCCTCGGGAATCTCGGGAGCAGGTGGCTCGGGGGGTAATCCCAGTGCCTCGGCCCGTTGTTGCTTGTAGCGATGCGACAGGTATAGTGTTATGCCTGTCACAATGAGTACTGCAATGAATATGATGGTAATTGTAATCATGTCTCTTGTCTCCTTAAGCTATACATGGGTAATGTTAAAACCGGCTTTTTTCAGGTCTTCCCAGAATGAGGGATATGACTTGACAACAACCTCGGGATTGTTGATATATATCGAGTCGAAGCAAATTGCTGCCGGAGCAAATGCCATGGCCATACGATGGTCGTTGTGGGTGTCGATGACAATGGGGTTGTTGATGTTGCAACGAGTACCGTCCCATGCTAAGCAACCTTCGCGGGGTTGTGTGAAACGATATCCCAACTTGCCCGCCTCGTTGATGAGTGCCTCTATACGATCGGTCTCTTTGATGCGCAGGTTGTCGAGCCCTTCGATGCAGAAGTGTTGTCCTCGCAATGCGCAGGTCATGACGATGGTTTGTGCCAAGTCGGGCTCATCTTTGAGGCAGAGGTGTAGGGTGTCGCAAGCGTGTGTAGTGGCCGAGGGGGTGATGACAGCTCCATGGTTGTCGAATGTGGTGTTTACACCCCATAGTGCAAAGTATTTGGCCACACGAGCATCGCCTTGTATGCTGTGTGGTTGTAAACCTTTCAGCCTGAATGTGTTGTTGCTGAGGGTAGCTATCTGATACCAATACGATGCAGCCGAGTAATCGGCTTCGATGTCGTATGGTATAGCCTTGTATGTGCCCGGAGCAACGGTTATGGTGTTGTGGTGACACGATACCTCGGCTCCAAAGTGTTGCATCATGGCTATTGTCATGTCGATGTATGGGCGTGACAAAACATCTCCTTGCAGGGTTATGTGTATGCCTTGAGTGGTATAAGGGGCAATGAGTAGCAGTGCCGATATAAATTGCGAGCTGATATGTCCCGGTATTGTGACTGCTCCGCCTTGCAACATGTCACCCTCGATGTGTAGGGGCGGGTAGCCTTCTTGGTTGCAGTAGGTAATGTGTGCGCCTATCTGTCGCAGAGCATCGACAAGGGGGCTGATGGGGCGTTGCCGCATACGTTGTGAGCCTGTGAGCGTTACCGAATAAGGTGTGTTGCTGAAGTAGGCTGTGAGAAAACGCATGGCTGTGCCGGCATTGTTGATGTCGATGGTATGGCACTTGTTCTGTAGAGCCTCGATGAGTCGTTGTGTATCGTCGCAAGTAGCAAGTCCATGCATGAGGTGTGCCGACTGGGCAAGAGCTGCTATAATCAAAGCGCGGTTGCTGATGCTCTTTGATGCCGGCAGTTCTATGTCACATGGCAGGGTATGTGTTGCAGTGAGGCGATACATGTAGCGTATGGGTATGGAGTTTTGTAACATTATCAGTTAGCGCTAATCCAAGATGGATTAACGCTAACTGCACTAAAAAAGATTGCT
This sequence comes from Bacteroidaceae bacterium, assembly GCA_017410245.1. Classification (GTDB taxonomy): domain Bacteria; phylum Bacteroidota; class Bacteroidia; order Bacteroidales; family Barnesiellaceae_A; genus Barnesiella_A. Next base: position 57,433 of record JAFQRE010000011.1, read on the forward strand.
TATGCTTGCATATTGTTGTCGTTGCGACGTGTCCCCAATAGCTCCAACGAGTCGGCAACAATTTCGGTGCGCTGGTGTGCGACCCCATTCTGGTCGTTCCATTGACTTGTGCGCAACTTGCCTTCTATATAGAGTTGGGTACCTTTGCGAATATATTTCTCGGCAATCTCGGCCAAACCTCGCCACAGCACCACGCTGTGCCACTCGGTACGCTCGGGTACGGTAGTTCCGTTGGCAGCGGTATAGGCTCGCTCGGTAGTGGCCAAACGCAAACGTGCCACGCATGATCCTTTGTCGAGATATCTTACTTCGGGGTCGGCCCCTACATAACCTACTAAAATGACTTTATTGACTGACATGTTATATAATTATATGGTTGAGAAATAGTAAGATAGATGATGACTCAAGGTGAAAGTTTTATAGTGGTTGTATGTTCATATCGAGTCGTATCCTATCTTATGCAAAGGTAGTAATAATGCCAATAATAAGCAATGAGATAATTTTATTTTTTTGAGCTATTTTGTTCGCGATTTTGTAATGGTCAGAACGAAGCCTCGTTGATGGGTATAGAGTTATGGTGATGATAACTCACTATATTGGTAGGCTCGTGTGTGGCTATGTAATACCCGATGCAACGAGTGATGAGTATGTCGTCGTGTTCGCCCTCTTGAGCCCCGAAGCTGCCATTGGGCTTACGCTCGAAAACATCAAATTCGTGACAGGCCATCTCGTCGTGTTCGATGTAGTAGTTGTTGCGCAAGGCATTTATCATGGTGTTGATAAGTGCCGACTTGGTACTGCGGTTCATGTGAAAGCCCCATCGGGTAGGTTGCGAGGGTGCAATTTCGTTGCCGATGGCTTGTCGTGCATATAGGTTGCGGTAGTTGTCGGCAATGGTATCGAGAATGTAGTGGGTGCGAGTATCGTCGTCGGCAGTTTCGAGGGTATTGCTCTCAATGACCAGTAGAGCGTTGTTGTAGAATGTGGCAACCTGTGCAGCCTTCCAGGCCAATAGGTCGTGGTCGGTGTGTCCGCGCCATTGTGCTACCAACTCGATGGTGTCGTTGGTGAGTAGTCCGATACGGTCGAAAACGGCTATAACCGAGTAGTCGGCCCGATGCGAACGTCCGCCCACATCGACCGCCACGATATACCTGTTGCGCATTTTGCGGTCGATGCGGGGCATTTGCCATATCTTCATCATACCGTTGATTTCGTGCGAGAAGTGAATGTCGCATAGCGCATCGCGCCCGGTGAGTTTACGACCGGCAATGTCGCCTATGGCGATGGGTTCGGAGCAGTTCTTGCGTAGTCTTTGTACGGCAGAGGCATCGAAAATGCGGTCGGCCGAGTGGGCAAAAGCCTCGTTTTCGTCCGATGGATATTCGGCCATCATGTCGGCATGACGTGCATACTCGCGACGTTTGGCTCTATACCACGCAATGGCCTCGAGAGTAGCACCCTTCTCCCATAACCAAGTCTCGTACTTATTGAGTGATGTTGCAAAATCTTTGGGGTTGTCAATGTGGGAGGCATACATATCTATTTCGTACCAAGGTACGAAGATGGCCTCTTTGTCGCTTTCGCCTCGTCGTGCTCTCAAGTATTCGCGGTGGAAGTATCCGCCAGTACCGTTGGCCGTACTCTCAATGACCACGATGGAGTGTGGCAACAATGCGATGCTGCCATATATAGAACGAATGAGGCTCTCGGGCGTGTGAGCTGGAGTGTTGTTCCAGAAAGCCGCCTCGCTGAGGTGTGCCATAGCAGCATCGTTGCCACGTACAGCCTCGGGCGACTCTGATGAGCAGATGGTGATTTTGCAACTACGTTGGGCTATGTAAGAGGTGTTGGCAGTGCGCTCGAAGGGTTGCATATGCGGTGTCTCGTTGCTGTTGAGCAACCAAGCCGGGTAGTTGTTGAGTAGTTTGGTGTACATGCCACGAATGTTGGCGGCAGCATCTTTGAGGTGTGCGCAGATAATGCTGTTCCAATTGCGACAATGTACCAATTGTATCCAAGCCATGTATATCTGAGTGATAGTAGAACCACCCCATTGACGCGCCTTGAGCATGATGATGCGTATGGGTTTCATCGCCAAGCGTTGTGTCTCGAGCATGGCAATGTAACGTCGTTGCGGACGGTTGAGAATGAACGGAATGTCGTCTTGTCCCATCTTGTCCTTTATCTTGACAAACATGGCAGCCCAAAACTCAAAGTCGTAGCGAATGCGCTCCTTGACCCACAGCGACCAGATGTCGCTGCGGAGTCGTAGAGAAGGTTTTTTGTGCAGTCGCCGAGTGATGAAAGTGTCGATACTTCCGTCTTGAGCCAACAATGATGCCCAACGGCACTCTTGCAACATGAGTTGTGGCACATGCTGGGTGGTTATGGGTGCATCGGTGAGTGTAACAGTGTTGCGAGAGCCATAACACCCCTCACCGGTGGCCGGATTGTAAAGTGCCGCTATTGAGTTGTGCCGCCGATCGTTCTCGGCAAGCATGAGTTGTATTGTGTCCTTGTCGTTTGTCATTGTTGTCAGAGTTTTTTTAGTTGCTTTTCTATCTCGGCAACCCGTTGGTAGGTGTCGTTTATGGCACTCTGTTTGCTACCGGCAGGTGCTATGGCGGCCGCCATGTCTTTGCGAATAATCTCGATGCACTTGATGATGGTAGCCTCGTTGGTAGTTTCGCGTAAGACATCGAGCAGTCGGTCGTAACAGATGTTTATGATTTCGTTTTGCTTGGCAAGTAAAGATTTGTCTAATAGTTGTTTATTCTCTTCCATAATTGTAGTAATAAGAATTGTTGAAAATTGTAAATTCACTCTATCGCATCGCGTTGCAAAGTTATGATGTGATCTTTGCAGTGTGATGCTATAAAATGATAATCGAAAAAAATGATAGGTGAAATTATTTCTTATGGCTTGAGTAGCTATCTGGGCAACAAAGCCACACAAAATCAACGAGACTATGGTGAGATGTATAGGCGGTTAGCCAGGCAATATCGCAATAACCGACTTGCATCGGCCTCCAACCTGTTTAATCGCAGGTATTATACCAATTATTTAGATACGCCAACAGCGCAGAATATGCTGAAACAGGTGCGTGAACAACTGGGCGACCAGAGTAGGGCAATGCGCAATCAGAGGGTTGTAACGGGTGCTACCGGAGAGTCGTTGGCTGCACTGCAGAAAAACAATAACCGTGTGATGGATAGTGCTGTAGGAACGCTGGCAACTGCCGATATGAATATGAAAGAGCGGGCACTACAGGACTATGCGCAGGCTCGCGAAAAGGCCGATGACATGATGTTCAAGGTAGAACTGGACGGAGTGATGCGTGAAAATGTGCAGCAGAACAAGAGTGATGAAAACAACCGAAATTACTTGATAGGCCTGCTGGATAAAATGTTTGAAGAACTGAAACGTAAGGCCCAAAATAAACAGAATGTTCTAACTGAGGAGTATGGCGAGTTGGAGCCTATGGGTTAATTGTAACAATTATGAGTGAATATAAGAACGAAACAGAAGATGTGAGAGCTGCGCTGAACAGTATGTGCAGCTGTATGAAGAAGAAACGCCCATTGGGTAGAAAAGGGTGGTTGTATGAATTGCTACATTCGTGGTATATGCCTCGCAATGAGTGTGATGCAACGTGCTTTGTGAGACGATATAGTGTGTGGTGTGAATTGCCCCGACGTGTAAATAGATTGTTGCGAAAGGAGGAGAAAAATGAGAATGAATGAAGAGGAGTTTTCTTATCATGAAATACCGATACGACAAGAGTTGGCACCTTTTGGTGAAAATAGTGACGATAATGGCTATATGCCCCCTCGAAGGCGGAAAAAAGTTGGTGCCGATTCGGAAAAAATAGAAGGCGGTTTGTTTCGTTATCTTCCTGATTATTTTCAAAACGGAGAAGGGATATCAGATGGGAAAGAATGGCTTGAAAATCCTCCTTTATATGCCTTTGATAAAGATGATATGCAGTATGTCATGAATGATATTGAGTATGGTAAGCCTAAAAGTTATAATATAGATGATATAATCGTATTGCTGGCTGACCAATCGGATAAAGAGGCGAAGCATGCGAGTGTTGTAAACAAGAGAGTGCCTTTCGGCAGTGATGATGCCGAAAGGTATGTACCACGCGCTCATGTTGAGCAACCCGATGCTACACGAGTAGAGCCTAAACCACAGGGAAAACCCGATCCCAATACAGTGTATGACTTTGAAGATGGTGTTGCTGTGGCTGGAGATAATTTAATACTCTCGTGGAAGTATGCGTTGGAAAACTTCAAGAAGGCCATAACTAAAGATGAACAGAAAAAACAGCAAATACAGAAGAAAATAGATGGTATTGTAGAGGAGTATGGCAATTTGCCCCAAACCGAGGGTTGGGCGCAACTGGGTAAGACTGCAACCAATGTGGCAGGTGTGGGAGCACCCACGTTGGTAGCCGGATTAGCAGGCGGAGGCGGAGCAGCTGCTATGGTTGGAGCAGGATTGACATCGATAGATATGGCTACAACAGCAGCGCAAGCCAATATAGAGATAGATGAGTATGAGAAACAGAGTGGTAAGGAAGTGAGTCCCTCGGCTCGTGCCGGCTATACAGCGGCTACAGTAGCAACCGATGCTATAATGAACTCGTTGGCACAGTCGAAGGTGCTGGGTAATTTTACAGCTCCTGTGCAGAAAGAGATCGCTAAAACCTTGAAAAAGTCGATTCTGGAAAATCCTATTGCACAACAAGAGTTTAATAGCATGGCTCGTCAAGTAATGAAGAATGAGGCTAAGTCATCGATAAAAGATATGGCCAAGATGGGCATGAAGTCGAGTATAGAGGGCGGCGTGAGTGCCGGAGCATTGGAGGCCGAAAAAGGTATCTATAAGGGAGAGATGCCCGAGATGCAACGCATAGTAGATGAGGCAGTGGGTGGAGCTGTTGCCGGTGCTGCGCAAGGAGTTGCCATGGGTATTTCCTCGCCACAGTTGAAGCATAAAGACCGCATGGCAAAAGATGATGTGTATTATATAAGCGATATGCATGGTCAGACCGGAAGCGGCTTGCCTATCAGCGAGATAGATCCCTCGAAAGTACACCTCACACCCGATGGAATGGTCGTGGAAGGAAAGGTGCGCCGATCGGACGGAAAGGGCGAAGAAGAGGGACTATATAAAGGCGAAAATATCGTTGGAGGCTCGTATAGAGAGGCCGATAAGAGTGGTGAACTTACTCCTATTGGTGATGCCTGGGATATAGACAAAAAGAAAATGGAGCAATATGAAAAGGAATGGGCAGAGGCCCGAAAGGGGAAAAACGGGATTGACTATGAAAAGCGTAACGAGGTTGTGCAGGGCATAGCGGCCGATATGGGATTGCCTGTAACGGTGTATAAGAGCATCAATGAGGTGCCCCCTCTCTTGCGCAAAGAGGGTCAGATAGGCTCATCGGAGGCGGTAACCATCAATAACGGGTCGATAGTAGTAGTGCTTGATAATTGTAAGTATCTGAGTGCCGAAGATATGCGTACCATTATGCTACATGAGGGTGTGGGGCACGTAGGCGTACCTCGATCGCACAAGTCGCAGGAGGAGTTTGAGCAAAATGCCGAGCGCGCCGGTAAGTACCTGGTGGGTAATGGTACAATGGAGGACTATGAGGAGTCTATGGCCTATGAATCGGAGGATAGAGAGTACCTCAAACGCAATTCGGGCAATAAGGAGTATGACTATGTAAACAGCTTGTTGCGGAAAGGTGAGCACTCGGTGCGTAACAGCACCACGAATGAGTTGCGCAACCCGCCCAATAAACGATTTATAGATAGAGTGTTGCAGGGAGGTGAGCCTATGCCAATGCTGAAGGAGATAGAGCGACAGAGACAGCAAAATCAGCAGCGTAAGCAACGTTAGTAAGCCAAATATAGCAAGAAAGTGCCGTCGGCCGTAAATATACAACGGTCGGCGGTAGCTTCGTTGAGCGTGCCTTGCCACCAGTTGTCGAATGGTCGAATGGGATATTGCAAGCCTTGTGCCGATAGTTGTGTACAGCCGAAGTTGAAGATGGAAATTTGTTGTCCCGGGCGTGTGATGATTGTAGTGTTGCCATGAGCCGGTAGAAAGATGCCATGGTCGGTGTATATGTGTGCAGTTATGCCTTGCTTGAAGTAGTCGATAATGAGGCTTATGTTGCCCAATGTGTGGTCGTCGCGTTTGCCGGTAGCTCCTACGATGGCAATGTCGTTGATGCCTTGAGCTGCCAGATATGTGACGGCCTTGGTTTGGTCGTTGGTCTCTTGGCAAGATGATATGATGATGCGTGATGCGTATTGTTGTCTTATGTCATCGTCAATAGAGTCGCCATCGCCAATGATGATGTCGAATGGTTTTCCGGTCTTGACATAGGTGTTGGCAGCACCATCGCAAATGACTACTTTGCTTGCCTTGTCGAGAATGTCCAAGGGCAGTTGTGCTTGCGGAAACTCACCATTACCCAGAATAACGGTGGAGGGATATTTATAAGGGTCTATTGTTTTCATGTTTCATGATTTTAAGCCAATTGATGTATCCCAAAATGGCCACAACAATGTATAACGTGTATAGTCCGGCATAGAAGTATATTCCCTTGTAGGCATATAAACCTACCGAAATGATATCGACAGCAATCCACACCCACCATTGCTCGATATACTTGCGAGCAAGCATCCACATGGCTGTGATACTGAGAGCTGTAGAGAGGGCGTTCCAGCCGGGAACATCGCTATCGGTGTGGTAGTCGAGCAGGTAGTATATGATGGCGTAAAGGCATATTGTGATAGCGGTAGAGTATATGTAGGTGCGTCGTGGGGTGTGAGTGATAGATAGCTCGGCCTTGCGACGCTTGTTGTTCTTGAAAGTCCATATCATATAACCATAAACGCCTGCCAAGATGTAGTAAATATTGATGCACATGTCGGCATAAAGTCCGGCATTGTAGTACACAAATATAGATATGGCCGGCATGATGATGCCCAAAATCCATAATAGACGATGTGCCTTATACTCGTAGTATAGGTATATGATGCCTACAATAGTGCCTAATATTTCGATGGCAAGGTTGATGTCCATAATGTTATATGTTGAATAGGGTACGGGTGTTGGCTGTGGTTATTTTATCGACTTGTTGTGTAGTTATATTCAGGATTTGAGCAATTCGGGCAGCCATGAATGGTGTGTATGCAGGCTCATTGCGCTTGCCTCTGTGGGGCGTTGGTGCAAGGTAGGGTGCATCGGTCTCAAGAAGAATGCGGTCTATCCCAATGGCCTCGATGAGCTCTTCGAGGTGGGCATTCTTGAATGTGACTATGCCGTTGATGCCGAAGTAGAAATCGCCCACCAACCGGCGTATGGTGTGTACTTGTTGTGGGGTACCGGTGAAGCTGTGAAAAACACCACGCACCGAGTCGTAGGGAAATTGCTGTAGTACCTCGATGGTGGTGTCGAGTGCTTCGCGACAGTGAATGATGATGGGCAGATTGAGTTGTTGTGCCCATCGTATTTGTTCGGCAAATGCCAAGCATTGCTCGTTGCGGTATGTCTTGTCCCAATAGAGGTCGATACCTATCTCTCCCACAGCACAATAGGTGTGGGTGTCGAAGAGCGGACGTATGTTCTCCAATTGTTGTTGAAATTGGGGTGTTACCGATGTGGGGTGCAGACCCATAGCAGCGTGGCATATATGGGGATATGTGGCTATGGTATTGTGAAGGGCATCGATGCTCTCTTCATCGACATTGGGCAATATCATGTTGTGTACCCCATTGTGCAGGGCGCGATTGATGATGTCGTTGCGGTCGGCATCAAACTCGCTCATGTATATATGTGTGTGACTATCGATCATTGTGGTTTGGCTTCGTTCTTACGATAGTAATATATGATGCCATATTCGCGGCACTTGTTTAGCTTGGTCTCTAAGGGGTATTGACTGTAAAAAGCCTCTACTTGATTCCAGATGTCGAGAATGATGGCATCTACCTCGGTGCGAAGGTCGTTGAGTTGTTGCAGCGATCGTTGCATCTGTTTTTTGTAACGTTCGCGTGAGTAACCAGCCTCGACAAAAATGTCGTAGTGTACCTTAACCTTTGCAATGGTGGGGTTGTATATAGGCGAGCCACCCCGATGAGCCAATCGTTCGTTTTCGCCATTGATGATTTTTTGTCCCCACTCGATGAGCGATTGCTCGTTAGAGAGGTCGGGCAAAGTGAAGTCTTGAGGCTGCAAGCTGTAAAGGCTTTTGTACTCGGCCTTAATTTCGTTGCGCATGACACACATATTGAGCACCTGAATGAAGTGCGAGATGTAGAGTCGCGCCATCTTGGCGAGAGGCTGAAACTGCTTGTTGCATTTGGCCAATTCGTCGTAGTGGTATCTGAACTGCTTAACCGCGGCGATAAATCGCGGAGCAATGACCTTGGCTAAGTTGAGCGAGCGAAATGAAGCCGGTTGCTTGTCGGGCGTTTGGCGTATTTCCATGCCAATAGCCTTTTGCAGGGCTGCAATTCGGGCTGCATCGGTGTTGGGAAGGCGGCGGTATGGCATATCAATGGTCTCTGTTCATCATTGATTGAGCAAGTGCCAATAGCGGAATTTTGCGGTCTTCGGGAACGAGAACTTCGTCCATACATGCGAGAGCGGCTTGGTAGAAGTGCTCGGCTTTTTCTTTGCACAACTTGTCGATACCGAGGTTGTTATATACGGCCGTAACGGCCTCAATCTTCTCGCGGGGGTCTTCGTTGCTGTTGCCAATGTATTGTTGCAGTGTTAAGCTGTCTTTACCTTCGGCAAGTCTCAATGCCTCGATGAGCATGAATGTCTTCTTGTCGTTGGTAATGTCGCCACCTATGTTTTTGCCAAAAATGATGGGGTCGCCATAAACGTCGAGATAGTCGTCTTGAAGCTGGAATGCAAGTCCGAGATTCTCACCAAAGTGGTAAAGCGAGTTGGCTTGAGCAACGGGAGCACCGGCAATGATAGCGCCAATCTTGAGTGCGCAACCGAGCAGTACGGCCGTTTTGAGACGTATCATGTTGATGTACTCGTCGGTAGAAACATCGTTGCGAGTTTCAAACTCCATGTCGAATTGTTGTCCCTCGCATATCTCAAGAGCAGTCTTGAGGAATGTGTCGAGTACGGCGGGCATGAAACGAGGGGTGACTTGGGTCATGAATTGAGTGGCGAGTATCTGCATGGCATCGCCCGAAAGAATAGCGTGGTTTTCGTCCCAAACGCGGTGAACGGTGGGTTGGCCACGACGCAGGTCGGAGTTGTCCATAACATCATCGTGCAGGAGAGTGAAGTTGTGGAACATTTCGAGACCGATGGCAGGCTTGATGGCTTGGTTGATGTCGCCACCAAAAAGTTCGCAAGCCATGAGCATGAGAATGGGTCGGATACGTTTGCCTCCGAGCGATAATTCGTAACGAATGGGTGCGTATAGTTCATCGGGCTGTTGAGGATATTCTATCTTTTCGAGAGCCTCGTTGATGATGTCGATGTATTGAGCAATTTTTGTATTCATATTAATGTGCGTTTATGTTGGGGTTATATTATAGTATTACCAAAGACTCATTTGCGAAGAGTTGTTGTCGCGAGCGGCTTGTCGTTCTTTCTCGGCTTGTCGTTGACGTTCCTCCTCTTCTCGTTGTAGTCGTTCTTCCTCTTCGCGACGGCGAGCTTCTTCCTCGAGTTGGTCGGGCATGATGGGCATCATCCAATTGATGGCGTCGTCAATGTCGGTAGCCGGTTGGTATTCGATATTGTCGTCGGCGAGGTTGTTTATCTTGCTTTCGAGTTCAGCAATACGGTTTTCGTATGCTTTGTTTTGTGAACGCAGAGTGGCTGTTTGTGATACAAGGTCTTGTCGCTGTTTTTTCAGGGCGGCAATCAGGTTATTGGCTTTCTCAAGTTCTTGCGAGTCGGCCGGTTGTGCGGGTTGTGCTTGTATTGCCTTGGCCTCTTGTAGCTCTTGTTGAGCTTGTTTGAGTTGCGCTTGCAGTGTGTCGTTGAGTGTGTTTAGCTCTTGCACTTTGGCCTGGGCTTGGTTGTAGCCAGCCAATTGCTCGGAGAGCTGTTTGTTTTCTTGCAGGAGAGCAGCTTGCTCTTGTTGGTATTGGGCTTTGGCTTGTTGTATAGAGTCTTCTTTGTCTTTGAGCAGGGTAGCTTTCTCTTGTAGCCAATCGTTCTTCTCTTGTTCGTGGCGGTAAGTTATGGCTTGCAAGTCGCCGGCTTGTTGTGAAAGATAGTCTTTCTCTTGTGTGAGCGACTCGGTAGCGGCTTGCAATGTGGCGAGTTGAGCAAGCGTGTTTTCTAATTGGTCGGCTGCAGCATGGTAGTTGTTGTTGGCAACCTCGAGTTGCAGTGAGAGATCGCTTATGTGCTCGGCTTGCGATTTGTTAGATGCTTGAGTTTGCTCGTTGAGGGTATTGAATTGTGTCAAAGTATCGCTGAGTTGCTGTGCAGTGGTGTCGAGTTGAGCCTTGAGCAAATTGTTTTGTTCTTGCAGTGCTGCTATCTCTTGGGCACGATTGGCGTCTTGGGCGTTGTGAGAGGTCTCAAGGTCGGCACATTGTTTGCGACTCTCTTCGAGTGAACTTTGCAGGAGTGCTATGGTCTCTTGCGATGCTTTTATGTCGGCCAATTGTTGAGCCGACTTGTCCTGCTGCTCGATGATGGTGTTGAGTTCGTCGGTGAGTTGTGCAATGATGTTTTCTTTCTCGGCAATGGTTTTATCGAGTTCCTCTTTTTGTTGGTTGAGGTTGTTGATAGTTTGGGTCAATTGGTCTTTTTCGTCCGAGAGGTAATTGTTGCGTTCTTTCAGTGCATCGATGGTTGCGTTGCAGTCGTCGATTTGTTGCTGCGCTTGCTCTGATACGGCAGAGTTGCTCTTGAGTTCTTGTATGACACCGAGCAGTCTTGTTACCTCGTCGTTGGCATCGTCAAGTTCTTTTTGCTTAACGCCCGAAACTTTGAGCTTATTGATGAGGCTTTTGTTTTCGAGGTCATATTGTTCTTTTTCGGCTTCAAGTGTAGCGATGCGGTTGTCGAGCTCGTGAACCTTCTCGTTGAGGGCTCGTTTTTGTCGCTCGGCACTGAGTTGGGCGTTTTTTATTTCGGTCTTTTGAGTTTCGAGTTCATTGGTTTTGCGACGCAAAGCCTCCATCTCATTCTCGAGTTGTTGACGGGTAGCAGCAACTGCGGCATCGGATTGAGCTCGAGCCGAGAGGTTGATTTGAGAGATGTATTGTTGGAATGAATCGCCGAGTTGGCTATAGATGTATTTCTTCTCGCTCTCGATATCGATGCAATTGCGCACGAAGTCAGGAAAAGAGGCATTGATAATCTCTACAACCTTGTCGATGAGGGCATCGGGTGGGGTAGTCGTGTTGCTCCCATCGGTACTTATAGATGTGTTGTCGGTGTTGTTTTTGGGGTCGGTATCGACTTGTGAAGTTGTGGCGTTGGTAATAATATCGCCAGTCGAGTATGTGGTCTCGTCTTGTTGCTCTTCTTTGCCAAAACCGAGGGCTCTCAATGATTTCTTAAAAAAAGACATGTCTTAAATATAATGTGTAGTCAAAAAAAAATAGTATCTCATATGTCGGCTGTAGTACTCCCTGGTGATATTTTCGTATAGAGCGCGAGGGCTACGAAATGAATCGTAATAGGGGCATGAGCCGAGGGTATAGTTTTGGACGGTAAAGGTACAACTTATTTTTTCTATTTGCGAGGGAAAATAGCATAAATTGTGAGATAAAATAAAAAAGCATTGAAAAGCGTGCGTGTGTATAGAATGGAGATGGTATGAGCCGGTAGAGAGGAGTGAAAAAATAAATAATAGAGCTGGAAAAAGGGCTAAAATGGGTAAAAAGTGAGGGTAGTAGCGTGAGAAAAAAATACTTTAATAAATAATTAGTCAAAATTGGCTAAAAAATTTGTTTATTAAATAATGTTGCCGTACATTTGTACGTAGATTTTAACGAGAAGTATTCGTAGTGCAAAACTAAGTACTAATCTTATAAAACTAATACAATGGAAATTAAAAAAATTCTTGCCAATCTTGAGGCAAAACACCCTGGAGAAAATGAATATCTTCAGGCAGTAACAGAAGTGCTTCACTCAATCGAAGAAGTTTACAATCAACACCCCGAATTCGAAAAAGCTCGCATCATAGAGCGTATGGTAGAGCCCGATCGCGTGTTTACATTCCGTGTAACATGGGTAGATGATAACGGTGAAGTTCAAACAAACCTCGGTTATCGTGTACAATTCAATGGTGCCATTGGTCCGTACAAAGGCGGTCTCCGTTTCCACAAGGCTGTTAACCTCTCAATGTTGAAGTTCCTCGGTTTTGAGCAAACATTCAAAAACGCTCTTACTACACTTCCTATGGGTGGTGGTAAAGGTGGTTCAGACTTCGACCCCGTAGGCAAATCAAATGCTGAAATCATGCGTTTCTGCCAAGCATTCATGCTTGAGTTGTGGAACAACATTGGTCCCGATACAGACGTTCCCGCCGGTGACGTAGGTGTAGGTGGTCGTGAGATTGGTTACCTCTTCGGTATGTACACTAAACTTGCTCGTGAGTACAACGTAGGTGTATTGACAGGTAAGGGTGCTACATGGGGTGGTTCAATCCTCCGTCCCGAGGCAACAGGTTTCGGTGCACTTTATTTCACAGAGCACGTTCTTAAGACAGCCGGTAAAGACCTTAAGGGTTGCACAGTAGCTATCTCTGGTTTCGGTAACGTAGCTTGGGGTGCTGCTTTGAAAGCTACAGAACTCGGTGCTAAGGTAGTAGCTATCTCAGGTCCCGACGGTGTATGCGAAATCCCCGGTGGTATCACAGCAGAGATGATCGACTACATGCTCGAAATGCGTGCTTCGAACCGTAACAAAGTTGAGGATATGGCAACTAAATATCCCGAGGCAGCTAAGTTTACAGCCGGTAAGAAAGCATGGAGCGTGAAGTGTGATATCGCACTTCCTTGTGCATTCCAAAACGAGCTTAACGAGGCCGATGCTAAAGAACTTCTTGCAAACGGTACATGGTGCTGCTGCGAGGTTTCGAACATGGGTTGTACTCCCGAAGCTATCGCTGCATTCCAAAACGCAGGTATCCTCTTCGCACCCGGTAAGGCAGTTAACGCCGGTGGTGTATCGGTATCAGGTCTTGAGATGACACAAAACGCTATGCACATTAGCTGGTCAGGTGCAGAGGTTGATGAGAAACTCCACTACATCATGGAGAGCATTCACTCGGCATGTGTTAAATACGGTAAGAAAGCTGACGGTACTATCGACTACGTTAAGGGTGCAAACATTGCCGGCTTCATGAAGGTAGCTCAAGCAATGTTGGAGCAAGGTGTAATCTAATAAACACTTCTCTAAATACAGACATATCGGGGCCATAGGTCTCGATATGTTTGCTACATAAGCCTTAACAAAAAAAAGAAAAAAATTATTGTTTAGTCCTATAACATAAACAAAAAAATAAAGAAGAATTATGAAAAAGCACAATTTTAACGCGGGACCTTGCGTGTTGCCCAGACAAGCTGTTGAGTCGGCAATTGAAGCTATCCGTGACTTTGACAACACCGGTATTGGTATTTTGGAAATTTCTCACCGTACACCGGGTTGGGAGCGTATCATGGCCGAAACAGAGCAATTGTGGCGCGACTTGTTGAACATTCCCGAGAACTATGCAGTATTCTTCTTGGGTGGTGGTGCATCGACTCAATTCTTTGAGGTACCTGCCAACTTGTTGAAAACCAAAGCTGCTTATTTGCAAACAGGTGTTTGGGCAAAGAAAGCTGTAAAAGAGGCCAAATTCTATGGTGATGTAGAGGTAGTAGCTTCTTCGGAAGACAAGAACTATACTTATATCCCCAAAGGTTATACAATCCCCACAGATGCCGATTACTTCCACATCACTACCAACAATACAATCTATGGTACAGAGATTCACGAAGATATCGATTCTCCCATCACATTGGTAGCTGATATGTCATCGGACATCATGTCACGTCCTGTAGATGTAACCAAATATGGTATGATCTATGGAGGTGCTCAAAAGAACGTAGGTCCTGCCGGTGTTACATTTGTAATTATCCGCAAAGACTTGATTGGTAGCTCAGAGCGTGCATTGCAAACAATGGTTAACTATGCAACTCACTATCCCGAAGAGGCTCGCAACCGTTCTATGTTCAATACACCTCCTGTATTCCCCATCTTCGTTATGCACGAGACATTGAAGTGGGTGAAAGAGCTTGGTGGTCTTGAGGTAATGTACAAGATGAACAAAGAGAAAGCAGAGTTGCTCTACAACGAGATCGACCGCAACTCAATGTTTGTAGGTACAGCTGTTAAGGAAGACCGTTCGTTGATGAACGTATGCTTCGTAATGGCTCCCGGCAAAGAGGCTTTGCAAGACGAGTTCATGGCATTTGCCAAAGAGCGTGGCATGGTAGGTATCAAGGGTCACCGTTCGGTAGGTGGTTTCCGCGCTTCTCTCTACAATGCATGTCCCAAAGAGTCGGTTGAGGCTTTGGTAGCTTGCATGCAAGAGTTTGAGAACCTCCACAAATAATTTTTCTTGAATAAGAAAAAATAATAAATATTTTGCGTCCCAATGCGGGTAACTGCATAGGGACGCATTTAACCTATATAATAATTAAGCAATTTTTTTGTAATGAAAATTCTTGTTGCAACCGAAAAACCCTTTGCAGCAGTAGCTGTTAAAGGTATTCGTGAAGTAATTGAGGCTGCCGGTGCAGAACTCGTATTGCTCGAAAAATATACAGAGAAGGCTCAACTCCTCGCTGCTGTAGCTGATGTTGATGGTATCATTATCCGTAGCGATAAAGTAGATGCAGAGGTATTGGACGCAGCCAAAAACTTGAAGATTGTAGTTCGTGCCGGTGCCGGTTACGATAACGTAGATCTTGAAGCTGCTACTGCACACAATGTGTGTGTAATGAATACTCCCGGTCAAAACTCAAACGCTGTTGCTGAGCTTGCTCTTGGTATGATGGTGATGATGGCTCGTAACCAATATGATGGTACATCGGGTACTGAGTTGAAGGGTAAGACTCTTGGTATCCACGCTTTCGGTCAAGTAGGTCGTAACGTGGCTCGTATAGCTCAAGGCTTTGGTATGGAAGTATATGCTTACGACCCCTTCTGCCCCGCAGATGCTATTGCTGCTGCCGGTGTTAAGCCTGTAGAGAGTGTAGAGGAGTTGTATCGCAACTGCCAATATGTATCGTTGCACATTCCTGCTACTGCCGAGACTAAGAACTCAATCAACTACTCTCTCACTTCTATCATGCCCAAGGGTGCTATGCTCGTGAATACAGCTCGTAAAGAGGTTATCTGCGAGGAGGATCTTGTACGCATCATGGAAGAGCGTGCCGACTTCCGTTATACATCGGATATCGCTCCCGCTAACCTCGATGAGTTGAAAGAGAAATTTGGCAATCGTGTGTTTGCTACTCCCAAGAAAATGGGTGCTCAAACAGCCGAGGCTAACATCAATGCAGGTATCGCCGCTGCTCACCAAACAATTGGTTTCTTGCGTGACGGTATCGAGAAATTCCGCGTCAATAAATAGTAGCCGGCCATGGTCAGTTAAGTGTCGCACTCATGCCTTTGTGGCATGGGTGCGATTGTTTAATATATACAATGTGTGTTACTGTCGGGTGTAGATGATGATGCGGCCAAACTGCTTGAATATGAAGCGGTCTTTGTCCTTGAAGGATATGGCTGAGCCTGTGGGTGAATTGACAAATACACCGGGACGCTTGGCCTCGAGCCATAGTGCGGGTTGTCCCTTGAGCTGCAACGACAGATTTCCGTCAATGGGGTTGTATGTGATGTACATGGGTAGGTTGATAAGGCTCGAATTGAATGAGCCTTCGTATTGGGCAAGCTCTGTGGCTGAGGGCGTGTATTGTTGCAGCTCGGAGTAGTCGGGGTATTCGTAGGGCGTGTCGTATATGGCGCTCGCTATGCCTATGAGCAGGTCGTTGCGTGGAGCCGAACAACCGTTGAGGGCAAGTGCTATGGAGATGCTGTCGGCCGGATTGTGCATGATGACGGTGTGTGTGCCGTATGTATCGCCGGCATGTCCGTAGAAGATGTGCTGGTAGAATGGTAGGAGCATTAGACCGCAACCGAATGACGATTGAGCTTGTGGAAGCATGACCGATAGGCTTGTGCTGTCGGCTATAGAGCCGTTGAAGATGGCATTGATGAATGTAATGAGGTCGTGTGTGGTAGATGAGATGTCACCTACGGCTGTGACGTTGGGGAAATAGAAGTCATCGATTTGTTGCCAACGATTGGCAGTGTTGAGGCGATATGATGGTGCCGGTTGTGTTGCGACATTGATTGCATTCTTGGTGTTGCAAAGGTTGAGAGGGCGTGCTATGATGCTATCGACAACGCTGTGATAGGGCGTGTGGTATAGTTGCTCGATAATTTGTCCCAGTAGGTAGTAGGCAGTGTTGGAGTATCGTGTGCCGGTGCCCGGCTCAAAGATGATGCCTTGTCGTGTTATCTCGTCGAGTATCTCTTGCTGTGTGGCGGGTTGCGAGAGCCATGTAACAAGTGAGTCTTGCTTGATGGTGTAGTCGGCCAGTCCTGATGTGTGGTTGAGCATCTGTCGTATGGTGATGCTATCGGCCGATGCTATGTGGGGGAAGAAGGTGTCGAGTGTGGTGTCGAGTGATAGCTTGCCCTCGGCACATAGACGATGAATGATGGTGGCAGTGAACAGCTTGGTAATAGAGCCTATTTGGTATATGTTGTTGTGTGGGGCAACGGCTCCTTTGCCGAAATCTCGGGTGTATAGCGTGTTGCCATTGTGGGCCACGGCTACCGAACCTATGCCTTGGTTGTAACACTCGATGTGGTTGATGAACGAGTCGATGGCTGCAACATTGATGTTGCGTGCTGTGAGGTTGGTAGTAGCAAGTATCAGTATTACAATGGTTGTTGCAAGATGTTTCATGGCATTGCGTGTTTGATAAAATTTATTTATATTGCAACAAAGTTAAACAGAAGTTTGATAAAATGCAAGTGATGTGTAAATAAAAAGACTACGCACTGTGGTGTGGTGCGTAGTCTATGGTTGTGGTTGGTGTGTATTGTTATTCGGTTTTTTCGCCTAATAGTACTTGGCGAATAATCTTCTCGAACTCCTCGGCCGGATATGCGCCCATTGTGCCTTGAGGCTCGCCATTGATGGGGCAGAATAGGAATGCCGGTATAGATGATACACCAAATAGTGCGGCAAGTTCTTTTTCTTTATCGACATCGACCTTGTAGATGATAATGCGGTCGCGGTATTTGAGAGCCAAATTTTCCAATATAGGCTCCATCTTGCGGCATGGTCCGCACCATTTGGCATTGAAGTCGATGACGCAAGGCAATGTGCCTTGGTACTTCCATGCCTCGGGAGAGGTCTCGTAATTCCATACTTTGTCGAGAAATTGTTGGCGGTTGAGTTCTATTACTGTCTGTGCTTGAGTATCGCAAGCCCATAGTGATACTACTAAGGTAGCAATTATTAAGATTGTCTGTTTCATGTTGTGAAGTATTATTTTTTGATTATGCTACAAAGATAGTATTGTGGGTGGTAAAATGCAACAGAATTTTGATAAAATGTGTTATAAACCCAACGAGGGTGAGTCGAAAAAAACATTTTGACTCACCCTCGTGCTGTGGTGTATGTGATGTATCAGAATACGCCCAACCCTTTGAGGAAGATGTACATGATGAGTACCGGTGCAATGTAACGAATGAGAATGAACAAAGCGGGTGCAACTTTGCCGGGCAACTGACCGTAGTTGGAAATCTCGTTTTTGAAGAACGAAGGCTTCATAACCCAACCTACAAATATACATGTGAAGAATCCGCCTAAGGGGAGTAGAATGTTGGCCGAACCATAGTCGTAGATGTCGAATGTAGAAGTAAAGGTTTTACCCATAAACTCGAAGTCGAATGTCCACAACAATGTGATGAGGCTGAGAATGATGGTGATGCCTGTAGTCATGTAGGTGGCTACCTTGCGCGAGAGTTTGTGTTCCTCGGCAATGTAGGCAGTGAGTACCTCGTGAAACGATATGGTAGATGTGAGGGCAGCCAAGGCTATGAGTATGAAGAAGATGGCCGACCAAAGCGGAGCCAGGGGCATATCTTTGAAAATCTCGGGTAATGTGATGAAGATGAGGCTGGGGCCTTCGGTGGGTTGGAGTCCGGCACTAAATACAGCGGGGAAGATAACCAGTCCGGCCAGAGTTGCAACGAAGAGAGTGAGCAGAGACACGCTGAGAGAGGTGCCAATGAGGTTGGTCTTTTCGTTGAAGTATGATGCGTAGGTGACCATGCAACCCATACCTACCGACAGTGAGAAGAATGCTTGTCCGGCAGCAGTGAAGAGTGTTTCGGGCGAGAATGCTTGCTTGAAGTCGGGGGTGAGGAAGAATCGGTATCCCTCGGCAGCACTGGGCATGAATGCTACTCGTATGGCCATGAAAATGAGAATGATGAATAGAATGGGCATCATGATATTTGATGCTTTTTCGATACCTTTCTCTACGCCTTTGATGATGATGAAGTGAGTGAGCAAGATGAAGATGATGGTATATACAATGGGCCATGACGAGGCCTTAAATGCAGTGAATTGTTCGGCAAAATTGATGCCTTCGTTATAAAGTGAACCGTTGATAGAGTTTACCAGGTAGTCGAGTGACCAACCTGCAATCACATAGTAGTATCCCGAGATGAATAGTGCACAGAGAATGCCGTTGAAGCCGAGGATTTGCCAATTTTTAGATAGTTGTCTAAATCCACCTACTGCATTTTTGTGCGTGTAGCGACCTACTGCAAACTCTCCCAACATAACCGGAATGGCAATGATGAGAACACAAAGGAGATATACAAGGAGGAATGCCGCACCGCCGTGTTCGCCGGCAAGATAGGGGAAGCGCCAAATGCTACCCAACCCGATAGCGCTACCTGCGGCAACAAGAATAGCGCTGAGTTTGCCTCCAAAAGAGGCTCTTTTTTTGTCGCTCATAGTATAAGGTTTAGTTGTTTGTATATATCAGATTAAGTGTTGCAAAGATAGCAAAAGGTGGTGTATGAGAGGTTATGTTTGGCTCTATTTTTTTGAGTTAAATAGTATATGGTGTGTCAAATTGCCAAAAAAAGAGTGTTGAGATGCGAAGTGTTTTGTTGTACAAAAAAATAGGGAGTAAATCTTACGACCTACTCCCTACAGAAACGAATGAGTTTATAGTGTGTTATTTGAGCTTCTTGAGCTTCTTGTCGGCCTCGGTAGCAGGTCGAATGCTGATGGCAAAACCACCACCGCGAGCCATCTTTATTTTTACTTCCGACTTGTTGGTAACAATGCCGGTAGTTATTTTGTACGAATCGGGTTTCTTGGCGTAGTCGGCATTTTTACCATCGGCATAGAGTGTGGCAACGTATTTGTCGTTTTTGTCGAGGAAGTCGAAGCTCACTTCCATGTCGCGCTCCTCTTCGTTGGTAACACCGCCCACAAACCAGTTGTCCTCGCCTTTCTCTTTGCGCGCAACAACGATGTATTCGCCGGGCTCGGCGGCCAAGTAGTGGCTTTCGTCCCAATCAACAGCAACGTCTTTGATGAACTGGAATGCGTCCATGTATTTTTCGTAGTGCTCGGGCAGGTCGGCTGCCATTTGCAGGGGTGAGTACATGGTTACGTATAGAGCCAATTGGTTGCATATTGTGCTGTTGCAGTATGATTTGTTCTCGGGGTTGATCTTGGTGATGTCCATGACAAATATACCGGGGGTATAGTCCATAGGACCACCTTGCAAGCGGGTGAATGGAAGGATAGTAACGTGGTGGGGGTGTGAACCGCCGAATGCTTGGTACTCGGTACCGCGAGCCGACTCGTTACCTATGAGGTTGGGGTATGTGCGGCAAAGGCCTGTGGGTCGCACAGCTTCGTGAGCATTCACCATAACTTTGTGCTTGGCAGCCTCTGTGATGGCATATAGGTAGTGGTTGTTGCACCATTGGCCATAGTGATACTCGCCGCGGGGCAACATATCGCCTACATAACCGCTCTTGATAGAGTTGTAGCCGTATTTTTCCATGAGTTCGAACGCAGCGTCCATGTGTCGCTCGTAGTTGCGTGTAGAACCTGAAGTCTCGTGGTGCATCATGAGACGCACACCTTTGCTGTGTGCATAGTTGTTGAGCATCTCGATATCGAAGTCGGGGTAGGGGGTAACGAAGTCGAAAACGTAGTCTTTGGTCTTACCGGCCCAGTCTTCCCAACCGATGTTCCAGCCTTCAACGAGTACTTGGTCGAAACCATGCTCGGCCGCGAAGTCGATGTAACGCATAACGTTCTTGTTGTTGGCACCGTGACGGTTGTTGGGTTTAGACTTGGTATAGTCGATTTTGTCGATTTGTACCGAGGGTAGGTCGGTGTATGCCCAAGAGCTTTTGCCTGTAATCATTTCCCACCATACGCCTACATACTTGACGGGTTTAATCCAAGAGGTGTCGGTGATTTTGCAGGGCTCGTTGAGGTTGAGAATGAGGTTTGATGCAAGAATGTCACATGCATCGTCGCTCACCATAACGGTACGCCACGGCGATGTACAAGGGGCTTGCAGGTAACCTTTGTGTCCGCGAGCATCGGGTGTGAGCCAAGAGCGGAATGTGAGGTTGGCCTCATCGAGGTTGAGGTGCATACAAGAGTAGTCGATGAGGGCAGCCTCGTGAATGTTGATGTATAAACCCTCATCGGTCTTGAGTTGCAAAGAAGTTTGTACACCAGTCTTAGAGAAGGCTGTTTGCGAGCTGTTGCCGGTGTATGCGCTATCGAAAAGCTCGTCGATCTGCGACAAGCGAGAGATAACGTAGTCGTACTCTTGAGTGTCGTAGTCGCCGGGAATCCAATATGCAGTGTGGTCGCCTGTCATGGCAAACTCGGTAAACTCCTCTTTGATGGTGAAGTATGTGAGATTGTCTTGCTCGGGGAACTCATATCGGAAACCTACACCATCATCGTACACGCGGAAACGGATAGTGAGATAACGGAGAGACTCTTTCTTTTTCTTTCCGGGTTGTTGCTGAACGAGTTGTACCTCCATCTCTTTGTAGTTGTTGCGAATGGTTTTAGACTCGCCCCATACGGGTTCCCAAGTTTCGTCAAACTTAGATTTGTTTACATCTTTGATTTTGAAGTTGTCGATGAGTGAATAGTCGTTGATGAGCTCGATACCCAGACGGCTGGGATTGATGACATCTTTGCCTTTGTAGGATACTGAGTAGTATGGAATACCATTCACAACGTCGAATTCAACAGCTACCTTGCCATCGGGCGAGGTCTGTTTCTCTTTGGCTTGTGTCATGCCCGCGCAGCACACAAGAGCCATAATGATTATTGCTAATTTCTTCATTGATGATGTTGTATAAAGTTATAGTTTATATTGTCAGAAGTGGTTTATTGTGCAATTCGAGCCATGTAGATGATGACGGGGAAGTGGTCGCTGTATCCGTTGAGGTATCGGCCTTGAGCGTGTGTGCGCAGGGGGTATCCTTTGTATTTGCCTGATTCTTGACGGAGGA
Source organism: Bacteroidaceae bacterium (assembly GCA_017410245.1). Classification (GTDB taxonomy): domain Bacteria; phylum Bacteroidota; class Bacteroidia; order Bacteroidales; family Barnesiellaceae_A; genus Barnesiella_A. The sequence goes on from JAFQRE010000011.1 coordinate 79,108, forward strand.
AATCTTTGTTGAAAATCTCCGACTTGAAGTATTTGAGGGTAGAGCGGTCTTCACCCACGAGGTTGGCCGATACGATGATTTGGTCGAAGAGGTTCCAGCTGCCTTGGTAACCGAGTGTGCCGTAACCTTTGTCAAACAATCTCCACATGGTGTTGAAGTAGCCTCCCTCGGTAACTTGCTCGGGCTCTTTTACAGCACCCAGAACTTTGCTGCAACTCTTGTTGTTGGGGTCGTCGTTGAGGTCGCCCATGATGATAACTTTTGAGTTGGGGTCGGCCGCGAGTACCGAGTCGGCTAAGTGTCTTGTAAGCTCGGCAGCAGCTTCGCGACGGCATCTCGACTTGGCTTCACCCCCGAGTCGCGAGGGCCAGTGATTGACAATGATGTGAACTCGCTCGCCGGCCAAACGTCCGCTGACGAGTAGTTGGTCGCGGGTGAGTGTGTTGGGCGAACACTCGATATAAAGACGTGCACTGATGGCCGTATCGACCTCAAATTGGTTGCGGTCGTAAAGCAGTCCGACATCGACGCCACGACGGTCGGGGCTGTTGAAGTGAACGATGTCGTAGTTGCGCGAAGCGAGTGGCTCGGTCTTGATGAGGTCTTCGAGAACTTGACGATTTTCAATTTCGCTCACACCTATCACAGCCGGTCCGTTGGGGCAGAACTTGTCTGTGGCCAACTTTCCAATGGCATAAGCGAGGTTGTTGAGCTTGTTTTTGTATTTGAGCGCACCCCAGCGATAGGTACCATCGGGTAGAAATTCTTCGTCGTTGGTATTGGGATCGTTGATGGTGTCAAAAAGGTTTTCAAGGTTGTAGAACGCTACCGAATATACGGCCACCTTATTTTGTTGAGCGATGGCCAAAGAAGTAAACAAGATGCTCAGAATGAGCGAGATGGATAATTTTCTCATTGTTTGCGGTTTTATAGTATCTATTTTGAGGGTGTAAATATACATCTTTCTTGCGAGAAAAAGAGAATTTTGAGGGGTTAAAAATGATTATTGTATAACCTTTATATTTATGATGTGTTTAGATGTAAATTTTACTATAAAGAAGTGGTATATTTGGAATATTTTTCTTTAATTTGCAATCTTGTTTTATATGGCCTATTATGTTTTGACGGGAATAGTCAATGTAGATGTGCGTAAAATGAGAATGAAATATAAAATAAACACCAAAGAAAAAAGCGAAATATTGCGATAAGGAGAAAGTATCCTGATTGTCTGCGAGTTATGTTTGGAGTTCAGTGCATTGCTGAGGTTGAAAAACAACCTTTTGGCAAAACTAAGCACAAGTTGAGTTCCCATATCGTTACCGGACAGTCAGGATGCTTTTATTGGTAAAGTTGTAATATTCAGCGATTTGCAATATTTTGCATACACTCAGGTAACTCACTAAGAAGTAATTTTGTAAACAAAAAATTAGTGAGTATGAGAAGTACATTTAAGATTCTCTTCTATGTGAAGAAAGGCAGTGAGAAGCCCAATGGTAATCTTCCGCTGATGTGCCGTCTGACCGTTGATGGCGAAGTAAAGCAATTCAGTTGCAAGATGGATGTTCCACCACGATTGTGGGATGTGAAAAATGGTCGTGCTACGGGCAAGAGCCTCGAAGC
>JAFQRE010000012.1 GCA_017410245.1 Bacteroidaceae bacterium
ACGCTCGCGACTCGTGGCCGGTACGGACAAACGCCTAATTTACGGTGTTTTTTTAACCTCTACCCCTTACGGGACTTCCCCTATCTCACTGCGTTCGCAGGGGCAGAAAAGGTTACTCTACGGCTAATCCTTTGCCTCTCACGAGGCACGAGTCGCGAGAGGCAACGTACATGCAAACGTGGTATTTCTTGTCCGTTCCGGCCACGAGCCACAAGCGTTGTGGCTCTACGGTTTCAACCCCTTCCCCTTGCGGGACTTCCCCTATCTCGTTTCACTCGCAGGGGCAGAAAAGATTACTCTACGGCTTGTGTGGGCAGAGAATGTTACTCTACACCTTGCGTTTGCCTATGTAATACATTGAGAATGGGGATATAAAAAAAGAGATTACACCGGCGGGTGTAATCTCTTGTGAGTGTTATAAAATCGTCTTAAAATTTCTTGTTGGCGATTTGTACGGGAGTACCTTCACCCAATTTCATAGCGTTGTCCAAAAGTCTAACTTTGGCACGTGCGGGAGCACCTACAGCTGCATCGGCGGGTGTGATATAGAGGTCGTAGATATAACCGAACAAGTATGCACTACCCTCATAAATGTACCAGAGTACGGCTTGGTCACCGGCGAAGTAGGCAGCACCTTCTTCGGCCAATACCATAAACTCGGGAGCATATAAGTAGTTCTCTGCGAGGTCACCCAAGTTGACTTCCATGGCTATTTTGTTACCGGCTTGATCTTGCATCATAGTTACACCTATAGGACAATAACCTTTGTTAAGATCAGCAGCAAGGGCAATCTCGATGGGCTCACCTTCGTTCGACATGTAGAATGAGTAGAGAGAGAAAGGATATGCCTCACCACCATCAGAGAAGAGGTCGAGGTCTTCCATAAAGCCTGTTACTGTCCATTCGTTACAAGGAATACCTTCAGCGTCGGCCCCCATGAGCTCAGAGAGATCCAACTCGCGAGCGAGTGTAAAGGTGGTCATAGAAGCAGCGTCTTGAGTTTCGCTCTCAGAAACGGGAAGACCCATATTCCAAGCAAATGCACCATTGTGGAAGAATGAGGGAAGGGCTTGGGGAGCAACTGTAGAGATGCTATCAACCTCGGCAAGAGCAATAACATCGTTACCAAGATCTCTTAGGTAAGTAGTATACAAAAGAGCTTGATACCACCATTCGTCACCAATAGAGTTACCAACACCAATTACCAACTCTTCGCCAAAGGATACAGCAGGGAGACCTTCGTAAGAGCCAACTAACAATGTCATAGAACCTGTAGTGTCAATGTTTTCGCCATCGGCCGAGCAACCCAAGATGAAGTTGTACTCTTTGCCTTGCTCAGTAAGGTTGGCCAATGTTTGACCCATGGGGAGAGTCAAAGTACCGGCAGCCTCGTCAAAGATAGCATATACGGGGTCGATATATTCGTCGTCCAAACCTGCAAAGAGTAAGATGGGGTCGATCCATACTTTGTTGGCATCTTCGGCATCGCGAGTAATGGTTACAGTCCACTCCTCATCGGGATCACCGAATGCGCTTTTTGCATAAGCACTGTATGTGCCGGCGATAGCATCGAGTGTAAAGTCGGCAGTGGGAGTAATGAATGTCTCACCATTGATGTTGTTGAAGTAGATTTGCTCAGCCGAAATTTGCTTAACAGAACCTGAGGTTTTGTAAATATAGGCATTTTGAGCTTGCATGGGCAACATCAAGCCCATAACAATAGCGAAAATGGTAAATATCTTTTTCATAACGATTATTTTTTAATGAATTTAACCGATGTTCCGTTCACTTGCAATACATACATGCCGGCGGGCAATGATGATACGTCGATGCGACCATTACCGGGAGCTACAGCAGCCTCGATGAGCAATGCGCCATCAACCGAGAGAACGCGAGCTTGTGCTTGCTCACGAAGACCTTGCACTGAGAGTTCTGATACTACGGGATTGGGGAATACCGATACATCGAAACCATTGTCTTTTACAGCCTCAACAGCCAAAGCAACTTTAGCAAAAGATACCATGCGAACATCGGCAATAACTTCGCTATCTGCTTTTACAACAGAGAACACATCTGCTCCGTCGGCAAACAAGAGGTAAGAAACTTGTTCAACAGGTATGTATTGGCGACTGTCAGTAACCAAGTGCCATACCGGCTCGTCATTTTGTGCCGATATGCGACCTACGCACATTACCATTACGGCACATAACAAAAGTAGTTTTTTTGTCATAATAGTTAATATTAGAGTTAGTTATAAATGATTTTTCTATTCTTTCACTTTATCTTATCACCTTTTTTATTGATTGAATGTTGCCATAAGCCATCTTTTGGGCTGTGAAAATACAATAAATATAATTATCATTCCATGCATTTACACTTTTTAACTATAACGGGATAAAAAAGATGAGAATTATCAAAAAATAAATGGCAGGAGGCCATGCCTCCTACCACACTATTGTTATTTCAACTTCCACTCGGTACCTTCTTTGGTGTCTTTGAGTTCAAATCCAATCTCGCCCAAACGGTCGCGAATGAGGTCGCTTGTAGCCCAGTCTTTACGAGCTTTGGCTTCGCGACGCATCTCAAGGAGCAACTCTACGGCTTGAGCATAGGCTTCGTTGCCATTGCCCTCGGCTTGCTTGCTCTCTACAAGACCCAAGATGTCGAACATAAACATACGCATTGTCTCGCGCAACTCGTCGAGATCGGCTTGCGAGAGTGTGGCGTTGCCGGCCAGCACTGTATTGATGATGCGCACACCATCGAAAAGATGTGAGATGACGATGGGTGTAGAGAGATCGTCGTTCATGGCCTCGTAGCACTTGGCACGCAACTCTTTCACATCAATAGTTGATGTGGCAGCGGGTGTTATCTTGGCAAGGTTGTTCCAACCCTCCATCAAGCGATTGTAGGCCTTCTCTGATGCTTGCAATGCCTCGTTGCTGAAATCGACAGTGCTGCGATAGTGGGCTTGCAAGATGAAGAAGCGGATAGTCATGGGCGAATAGGGCTGTTGCAACAACTTGTGGTTGCCGGTGAAGAACTCATCGAGTGTGATGAAGTTGCCCAACGACTTACCCATCTTCTGTCCGTTGATGGTAATCATATTGTTGTGCATCCAGTAGCGAACGGTCTCATGGCCTTGAGCAGCTACCGATTGAGCTATCTCGCACTCATGGTGAGGGAACAACAGGTCCATACCGCCACCATGTATGTCAAACTCTTCGCCGAGGTACTTGGTACCCATAGCCGAGCACTCGAGGTGCCAACCGGGGAAACCATCGCTCCAAGGCGAGGGCCAGCGCATGATGTGCTCGGGAGAGGCTTTTTTCCACAATGCAAAGTCGAACGAACGACGTTTCTCGCTCTGTCCGTCAAGGTCGCGAGTGGTATTGAGCAACTCGTCGATATTGCGACCCGACAACTTGCCATAGTGGTGTTGTGCGTTGTATTTCTCTACATCGAAGTACACCGAGCCTTCGCTCTCATAAGCAAATCCGGCATCAAAAATCTTCTTGATATACTCAATCTGCTCAATGATGTGTCCCGACGCATGAGGCTCGATACTGGGAGGCAACACGTTGAGAGCTTCCATCGCCTTGTGATAGCGATTGAGGTAGTGTTGTACAACCTCCATAGGCTCCAGACGCTCCAATCGGGCTTTCTTGGCAATCTTGTCTTCACCCTCATCGGCATCATGCTCGAGGTGACCCACATCGGTAATGTTGCGCACATAGCGCACTTTGTAGCCCAAGTGGGTGAGATAACGGAACAAGATGTCGAATGTGATAGCGGGACGAGCATGTCCCAAGTGGCCATCGCCATACACTGTAGGACCACATACATACATGCCCACATGGGGGGCATTGAGCGGAACAAACTGTTGTTTGTTGCGTTTGAGTGTATTGTATATAAACAATGGGTTTTCCATAATTATATAGCATTAATTATTATTCAACTTAGCTTTTACTGTATTAAAGAAGTCCTCATCGGGATAGCCACGCAAGACAATAGTTCCGTCTGGAGCAAACAAGATGAGATGAGGAATGCCATTGACACCATACAACTCGGCAGCTGTATTTTGGTCATTGAGTATTTGAGGCCAAGGCATCTGCTCCTCTTCGATGGCGCGTTGGCTGTCTTTTATTTTATCGCGAGTAGCAAGACCCAAAATCTCCAATCCTTTGTCGTGGCACTCGTTGTAGAGCTCTTTGAGCAAGGGTATTGAACGACGGCAGGGGCCACACCACGAAGCCCAGAAGTCGGCAAGTACATATTGTCCACGACCCACATAGTCGCTCAACGACACTGTTGTTCCGTCTTCATATGTCACGCTGAAGTCTTTAAAGTGCAAACCCTCGGCAGTCTCTTGCAACTTGATGCGACGATCTACTCTTTTATGAACAGCCGGTACCGACAACACATAGTCGCTCATTGTAGCCAATATAGAGTCCAACTCCTCTTCCTCGGGCATCATATACCAATAGGTATTCAAGGCCGAAGCTCCCACAATATCGTTATTGTGTTGTGTCATGAGCTGTTTCATTTGCGCCATCAAAGTATCTCTCAGGGCTACTTGTCGGGCATAGAATTGCTCTTGTCCGGCCTCTGGTGCAAGTTGTTCACTATTTATAAGAGCCGTAAGGCTGTCGCGGAGCTGCATGAGTGCGCTGTTGTATGACTCAAAGGCTGTTTTGTATGCGGCATAGTCGCTGTTGAGCGGAGAGCCTTCAACAAGTTGCTTGGTATTCAAGTCTATCTTGAGGTTGCTACCCGGCTCGGCAACAAACTCGTAGTGTAATGTCTCGTTATTGATAGCATATTGTGCTCCGGGAGTGGGATTGGTAACATCTACCACAACAGCAATATAGGGTGTATCTACAGCTGTAGTAAATGAGAATGTTCCATCTACTACGATAGCACTATCTACTACAGTGTTCATGGTGCGATTGACCAAATAGAACTTAGCATCGGGCATTTCATTAACCATAACATCTACTGTCATGGTGTTGTTCTTGCCGGCACATGCACTCATAAGCACAACTGCCATAAATGCAATGAAAACATGATATTTATTCATAATCAATGTTTTAATTATACAGAGTAAAGACTTATTATTTATCAAATTCGCCCTTGATAATGCCAATGAGCTTGTCATCGTGCAATCCACGAGCAACTATCACACCCTCGGGATCGAAAAGAATGAGGTGAGGAATACTGGTAATACCATAAAGATCGGCAGGCTCACTCTGGGCATCTAAGATTTGAGGCCAGGTGATACCCTCTTCCTCGATAGCCTTGAGCGAATTTTCTACTCGGTCGCTGATAGCAACACCCAATATATCGAGACCCTTGGGATTGTATTCGTTATACAACTCTTTGAGCTTGGGCATAGATTGGCGACAAGGGCCACACCATGAAGCCCAGAAATCGACCAATACGTAGCGACCTTTGCCCACATAGTCGCTCAACGATACAACTGTACCATCGGGTTGTGCCACACTGAAATCGACAAATCGAGCACCTACGGCAGTAGCTTTCTGCTTGTTGAGATGTGCAACAATAGATGCAATCTGAGGATCGCTCAACACCTTCTCGCCCAATGTAGGCAACAGGGCATCAACATTCTCGGGCACAGGGTCAGATGTAAGGTATGTGCTAACCAACAACACGCCCAACACATCGTTGGTATGTTGAGGTATCAACTCCTCCATCTTGCTTAAAAAGCTGTTGTTTGCCTCCTCTAAGTACACATCGAAAGCAACTTGAGCAGCCTCTTGATCAATAGTATTACTCTCTACCAAGGCTGTTAAACTGTCATTTACGACAGCCATGCGCTCTTCGCTTCGTAATATACAAGAGAGGAATTTGCCCAGGTCTTGGTTGATGGCATCGGCTTTGATAAACTCGTGTGTGTCAAAGTTGATTTCAAGGTTGGTTCCTCGATCCATAATAACGGGTATAGCCACCAAATGGTTGGTAAGCATGGCTATAAATGGAGAATCGGGAGCTTCACCTTCAAAAACGAACTTACCATTCACCACCACAGCTGTATCGAAAGGCATTGTGTGGTTGTTGAAGTCGATAAGATATATCTCTGTGCTATCCGATTGTCCATCGATAGTACCCGAAATTTTATAAGTAGAATTTCCACCACAAGCCACCATCAACAAGGTTGCAATTGTTGCTATAAAAACATTTATCTTTTTCATAATCAATGCGTTTTTAGTTCATACCATATATTACATACGCTCGGGTACATCTATACCCAACAGACTCATACCCGAAGCTATCACTTTGGCTACATTGGCCGAGAGCATCAGACGGAAAGCACGAACAGCCTCGTTCTCCTCGCGCAATATAGAGAAGTCGTGATAGAATTGGTTATACTCTTTTACAAGGTCATACACATAGTTGGCTATTTGTGCAGGACTATAAAGGCGTCCTGCCTCGGCAACGGTTGCAGGATAAGAAGATAGGCGTTGTATGAGGTCGATCTCCTTCTCGGCAGGCACCACAGCAGCCATATCTACACTATTATAGTCAATACCCGCCTCGGCAGCTTTGCGCATTACCGAGCGAATGCGAGCATAGGTATATTGAATGAAAGGACCTGTGTTACCATTGAAGTCGATACTCTCTTTGGGGTTGAAAGTCATATTCTTACGAGGATCGACTTTGAGTATGAAGTATTTGAGAGCACCCATACCCACTATGCGCGAAATTTCACGAGCCTCCTCGGCGGTACAACCATCGAGTTTTCCCAACTCGGCCGATGTCTCTTGAGCCGTACGCTCCATTTCGTCCATCAAGTCGTCGGCATCTACCACAGTTCCTTCGCGGCTCTTCATCTTGCCCTCGGGCAACTCAACCATACCGTAAGAGAAGTGAACAAGGTCTTTACCCCACTTAAAGCCCAGCTTGTCGAGCAAGATAGACAACACTTGGAAGTGATAGTTTTGCTCGTTACCTACCACATATATCATTTGGTCTATGGGATAGTCTATAAAGCGCAACTTGGCAGTACCTATATCTTGTGTCATATACACCGATGTGCCATCGCTACGCAACAACAATTTGTGGTCGAGGCCCTCGCCTGTAAGGTCGGCCCATACCGAGCCATCTTCCTTGCGATACATGATGCCTTTCTCAAGTCCCTCAAGAACTTTATCCTTACCCTCAAGATAAGTCTCGCTCTCGTAATATATCTTGTCGAAATCGACACCCATGCGACGATAGGTCTCATCAAATCCGGCATACACCCACTCATTCATCATACGCCACACGCTGCGCACCTCTTCATCTCCGGCCTCCCAACGACGCAACATTTCTCGCGCCTCGGCCATCAAAGGCGAAGCAGCCTCGGCCTCCTCTTTGGTCTTTCCCTCTTCCATGAGAGCGGCAACCTCGGCCTTGTAGTGTTTGTCAAACAACACATAGAAGTCACCAATAAGATGGTCGCCTTTCTTGCCGGCTGTCTCGGGAGTAACAGCATTACCCCACTTTTGCCATGCCAACATCGACTTACAAATGTGGATACCACGATCGTTCACAATATTGGTTTTTACCACTCTATTGCCATTGGCCTCCATGATGCGCGAGAGACTATAACCCAACAGGTTGTTGCGCACGTGTCCCAAGTGAAGAGGCTTATTGGTATTGGGCGAAGAGTACTCAATCATTACCAACGGAGACTCATCGGTAGCTTTTTTGATACCAAATTGCTCGTCAGCCTCTATTTCATGCAACAATCCGGCCCAATAAGCAGGAGCTATCACAAGGTTTAAGAAACCTTTTATTACATTAAACCCTGCTACTGCAGGCTCGTTAGCCACCAAGTATTCGCCTATCTCTTGCGCTGTTGCTTCGGGAGCTTTCTTAGAAGCACGCAAGAAGGGGAAAACAACTACTGTGAGGTTTCCCTCAAACTCTTTCTTTGTCTTTTGAGGCATACAACTGTTAGTGTCGGCCTCTGCTCCGTAGAGGGCTTTCACCGCATTTGCTGTTGCCGTTGCTATAATTTGTTCGATTTTCATAATTCACTATGTAATAAGGGTACAAAGATACAAATTTTATATAGATATACTTATCACAACCCTACGAAAAAGGTTTTTTAAACCTCAATTTTCACTCTTTTATATAAAATAACTAAAAACACGCCCTTAGTTCTATTAATAAAACATACTATCACATGCTCCGATACAAATAATCATTACCTTTGCATCGCAAAATAGAAGTGAAAAAATAGACACCCTGGAAGAATAAACAAAAAATAACTATGCGATCGTTTTTCAATACAATCCCGCCGGTTACTAAAAACCTGCTTATTATAAACATATTGATGTGGTTTGCCACGTTGGTTTTTGGCACCAATCCCGAGACAGGAAGCTACCGCTTGGTTGATTGGTTGGGCTTACACCTGATTGGAGCCGAAAAATTCAATGTAGCACAGTTCATAACCTATATGTTCATGCACGACCCCTCGTCTTTTGCGCATGTATTTTTCAATATGTTCTCGGTGTATATGTTTGGTCGCACACTCGAGCAGGTGTGGGGTAGCAAGCGATTTTTGTTCTACTACATCACCACCGGAATAGGAGCCGGTATCATACAAGAACTTGCATGGTATATCGATTATGGCGATTATATCTCACAGGTGGTATCGGTGTACGGTTGGGAACAAGCTTCAATGGCTCTCAACGGATTGGTAACAATAGGAGCATCGGGTGCCGTTTTCGGCATTCTGCTTGCTTTCGGAATGTTATTCCCCAATGTTCCCTTGTACCTCATGTTTATCCCTATACCCATCAAGGCCAAATGGTTTGTTATTGGATATGGTCTTATAGAACTCTTCTTGGGCGTGAGTGCCACCAGCGATGGCATAGCCCACTTTGCCCACTTGGGAGGTATGCTTGTGGGAGTTCTACTCATACTCTACTGGAGAAAGAAAGGAATAGGCAATGGCGGGTATTATTGATAATCTCAAATATCAACTCAATAGCGCTCCTACGCTCAAAAGGCTTATATACATAAATGTAGGAGCATTTATTGCAGTGCATTTGGTGTCGGTTGTATTGTTGTTGTTCAACATCAGCTCGACCCAATGGTTGTCGTTTGTCGAAGTACCGTCCAATGTGAGCATATTGCCTTATCGCTTTTGGACTATATTCACCTATATGTTTGTACACTACGACCTTTGGCACATACTCTTCAATATGCTATGGCTATATTGGTTTGGCGTGATATTCATTCAATACTTTTCACAGAAACACCTGAGCATACTATATGTCATGGGAGGATTGGCCGGAGCCGCTCTATATCTGCTCTCGTACAATCTCTTTCCTTACTTTGCCGACAAGCAAGGCATGATGTGTGGCGCATCGGCTGCTATAATGGCTATAGTATTTGCCACCACCATACGCGTACCCAACTACAAGATAAACTTGATGTTTATAGGGTCTGTTTCGCTCAAATACATAGCCGCCGTAACAATACTCATCGACCTGCTAAGCATGACATCTACCAATGCGGGAGGACACTTTGCTCATATCGGCGGCGCATTGATGGGTATAGTATTTGGGCTGTATTGGAACAAAGGGAAAGACATATTGGCACCCCTCAACAAGTTGGTTGACAAGGTAGTAACCATGTGTACACGTCCACATATCAAGATACGCCGACCCAAGAAGAAAACAACTCAACACAACACCTATCATACGCCCGACAATACACACAAACGCCCCGAAACCGATAGCGAGTACAGGGCAAGAAAAAAGAGAGAAGCCGACGAAATAGATCGCATACTCGACAAGGTAAAAAAGTCGGGATATAGCGCACTTACTACCGAAGAGAAACAACGACTTTTTGATGCACGGAAAAACTAAAGGACATAAACCACCTACGCCCAACAAGACACGAGAAAAAAAGAAACCCAATAGTACTTTGCGCAAGATTATAGCATTCATTGTACTCATACCCACCATAATTGTCTCGATACTGCTTGTTGCCGCAACCTATATTGCCTATTATCCGCCGGTAACATATCCTCTACCGGCTCTCTTAGGGTTGGCATTCCCCATTTTTGTCGTTGCTACGTTGCTACTCATGCTCATTTTGTTATGGCTATATCCCAAGTATGCAAGCGTTCCGTTTGTTGCCATGCTATTGTCCATACCGGGATTATGGTTATACTCACCCATCAATCGTGGCAATAACCGCCTCGACACCAACCGCGACAGCTTCTCGATACTCTCATACAACACCTTCTATTTCGAAGACAAGGAGTTGAGAGCTACGGGCGAGAAAGCCACATACAACCGCACACTGCAAAATATCATCAACAGCAATGCCGACATAGTGGTATTGCAAGAAGCCAACGTGCGCATCAAAGAGAATACCCGCCATCATTTTACACACAAACAGATTGAGCAAATCAACAAGCAATATCCATATCAAATAAATAAAAACAGCGGCCGCGTCATGTCTAAATACCCACTAAGATTTATCGACGAGTTGGAACACAGCCAGACAGCACACACACTGATATGCGAGGCCGATATCGATGGTCGCAAAGTGACTATTTTCAACAACCACTTAGAGTCGATAGGCCTCACCAAAGATGACAAACAGCTATACTTAGACCTCACCACGCAGCCCGATAGTATCAACGAGAAGATAGGCAGTGTAAAAATCTTCACAAACAAGTTTCTCAAAGCCTTCAGCCAACGCGCCAAGCAAGTAGCCTACATAGACTCTCTGGCACGCACTATCGATGGCAATATTATCATGTGTGGCGACATCAACGACACCCCCAACTCATACGCCTACCATGTATTAAAAGATGGTAGAAATGAAGCATATAACCAATTGTGTAGCGGGCCCGGATTTACCTATTGTGCCGACCGCATGTGGGTGCGTATAGACCATGTTTTCTACGAGGGTGATATGCAAGCCCAATATATGCACATCGACAAAGTGTACTCCTCCGACCACTTCCCTTTATATGTCGAATTTGAATGGAAGTAACACGTTACTAACACCATACAACATATCTTAATGGCAAAAAATGTTGTTTTTCAACAAAAAATGGTTATTTTTGCACCCACAAGAAAAACACAAGACATATTAATTTTAATAAACCTATAATCAATGAAACGTCTTTTTTTACCTGCACTCATCTGCCTTATGATGACCGCATGCCAGCAACAAAACAGCAATCCGTTCCTTGGTGATTACAACACACCTTTCGATGTACCTCCTTTTGAGCAAATCGAGAACGAACACTACATGCCCGCTTTTGTAGAGGGTATCAATCAACAAAAAGCCGAGATTGAGGCTATCGTTAATAACCCCGAAGCTCCCACTTTCGAGAATACTATTTTGGCCCTCGACTTGAGTGGTATGCTCCTCCGCAATGTTGAGCTCACATTCTTCGCATTCACCGAGTCGATGTCAAACGACACTCTTCGCGACATCGCTGCCGAGGTGACTCCCATGCTCACTGCTCATGCCGATGACATCATGCTCAATGAGGCTCTCTTTGACCGCATCAAAGCCGTATATGACAATCGTGCCAACGAAAATCTCGACCGCGCTCAAGAGCGTCTCTTGGAGAAATATTACAACAACTTTGTTCGCTCGGGTGCTCTCCTCTCGGACGAGGACAAAGAGACTTTGCGCAACATCAACAGCGAGTTGTCTTCTCTCTCACTCAGCTTTGGTAACAACGTGTTGGCCGAAAACAACGCCTTCGAGTTGCTCATTGACAATGAGGCCGACTTGGCTGGTCTTCCCGCCGGTGCTATCGCTGTAGCTCGTGAAGAGGCTGCTGCCCAAGGCAAAGAGGGTTGGTTGTTCAACCTCTCTGCTCCCAGCCGCATTCCTTTCTTGCAATATGCCGACAACCGCGACCTCCGCGAGAAAGTTTACACAGCCTATGTAATGCGTGGCGACAATGACAACGAAAACGACAACAAAGCCAACATCAAACGTATCCTTGAGTTGCGTTTGCAAAAGGCTCAACTCCTCGGCTACAAAACTTATGCCGACTTCGTTCTTGACGACCGCATGGCCAAGACAGATGCTGCCGTAAACGATCTTCTCCTTCGCATCTGGAAGTATGCTGTTCCTCGTGCCAACGAAGAAGTTGCCGATATGCAAAAGATTATCGATCGTGAGGGTGGCAACTTCAAGCTCGCTCCTTGGGACTATGCTTACTATGCCGAGAAAGTACGTCAAGAGAAATATGCTCTCAACGAAGATGAATTGAAGCCCTACTTCTCACTCGAAAAAGTTCTCAATGGTGTATTCATGGTTGCCGAGAAACTCTATGGCATCACATTCCAAGAGCGCACCGACATTCCTTCATACCACCCCGAAGTTCGCACTTACGAAGTATTTGACGCCGAAGGAAAGCACCTTGCTGTATTCTTCTGCGACTACTTCCCCCGCGCAAGCAAGCGCTCGGGTGCTTGGATGAGCAACTTCCGCGAGTCGTACGTTGATGCCAACGGTAACGAAGTACGTCCCTTGGTTTACAACGTTGGTAACTTCACTAAACCCACTGCCGAAACTCCCTCTTTGCTCACTCTCGACGAGGTTGAGACTCTCTTCCACGAGTTTGGTCATGGCTTGCATGGTATGCTCACACGTGTCGATTACTACGGAATCAGTGGTACAAGCGTAGCACGTGACTTTGTTGAGCTTCCCTCACAAATCACAGAGCACTGGGCTACTCACCCCGAGGTTTTGAAAATGTATGCGCACCACTATGAGACCGGCGAAGTAATTCCCGACGAACTCATTGCCAAGATGCAACGCGCATCGGCCTTCAACCAAGGTTTTGCTACTACCGAGTTGGTAGCTGCCGCTTTGCTCGATATGCGCATGCACGAGTTGGACAACTACGAAGGCTTTGATGCTCGCGAGTTTGAAAAGAAAGTTGCTGCAGAGCTTGGTCTCCCCGAAGAGATTACCTATCGTTATCGCAGCATGCACTTCAACCACGTATTCTCGGGTGGCTACGAGGTAGGCTACTACAGCTATTTGTGGGCCGAAGTTCTCGATGCCGATGCTTTCGATGCATTTGTTGAGAATGGTGTATTTGACAAGGCTACTGCCGACGCTTTCCGCATCAACGTATTGGAGGCCGGTTCGAGCGAAGACCCCATGAAACTATACATTCAATTCCGTGGTCAAGAGCCCAACCCCGATGCCCTCCTTCGTGGTCGTGGTCTTAAATAATAGACGCTGATAATTATATAGTGTGAGGGCGAGCCTACTGTGGCTTGCCCTCGTTCGTTTGGTAGTATATGTGCAAAACGGCAAAAAGCCTTTTTATTCTTTTTTTAAACGCTATAGAGACGTTATCTTGATTTCATTTACTATCTTTGTCGCATACTATTCAATAGTACCAATAAACCAAGAAAATTATACAACTATGAAGAAGATTATTTTGTTTTTCAGTTCTATTTTAGCTGTCTTGACGTTTGTAGGCTGCCAACCAAGTTTTGTACTCGACGTGGCAGGCCTGCCCAAAGAATTGACTATAAATCACAATGTACTTCCCGAGACGATTGTTGCCGGTAACGACAATTTCTTGTTTACCTATATTCGCGATGACAATGGTAACAAAAAGGAGGCCGTATATCACAAGCAAGATTTCGTAGGAGAATTTACCAACGTTACGCTCGATTGGCTCACTGTCAAGAGTTTCAAGAACGACAACAACATCACTATTATGGGTACTGCCTACCCCAACAGTACCGAAGATCGCACTCTCTATATAGGTGTTCGCAACGACAAGAACAGTGGAGAGATAAAGATTACGCAAACTGCCGAAGATAGAGAATAATACCATGTCAACCGTCCTTTTTCACGAAATAGTATTTGGCCCTATTCATAGTCGCCGCTTGGGTGTATCGCTGGGTGTAAACCTGCTACCTCTCAATGGTAAATGGTGCTCCTACGACTGTATATACTGCGAGTGCGGATATAACGACGACAACCGTGAAGATCGCAAGATATATAACCGACAAGAGGTATATACCGCCCTGCGTAACAAACTCACACAGATGCGTCAGGAAAACAGCCCTCTCGATGTTATTACCTTTGCGGGCAATGGCGAGCCTACACTCCACCCCGAGTTTGCTCAGATTATCGACGACACTATAGCTCTGCGCAACGAGCTCTATCCATCGGCACATATCACCGTACTCACCAATTCAACTCGACTCGAAGACGAAGGCGTCTTTAATGCTTTGTGCAAGATAGACAACAACTGCCTCAAGCTCGACACAATGGTAGCCGATACCATGCAACTACTCAATGTACCGGCCGGACATTGCGACCCTGAGCGTGTAGTACGGGCTATTGAAAAGTTCAATGGCCGCTGTATCGTACAGACAATGTTTACCCGAGGCCAACATGATGGCCATCGCGTAGATAATACTACCGAGGAGGAGATTGCACTCTGGCTCGAAGCCATAGCACGCATACGCCCTCGACAAGTACAGATATACTCTATCGACCGCAAAACACCCGAGCAATCGCTCGAGAAAGTGCCTGTAGAAGAATTACGTGCCATTGGCGAGCGTGTCAAGGCTCTCGGCATCGACATCAACGTGGCCGGCTGAGACCTATCCTTACATCTATTATAACAATGCGTCGCACAACTCTCGGGTTGTGCGATGTTGTATAGGGTGTACCCAGTCGGGGGCTATCTCGCACATAGGCTCAAGCACAAAGAGCCGTTGATGCATACGGGGGTGGGGCAGTATTAGCAATTCATCGTCACACACTATATCATCGCACGCTATGAGGTCTATGTCGAGCGAGCGGTCGCAATATGTACCATCGGCATTGCGGTGGGTAGTACACCCCAATTCTATCTCTATAGCATGCGTCATGGACAACACTTCGTGGGGCGAATAGTTGCTATCTACAGCTACAACTGCGTTCATAAAAAGGTTGTCCGAGACAAAGCCTTCGGCCGTCGTTTCGTACATCGACGAGCGTGCCACCACATGGCCTATGCGGTCGTTTATCAAAGCAATCGCTTGCATGATTATTTGCTCTCTTTTTCCAATATTCGAGCCCAATCCTATATAAAAAAGTTTCATAAAATACCGCTTTAAAACAATTGTAGCACTTATTTTCGGTTGCAAAGTTACCAAAAAAGTTTATCAATGCAACAATGCAAACAATATTTTAGGCAAAAATTTATAGTATTTTGTGATGCTTATTTGACCGAAAAGCTATACCTTTACACCCAAATTCGCGCCCACATCGAGGCAATGTTTTTTATAATACAAACACACTATCAAGATACGAATACATGGAAGCTAAGGTCATTACCATCATCAAGCGAGACGGAGCGCAAGAGGCGTTCTCGATAGAAAAGATTAAACGCGCCATTGAGAAAGCCTACCGTGCAGGCAATATCAATGACGAAGCTACCGTAAATCAGGTAGCCGAGCGTGTGATGCAATGTATCGATACCGAACAAGTAACGGTAGAGCAGATACAAGACCTTGTCGAGAAGGAGTTGATGCGTGTCAATCCCGACATTGCCAAACGCTACATTATCTACCGCGAATGGCGCACCAAAGAACGCGACAAACGCACCTCGATGAAGCACGTTATGGACGGCATCGTATCGGTTGAGAAGAACGACGTAAACTTGAGCAACGCCAATATGTCGTCGCACACTCCGGCCGGACAGATGATGACCTTTGCCTCGGAAGTTACCAAAGACTATGCATACAAGTACTTGGTAGGTGTTCGCTATGCACGAGCCCACAAAAACGGCGATATTCACATTCACGACCTCGACTACTATCCTACCAAGACTACGACATGTACCCAATATGACCTCGATGATATCTTCTCGCGAGGATTTCACACCAAGAACGGTACTGTGCGCCCCCCTCAGTCGATATTTAGCTATGCCACATTGGCTACTATCATATTCCAGACCAACCAGAACGAGCAGCATGGAGGTCAGTCTATCCCGGCATTCGACCACTTCATGGCTGCCGGCGTGTTGAAGAGTTTCAGAAAACACCTCATAGACAATATTACATTCCTCATGGAGTTGAAGGGGCACAATACCGACTTCGACCTGAAAGAATATTTCAAGACCACCATCACTACTATTGCTGCCAACGACGAGCAAAGCAAGGCTGTGATGAAGGTATTGAAAGAGCAAAACCTCGATATAACCGAGGCCGAGTTGAGCAAGTTGTGGGAGCATAGCCACGAATCTACCCGCAAAGATACCCACCAAGCCATGGAGGGCCTCATACACAACCTCAACACCATGCACTCGCGTGGTGGCAACCAAGTTGTGTTCAGCTCTATCAACTATGGTACCGACACAAGTGCCGAGGGTCGCATGGTCATCAGAGAGCTGTTAGCCTCTACTGTAAAGGGACTGGGTACAGGCGAAGTTCCGGTATTCCCCATACAGATTTTCAAGGTGAAGGAGGGCATTTCATACACCGAGGCCGACTACAACAAGGCCATCGAAAACATCGAAGATGCCATGGCCGGTAAGATAGCTTTTGAAGCCCCCAACTTCGACCTCCTGTTGCAAGCCTGCCGCACTACCTCTACATCGCTATTCCCCAACTTCCTTTTCTTAGATGCACCCTACAACCGCCACGAAGATTGGCGTGCCGATGACCCCGACCGCTTCCGCTACGAAGTGGCTACAATGGGTTGCCGCACACGCGTTTTTGAAAACCTCAACGGCATCAAGAGTTCTTGGGGACGTGGCAACTTATCGTTCACATCAATGAATATGCCTCGCCTTGCCATCGAAGCCCGTCGCGAGGCCGAGGAGTTGCACCCATACGACGACAAACATGTGGTGCGCAAAGAGGCTCGCATCATATTCCTTGAGAAAGTGCGTGTAATGGCAGCTATGATAGCCGAGCAACTATACGAACGCTACCAATACCAACGCACCGCTCTGGCACGACAATTCCCCTTCATGATGGGCAACGATGTGTGGAAAGGTGGTATGAAACTTGCCCCCAACGACGAGGTGGGCGACACTCTCCTATCGGGCACATTGGGCATAGGATTTATTGGCGGACACAACGCCATGATGGCCATATACGACGAGGGACATGCACACAGCCAAGAGGCTTGGAACACTCTATACGATGCCATACAAGTAATGAATACCGTTGTCGAAGAGTATAAACTGCGCTACGGACTCAACTACTCGGTATTGGCTACACCTGCCGAAGGTCTGTCGGGACGTTTCACCAAGATCGACCGCCAACGATATGGCGAAATTCCCGGTGTTACCGACCGCGACTACTACGTCAATTCGTTCCACATCGATGTAAAAGAGCCCATCAGCATCGTCGATAAGATAAAGAAAGAGGCTCCTTTCCACGCTATCACACGAGGCGGACACATCACCTATGTAGAACTTGATGGCGAAGCCAAAAAGAATGTCGTTGTGATACTCAAGATAGTGAAGGTGATGCAAGACGAAGGCGTAGGTTATGGCTCTATCAATCACCCCATCGATACCTGTCGTCACTGCGGCTACAAAGGCGTTATATACAGCAAATGCCCCGTATGCCAAGGAGAAGACATCATGCGCATGCGCCGCATTACAGGCTATCTGACAGGTAGTCTTGAGACATGGAACTCGGCCAAGCAAGCCGAAGAACGCGACCGCGTTAAACACAGCCAATGCAAGGGCTCAACATTATAAACGTATATCCCGAGACGATAGCCGACGGATACGGACTCCGTTACGCTATCTACTTGGCAGGCTGCCGGCATGCCTGCCCGGGGTGTCACAACCCCGAGAGCTGGTCGCCTACGGCCGGCGAGCCATTTACCGAGGAGATACTATCGCGCATTATCGATGAGGTAAACCGCGATACACTGCTCGATGGCATTACACTCACCGGTGGCGACCCCTTTTACAACCCCGAAGCGCTGTTGGAACTGCTTGTACGCCTCAAACGCGAAACACGACAGAACATCTGGTGCTACACAGGATTTACCTACGAAGCACTTCTTGCCAATTCCACCACTCGCGACTGCCTCCGTTTCATCGACACCCTCGTCGATGGGCCATTCATTCAACGCCTATACGACCCCACACTGCACTTCCGAGGCAGTAGCAACCAACGCATACTGCACCTACACCCCAACGCCCCTACCATCGCCCAAGAAGGCGGATACAGGCCATAACATACACCTCTATAGGGCCTTTTTTGTTCCTCAGCGTTGCAGAGCAATATAGGGGAGCCGGCGAGCCAAGCGAGAGTGTGTGGTTGAGAAAATGTAGCTCTCGGTGGAATACGGTGGTTTTCTCCCTCTGCCCGCAGGGATAGGGGGAGTGCCCGTAGGGCGAGGGGGTTGAGAAAATTCCATGCGAATATTTATTCCATATTCACCAATAATCCGTAACCAGTTTGTGCCATAGGCATTACGGCTGTTCGTAGAGTCGCGACGCTCGCGACTCGTGGCCGGAACGGACAAGGAAATAACACATTTGCATATTCATTGCCTCTATCGAGGCACGAGCCACAAGCGTTGTGGCTCTACGGCTAACGCTATTTTCATCAATGTTCAGTAATACGTTTGCGCAATCGGCAATACGACCGTTCGTAGAGTCGCGACGCTCGCGACTCGTGGCCGGAACGGACAAGGAATAACACATCTGCATATTCATTGCCTCTAATGAGGCACGAGCCACAAGCGTTGTGGCTCTACGAATAACCGTATTGCCATGGGTGCAATGTGGTTACGGTAATTCAATGTAAAGCGGCTCTACGGCTTGTGTGGGCAGAAAGGGTTACTCTACGGCTTACATAAGCAGAAAAGGTAACCTTTTTGCTCCTCTGCGTTGCGGAGCAATATAGGGGAGCTGTCGAGCCATGCGAGACTGAGGGGTTGAGAAAATGTAGCTCTCGGTGGAATACGGTGGTTTTCTCCCTCTGCCCGCAGGGATAGGGGGAGTGCCCGTAGGGCGAGGGGGTTAAGAAAATTCCATGCGAGTATTTATTCCATATTCACCGATAATCCGTAACCCGTTTGCGCCATAGGCATTACGGCTAACGCTATTCACATCGATACTCCGTAACCACTTTGTACCCATGGCAATACGGCTGTTCGTAGAGTCGCGACGCTGGAGCCACGAGCGTCGTGGCTCTACCGGCGGAACGGACAAGGAAACGCAATATTTGCGGTCTTTTTTCAACCCCTTCCCCTTGCGGGACTTCCCCTATCTCACTTCGTTCGCAGGGGCAGAAAAGGTTACTCCATTGCATATTCATTGCCTCTATTGAGGCACGAGTCGCGAGCGTCGCGACTCTACGGATAATCGCAATGCCATGGGTGCAATGTGGTTACGGTAATTCAATGTAAAGTGGCTCTACGGCAGACGCGCAATAGGCCATAAAAAACTGCGCCCCTTGGATAAGGAGCGCAGTCGTGTATTGTCAATTTACTATTGTAAATATTATTTTACTGTTGCATTAGCTGTATTTGTTACAAGGTCGGCAACGTTGGCAT
>JAFQRE010000013.1 GCA_017410245.1 Bacteroidaceae bacterium
CTTTTCTGCCCCTGCGAGTGAAACGAGATAGGGGAAGTCCCGCAAGGGGAAGGGGTTAAAACCGTAGAGCCACAACGCTTGTGGCTCGTGGCCGGAACGGACAAGGAATACCACGTTTGAATGCATGTTGCCTCTAATGAGGCACGAGTCGCGAGCGTCGCGACTCTACGAACAACCGTATTGCCTATGGCACAAACAGGTTACGGAACATATATGGATATGGGATAAATACTCATGTTGATTTTTCTTAACCCCTCAGTCTCGCATGGCTCGACAGCTCCCCTATATTGCTCTGCAACACAGAGGAGCAAAAGGTTACCTTTTCTGCCCCTGTTTGCCGTAGAGCCACTATTGCGAGTAAGCAAGCGGAATGCGTTAGCCGTAGAGCCACAACGCTTGTGGCTCGTGGCCGGAACGGACAAGGAATACCACGTTTGAATGCACGTTGCATCTTCATGCGCGAGCGTCGCGACTCTACGAACGACCGCATTGCCTATGGCATAATCGTATTACGGAACATTGGCAGAGTTGTGAAGAGTAGTGCTGATGGATAGTATTTTTATAAGTATAACATTTTTACTACCTTTGCAACGGCAATGATACGCATTGCACGTGCATCTATTATACATACAAGAATATCAATGAAGACTTTTGAAGAATTGGGCATTCAGCCCGCTATACTGCAAGCTATCGATGAGATGGGTTATGAGTCACCTATGCCTGTACAAGAGGCTGTGATACCGCTACTATTGGGCGAGGAGACCGACTTGATAGCTTTGGCTCAAACAGGAACGGGTAAGACAGCAGCTTTCGGATTGCCTCTACTACAACGCATCGATAGCGAGAAGCTATATCCGCAAGCACTTATCATGGCTCCTACGCGCGAGTTATGCCTGCAGATAGCCGGCGACTTGGCCGATTATGCCAAATATATGCCGGGCATACACATCACGCCGGTGTATGGAGGTGCTAATATAGAGGTGCAGATACGTGCTCTGCGCAAGGGTAGCCACGTTGTTGTTGCTACTCCGGGACGACTGCTCGACCTGATAAATCGCCAATGTGTGTCGTTGAGCAAGACAACTACTGTCATCATGGACGAGGCCGATGAGATGCTCAATATGGGATTCCTCGACAGCATCAATGAGATACTGGCCTTTGTACCCGAAAATCGCAAGATGTTGCTCTTCTCGGCAACGATGCCTTCAGGCATAGAACAGATAGCTCGCACCTACATGAACAACGCAAAGGAGATTGTTGTGGGCAGCCGTAACGAAGGTGCCGAGAATGTACGCCACGTCTATTATATGGTGAAAGCCAATGATAAATATCTGGCTCTGAAACGCATAGCCGACTATTGTCCCGACATTTATGGTATCATCTTCTGCCGTACACGTCGTGAGACACAAGAGATAGCCGATGCACTGATTTCGGACGGCTACAATGCCGAGTCGTTGCATGGCGACTTGTCGCAGATGCAACGCGACCTCGTGATGCAGAAGTTTCGTGTACGCAACATTCAGCTACTTGTAGCTACCGATGTGGCTGCACGCGGGCTCGATGTGACCGACCTTACCCATGTTATTAACTACGGACTTCCCGACGATATAGAAACCTATACCCACCGCAGTGGCCGTACCGGTCGTGCCGGCAAGTCGGGCATATCGGTTTCTATTGTACACAGCCGCGAGAAGGGCAAGATAAGAGCTATAGAGAAAATCATAGGCAAGACCTTTGAGCGCGAACATATACCTACCGGCAAGCAGATATGCGAGAAACAACTCTATAATCTTGTAGATCGCATTGAGAAAGTAGAGGTAAACGAGGCCGAAATTGAGCCATTGTTGCCCCCTATCTTCCGCCGTTTGTCGTGGCTCGACGATCAGGATCTGATACGCCGTTTC
Organism: Bacteroidaceae bacterium; assembly: GCA_017410245.1. Lineage (GTDB taxonomy): Bacteria > Bacteroidota > Bacteroidia > Bacteroidales > Barnesiellaceae_A > Barnesiella_A. The sequence continues at coordinate 1,905 of JAFQRE010000013.1, forward strand.
ATATCGCTTGAGTTCAACCGTCTGCTCGAATACTACCGCGATGCGCCCGATATAGACCTCCCCGAAGAGAAACCTCGCGAGCGCAAAACAAAAGGCAAGGACGACCCTCGCGAGAAAGGCTCATGCCAAGCCGAACAGGGATTTGTGCGTGTATATATCAACCAAGGAAAGGCTACCGGTTGTACCCCTTATAACATACTCGACCTTATCAATGACAACGTGCCCGGACGCATCAATATAGGACGTATAGACCTCTTTACAGGCTATTCGCTCATCGATGTGGAGGAGAAGTTTGCCCGTCGCGTGGTGGCAGCTCTCAAGCATGCCGACTTCTATGGTAATCGTATCTATGCCGAGATAGCCGACCCCAACAAAAAGTATGGCGGAGAGAGCAAACGAGGCAAAGGAAAGAGTCGTGAGCGTGACGAACAAGCAGCTCCGGCACGAAGTAAAGAGCGTCGTAACGAGAGAACTCAACGTAACGAAGAGAAGCCCCGTAAGGAGCGCAACAGCCGCCGAGGAGAGGCTCGATGGGAGCAAGAGACACGACCTGAACGTCGCAACCGTCGTCGCGAAGGCGATAATGCGGCAAGCGATAATACCGGCGGATTTAACTACGAGATATTTAACAACGCAAAGAACAAGGCTCGTAAGCGTCGCAAATGATGTACAGTCTTTGTATGAGAATACTTTATTACCGGTAAGGGTTTCAACCTTTACCGGTAATAATTTTTTTGATATCGTTGAGTTTGTTTAAAGCCTCAACAGGAGTGAGGTTGTTGATGTCGGTATGCAAGATTTCATCGCGTATCTGCGACAATACCGGATCATCGAGTTGAAAGAAACTGAGTTGTACCCCACCACGCGATGCAGCTAAGTCGGCAGTAGGTTTCTTTGAGATTTCGCTCTGACGGTTTTCGCTCTCGAGCTGCTTGAGTATCTGTTCGGCACGCTTCACAATGCTCTGCGGCATACCGGCCAATCGTGCTACATGAATACCAAAACTATGTTCGCTACCACCTCGCACCAACTTGCGCAAAAATATAACTTTGCCATCGGCCTCGTGCACCGAGACATTATAGTTAGCTATACGCTTGTATGAGCGTTCCATCTCGTTGAGCTCATGATAGTGTGTGGCAAAGAGAGTCTTGGCCTGCGCCTTGGGGTGCTCGTGTATGTGCTCGACAATAGCCCAAGCTATAGATATACCATCGTAGGTACTTGTACCACGTCCAAGCTCGTCAAACAAGATAAGACTGCGTTCCGAGATATTGTTGAGAATATTGGCTGCCTCATTCATCTCTACCATAAAAGTACTCTCGCCTACCGAAATGTTATCAGAAGCTCCTACGCGGGTAAAAATCTTATCTACCACACCTATTCGAGCCGCCTCGGCAGGTACAAAACAACCTATCTGTGCCATGAGTACAATAAGCGCAGTCTGTCGCAAGAGAGCCGACTTACCGGCCATGTTGGGTCCGGTAATCATAATGATTTGTTGCGAATTGTTACCCAAAGAAACAGAGTTGGAGATATAATGCTCGCCTACGGGCAACTGTTTCTCAATGACCGGGTGACGACCTTCGATAATGTCAATATCGAGCGATTCGTTTACCTCGGGACGTATATAGTGATTTTCGCGTGCTACTTGTACAAACGACAGCAGACAGTCGAGACGCGCTATCAGGCCGGCATTGAGCTGTATGGCAGCAATGTGCTCGCCCAACGACAATACAAGGTCGTTGAAGATGCGTGTCTCGAGCGATAAGATACGCTCTTCGGCCCCCAATATTTTCTCCTCATACTCCTTGAGTTCTTGCGTAATGTAGCGTTCAGCGCTGACAAGTGTCTGCTTACGAATCCACTCGGCCGGGACTTTATCTTTGTGAGTATTGCGCACCTCAATGTAGTAGCCAAAGACATTGTTATAGCTAATCTTGAGGCTGGGAATACCGGTACGCTCGGCCTCTTGTTGTTGCAGGCGCAACAGGTAGTCTTTGCCCGAATAAGCTATTTCGCGCAACGAGTCGAGCTCCTCATTGACACCACGATTGATGATGCTACCCTTGTTGAGTAGAGCCGGAGCATCGGGATTGATTTCACGTGCAATGCGCTGACAAATCTGCATACAAGGATTGAGCAAATCGCCTATCTGGCGCAGTATGGCAGCCTCATCAATAGAAGAGCACAACTCCTTGATGGGAGCAATAGCCGATAGGGCAACACGCAACTGCACCATCTCGCGTGGCGTGATGCGCCCCACAGCTACCTTAGATATGATGCGCTCCATATCGCCTATCAACTCCAACTGTGGACGTATAGACTCTTCAACCTCGGGGTGACGGAAGAAATACTCCACACCATCGAGTCGCTCGTTGATGGGAGCTACATCTTTGAGCGGGAACACCACCCAACGGCGCAACATACGCGCACCCATAGGGCTGATGGTGCGGTCGATAACATCGAGCAGGCTTTTACCGCCGTCATTCATTGTATCTACCAACTCAAGACTGTGAATGGTAAACTTATCGAGTCGGACAAACTTCTCCTCCTCAATGCGAGAGAGAGACGTAATATGATCGATATGGGTGTGTTGAGTAATATCGAGATAGTATAAAATAGCACCGGCAGCAATAATGGCTTGTGGCTGGTTGTGAATACCGAAACCTTTGAGATTGTGTGTGCCGAAATGATGCAATAACTTGTCTGTGGCAGCATCTTCGGTATATACCCAATCTTCCATCTCATAGGTAAAGAAACGCGAACCAAATCGCACCTCAAACGTCTTGCGCTTGTTGCGCTCGAGCAACACCTCTTTGGGGGCAAAGTTGTTGAGTAACTTCTCAACATAGTCAGGAGAGCCCTCGGCAGCCATATATTCGCCGGTAGAGATGTCAAGAAAAGCTACACCATATCCGCTCTTAGCCATGTGTACACTGGCCAAGAAGTTGTTCTCGCGATGGTTGAGAATGTTATCGTTGATAGATACACCGGGCGTAACCAACTCGGTAATACCTCGTTTCACAAGTTTCTTGGTAAGTTTGGGGTCCTCGAGTTGCTCACAGATAGCCACGCGCTTACCGGCACGTACCAACTTGGGCAGATAGGTATCGAGAGCATGATGAGGGAAACCGGCCAATTCTACCGACTGAGCCACACCATTGGCCCGACGAGTGAGTGTAATACCCAATATCTCGGAAGCTGTAATGGCATCATCGCTGAAAGTCTCGTAGAAGTCGCCTACACGAAACAACAATATAGCATCGGGGTGCTTCGCCTTCATCTCTATATATTGCTTCATGAGTGGAGTCTCTACGATTTTCTTGGCCATATCGGTGTTATTTGTTGATTATTAAAAGATTATCATTTTTACAAGAAGTTGTAAAAACATACAAAGATACTATTTTTATTGCAAAACAGAAGTAAACGCTACTCAAAAGTTGCCATTTACGGTTGTTGTATATAGCTACACACTCTATCTATTTGTTCGGCTATCGTTTCGCCAAATCTTTTCTCAAAGAAAGCACTACCTATTGTAAAAGACCAAGGAGAAAGCTCTTTTATCTCATCAAGACGCTTATAACTATTGATACTTCCGGCCAAGCATACCGGAGCCTCTATTTCTTGCATAAAAGCCTTATGCAGAGCCATAGAATCGCCCACATAACGATATCCCAATAGATTGATACCATACACACCTTTATCTATGCACTCACGTGCTTCGCGTATGAGGTCTTCAATTTCGCCCTTCAGCACCGAAGGACGATCGGTAATCTCTCCTACAAATGGCATATACTTCAAGCCGTGAGCCTTGCAATAGTCATTGATAGAGTCGGCATACTTGGTACCCATAAGAATATCACAACCACAAGCCACAGCCTTGCGAGCACCGGCAAGACCCTCTTCCTCGGTATAGGCCACCACCTCAAGGATTGTTGTCTTGCCACACGACTTCATATAGGCATAGAGTTGTTGCATCTGCTCCATGGGCAGTGGCAACTCCTTCATGCCCCAATATGAGGCCTGAGCATCTTTGCATTGTTCAAAGACTTGATGGGCGTTTTCTACAGTGTAGTCATGCCATGTGAGCATGACAATAAGTTCAGGTTTTTTAGGCATTTTATTCGTTATAACAACCTGGGTTGGATATTATGTTTTCACGGCTTGTTTTTAAAAGCATGCAAAGGTAATATTTTTTGATAAAACAATACCTCCTAAAAACAATAGAAAATACACAATCTACACTTTATCCTGCCCAACCGGCACGGTCGAGGTTGCGATAGTTGATGGCTTCGCTGATGTGTTCGACAGTAATTTCGTCACTACAAGCAAGGTCGGCAATGGTGCGAGCCACCTTCAGTATGCGATCGTAGGCACGAGCCGATAGGTTAAACCTATCCATAGCTATTTTGAGGCGTTGCAATCCTTGTTTGTCGGGCACAGCATATCGATTGAGCAAACGGGTATTCATCTGAGCATTGCAATATACTCCCGGCTCATTGGCAAAACGTATGGCCTGCAACTCTCGTGCCCTCATCACCCGCTCACGAATGGTGCTACTGGGTTCTGATGGTTGTATTGAAGAGATTTTGTCGAATGGAACAGGTACAATCTCTACCTGTATATCGATACGGTCGAGCAGAGGCCCCGATATTTTGTTTAAATAGCGTTGCACAGCACCCGGTGCACATATACACTCGCGCGTGGGGTGATTGTAGTAACCACAAGGACAAGGGTTCATCGAGGCTACAAGCATCACACCCGATGGATATTCTATAGTATATTTGGCACGCGAGATGGTTATCTTGCGGTCCTCGAGAGGCTGACGCATCACCTCGAGTACCTGACGGCTGAACTCGGGCAACTCGTCGAGAAACAACACGCCATTGTGTGCCAATGATATTTCGCCGGGTTGAGGGAAAGCACCACCACCCACCAAGGCTACACTCGATATAGTGTGGTGTGGCGCACGGAACGGACGCTGAGAGAGCAACGATTGCCCACCACGCATCTTGCCGGCTACGCTGTGAATTTTGGTCGTTTCAAGAGCCTCTTGCAGTGTGAGAGGGGGTAAGATAGAAGGCAGGCGCTTGGCCATCATCGACTTTCCTGAGCCCGGAGGACCTACCAAAATGATGTTGTGACCTCCTGCAGCTGCCACCTCAAAAGCTCGTTTGACATTTTCCTGACCCTTCACATCACAAAAGTCGAGGTCGGTATTACCAAAACTTGCATAAAACTCGGCTCGTGTATCTATTACCGTAGGCTCCAACTCTCGTTTACCATCAAAAAACTCAATCACCTCTGTCACGTGTCTCACACCATATACATCGAGATTATTGACCACCGCAGCCTCACGAACATTCTCGTGCGGAACAATAAGCCCCTTGAAGCCCAATTCACGTGCTTTGATAGCCATTGGCAGAGCTCCTTTGATGGGCAGTATGCTACCATCGAGCGATAACTCACCCATAACCATATATTGCGATAGCTTCTCGGGCGATATTTGCTCATCGGCAGCCAAGAGTCCTATAGCCAAGGGCAAGTCATAGGCAGCACCCTCCTTGCGGAGGTCGGCCGGTGACATATTGATGATGACTTGTCGGCGCGGAAACTTATAGTTGTTGTGAGTAAGAGCCGACTGAATGCGCTCGTGACTCTCCTTTACAGCTGCATCGGGCAGACCCACCATCATAAAGCGTATTCCCTTTGTACAGTTTACCTCAATTGTTACCACCAAGGCATCAATACCTTGTACGGTTGCGCCAAAGACTTTGACAAGCATCGTGTGTGTGTTTATAGTTTGAATATAGGTTTCTCTATCTTGTATTGGGGTATAGTCACCAGCGAATCTATCTGCATATCAATATCCTCGTCGGGCAATTGTGGAGTACGCACCAATATATTACCCAGCGAGTCGCCCAGCATATACACAGGCATGCGTGTCACATGGTGCTTGCTCAATATTTTCGATGTATATATAGCATCGCCCCACATATCTATCACCCGAGTGGTATCGTTATCTACTACACGATGCCACACAGCAGTGTCACAATCGAAAGATAGTGCTACAATCTGCAACTCCTCATTACTATATTTTCGGGCATAATGCTCAAGCACCTTGTGCTTAACATCGGCCTGAGGTGCCGATGCCTCCCAGAGACACAATAAGGTAGCTTTACTCTTACGGGTATTGACATACACCAGCGTATCGGCATTGTCTATATATCGCAGATGTGGTATCTGACTATTATCTTCGTTGTAGATGAGTTGTTCTCTCAACCGTTCTATCGTCTCTTCTATATAGGGCAGACGAGCTTTCTCGTCCAATTGTTGCCACAAGCTGTCACAGAGCGCATAGTTGTCATATCGCAACAAATAGTCACCTATAAGAATGGCACTCATTTCTTTGTTGTTATGCCGCACTATATAGTCGGTCAAGAGCGAATCGAGACGGGCTGTTTTTTTATCATACTCGGCAGCTCGACCTTTGTTCAGCTGATAGCTCTCTGCAGCCACTGCAGCCTCATCAAAGATATCTCTATTGTCGCATATAAAACGCCAGAGTTGGCGATTTAACGAACTACCTTTCAGTTCTATATCGTATAATTGAGTAGCATCGCCCTTGATTTCGACACGATTCTCGTTGCTCATATATAGTCGCATGAAAGGTTGCCAACCTATGGTATATAGCTGCACAGGAACCACATCGGGTGACGAGCCGCGCATCTCTATCTTGCCGTCTAATGGTCTCATTGTATCTACAACTACACCGGTAGGTGATTGATATACAGCATACAAAGGCATACCTCCAAGGTTGTTGAGCTGGCCTTTGATGACAAACACATCTTTCTCTTCGCCACAAGCCGTCAGCAACAGAGCCGATATTATCAAGAGGAAAATATTACGCTTCATAATCTTATGTTCTTTTTTCATCACATCACACAGCCACACATCACGATATACCCAACAACTCTATTTCAAAAATAAGTGTCGAGCCTCCGGGTATGCCGGGAACCGAACTTTTGCCATATCCCATCTCGGCCGGGATATACAACTCCCATTTGTCGCCTATATGCATCTGCTGCAATGCTATTATCCAGCCTTGTATAAGGTCGCTCAACCTACAAGCCAATGGTGCGCCTCCCCTACTGCTGTCAAACTTTTTTCCGTTGATGGTGCGACCGGTATAATGTGCAATAATAATGCTGCGACGCGAAGGTGTAGGACTTGCAGCATTGCCTTTCGACAATACTTTATAGTATATACCCATAGGTAGTGCTTTCACACCCTCCTCTTTCGACTTTGCCTCAAGCCATGCTTTGTTTGCCTCTACATATTCTCGTTTTGCCATATTTTGTCATTTTACTATCGATACACAAAGGTAACAATTAAATATAAAAAAACAACCCCGGATAACTCCGAGGTTGATAATGACATACACTTCTTATCACAACACTATTTTCTTTGAGGCTATAATATACACTCCGCGAGGCAAGTCGGTTATGGTATTTACACCCACTCCCAGCTCTTTGTAATAGACTATACCATCGGCACGGACTATCTTGATAGTTGTATCTTCCCAAGTGTCGATATACAGCACTCCACCCGAAGCATACACCCTCAAGCCCTCGCTTGCTATCTCTGCCATGCCGGTATATTGATAGCCATTGTAGTTATATACACCATTGTTGATAAACGATAGGTCGGCTGTTTGATTTGAGCCTCCCCCACCCTGTCCGTTGTTGAATATAATCATGGGGGTTGTCAGGTTCTTGTCCGAGCCAAATGTTACCTGCCACAAGCCATCGCTATTGCGAGTCATGGCCTTTCCGGGCCAACCTCCAAGATACTCTTTGTTGCCATCTCCTGCGTCCCACACATAGGCATACACAGTGCTACTACCCCAATTGCTATCGTTATAGTAAGCGCGCCACTTATACGATTGGTCGGGCGTATCGGGGTTGTCGGGTTTGTCGGGTATCTCTCCTGCTCCCTCAATGGTCTTTACATAACCATTGGCATTGTAGTATCCGCCATTTATCCATGTCATATCGGCCGTCTGCGAACTGCCATTATTGAATATGATACCCGACCCATCGGGTGTTTTGTCACCGCCGGTATAGCTCCATTTCCATATACGATTGCCCAAGTAGGTACAAGTCTGACCGGGCCAACTGCCTCCGGTATAGTTCTGCGAACTACTCCACACCCAAGCGCGTATCTTGCCGTCCCACGCAGCACTGTTCTCAAAGAATGCAGCCTGTTCGCCCTCGCTCATGGTAGGTTCTATAGGGGTTTCGGGTTCTTCCTGTCCGTTACCGCCTTCGCTTCCGCCATTGACTGTCGAACGCTCCTCTTGCGTGCCGTCGTAGGCCAACTGAGTACCAGCATTGGAGGCTGTGTGATAGAGATATTTTCCGTCATCTCCCACTTTGCCGGGTGCCGGCGTTTTGTCGGTACTGAGCACATACACTCTCATATTGCCTTTTCCCGAGCAGGAGGCTGTGAGAGTACCGTTTGTAACACTCTTAGTATCGCCTGTAACGGCATCTGTATAGGTACCGTTCTCTATACCCGTAAAGGTTGCCCCACCACTGATGCACACCAACGCATACGAGTCGGTGGTACTGTCGGTATAGCGACGCTTGAAGGCAAAACTACCCGAGCAACCATCGGTGCTATATTGTCCCTTACGCAACGCCGGTACAGCCGCACGAATGCGATTGAGGCGTTGTATGTGCATAGCCAATGGGTGCGATAGCGTGGCTGCTATGTTTCCCGTGGCATGGCTATATTGTGCAAAATCGGACACCTCTATATCTCCTTTGATGTAACCTCCATAATAGGCACGACCGGTTTGGCTCAAGGCTATATTGGGACCATTGTCGATAACCGCCCCCTTACGAAACTGTATCTCGGAGCCGTAATACAAACAAGGGATACCGCGGAAAGAGAACATCAGCGAGAGGTTCTCGGCCCACACATCTTCATTTTGGTTAAATCGTGTTCCCTCGGGAGCTCCATCGGGTGCATAGTCGTGCGAATCTACATATACTACGTTGTATGTTGCATCGTTGTAGTATTTGTCGCCATACTTCACACTGAAGGCCTCGGCAGCTGTACGGAAGTTCCAATGCATTGTAAAGTCTATCACATTCATACCCGAACTTTGTGAATAATCGGGCGTATGATAATTGTTGCCATCAAGAAAGGCGTTAGACGACTCGGGCATACCTTTGTCATCTTGAAAATCTACACCCTGCGCATCGACCGATTGTATATTGGTGTGACTGCCCTTCGAGCCTTCCATCACTACAATGTCATTCCACGAGGTCTCGCTCGTGTCCCAAGCATACTCTTTCGACTCTTTCCAGGTATAGAAGTAGGGCGAGCAGTTCTCATGATTGCGATAGGTCACATTGCGTTCACGAGCACACACCTCACCATAGATAAAGAAAGGCCCTCCGTTGCGCCTCTCCTTGTACTCCTCGGCCAGTTGTTGAAACTGCGGAATGAAAGCCTTGTTGAATGTAAGACGTGATATATGACCCGATGTATCGATGCGAAAACCATCAACACCCATCTTGATGAACTCGCCGTAACACTTCACCAGATAATTGGTCACATAGGGATTTTCGGTATTCAGATCTACACAATCACCGGCTATCTGGCCATACCAACGTGAGTAGTCGTCCCAGTTCCACTCATTGCCCACGTGATGCCAATAGTTGTTGGTGTCGTGGTTTTTACCACCGGTATTCTTCATCTCGGCCAATCGCTTGGCATATTGTTCTGCTCCGGCCAGGTCGTTATAGTTGTCGGGGAGGCGGCCGCCCTCGCTATAGGTAATAGGCACCATACACTCCTCGATAGTGGCCTGATTGGCACTCCAATCGCGCGTAAAGAGCTTACACAAATTCTCCTCGCCAAAGTTTCCCGTATGGTTGAGCACGATATCGAGTATTATCTTCATGCCACGCTCATGTGCGGCATCTATGAGGTCTTGAAAATCTACATCTTCACTCTCATAACGGCTATCGACCCGGCTGAAGTTGAAAGCATGATAACCATGATAGTCATAACCCGAAGCATTCTCTACAACCGGTGTTATCCACACCGCTGTAAAGCCCAATGCCTTGATATAATCGAGCTTCTCTATCAAGCCCTTGAAGTCGCCACGCCAGGCAGGGTCGCCCTCATTGCGCTCCTGATTGTCCCAACATTGTGTGTTATTGTCGGGATCGCCATCGTAGAAACGTGTGGTCATGACAAAGTAGATAGTCTCATCGCGAAAATCACTGCGTTGGCCCACAAATGTGCTTGCTACCGTAGCCTCAACTACGGCCAACATACTCAGCACCAACGCCATCAATCTTACAATTCGTTGCATATTCCCTTGCTTTATTTATAAACAAAACCATTCTGCTTTACATCACAAAATAAATACAAATACCCTACCCGCGAAAATTTTTAGTAAAAACAATTTAAAAATTTTATATGAAAACGTTTGCATTTTGCCACCATCGAGCCTCAAGCCAATTGTTTACAATACATAATATCGAATAAAAATGATATAATAATGCGATAGATGGGAAAATAATTACTAAATTAGCACTCTGTAGAAAAGACCAATAACCCAATATTATGGAAAACCGCTATTGTATCATCATGAGTGGAGGCGTAGGTAGTCGTTTCTGGCCCTTCAGCCGCACATCATGTCCCAAACAGTTTCTCGATTTCTTTGGCATGGGCCGCACCTTGCTACAGATGACATACGACCGCATTGCCAACATCATACCCTCTCAGAACATATATATCATTACCAACCAAGAGTATGCTTCGCTCACTTACAAGCAACTGCCCGAGGTGCCTCGCAACAACATTTTGCTCGAGTCGCAACGACGCAACACAGCCCCATGTATTGCTTGGGCGGCATACCACATTCGCAAGCTCAACCCCGAAGCCGTAATGCTTGTAGCTCCCTGTGACCACATCATATTTCGTGAAGAAGAGTTTGCACGCACCATCAACCGGGGTTTTGACTTCGTTGAGAACAACAACCGCCTGCTCACAATAGGCATTCCCCCCAAACGTCCCGAAACCGGGTATGGATATATACAGAAAGGCGAGTCGCTCGACAACGACATTTGCCACGTAAAGACATTTGTAGAGAAACCCGACTACGACATGGCTCGTGTGCTGGTAGAGAGCGGCGAGTTTCTATGGAACTCGGGTATGTTTCTTTGGAACACCCACACCATCATAGAAGCTCTTGAGAAGCACCTTCCCGACGTAGCACACCTCTTTGAGCAAGCATCGCAACAAATGCTCACCGCCAACGAAAAAGAGGCTGTTGACAAGGCCTATGAGCAATGCCTGGCCATTTCTATCGACTTTGGCATCATGGAACACGCATCAAACAGCAGTGTTATCTGCGCCGACCTCGGCTGGAGTGACTTGGGTACTTGGAGCGGACTATACGACATTTCGCCCAAGACCGACAAAGGAAATGTTACACAGCGTTGCAAAACAATGATGTATGATAGTAACAACAATCTGGTGGCCGTAAAAGACGACAAACTGGTAGTAATAGACGGCCTCAACGACTTCCTGGTGGCCGAGGCCGATAATGTGCTGCTTATTTGCCCGCGCGAAAACGAGAAGCGAATACGACAGTTTGTAAACGATGCCCGCGTAAAATTTGACGGCAAATACAATTAATCACTCTATTATAGAACCTTTTAGCTCCTCTGTGTTGCGTGACTTTCCCCTATCTCACTTCGTTCGCAGGGGCGGGCAGAAAGGGTTACCTTTTATGCCCATCGGCATTGAATTACCGTAACCATATTGCGCCAATGGCATTACGACATTTCGTAGAGTCGCGACGCTCGCGACTCGTGCCTCATTAGAGGCAAAGGATTAGCCGTAGAGTAACCTTTTGCTCCTCTGTGTTGCGGAGCAATATAGGGGAGCCGGCGAGCTGTGCGAGAGTGTGTGGTTGAGAAAATGTAGCTCTCGGTGGAATACGGTAGTTTTCTCCCTCTGCCCGCAGGGATAGGGGGAGTGCCCGTAGGGCGAGGGGGTTGAGAAAATTCCATGCGAGTATTTATTCCATATCCACCGATATTCAGTAACCCGTTTGTGCCATAGGCAATACGGCTGTTCGTAGAGTCGCGACGCTCGCGACTCGTGCCTCATTAGAGGCAACGTACATACAAATGTGTGCTATATTTGTCCGTTCCGGACACGAGCCACAAGCGTTGTGGCTCTACGCCTTGTAACTA
>JAFQRE010000014.1 GCA_017410245.1 Bacteroidaceae bacterium
TCAAGAAATTACACTTACTTTTACATTCCAAAATGGAGGTACAAGGCGAAAAGTGCGTTGAAAATCACTAACTTACACATTCTCAACGACTTGCCAAATGAGTGGTTGTACCTTTTAGAGTGCTAAATAGCTGATTGATAACCATCTACACTTTCTGCATCGGCAAATGCATTACTGAACCTCTCTATACAAGAATAGATGCAATTGCTAAGGACTTGTATTTATGTCACCCTGATGGAATCATTATTAACGGAGAGGGAATGGTTATTAAATATTGAGATTTCTTGTATAACGTAATACGATGATACTTCATCTTATTTTGGCAAGTATCTCTGAATTGTCGATTTGGTATATGTAATGGGAGGATTGTTCCCTTTTACTCACATTGGTATTACTTGTGTATTTACGTTATTCCCCGGATTCAGAGAAAAATCAAAGGATAGAAAAGAAGACTAAACTCAGACTACCTGGGATGTATGAATAGAATCGAGCTATCCAATAATTTTGGATAGTTCGGTTCAGTATGGTCATATAATTCCTAAAATATCGATAAATTTATTCATTATCTAAATATTTTCCTTTGGAAAATTTGTTTAATGGAAATAATATTTTATATTTGCAATAGTTTCTGATGGAAATAAAGTCTGAATGAATATAAATAATTTAAATATACATCAAAATGAAAGTAAATAAAATTCCTAAGTATTTGATTGTGGGTGGAGTAGCCGGAGGAGCTACTGCAGCGGCACGCATCCGTAGAAATACAGAACAAGCAGAAATTATCCTGTTCGAAAAAGGGGCACATATCTCATATGCCAATTGCGGACTCCCCTATTACATTGGAGGAGTAATTGATGAGCGGGAGAAATTATTTGTCCAAACACCTGAAGCATTTGGACAGCGTTTTGCTATTGATGTACGTACCAATAGTGAAGTAATAGGTATTAACATTGAGAATAAAAATGTGCAAGTGCGTACAAATGACGGACGTATATATACTGAGTCTTACGATAAATTATTGCTCTCTCCAGGAGCCTCTCCTGTTCGTCCTCCACTTCCTGGTATCGACAATGAGGGAATCTTTACATTGCGCAATGTGGCTGATACCGACCGTATCAAGCAATATATGCAGCAATATCCAGTAAAACGTGCAGTGATTGTAGGAGGCGGATTTATCGGTCTTGAAATGGCTGAAAACCTGCATCGTGTCGGTGCTCAGGTTGCTGTAGTTGAGATGGCCAATCAAGTTATGGGGCCAATTGATTATTCAATGGCATCGCTTGTTCACCAGCACCTGCAAGAAAAAGGAGTTCAGCTCTATCTGGAGCAAGCCGTTGAATCATTCACCCGCCAAAACAATCAGCTCAAAGTTAATTTACAGTCGGGTATCCAGTTGGAAGCAGATATGGTTTTACTCTCAATTGGCGTTCGTGCCGAGACCAGATTGGCTCAAGAAGCCGGCTTGAAGTTGGGCGAAATGCGTGGCATTTATGTTAACGAATACCTACAGACCTCTGACGAATCTGTATATGCAGTAGGCGATGCTATTGAGTTTCCTCATCCCATTACCGGTAAGCCGTGGTTAAATTTCTTAGCCGGCCCTGCCAATCGCCAGGCGCGCATAGTGGCCGACAATATGGTCTTTGGTAACATACAGACCTATGAGGGCTCTATCGGCACCTCTATAGCAAAAGTATTTGATCTTACAGTTGCCTCTACAGGCCTGCCTGCAAAACGGCTAAAGCAGATGAACATTCCTTACCTCTCCGCCACCATTCATTCAGGCTCACATGCCGGCTATTATCCTGGAGCTTTGCAGATGACCATCAAGATTACCTTCTCTCCAGAAGGGGGACAATTGCTTGGTGCACAAATTGTGGGTTACGACGGTGTAGACAAGCGTATAGACCAGTATGCCTATGCCATCAAGAGAGGCGCCAATGTCTCTCATCTTACCCAGTTAGAGCATGCCTACGCTCCACCGTTTTCCTCAGCAAAAGATCCTGTTGCCATCAGTGGTTATGTAGCGGGTAATATTCTTAGCGGCAAAATGACCCCACTCTACTGGAGGGAACTTCAGCAAGCCGATCTAAAAAAAGTCTCTTTGATTGATGTACGCACAGCCGATGAAGCCTCATTAAATAGCTTCCCTGGAGCCATCAATATCCCTCTGGACGACTTGAGAAGCCGGATGGATGAGATTCCAACAGACCGTCCCGTCTATCTATTTTGCGGTGTAGGTCTGCGAGGATACCTTGCTTCAAATATTTTGAAAGGGCACGGATATAAAGATGTACGCAACCTTATTGGAGGTTTAAAACTCTATGAATCTGCAATAAAACCCGTACTTCCACCAGATCAAGGTTCTCACAAGGAAATAACTGTAGGCATATCATCCGCTATACAAACCAAAGTTGTTCAAGTAGATGCGTGCGGTATCCAATGTCCAGGCCCTATTCTTAAATTGAAAAAATATATGGAAACGCTTCAGCCTGGCCAACGTCTGGAGGTACGTGCCACCGACGCCGGTTTCCCGCGCGATGCTGAAGCATGGTGCCGAACTACAGGTAATCTGTTCATTGAAAAGAGCTCGCAAGGCGGGATCTATTATGCCATCATTGAAAAAGCAGTTCCTTGCGAATCTTCCGAAACCTGCCTTTCAATACATGAAGAAAAAGGGAAGACATTGATCCTCTTCAGTGATGATCTTGACAAAACTTTAGCTACCTTTGTACTTGCAAATGGAGCAGCTGCTACTGGTAAGAAAGTCTCCATCTTCTTTACTTTCTGGGGATTGAATGCCATCAAAAAAGCCAATAAGCCACGTGTGAAGAGAGATATATGGAGCAGAATGTTCAGTTGGATGCTCCCTTCCGATTCCACCCAACTCTCCCTCTCGCAGATGAATATGCTGGGTATTGGTGCCAAAATGATGCGCTACCTGATGAAGAAAAAAGGTGTAGATTCATTAGAAACCCTTCGCCAGCAAGCTATTGACAACGGAGTGGAATTCATTGCATGCCAAATGTCAATGGATGTAATGGGTGTAAAACGTGAAGATTTGTTAGACGAAGTAACTGTAGGTGGAGTTGCTACCTATATGGAAAGAGCCGAACAGGCCAATGTAAATCTGTTTATCTGAGAAAATGGAAAAGATAACCTGCATATGCGTCATGAGAGAGCTGATGAAGGCTCTCTCAGACTTTGAGACCCAACTGATGGAGAGTCACGGTGTAACATTGAACGAAGCGATGGCCCTATGCGCTATGGGAGACGAATGCGTTACTGCATCAGTCATCTCCGAGCGAACCGGCTTTCGCCCTTCACACACCTCCAAAGTAATCAGTTCATTGGAGAGCAAGAAACATGTCATCCGTAAATTAGGCAAACAGGACAAGCGTCAGATGTACTTATCGTTAAGTGTATCGGGGAAAGAGTGTCTGGCACAAATCAAAATCCACACATTTGACATTCCGCCCATTTTACACCCCCTGTTACAAGGGTACAACCTTTAATGCATCTCTTGTCTTGGCTGATGCTCTTGAGCTATGCCCCCTATCCACCGTTTTCCGATGATATAGGGGTGTTGCATACCAAGAAAGATTGATGAAACAGAAGAGGGTTACAATATTGTGGTCTATCTTCACCAATCGGCTCACTTTTGAAGGTAATAAGAGGTATAGATTTCCTTAAACTTCTCACGGATTTCATCCCTCACTCTGCGAAATTCCTTCATTACATATTCATCAGTACCTATGGCACCCGAAGGATCATCAAAACCGATGTGCAGACGTTTTCCGACTTTGCCAATGAATCTGGGACAATTTTCGTTTGCTCCGCCACAGACAGTTATCACATAATCCCACTCGTCGTTAAGATATATTTCTACATTTTTGGGCCTATGGTTGGACAGGTCAATACCCACTTCATTCATCACTTCAATGGCTTTTGGATTCACCTTATCGGCCGGTTTAGTCCCGGCAGAATGCACTTCAATGTCATTATTAAACGACTGAAGAAATCCGTGTGCCATCTGACTGCGGCAACTGTTACCTGTACATAAAATCAATACTCTCATAAATACAATTATATATTACTCTTTACTGATTATTTGGAAAAAAAGGCAATGCATTCGGATACATACCCACCTCTGCAATCTTACCTAATGATGCAACCGACATCTTATGCGACAAAGCAAAAGGTTCTATAGTCAATGGTGTGGAGTGAGAGATGACGGAAACGCACATACCCGAACTCAATCCTACATATCAAACACTCCTCCTTCATTGTCCTGAAATTATATATTCGATTTTGCAATCAAACTATCGCCACCTTAATCACTCCGTCCAATTTGTTCTCAAAGATGCGGTAGGCTTCCTCAATCTTACTCAATGGGAAACGGTGCGTGATGAGCGGAGTGGTGTCTATCCTACCCTCTTCTATAAGGCGGAGGACTTCTTCGCAGTCACAACCATCTACACCTCCGGTCTTGAATGTGAGATTCTTACCATACATGTTGGGTAAAGGAAGAACTTGAGGTTGGTCATAAAGGGCAACCACCGTTACTATTGCATTAGGGCGGGCACTCTCCCATGCGAGGCGAAAGGTATCATCGGCTCCTGCCACTTCTATTACTCGGTCAGCACCGCCATGGTCGCTATGTTTCAAAACAAAATCCTTGCATTCTTTGGGAGTGGTGAGCAATACATTGGGGTAATGCTCTTGCACAAAACGAAGCCTTTCTTCGGACTTCTCGCACACGATAATGCGCTTTGGTTGCTTCAACATCACACAAAGAAGGGTGCAGATGCCCGTAGGCCCCGCTCCTATAATCAGTACGGTATCATCTTCGGTAATCTCAGAGATGCGAGCTGCCCAAAAGCCTGTGGCCAGTACATCGCCAACGAACAAGGCTTGTTCATCGGAAACGCTATCGGGAATACGGTTCAGCCCTTGATTGGCCTGTGGTACGCGCACATATTCGGTCTGCCCACCATCGATGCGACAGCCCAATGCCCAGCCACCATTTGGGTTGGTGCAATTGTTTACATAACCATTCTTGCAGAAGAAACACTCTCCGCAGAAGGTCTCTACATTTATGGTCACTCTGTCACCAGGTTCTATGTTGGTAACTTTGGCTCCCACTTCTTCAACCACACCTACCATTTCGTGTCCTACGGTAATGCCAGGAACGGCACGAGGTACGCTTCCGTGTTTGATATGAAGGTCGCTGGTGCAGATACTGCTCATTGTCACGCGAACAATGGCGTCTGTTGGTTCAATAAGTGTAGGCTTCGGCTTTTCTACCAAAGCAAATTTTCCTTTTTCAATGTATGTGTATGCTAACATAAATTCTCTTTTTTGACCATTCAAACAACATTTTTGATGCTTCATTAAAGTCAACAACTTCTCCATTTTTGTACTTCAAGAAAGTATTTATTATCATCTGTTCCTCGGCTGAAGCTACTTGAAGCAATTGGATTTGATGCTTGATATAGTTTCCTGACTGCTTGAAAACGATAGCTTGCACCACAAATGAAGCAGCCTTATACAATGCTTTCAATATCTCCTCGCTCTTTTCGTGCAGCATGTTGTGAACGCATCCGTGATAAATGTTGCAAGCACCCATTTTGATGGCTCTTTCTATAGCTACATGGTCTATCAGCGGAAGCAAATCATCTAAACTTCCCTTTATAGCAGTGGTGTCGTGATAGAATTGGAAGAGGTCAGACGGCTCCCAATTTAGGATTTCAGTCTTACCCGACACAAAACCACAGATTAGTTCTCTATGGGGCAGAGTGTCCAACATATCCTGATAAGTCTTTATATCCGATACATTAAGATTCTCCAAAATCACTACAACATCTATATCACTGGTGTCAGTAGCTTCACCACGACCATAACTGCCTTGTAAGCCTACAAACCAAACACGATTTGCAAATACTTCATTCAACTTTTGAAGAAAGTCATTTATCCAAATATTTATATCTATCATATTCTCTCTAATCTTTTATATTTCCCAACTTCCACCCG
Source organism: Bacteroidaceae bacterium (assembly GCA_017410245.1). GTDB lineage: Bacteria > Bacteroidota > Bacteroidia > Bacteroidales > Barnesiellaceae_A > Barnesiella_A. Next base: position 6,034 of record JAFQRE010000014.1, read on the forward strand.
TGCTCTCCATGGTAAATCATCTGTTTGGTCATGCCACCGTCGATGCAGATATTCTCGCCCGTTATAAAGCCGGCTTTGTCGCTACAAAGAAACAATACCATATTGGCAATATCCAAGGGAGTGCCTACCCTACCCGCCGGTTGTTGCGTAGCATCTGGGCCTTCATAAACGGTGTATGCTGTATCTATCCAACCGGGAGAAATGGAGTTCACCCTTGCTTTTCCCGACAGACTAACGGCCAATGCGTGAGTGAGTGCAGCAATGCCACCCTTGGCAGCAGTGTAGCTCTCGGTCTGTGGTTGGCTCATGCGGTCGCGCGAGGAAGATATGTTAATGATAGATGCACCATCAGCCAAATGAGGCATGAAGAGTTTGACTAAATAAAATGGCGCGGTTACTCCCACACTCAATGCATATTGAAACTCCTCATACGAGCATTCATCTATCCCCTTCATCAGTGGCAAGGCATTATTGATGATGACATCTACTTTGTTATGCTTGCTAAGTACCTCGGTAGCAAATGCCTCCATCACCTCTTTCTTGGATATATCCCCAACGAAATGCTCTTCCTCTTGTTTGTCAATTACATAGACTACAGCTCCCAGAGAACGGAACTCATCGGCAATGCATAGGCCAATGCCTTTTGCACCACCGGTAACTATGACTACTTTATCTTTGAATGTATATGTTTGCATAATCTCTAATCAATATTTCCCAATTTACTCCAATTAAGGTATCGGTCATAGAATCGTTCGAAGTCAATACGATATTTGTCTGGACAATTATTGATTATTGCCTTTACAAAATCCTCCAAATATATGTTCTTTATCTTGTCTTTATATTCGTCACGAAGTTCATTATATAAAGATTTAAATTCACCATCAGTTGAAGGGTGCATAGCGGGTGCAAGAATAACGGAATACGATTGCAATCCTTCTTTAAACCCATACCTCTCGCTCAACAGAAAATTTCGATAAATTTGAGTCAACCCCTTTTTACCAATAATTATCTGTTCTTCTACATCAGGCTTAAAGCATTTGAGTTCCCTCACAGCCTCGATGCTTTTAGCACGGGGAATTTTTTTCCCATATTCATCTTTATCATAAGCGACATTCGTACCAAGATTCTCGGAATATTTGGTCTCAACGGCAATGAATCCTTCTTTGCCATTTGTGTCTACAAAACGGATTATTGTATCCATTGCAGTCTTATCTCCGGTCAACTCCTTGTAATTTTCGGGAATGAATTCTAATTCAACATCTGTTACTTTGTATATGGGATAACCCGGGAGAGCAGCTTTTATAACCGTTGTTACTGTTTCCGGAGATTCCTCACGCATCTGTCTTAATGGACAAAACAGATTGAATGCCATAGGTTGGCTTGAAAGAAGATTATTGAAAAGTCTGTTCCCATCAATAGTTTCATATTTTTCCTTATGCTCCACTCTGTATTTAGCATAGTTGAACGCATATTCCGTCAAGAAGTTCTTCCAGCAACCTTCCTTGGGATTCTCCCCATTGCTGATGTAGTTGCCGTAATAATGCAAATTACCATTTCTATCAGTATATGGAAGAATTTCTTCTCCAATCTCATACCGATAGATTGATTGCAACTTCCTGCATTTTGCGACAAAGCGAGAATCTCCCTTATACTCTTCACCCAATATATTCTTCATAATTTGATTACATTTATATCATCAACATAATCCGTCCTTCGGCCTTTGTGAAAGTATCGGGATAGCGACAAATCACAGCATATACTTGGTTGGACGTAACAAGTTGCCCATCTTTACGGATATGCAAGCGTTGGCGGTTTATCATCTCCGCAATTTGCTCCGTTCGCAATCCTCGGTTTTGACTTGCAAGGCAGTATAGTATGGCTTCTTCGATTTTCATACAATTCTATCATATTGTGCCAAAAGTGTTCGCAAAAACAAGATTTGGCAAATTATAATAATTTATTGTCTTGTGTTCTTTTTATTGGACCTTATTTACAACAAAGATAGAAAGAAACGAGCGAGAAATATGAAGTTTACTTCAATATTTTTCACAGCGAGTGCACACAATCTTCGAGGTTTACCTCAAAGATAGCAAGAAACGAGCGAGAAATATGAAGTTTACTTCAATATTTTTCACAGCAAGCACGCGCTATCATCGAGGTAAAACTCAAAGACACCTAAATTTATCCAATCACCGATTTTATCAGTCCTTGATTAGCATCGTCTATTACAGAGTTTTCGAGCATTGTGAGGTATATCTGAGTAGTCTTTTCAGAAGTGTGTCCCATACCTTGGCTAATAATTGTGATGGGTATGTTGTGATTGCGTGCTGCTGTAGCCCAACTATGACGTGATGTGTATGAGGTGAGCATACAACTCATGGGCAACATCATAGATAGTCTTTTCAGCTGTCTATTATATTTGTTGATTGCAACTTGATATTCGTTGTACGACTGTGCAGTGTCGGTTGATGTGAGTATAGGGAAAACATAAGGCGATAACGCCGATGCATAGCGATCTATTATTTGCTGAATACTTGGTTCTATTCTCACTTGCAGAAGTTGTCCGGTTTTGCGACGCGAATAGCTTATTATTCCGTTTTGTATATTCTTTTTCTTGAGGTAAGCAATATCCACAAAAGCCATTCCCCGAGTGCAATAACTGAAAATAAAAATATCTCTTGCCAGTGCTATAGAAGTTCCGTTGGTCAATGGGAGTTTGTATAGTTGCGATATCAACGCCTCAGATATAGCACGTTTGCGAGTACGATCAATACCTGTATATACATCGGCAAAAGGGTGTGTTTGTTCAACCAATTTTTGTCTTACCGCTTTATTATAGATAGCTCTCATAATGCGCATATAGAACGATATGGAGTTTCTCACCAAACCTCTTTGTACGAGAAATGCGTTGTAGTCTGTAACAAGCTGTTCGGTCATGGCTGAGAATGGTAAATATCCTCCACCAATAAATTCTGCAAAATTTTTCATCGTTTTTTCATAGTTTCGCGCTGTACCTAAACGATTGGCTTTGTACATGAGTTGAATTTGTTTCTGCATGAAATCTAGTACCCAAGTATGATTTTGGGGATTTTTGTATCTCTCTATTATGTCGTTCACCGTATAAGCTACACCACTGTACTCAAGGTCTTTAATGATACCTTTCAGCAGAATTATATCTTTATCAATACGATTTTGAATCTTCTCTCTATGGGCTACGCATGAGCTGTTTATTTTATTATCGCTCCCCCACTCTTCGTGTGTGATGCGTATGTTAGTCGTAATTTGCTGAGTTGCTCTGCGGTGCGTTACTTGATAAAATATTACTCCGGTACGTCCTTCTATCGATGATGGACGAAATTTAACTTTGATTGTAGCCATAAACGTTGTTTGATTTTAAGTGATACAATAGTTGCCTCAATGCTTAGTAAGGCTTTTTTATAACGATTATGGAATATATAAAAATTGACAAAGCAAAATTGCTGACTAAAAAGTATATAAATATGATGTCGAGCGTTGTAGTGCAAGTGATAAAAAGTCTTAATCCTTTAATTATTGTCAGAAAATAATGAAAGACCCACTGAAGGACTCTCATACATATAATATCAGCCATTTATAACTGTTATAGACAATAGCCTATATTTCACTTTTACAAGATCTGCTTCTTGAGCTATAACATCTTCAATGTTTTTGTATGCTCCAGTTGCTTCTTGCATATCGTTTTGATGCTGAATGGCGTGTATAATGCCTTTCTCCTCGAGTTGTCGTATCTCTTCGGCCATATTGAGTGTATTGATGGCAGCTGTGCGACTGAGAACACGGCCTGCACAATGCAAACGTAAGAACATAGGGATTTCCCTTCAATAATTGAATTTTGGGCCGATGCTCAACAAAGTAATTACATCAAAACTAAGCCTATACACAATTCGCAAAAGATAGTAAGTGAGAATAGTGGCGATGGTAGTTGTGTATTTACAATTAAAGTTGTAGTAAACTACGAAATGTATTCGGTATTTATGAGCTATGGGGCGGGTATAAAAATTATATCGCCAAGCAATGTTGTGGCATATATGAAACGTATAACAAATAAAATGTCTCTACTATACTGATTAGTCTGTGCAGACAGATTATAAAATCGTGCTCCAAGATAGCGTTTTCACAATCTTATTATAGTGTGCTGACTAAAATGGGAAATTTACGAAAAATCAATATAATCACTATTTGAGAATACCATTTTAGGATAACAAAAGTGAGCGACTAAAAAGAGAATTTTAGTCGCTCACTTAAAAATTATAGTTATTACTATTCCTCGTCCGTAACCAAATCGTTGCTACGGTTCTTCATGTTAATCACAGGTTTAACAAAGTAGAGCACATCAACCGTATCCTTAATAGCCTCAAGAATCTCATGTGGATCCTTATAGGCCATAGGGCTTTCATCGATGGTATCGGTCTGCACAGAGGTAGAAAAGATGCCCTCCATAGAGTGCTTATACTCCTCCATGTCGATAAGTTCCTTTGCCATCGAGCGCGACATAAGTCTACCAGCACCGTGTGGTGCAGAGCAGTTCCAATCGGGATTAGACTTACCCGAGCAGATAATTAAGCCATCACGCATATTGAACGGAATAACCAACTTTTCACCTGTAAGCGATGCCACAGCACCCTTACGCATCATACGACCCTTGAAGTCAATGTAGTTGTGCGTTGTAACAATCTGCTCCACAATGTCCAAACCGCCCTCAATCGACATGAACACCTCGTTAATCAAACGGTGAATAATCATATGATTGAACTCGGCATAGGCCTGAGCGATAACCATATCAGTGATATAACCCTTCATGCTATCACCTGCAAGATAGCCACTTGCCGGGTGATTAAACGTAGAGTCTTGAGCCACCGTGTGCCAATACTTCCAAACTTTCTGTCCGAAGTTGCGACTACCGCAATGCACCGTTACGGCATAGTTACCCTCTGGCGTAACACCAATCTCAACGAAGTGGTTACCACCGCCCACAGTACCAATCTGGCGATAGAATGTATGCGCGTTCATCTCCACACGATTAAGCAGTTTCTCCACACCACGCTCCGAGATGTCGGTATTCTCTACATACTCGCTCCAAGCGAGCTGTGCCTTCTGCAGGCGTATCTTAAGATGAGCATAGAACTCAGCATTCTTAAAACGGGCACGATCCTGTGTGGTCATACCAAACTTTACTTGTTCTCTAATTCGGTGCTCAATCTCAGCATAGTTATCGGGGTTTACCGCAGTACGCGTGATGGTCGTACTAACCGTGCAGCCGATATCGCCACCAATGTGATCGGGGTTAACAGAGTCGCGGAACGGTGCTGTAAAACCCACTACAATATCCTTGCCTGCGTGGACATCGGGCATGATTCGTATCTTGCTACCCTCGAACATAGGGTGGTTAACGAATCCGTAGATGATGCTACGTGCATCTTGTTTCAAAGTATCTGAATATACAACGCAATCCTTACAATAGCGTCCAATAATCTGTTCCATAGTTCTATATCAATTTATATGTGTATTCGTATTTTATATTATATAAGTAAAATCACATCTCCTATGCGACCCAACACGCCTAACGTGTTGATGTCAATACTATCTATTACATAATCACTAATTTATAATGAGTTAAACATAATTATTAGGTATTACTCTATCCCATTCAATTATCATGTCACATTAAGTCGTCTGTTGCCCACAGTAGATACATAGCAGCCTTTATAATAGTCATCTTGTGCTGTAGCTCTCGTTACAAATGCCTATATTAATGTAAATATAAGTAATACTGGACTCATAATTTCAATATTTTGGCATATAGAGGGTTAATTTACTATATAATCTATCATTCAGTGTTGAACGAAGTTAATGAAAAATAAGTCTTTATAGACTAAATCGCAAAAAAAAATTGAGTTAAAAAAATATTTATCTTTAGCGATACATCTATCAATTCTTTTTACTAAATTTGCACCGCAATTGACCGATAAAGGAAAGATGCCGGAGTGGTCGATCGGGACGGTCTCGAAAACCGTTGTACGGGCAACTGTACCCAGGGTTCGAATCCCTGTCTTTCCGCAAGCTATGTAAGATAAAAGACACCTTTTAAGGGTGTCTTTTGTTGTATATATACTTGATAGAGATAGATATTTAAATAACTATGAGGGTGTGTGTGACAGTGATGTAGGTCACCATTTTAATATTACATTAGCAAATTGCTTCGATGGGTGGAACATAATTTTTCTGTATAGCCGAAGCAACAAAGTTGGCTACCTCTTTGTCGCTATAACCTATATTAGAGCCGAATGAATATAGAAATTCAATTTCATCTTTTGATATATTATTATCGGCCATTACTATGCCTATCATATAAGACAATAATCCCTCTCGCATGCCGGGATTGATATTGAGTATATTCTCGATGGCTTTGTTGAATATCTCAATAACATCACCTTGTAGTATCTCCTCGAGGAATTGACGAGGATATACCTTGAGGTTGGCAAGTGTCTCGAGTATGCGATTGATTTCGTCTTCACTCACTTGGTCATCGATGTTGGCTACCAATATACCGGCCGATGCTATAAACTTAGCCATGTGCTCGTCAAGTTCCCCATCTCCTACCTTAAGCAGAATAGAGATGAGTTCGTCCATGCCTTTCTGCAACTCTTCTTCGCTCTTGCATGTAGCATAGAGATTGAGTGCTTGCACACGAATGGGATTTACCGGGTGTGAGGCAATGCTTGTGCCTTTATCATTAAGGAAATATTCGAGACGACGATTGTTATCGGCTAGCAGTGCGCTTATGCTCACATTCATCTTCTCGAGGTTTAGTCCCGAGGCCATCTTGAAGAATGCTGTTACACATGCATCAAGATTTTCTACTGCCATATATCCGTAGCGGTCGGCAACCAACTCGGCCAACTGGTCGTGAAGTCTTATTTTATATTGTAAGCTGATGGGTATATTGGTCTCAGGAGGGAATACAAAACGTATGAGTCTGTTTAGTGCAGAATCTTTATTGATAAGGTGTCCCAACTCATGACCAATGACAAACTTCAGCTCATCGTGCGACATGAGTTCGAAAAGTGCAGAGTTGATATTAACAATGTGAGGCTCTCCTTCATCTTCGGCCGATAGCGAAAATGCATTGACACTCGAATCGCCTGTGATATAGAAATCGACATTTTCTTCATAATGCAGTTTTGTCTTAACGTCTTGGCATAGCTGATATACATCGGGCAACAGGTCTTTCTCAACTTTGAGGCTATGGCCTTCCATGGCACTGCGCCAGTAGGCATCATTACCCGAAATCTTGATTTTACGCAGTAGTTCTTCCACCACCTGACCTTGCAGAGCATCATATATTTGTTTACCAATATTTCTTTCTAACTCGAGTGTAGGATTGAACTGTAAATTATGAATTGTGCTGAGTTCTTCTTTTGTCTTGCTGAACCAAGAAAAAAGGTTTAAATTTTTAGTTCCCATGGTATTATCTATTTGTTTGAATTAAGGTAGTTATTCGATTTGTTGTATTATCGCATTTGCTGCATATCCCGCCCTGTAGGCAATTGGTATATCTCTATCCCAAATTGTGGGGCTATAGCGTAAATATACTCAAATACACGAGCTTGAATGTCTTCGTAATAGACCCAAGCAGTGTTGTTTGAGAAGAAATATATCTGCATAGGCTGTCCTTGAGGTGTAGGCTCCATGAGTCGCACCATCGATACAAAGTCGGGGTGACATGTGGGCAACGACTTGATGTAGCTTTGTGTGTACAAACGGAAGAGTGTAAGGTTGGTGATGCGGAGTGATTGTGCAGCAACCTCATCACCTTGCTCCTTGGCTTGGGCTATTTGTTTTTCTGTTTCGGCTATAAAATCGCCTACCAACTTATTATTTCGCCAAGGTGCCAGTTCCTCGTCATTCATAAAGTGTACTGAACGTATGTCGATATGTAGCACACGAGCTATGCGTCGGCCACCTTTATCAAAGACATTCTGCCAATTGGTGAATGAGCCGTTTACCAATGCTTGTGGTTGAATTGTTGAGATGGTATAATCCCAATTCATTACTTTCACAGTAGTAAGTGTTATTTCGGCCACTACACCATCTATGCCCTTATCTTTAACAACTACCCAATCGCCTACTTTCATCATTTTGTTGGCCGAGAGTTGTATGCCAGCTACAAGACCCATTATGAGTTCTTGGAATACCAACATTAATACAGCAGCCGAAGCACCCAATCCGGTAAAGAGATGAGCCGGAGACTTATTGACAATGATACTAATCATTACAATAATGGCAAAGACAATGGCTACAACCTGTACCATTTGTACTGCACCTTTTATGGGCTTACCCTTAAACGAATCGCTGTTCTCGAGTATGTGAGTGAGTGCCGATAGTGCCGAGATGGCAAAGCGCAAGATTATTGCTACAAAATATATCCAACATAGTCGTTGTGTAAGGTTATATAAACCCTCATTCCCTACAAACACAAATGGTAAAAATATAACCAAGAGTATTGCCGGAATTACGGCTACAAGATTATCAAGAACTTTTCTATCGAGCAATATATCGTCCCATTGCGCTTTTGACGCTCGTACCAAACGTCGCAACACTTTGTTGATTGTCAGCTTAGAGAAGCGATCGATAATGGTAATTACAAGCAACAGGATACATGCAAATACCAATTGCTCAACCCAAGTGAAGTTTACGACATCGATATGCAACCATTGCAATAATAGTGTTCTCCAGTTTTCCATACTATAGTGCTACTATTTCCTTTTCTTTCTCTTTTTTCTTGATAGGTATGTTATATCCCACTGTGTAGGTAAATCCAAATGCAGTCTCCTTAGGCCCAAATCCCGGTATAAAGAAAGGGTCGCCATACTGCGAACTGTCGCAGCCGGCCAAGAGTCTGAAACGCCCACTCCAACCCATAAAAAAGTTCTTGTAAATCTGGACCCGCAGAGCTATAACAACCTCGCCCCAATGTGCGAATGCCTGCTCTTGAGGAGTAGATGCCACCACTTCGTCGTCCCAATAGCTGTCGTTGAATGTTATATTCTCCCAATTATAGGAGAATGATGTGAGACCGTATCGCAGACCTACTGCAAAGAAACTTTCAGAGCCATTGTTGAAGAAGAAATTGTAATTGACACCTACTCGACCATACAACGAGGGGTTGCATTTAAATGTATAGTTATTACCATCGGGTGTGTACCAAGCCGATCCTACACCAACCTCTAACACCGGGAAAAAGCGGTGATATATATCGAACTCTACGGCGGCCTCATAGTTGCCATATTGTGTGCCAAGCAAGTTCATAAAGGGAGCCGCAAGGTCGGCCGTAATAAGAGCACCACCAAAAAGAGGGGCTTTGTGTACCGGCTCTTTTTCCGCTACAGTATCGGTTGCTATTGTGTCGGCCATAGCTTTGGCGGCATCTTTCTTTTGCAACTCAAATGGCAGGTCGTTGCTTTCGACCGGTGTTACAATGCGCTGAGCCGATGCAGGTTGTATCATCATGCACAGCATGGCAATACATGCAAAGATTGTAAATATTTGTTTCTTACAGAGCCACATAGTAATACAAACGCATTGTTTCTTGATCTACATTAGTTACTTCATCGACAACTATAGCAGCAGAGTCGAGCATATATTGTGTATATTGTACTTCTTTCATGTCGTAATAGAAGGCGACTCCACAATCGGCCGAAATAAAGTGCGGATAACGTGTGTAAATAAATGTAAGCGTATCGCAAATATTTTGCTTCGCCAAGGCTTGCATTTCGTACTTTATAACGTATTGAGTAGTGTCGCTATCATTACGGAATGGAAGTGACAGCAATGTTATGTCTTTACCGTTACTCACAATATATTCATTGTTCTTCTGCCCCACCCCATACACCGATATTGAATCAACAGATATTTCATTCTCGGGCATATTGTAGGCATAGAAACCGGCTTTGGGAATGCTGGTACGATTTTCGTAACAACCGGCACTACCACAAGCCAACATCAACAATGTTGCAATGAATATGAAAAAAATATTTTTACTTGTCATCGCCATTCAACAATTTCATCGGTCGATTTTCTCTTTTGGGGAGGAACATCATCATCAGCTGCATATCCCAAAGGCAACAATACCATGGGCTCTACCCCATCGGGTAACTGCAAAAGACGAGCACACGCTTCTACATTGAAGTTGCATATCCAACAACAGCCTACACCCTGCTCTGCTGCAGCTAATGCTATATGCTCGGTGATGATAGCAACATCTATGTCGCAATGGTCTTTACCATCACTACCTCTATGCCACGACTCGTTGTGATTGCCACAAACAACTATACAACAACTTGCCGTTCTAAACCACTCGCGATGATATACCTCGTGCAGTTGACAGAGTAACTCCTTTTCTCGTACAACATACAATTTCCATGGCTGATAATTGACAGCCGAAGGTGCCAATCGAGCTACTTCAATGATATGCAGTAAAATATCATCGGGAACAGGCTGCGATGTATAACTGCGCACTGCATATCGCTTTTGTGCGATTGAGAGAAGATTACTCATGTATTATTTATTTGTTAATCCAATACTTTTGCCAAATGATATTTGTTACGCTCGGTGGCATTACGCGAAATAAGCTCACCCAAAAATCCTGTCAAGAACAACTGTGTTCCCAAAATCATTGAGGTAAGCGATACATAGAAGTAAGGTGAATCGGTAACGCCGGCACGCATACCACAGAACTTGAGTATTACAACAATTAAGACTGCAATAAAACCGAGTACAAACATGAGGCTACCCAACAAGCCGAAGAAGTGCATAGGTTTTACGGCAAATTTGGAGAAAAACCACAATGTCATGAGGTCGAGATAACCATTTACAAAACGGTCGAGACCAAATTTTGTTGTGCCATATTTGCGAGCTTGATGTTGCACTACTTTTTCGCCAATGCGGGTATAGCCGGCATTCTTGGCCAAATAAGGCATATAGCGGTGCATATCGCCATACACCTCTATCGCCTTCACGACCTCCAATCTATACGCTTTCAGTCCGCAATTGAAATCGTGCAGATAAATACCGGTTACTTTGCGAGCTGTGGCATTAAACAATTTGGTAGGAATAGTCTTCGATAGTGGGTCGTAGCGTTTCTTTTTCCAACCCGATACCAAGTCATATCCATCTTGCATTATCATGCGGTACAACTCGGGTATTTCATCGGGGCTATCTTGTAAGTCGGCGTCCATTGTTATCACCACATCACCTTGTACACGTTCAAAGCCCACGTGTAGAGCAGGCGATTTGCCATAGTTGCGACGGAAAGATATTCCCTTTACACATGGATTTTTCTCTCGCAGTTGTTCGATGACCTGCCAAGAGTTGTCGGTGCTGCCATCATTAACAAACCATATTTCGTAACTGAAGTTATTCTCTTTCATTACACGAGCTATCCACGACTCAAGTTCGGGCAATGACTCTGCTTCGTTATACAAGGGTATTACTAATGAAATATCCATATAATCAATATTTTGAGTTTATTTTTTATTCAATTTTGTTACAAATGGTGCTACTACTATAGACAGTAATGAGCCGAAGAAAACATTCGACCACATCGATGACATAATCATTTGCAACGATGTGGGAGTAATAGCTTCATCAAGAGCTTGACGCAACGCTGTGTTCGAAGCATCATCACCTTGCAACAGTCCCATCTCCTCTATCAATTCGATCGAACGCGACATGGTTTGCGATATATAGTCGGGGCTGATATATTGGTAAAATATATACTCGGGCACACAGCAAATAAGTGATGCAAAGAAAAACAACATGATACCCATCATCCATAATAACGAGAACCCCGACACATAGCCATTTTGCTTGTGATATTTAGCCATGATGTAGTACAAAACTACAGGTGTGCCAATGAACAAAATCATCGCCAAAGCATTGAGTATAGGCGAGTACATGCCGGCTACGCCCATAAAAAAGCGTAGTATAAGGTATAGACCCAACCATAAGCCTCCCTCCATGCCATAAACAAGCAAACTTTTTCTTGTACTATTTTCGTTCATAGATGTTTATATATTCATCTTGCAAAGATAACTATTTTACGGTATAATACATATAATTAAAGCTATTTTAAAGATAACTTTAATACAACTTATTTCGCAAATGTTAAACATAACTATTGATAAATAATTTCACCCAAAGTCTTACTTCTAATTATAAAAATTTGGCAAGACTGCATATTATTGCAATCGAACATGATTTTGTTTTTTGGGAAATGTCACAAACAACAACTGTGTAATTTTGGTAAACTTTTTATGCTTTGAGAAAAATTATTCAACTGATTATTAGTGTGTTATTTTTAAAAATCGACAACTCTCGTTATTTAGAATCAATTTTTATTGCCCAAATATAGAAAAGATGAAATATTTTCCTTATACTTGCACTGCGATTATGAAAAGCACAAATACCCAATACAGTATATTAGAATAACGATTTATATTTTCAAAAAAAGTGGAACAAAAGATTTACACCTACGAAGAAGCCTTTGCCGCTTCGCTCGAATACTTCAATGGCGATGAACTTGCAGCCCGCGTATGGGTTAATAAGTATGCATTGAAGGATTCGTTTGGTAATATCTATGAAAAGACTCCCGATGACATGCACTGGCGTATAGCCAATGAGATAGCACGCATCGAGCAGAAGTACACAAACCCTATGTCGGCACAAGAGTTGTTTGACCTTATGGCGCACTTCCGTTATATCGTCCCCCAAGGAAGTCCCATGACAGGTATCGGAAACAACTTCCAAATCGGCTCTCTATCAAACTGTTTTGTGGTAGGTCTTACCGGTGAGCCCGATTCTTATGGTGGTATCATTAAAATTGACGAAGAACAAGTGCAGTTGATGAAGCGTCGCGGTGGTGTGGGTCATGACCTCTCTCATATCCGTCCTAAAGGCTCTCCTGTAAAGAACTCGGCACTCACATCTACCGGTCTCGTTCCCTTTATGGAGCGTTTCTCAAATTCTACTCGTGAGGTTGCGCAAGATGGTCGTCGCGGTGCTCTTATGCTCACCGTCTCTATCAAGCACCCCGACTCTGAGGCATTTATCGATGCCAAGATGACTGAAGGCAAAGTAACAGGAGCCAATGTGTCGGTGAAAATAGATGACCGATTTATGGAGTGCGCTATCTCAGGCGAGCCTTATATTCAGCAGTATCCCATTGAGGCACAAAATCCTTATGTGACAAAAGAGGTAAATGCCCGTGAAATATGGCGTAAAATTGTTCACAACGCTTGGAAGTCGGCCGAGCCGGGTGTGCTCTTCTGGGATACCATACGTCGTGAGTCGGTGCCCGATTGTTATGCCGACTTAGGCTTCAAGACAGTATCAACCAACCCCTGTGGCGAGATACCCCTTTGTCCCTACGACAGCTGTCGCTTGTTGGCTGTCAATCTATACTCTTATGTAGTAAACCCCTTCACACCTCAAGCATACTTCGATTTCGACCTATTCAAAGAGCACATTGCTAAGGCTCAACGCATCATGGACGACATCATCGACCTTGAGATGGAGAAGATTGAGAAGATTATCGAAAAAATTGCTGCCGATCCCGAGACCGACGAGGTGAAACACACCGAGTTGAACTTGTGGAATAAGATACGTACACGCACACTGCAAGGCCGTCGTACTGGTGTGGGAACTACTGCCGAAGGCGATATGATAGCATCACTGGGCCTACGTTATGGCACCGAAGAGGCTACTGCTATGTCGGAGAACGTACACCGCACATTGGCATTAGCAGCCTACCGTTCATCGGTTGAATTGGCCCGCGAACGTGGCGCATTTGAGATATTCGATGCCAAGCGCGAAGAAAACAATCCATTCATCAATCGCTTGCGTGAGGCCGATGCTGAGTTATATGACCTTATGGTAAAATATGGACGTCGCAATATAGCCTGTCTTACCATTGCGCCCACCGGTACAACCAGTCTTATGACTCAAACTACATCGGGTATTGAACCGGTGTTCTTGCCTGTTTACAAGCGTCGTCGCAAAGTAAACCCCAACGACCCCGATGTTCACCCCGACTTCTGGGACGAGAGTGGCGATGCCTTTGAGGAATATGTTGTATATCACCATAAGTTCATTACATGGATGCAAATGAATGGCTATGAGGTGAAGAGCAAATATACTCAAGAAGAGATAGACGAGCTGGTAGCGCGTTCACCCTACTTCAAAGCTACATCGAACGATGTAGATTGGCTGCAAAAAGTACGTATGCAAGGACGAGTACAGAAGTGGGTCGATCACTCAATCAGTGTCACTATCAACCTACCCAACGACGTGAGTGAGGAACTTGTTAATGACTTATATGTAGAAGCATGGCGCTCGGGGTGCAAAGGTTGTACTGTATATCGTGATGGCTCACGCTCGGGAGTTCTCATCTCGGCAAACAAAGAGAAAGAAGAGAAAGAAAAACGCAAAGCAGCCGAAGCTGCAGCTGCTGAGGCTACATCAATACCCCAACCTATTATAGCACACAAACGCCCCATTGAATTGGAAGCAGATGTAGTACGCTTCCAAAACAACAAAGAGAAATGGATTGCTTTTGTAGGTCTGCTTGATGGCAAGCCTTACGAGATCTTTACCGGATTGGCCGACGATGATGATGGTATCTTCTGTCCCAAGAATGTAACCAAGGGTAAGATTATAAAGGCCGTCGATCCCGATGGAAACAAACGTTATGACTTCCAGTTTGTCAATAAACGTGGTTACAAAACAACTATCGAAGGTTTGTCGGACAAGTTCAATCCCGAGTATTGGAACTACGCAAAACTCATATCGGGAGTATTGCGCTATGGCATGCCAATTGATCAGGTAATGAAGCTTGTAGCCAGCCTTGAGCTTGACAGCCAAACCATCAATACATGGAAAAACGGTGTTGAACGCGCACTGAAGAAATATCTTCCCAATGGTACCCAAGCAAGTGGACAAACATGCCCCAACTGCAAACAAGAGACCCTCATATATCAAGAAGGTTGCTTGATATGTACCAACTGTGGAACATCGCGTTGCGGATAATATCAATATTTATAGTTTAATAGAAAATAGAGGAGATACTCACAATCGAGTATCTCCTCTATTTTCTATAGATTAAAATTAAATTTTCGCCCAGTTATATAACTCTATTACTGAATGAGACAAAAGAATTTATTTATCGGCAATGATACCTTGTATAAAATAAAGTGTATGCCTATTAGTAAATAAAATACGCGCGACAGAAACTTTAGAGTTATCTGTCGCGCGTTTGGTACTTTGTTGCGATGTAGAAATTATAGCTTATTTTATTTCTACTTCTTCTTTCATGTCGAGCTCGACGCGGTCTTTATCGAAGAAACGATATTCGAGCAATGCAAGTGATTGATCGGGAATAATTTTGAAACGGAATGAATACTTGGTTTTCCATCGCCATTTCAACGATAAAAGTCCGCCTTTGTCTAAGTAGGCTGCTACATAAGGATGCACATGTAGCGTAAAGTCGGTCTTTTTGAGTTTTAGCACCATATAAGCTACCTTATCTTCCAATCGGTCGGTAAAGAGCATTGAGGGTTGTATAATACCCTTTCCATGACAAGTAGGACACTCTTCACTGGTAGTAATGTCGAGAGCAGGGCGTACACGTTGACGGGTAATCTGCATGAGCCCAAACTTGGTGAGAGGTAGAATATTGTGTCGCGCACGATCGTTTGCCATCAACTCGCGCATACGGTCGTATAGTCTTTGTCTATTCTCGCTATCGGCCATATCGATAAAATCGATTACAATGATACCACCCATATCGCGCAATCTCAATTGTCGTGCTATTTCTTCGGCAGCGTTAAGGTTAACTTCTATGGCATTACTCTCTTGGTCGGTAGCATTTTTAGAGCGGTTGCCACTATTCACATCGATAACGTGCAGCGCTTCGGTGTGCTCTATAATAATGTATGCACCACTCTTAAACGAAACGGTTTTGCCAAAAGAAGATTTTACTTGTTTGGTCAGCCCAAAATTGTCGAATATGGGCAACTCACCTTCGTACAATTTGACAATAGAGGCCAACTCGGGAGCAATAATGCTTACATAGTTGTGAATTTGTTGATACGCCGCCTTGTCATTAACATAAATACTCTCAAACGAAGGGCTGAAAATATCGCGGAGCATGCCTACAGCGCGACTGGTCTCTTCATACACCAGCGCTGGAGCTTTCTCCTTTTTACGTGCACACTCTATAGTCTCTTCCCAACTTTTCACGAGCGATTTCATTTCGTTGTTGAGTTCGGCTACACGCTTACCTTCAGCAACGGTTCGAACTATTACTCCGAAATTCTTGGGCTTGATACTTTGTATGAGTTGTCGTAGTCGAGCACGCTCTTCACTCGACTTAATCTTTTGCGATACCGATACTTTATCGGCAAACGGAATGAGGACTAAGAAACGACCTGCAAATGAAATTTCGGCAGTAAGTCGAGGACCTTTTGTAGAAATAGGTTCTTTGGTAACTTGTACGAGAATTTCTTGTCCTACAGTGAGCGCATCAGCTATAGTACTCTCTTTCTCAAGAGGTTTCTGCATTGTAAACTTAGATAGAGCAATACTTTTTTTGCCTTCGCCACGTTGTGTTTTGGTATAAACAGCCGAAGTAGTAAAGTTTGGTCCTAAGTCGAGATAATGCAGAAATGCATCCTTTTCGTAACCTACATCGACAAATGCTGCATTGAGACCCGGCATCAACTTCTTGACACGAGCAAGGTAAATATTACCTACCGCATACGATACGTTATGCGGTTCCTTTTGCAATTCTACCAGACGTTTGTCCTCGAGCAATGCAATGGATACTTCTTTAGGTTGTACGTCAATTACGAGTTCCGATGACATAATTTGTATTATTGGTTACTTGTTAGAGGCATTGCTTCAGGCTTGCCCCTATTGAGCCTTGATGATTAATTAAGAAAAGAACAAACTTAATGACAAAACTATCAATAAGTTTGTTCTTTCTCAACGATTGCACTTGAAAGTTTAGTCAATCAAAAGAAATTATTATTTCTTCTTATGACGATTCTTTCTTAGTCTTTTTTTGCGTTTGTGAGTGGCCATCTTGTGACCTTTTCTTTTCTTACCGTTAGGCATAATTGTATGTTTTAAGTGTTCAAAAATTTATTTTCTTATTATTTAACCTCGTTCATGAAAACTTTGGCGGGCTTGAAAGCGGGAATATTGTGAGCGGGGATAATGATTGTAGTCTCTTTAGAGATGTTGCGAGCAGTCTTTTGTGCACGTTGTTTAACTATAAAGCTACCAAATCCTCTCAAATATACATTTTCGCCTTTTCCCAAAGAGTCCTTCACTGTCTCCATGAATTTCTCTACTGTTTCAAGAACTACAGCTTTCTCAATGCCTGTACTTTTCGAAATCTCGTTTACGATGTCAGCTTTTGTCATTGTTGTAACGTTTTACGATTATATTATTTATTTTTTTTATTTTTTTTGAGTTGCAAATATATAGCTTTTTTATTGTTTTTCAAAGGCTTAATGAATAAAAAATCGTCATTAATCAGTTATTCATTCTTCATATCCGCAAAACGGTTGCAAATATCGTGATTTTTTTCGACTTATACTATTATTTGAGTCATTTATTTAGGTATTTTTTCACAATAATACTTGTAAAGAGTGATTACATCTCTTACATAGGCTGTTGTTTGCCGGCCTCTAAAGTAGCCCAAGCGACATACTTCGTCGTTGTAGTACTCGGGATTGGCTTTCATGAGCATAGCTTCTTCTACCTCTCCATACCATATTTGCGCGTTTTTGTCGTATTTTCGGGCTATGGCCATAGCATCAAATACGTGTCCTATGCCGGCATTGTATGCTGCCAATATAAACTTCTGACGTTCTTCGTCGTTATCAACACTCTGAAGACTGTTATCCAAAGATTTGAGTGTTTCGACAGCAATTCGCACATTGTGTGCGGGTACTGCTATGCTATCAATGTCTAATCCGAATGCTACTGCTGTGGCAGGCATAAGTTGCATAATGCCTCTTGCTCCTACCCACGATACTACTGACGAGTCAAATCGCGACTCATGATAGGCCATAGCCGCAAGTAATCGCCAATCCCACCCTATTCTATTCGCTTCTCTTTTAAATATTTCATCATACTCCGATATACGCCCATCGGCAACAGAGAGGATTGAAGATGAAGATATTTTTTTACTTGACTCGAAATATCTCTTATTAATGGCTCTTATCTGCTCGCTTTGATAGCTCTCGGCTGTCCAGGTATCAATGGCTTGAGCAAGTTGCTGTGAATTGTGTCTAACAGCCCACTGTGAACGCTGTGGGAAACTTACCTTTACATATATGTCAAGGTTATTGTAATATGTGAGGTTGAGCTTTGCTAAGTTGGCGTCGGCAACTGTATATGGTATCTCTCCGGTTGCAACCATCTCTATTAAATCTTCTGTTACGACTGTATCTCTATTTATATGATGTATTTTGATACCTCCTCCCAACTCGGCATTAAGGTTATTTAATCGCTCTTCATATTTCGACCCTTTTTCTACATACACATCTTTACCCACAAGTTCGGTAACATCGGCAATAGGGTTGATGTCACGTTGTACAAGCACTTGTTCACTTATTCGCATAGGTCCACAGTGTAATACTTCATCTTTGGTATCGCCTGTGAGCGGTACTTCATAGGCAACTATGTCTCCTACGCTATCATTAAGCATCTGCATCAGATGCGCCATATTATCGGCTACAATCATCTCTACCTTCAATCCATTGTCGGCAGCAAATTGGCTTATTACTTCATATTCATATCCATGCTCTTCACCTTTATAGATGAAATATGAAGTAGAACTCGAGAGAGTAAGAACTCGTAAAGTGCCTTGCGACTTAATTATATCAAAGTCATTAGCTATGCTATCCTTTTGCGCATTATTATTGGTGCAAGAAATAACACTCAATACAATTATATATATCGTAATGAGGGTGACTACAGATAGAACTATTCTTGAACAGATACTCTTCATGGATATATAATAAAAAATGAGGGTGACGAAACATTTATTTTGCACCCTCAGTGATATGTCATAGTGTTGTCATTACAACTATCTTTTCAGCTTATGCGAAATATAGTCTTTCATCATATCTATGGCAACTTTGTTGTGCCCACCTTGTGGTATGATGAGGTCGGCATAGCGCTTGGTTGGTTCGATATGCTGCAAGTGCATGGGACGTAATACCTTCTCATAGCGATCGATAACCATCTCGACAGTGCGACCTCGCTCTATAATATCTCTATTGATAACTCTTATAAGACGCTCGTCACTATCGGCATCAACAAAGATTTTCATATCGAGCATATTGCGTAGATTTTCGTCACATAGTATCAAGATACCCTCGACAATGACAATATCGCGTGGCTCAACATGTATGGTCTCGGGGCCGCGAGTACATGTCAAGTAGGAATATGTAGGCTGTTCTATTGCATTGCCATCTTTGAGTTGTTGCAATTGTTGCACAAGTAGCTCCCACTCTATTGCGGCCGGCTCATCGAAGTTGAGTTTCAATCGCTCTTCGAGTGGTAGGTGGCTACTGTCACGATAGTACGAGTCTTGAGGAATTACTGCTACCTCGCCATCGCAGAAACTCTCTACAATCTTGCGTACTACAGTAGTTTTGCCCGACCCGGTTCCTCCGGCTATTCCTATTACTAACATATTACGTTACACTTGGCGATATTAATAAACAAATCGGCCTTTCTCCGATTCGATAATCAACTCATTGTGGTCGCACTCTTCTACTCGGCCTACAATTTGTGCATCGATACCGAAACTTTGAGCTATCTCTATTACTTTAGCTGCATTTTCGGGAGCAACATATACCTCCATGCGATGTCCCATATTGAATACCTTGTACATCTCTTTCCAGTCGGTACCCGATTGCTCTTGAATTGTCTTGAAGAGAGGAGGAATGGGGAAAAGATTATCCTTGATTACTCTCTTATTTTCTACGAAGTGCATAACTTTGGTTTGAGCACCACCCGAACAGTGTACCATACCATGTACTTGAGGACGCATGGCATCGAGGAGTTTTTTAATAACAGGAGCATAGGTGCGAGTGGGCGAAAGCACCAATTTACCGGCATCAATATCTACACCCTCAACCGAGTCGGTTAGTTTAAGACCTCCCGAATATACCAATTCATCGGGTACAGCATTATCGTAGCTCTCGGGATATTTTTCACTGAGGTATTTAGCGAAAACATCATGACGAGCCGATGTAAGTCCGTTACTACCCATACCTCCGTTATATTCTTTTTCATAGGAAGCTTTGCCATACGAAGCCATACCTACTATTACATCACCGGCTGCTATATTAGCATTATCTATTACATCGCTACGTCGCATACGACAAGTTACAGTGCTATCGACAATGATAGTTCGCACCAAGTCGCCTACATCGGCAGTTTCGCCACCTGTTGCATAGGCATTAACACCCATCTCACGCAACTCGGCCAACAACTCTTCAGTACCATTGATGATGGCCGAAATCACTTCACCGGGCACCAATAATTTATTACGACCAATAGTAGATGAAACCAATATATTGTCGGTTGCACCCACACATAGCAAGTCGTCGATATTCATAATAAGAGCATCTTGTGCAATCCCTTTCCACACCGATAGGTCACCGGTCTCGCGCCAATACATATAGGCAAGAGACGATTTAGTGCCGGCACCATCGGCGTGCATTATATTGCAATACTCTTCATCTCCACCCAATTTATCGGGGATTATCTTACAAAAGGCACGTGGATACAAGCCCTTATCGATATTTTTGATAGCGTTGTGTACATCTTCTTTTGATGCAGACACACCGCGCAGGTTATAACGTTGGTCGCTCATATTTTTGTATTATTTAGTCAAGTTTCAAAACAGCAAGGAACGCTTTTTGTGGCACTTCTACTGTACCAATTTGTTTCATACGTTTCTTACCTTTCTTTTGTTTCTCAAGCAGTTTGCGTTTACGGCTTATATCGCCACCATAACATTTGGCTGTCACATCTTTACGCACAGCCTTTATTGTCTCTCGTGCTATAATCTTGGCACCTATAGCGGCTTGTATTGCAATATCGAATTGCTGTCGCGGAATGAGTTCCTTCAGTTTTTCGCACATGCGACGACCGAATGTAACAGCATTATCTACGTGAGTGAGTGTAGATAGTGCATCGACACTCTCGCCATTAAGCAGTATATCGAGTTTTATCAGTTTGCTCTCGCGATAGTCGTGTATATGATAGTCGAATGAAGCATAACCTTTTGAAATAGACTTGAGTTTATCGTAAAAGTCTATCACTATTTCACCCAAAGGCATATCGTATATAAGTTCTACACGATTACCCGAAATGTACTCTTGCTTGATGAGTTCGCCACGCTTGCCAAGGCACAGCGACATGATAGGGCCTATGTACTCGGTGGCAGTAATTACAGATGCACGTATATAAGGTTCCTCGATATGGTCTATCATAGTGATATCGGGCAATCCTGATGGATTATGCACCTCGCTTTTGTTGCCCTTCTTATCATATACCATATACGAAACGTTGGGCACAGTGGTGATAACGTCCATATCAAACTCTCGGTCGAGACGTTCTTGCACAATCTCCATATGCAACAAGCCCAAGAAGCCACAACGGAAACCAAAACCAAGCGCAGCTGACGATTCGGGTTGGAAGGTAAGCGAAGCATCGTTAAGTTGTAATTTCTCAAGTGATGCTCTCAGATTTTCAAAGTCTTCGGTGTCGATAGGATAAACACCAGCAAATACCATGGGTTTTACTTCCTCAAAACCATCAATAGCCTGGTCGCAAGGACGTTGAACGTGAGTAATAGTATCACCTACTTTTACCTCTTTCGATGTTTTTATACCCGATATTATGTATCCAACATCTCCAGCACTAAGAGAGTTGCGAGGCACCATATCGAGTTTGAGTACACCTATTTCATCGGCATCATACTCTTTTCCGGTAGCAACAAATTTCACCATTTCGCCTTTGCGAATGGTACCATTACATATCTTAAAATAGGCTATAATGCCACGAAATGGGTTGAATACCGAGTCGAAAATGAGGCATTGCAATGGAGCATTTACATCGCCTTGTGGAGCCGGGACTCGCTCTACTATAGCATTGAGCACTTCTTCTATACCTATTCCTGTCTTGCCACTTGCACGTATAATTTCGTCTCTACGACAACCCAAAAGCTCAATAATCTGATCTTCGACCTCCTCGGGCATCGCGCTATCGAGATCTACTTTATTGACCACAGGAATAATCTCAAGGTCATTTTCAATGGCCATGTAAAGATTTGAGATAGTCTGAGCTTGAATGCCTTGAGAGGCATCTACAATAAGTAGCGCACCCTCGCAAGCAGCAATAGAACGAGACACCTCATACGAGAAATCAACGTGTCCCGGAGTATCGATAAGATTGAGAATATATTTCTCGTCGTTATACTGATACTCCATCTGTATGGCATGGCTCTTGATTGTAATACCACGCTCTCGCTCTAAGTCCATGTCATCAAGGACTTGATTTTGCAAATCCTTGCCGGCAATAGTGTTGGTATATTCAAGTAATCGATCGGCAAGAGTACTCTTACCATGGTCGATGTGTGCTATAATACAAAAATTGCGTATATGCTTCATATATTTATGAGGTCAATAATACTTAATTTCCCATTTCTGAGATAAACTTGATGCGAATGAGTCGTATCTCCTCTTCGGTATAGTCCATGCCAAACTCGTTGATGGCATCTTCTAAGCTATCGCTTTCGGTCTCTTTAAAGTAATCAAATATCTCTTCAATGTGATCTTCTTCCATTATCTCTTTCAAGAAATAGTCGATATTGATTTTTGTACCCGAATAGACAATAGCTTCTACTTCATCGAGTAGCTCATCAAAGTCAAGATCTTTCGACTCGGCCAACTCATCAAGTGCAATCTTGCGGTCGATAGCTTGAATGATAGATACTTTGAGTTTCGATTTATTGGCGATAGTGCGTACACGTAAGTCCTCGGGACGTTCTATCTCATTCTCATCAACGTGTAGTTTTATCACTTTGACAAACTCCTCACCATATCGTTTTGCCTTGCCGGCACCTACACCGGGTATATTTTGCAACTCTTCGATTGTGATGGGATATGTAGTGGCCATGGCTTCGAGCGATGGATCTTGGAATATCACGTATGGCGGCAACTCCAAGCGTTTAGCCATCTTCTTGCGTAAGTCTTTCAAAATCGAGAACAACTCAGGATCGACTGCACATGAAGCTCCTCCCTTGATGGGCATCTCCTCTTCCATCTCATCAAAATCGCTATCTTTTACAATCTTGAAGGGTTGTGGCTTATCAAGGAATTTACGTCCTGCATCGGTAATCTTGAGCAAGCCATAATTTTCTATTTCTTTGATAATATATCCGGCGATGAGAGCTTGTCGAATGACAGCATTCCAGGTTTTTTCATCATCAGTCTGACCACAACCAAACACTTCCAAATCATTGTGACGATAGGCAACTACTTGACTTGTTTTGTTACCCATAATCACATCAATAACATGTTCGGATTTAAACTCTTCTTTAAGAGCAATAACCGTTTCGATAACGGCACATAATAGGTCTTTTGCTTCCACTTGTTTCTTAGGATTTAAACAATTATCGCAATTGCCGCAATTTTCTGCTTTATACTCTTCGCCAAAGTAGTGCAAGAGTAATTTGCGACGACAAAGCGATGACTCGGCATAAGCTGCAGTTTCCATAAGCAACTGTTTGCCTATTTCTTGTTCGGCAATGGGTTTACCTTGCATAAATTTTTCTAATTTCTGCAAGTCTTTATTGACATAGTATGTTATGCACTGACCTTCACCTCCATCTCTACCGGCACGACCGGTTTCTTGGTAGTAGCCCTCGAGGCTTTTGGGTATGTCATAATGTATAACATATCGCACATCGGGCTTATCAATACCCATACCGAAAGCAATTGTAGCAACAATTACATCTACTTTTTCAAGCAAGAAGGCATCTTGATTCTCGGTACGGGTTGCCGAATCCATACCTGCATGATATGGCAACACCTTTATTCCATTAACACTGAGCAACTCGGCCAATTCTTCTACTTTCTTACGGCTGAGGCAGTATATAATACCCGATTTACCCTCTTGTTGTTTTATGTATTTAATAATATCTTTATCGACATTGGCTGTCTTAGGACGCACCTCGTAATATAGATTGGGTCTATTGAACGAAGACTTAAAGACAGCAGCATTGGTCATACCCAGGTTTTTCTGGATATCGTGTTGTACCTTGGGAGTGGCAGTAGCTGTAAGAGCAATTACCGGTCTCGAGCCTATCTCATTGATGATGGGTCTGATGCGACGATATTCGGGTCGGAAATCGTGTCCCCACTCCGATATACAGTGCGCTTCATCAACAGCATAGAATGAGACATTTACCTGTTTGAGGAATTCGATATTCTCTTCCTTGGTAAGTGACTCGGGTGCTACATATAACAATTTTGTTTTACCACACAATATATCGGCTTTTACTTGGTCAATGGCCGCTTTGTTTAGTGAAGAGTTGATAAAGTGCGCAACACCATCTTCTTCACTAAAATTTCGCATTGCATCGACCTGATTTTTCATCAATGCTATGAGTGGCGATATAACGATGGCAGTACCATCGAGCATAAGCGAAGGCAACTGGTAACACAAAGATTTGCCACCTCCTGTGGGCATAAGGACAAAGGTGTCTTTGCCATCTAAGAGGTTACGAATGATAGCTTCTTGATTACCCTTGAATGTGTCAAAACCGAAGTTTAACTTCAAAGCTTCAACTAATTTATTCTTTGTTGCCATAGCTTAGTATTTGTGATGATACCATTTATAGTGGGCAAGTATTTTATTACCCAAAAACAAATTTATAAATAACTTGCGAACTCTGCCAATTTTTTGTAAAGATTTTTTTAAGAAATGTGCAATCTACTTGTTCTTTCGAATTTTTCGGCCGCATATTGGCGTGTAATGTGCATTTTTTTGACTCCCGAAGCGGGTACTTCATACATTGCATCAATCATGATTGTCTCTACAATTGAACGCAGGCCTCGTGCTCCCAGTTTATATTGTATAGCCATATCCACCACATAATCGAGTACTTCGTCATCGAAAGTAAGTTTTACGCCATCAATATCGAATAGTTTCTCATACTGACGTATGATAGAGTTGCGAGGCTCGGTAAGAATGCGTCGTAGCGCATCGCGGTCGAGAGGCTCAAGGTGTGTGAGTATAGGCAAACGGCCTATAATCTCGGGAATGAGACCAAACGAACGCAGGTCTTGCGGAGCAATATATTGCAACAAATTCTCTCTATCTACTTGTGCTGCGGCATCGTTATTGTAACCGACTACATGCGTGTTGAGTCGCATGGCAATTTTACGTTCTATACCCTCAAAAGCACCTCCACATATAAAGAGAATATTCTTGGTATCTATCGATATCATTTTCTGCTCGGGGTGTTTACGGCCTCCTTGTGGCGGAACATTGACCACCGATCCTTCAAGAAGCTTCAACAAACCTTGTTGCACACCTTCGCCACTCACATCGCGTGTGATAGATGGATTATCTCCTTTACGAGCTATCTTATCTATTTCATCAATAAACACAATACCTCGTTGAGCAGCTTCTACATCATAGTCGGTAGCTTGCAGCAATCTTACCAACAGACTCTCTACGTCCTCTCCTACATATCCGGCTTCAGTGAGTACTGTTGCATCGACAATAGCAAACGGTACCTTGAGCATCTTGGCAATGGTGCGTGCCAATAATGTTTTACCTGTACCGGTACGACCAACAAGTATGATATTAGATTTCTCGATCTCTACTTCATCGTCACTTCTTGCGGGTTGCAATAGGCGTTTGTAGTGGTTATATACAGCAACCGACAAGTATCTTTTGGCATCGTCTTGACCAATGACATATTGATCGAGAAAAGATTTTATCTCGGTAGGACGAGGCAATGTCTCGAAATCTATAGCCCACTTGTCGGGCATATTCTTTTTATTTCGACTATTGGCATCGGCTACAAAACCGGCATCTTTGCACAAGTTGTAGGCTTGCTGAACACACTCGGCACATACCGAGCCATTACGGCCTGTAAGTAATGGACGAGCAGGAGACTCTCCTCGCCCACAAAGACAACATTTATCGGTATCTTCTTTTTTTGCCATTTTATCTCTTTTCTCTTATGAGTACTTTATCAATCATACCATATTCACAGGCTTCTTGCGCAGTCATCCAGTAGTCGCGATCCGAGTCGTTCCATACCTTCTCATAGTCGTTGCCCGAATGCTCTGCAATAATGGTATATAGCTCTTTCTTGAGTTTTTGTATCTCCCGCGCAGTGATCTCAATATCTGATGCTTGTCCTTGTGCTCCACCCATAGGTTGGTGTATCATGACACGTGAGTGCTTGAGTGCAAAACGTTTATCCTTCTGTCCTGCAACGAGCAGTACGGCAGCCATAGATGCAGCCATACCAGTACAAATGGTAGAGATGTCGCAACCAATGTATTGCATGGTATCGTATATACCCAATCCGGCATATACCGATCCTCCGGGGCTATTAATATATATCGATATATCTTTGCCAGGGTCGGCACTATCGAGATACAAGAGTTGTGCTTGTATTACATTGGCAGTATAATCATCGATGGGAGTACCCAAAAAGATAATACGGTCCATCATCAAACGCGAGAATACGTCCATCTGAGTAACATTCAACTGACGCTCTTCCATAATAGAAGGTGAAAGATAGCTATTGCCAATATAGTGCGCATATTGGTCAAAAGCTAACCCGTTCATACCCATGTGCTTGACAGCAAAGTCTCTAAAATCCTTATTCATATTCTTTAGTTTATATAGATTTCTGACAAGAAAAACAGGTTATTCAAAACAATCTTAATAACCCATCTTACTAATACAAAGATACAAATTATTTTGAATACTGCATTATATATTTTATTTCATCAAACTTTTTACACCATTTTTTTCTATCGCAATACATATAGAGCCAATAACTACATGATTTCTATAAAATGATAATAAAAAAAATGCAACCCCGATTATATTACGGAGTTGCATTATATCAAGGATAAATAATCTCGTTATTATTCTTGGAAGAGCTTGCCAAATTCTTCGGTGCTAACCTCTTTGGCAACGAGTTTCACTGCATTCTTGATAGCGTCTTGGATCTTCATTTCAGTAGCACGATCTATCAATTGAGCGCGACTCTCTTTTGATTTGAGCATTTCTTGTGAATAGTTCTCAAGCAATTCCTCAGGAACATTGCTCATACCATATTGGGCAAATTGTTGGCGAGTAACACCAATAGCTATTGCTTTGAGGTCTTCGTCTGATACTTTCACTTCAAATGATTTGGCGATATGCTCTTTGATGAGATGCCATTTGAGGTCGGCCTCCATCTTGCTATACTCTTCATTGATGTTTTCGTCGGTATATTTCTCGTTAGTTGCAACCAACCAGCGTTTCAAGAACTCTGCGGGCAACTCTAATTCACCCACTACAGCCTCAATAGCTTTGCGAGCATCGATACCGAAGCGATAGTCGCTCTCGGGTGCCAATTGCATAGCAATCATTTCACGCACTTTAGTGGTGTATTCTTCGTCGTTCTTAATAGCATCTTTACCGAAGATTGCATCGAAGAACTCTTGATCGTGCTCGGCAGGTTGTAAGTGAGTAATCTCGGTAACAGTCATTTCAAAGTCGCTCTTAACCTCGGCAGCTACCTCGCGGTCAATGTTGAGGATCGAAGCAACCTCACCTACTGAATCGGAATTGGCAACAGCAGGGTTGAATACTACTTTATCACCAACTTTTACGCCATTGAAGTTCTCTTTTTGTGCTTTGAGGTAAGCGGGCGAAAGTATAGTGCTCTCTACAACGATACCACCTTCTTTGGCCACTCCATTCTCAAGCTCCACCATCGAGCCTTTTATAAGGTCTTTCTCCTCAGTCATAGTATCAACAGTGATTTGCTTACCTTGACGTTGGCGGAACATTTCGTCTTGTTTAGCTACCATATCATCAGTAACAGCGATGGTATAGTAAGGTACTTCGATGTTATTGTCGATTGTAACATTGATTTCGGGAGCCAACGCGATATCGAACTTGAATGTAAAGTTTTCTTCGTTCTCGATATCTACAGTTTGGTCCTCAGCGGTCATAGGTTCACCAAGGATATTGAGTTTGTTATCGCTAATATAGTTGTAAAGCGACTCAGAAATAAGGCGATTGATTTCTTCGGCTTTAACAGACTTACCAAACATTTTAACCAAAACGCTGAAGGGTACGTGACCGCGACGGAAACCGGGGATATTGGCACGGTCGCCATAGGCACGAAGCGATTTTTTTACTTTGTCTGCATAGTCGGCTTTCTCTATTTCTATTGAGACAACCGCATTCAATTGATCGATGTTGCTGTGTGAAACGTTCATTTCAAACGGATATTTTATTAGTTAATATTTCATTTTATTACACAAGCTACCCCTCGCGAGAGGGGTAATCGGTAAGAGAGTGCAAAATTAGTGCTTATCTTTCGATATTCAAACTATTATACAATATTTTTCACCCGTAGGTGTGTAAAAATATTATTTTAATTGTTCAAAAGTCACTTAAATCTGATGTCGCTCATGAGTTTTTCATAAAATTCATCGAGTTCACGATCCATTTTTTGCCAAAAGTCATCTCCGAGCAAAATATTTTCCTTGTCGATATTGAGCAGCTCGGCCAACACATTCATTTGGTCATCGACCAACAATAGTGAGAACGGGCCATTATACTCGGTCTCATCAAAGAGTAGTGTGAGATCATCGCTATCGATAACTTGTGTGAGGAGGTTTACAGTTTCTTCTAAAAGTTGGTCCTGCGATACACCGGCACGCCAATCATTCCATGTCTCAAGAGGTGCTACATGCAGCTCATTATCAGAGTCATCATAGATTATTAGTGATGCATTTTCACCTTCCGACAAACGCACATACATATCACTCAACAGAAGATTGAGTGAACGAACTTTCATTAGAGCACTGACAAAAGCGTCGTGCAACGATTGGCATAATGTCTCTTGCATAGTTGTTATTTTCTTTACATTGTCACTGCGACAATTTTAATATTGTGAGCTATATAATGCAAAGATATATAATTTTGCCAATTTCGACAAATATATGATGTTCATTTTTATGATAAATATTTTTCAATTATCTTCGCAACCAAATAGTAATGATTATCGACCTATAAGAGATGAAAGATTTAAAGCCTATCACATTCTCACAACTCCCCTACTGCCGTCCGCTTATAATAGCAGGACCTTGTAGTGCCGAAAGCGAACAACAAACTATCACAACAGCCAAGATGCTGGCAGCACGAGGTATCAAAGTGTTTCGCTCGGGACTATGGAAGCCGCGCACCAAGCCGGGAGGCTTTGAGGGTGTTGGCTCGGAAGGGCTTGCATGGCTCAAGCGTGTCAAGCAGGAGACCGGTATGATGGTTGCCACCGAAGTTGCTACCGAGCGACATATTGAAGAGTCGCTAAATGCCGGCATTGATATGCTATGGATAGGCGCACGCACATCTGCCAACCCCTTTTCGATGCAACAAATAGCCGATGCATTGCGCGGCGTAGATATACCCATACTGGTAAAGAACCCGGTCAATCCCGACCTCGACTTGTGGATAGGTGCTATAGAGCGTCTCTATAATGCAGGATTGCGTCGCATAGGTGCCATACATCGTGGCTTTACATCTTATGGCAAGCATTTATACCGCAACCAACCACAGTGGCACATTCCTATAGAACTACGCCGACGTATTCCACAATTGCCCATCATAGGCGACCCGAGCCATATAGCAGGTCGCACCGACTTCATAGCTCAGTTGAGCCAACAGGCAATGGACTTGGGATTTGATGGATTGATTATAGAGTCGCACTGCTCTCCCAACGAAGCATTGAGCGATGCATCTCAACAACTCACACCCGATGCATTGCATGAAATTTTATCCTGCTTGGTTGTACGAGAGAGTTGCCTGATAACAGAAAAACTTACAGAGTTGCGCCGTCATATCGATAATCTTGACAACGAGTTGATTAGTTTACTTGCCGAACGCATGCGTGTATCGCGTGAAATTGGGCATTACAAAAAAGGAAACAGTATGCCCATTTTGCAAGCCAATCGTTACGATGAAATATTGACAAAGCGTATAGCTCAAGCGCAACAGCTGGGCATGAGCGAATCCTTTATAAAAAGTATTCTCGAAGCCATTCATGAGGAGTCGGTACAACAACAGGTAAGAATACTTAATAAATAATAGTAAGATTTTATATTAAGAACAACAAGCCCCTTGTCCTATATCACTCTAAGGACAAGGGGCTCATATTTATATCAGAGATATCATATTACACAGCCACTTTGCAAGTTTGGCTGCCGGCTTGAATGATATACACACCACACGATAGTTTGATGCTTGGCAATTGTTTTGATGAGGTTGTATATATCAACGAACCGTTGATTGAATATATATTTACTTGTTGTTGAGCGTCAATACCATGCAAAGTAATGTAACCATTTTCTACAGAGGCTTGCAGGGCATCACGTTCGGCATATACATCGTCAATAGCTGTATCATATTCGCTCATTTTCTGGAAGTTCTGCCAATAAGCAGCTGCTTTATAGAGCGATTGACAACCTTGAGGCACATTGAGTTGTGTGGCATTGTAATGCGCTTCGACAAATGTATTCTCACCGATTGTAGGAGGCTCATTGGCGGCCATGTTGATAGTACGAATACGATTGCTCTCGAAATAGGCATAGTTGCCAATATTGGTAATATGTGAGCCAAAAGTCAATTCGCGCAACTTGATGCAATTGGCGTATGCATACTCGCCTATTTTGGTAAGGGATTGGGGATAGGCTATTGTAGTGATCGCACTATTACCCATAAAGGCATTATTGCCTATCTCCGACAATGAAGTTGCAGAGAATACAACATCTTTCAGTCGAATACAATTGCTAAACGAGCTATGTCCTATTGTTTCAATATCACCTTTAAGCTCGACTTGAGTAATATTTCTGATACAGCTAAAGGCTCTGTCGGCCACATGAGTAAGTTTACCGCCAACCGATACCGATGTAAGTGCATCACAGAAGAAGAAAACGCCATAACCCAAAGTGCGCAACGATGCAGGCAAAGTGAGCGAATTGAGACCTGTACAATAGTAGAAAGCAAAGTCATCAATCTCTTCAAGGTTTTCATTGAAATTGACAGCTGTGATGCCGGTGCAGAACTCGAAGGCATTTTTCTCAATACGCAATACGGTCTCAGGGATTGTCAGTTCACCCGAGATAGTAGGTGCTGCTGCTATTATTGCACTCTTTTCTTTGTTGTAAATAATATTGTTTTCGCAACAGTAGTGTGCATTGTCACTATCGACAGAAATGCGTGTAAGACCGGTACACTTCATAATAACACCTTGACCGAGGTATGAAACCAAGGCTGGAATACGCAACGTTGAGAGACGGAAACAATTGAAAAATGCCATTTCTCCAATTGAGGTAACCGCGTTTGGAATATCCAACTCCTCGATATGTGTGCAGAAGTAGAAAGCCTTGTCACCGATAGTTGTTATGGTAGAAGGGAGTGTCAATTGGCGCACTCGGTACGACATACGAAATGCGTTGTCACCTATGCGCACTACATTATAAGTAACACCATCGTATGTAACACTCTCTGGTATAGTCAATCTACTCTTACGATATGCCGAATAGTCACTCGATGCATCGTCATTATCGTGCGTAACTTCTACCTCATTGCCCGATGGGAGTATATTATAGAAAATATCATCAACTTCAAAGTCGTATGCAAATGAGTTGATAGCGACGAGAATGGCAGAGAAAATGCCTAATAATACTTTTTTCATACAGCTATATTGTTATGTGTAAACTATATATTACTCACCTATTACAGGTAATACTTTCTCTTGCAACCAAGTGCGTAATGTATTGATAAAATATTCATGATAGGTAAATGTCTCTCCCGACCCCCAGCCATGTCCACCAGTAGGTACTACGTGCAACTCGGCCGGAACATTGTTATCGAGGAGCGATTTATAATAGCGCAAACTGTTTTCAACAGGCACTACGATGTCGTCTTGACTCACTATGATGTAGGCCATAGGAGAATCTTCACGAACACGCAATTCGTTAGAGAACAAGGCAATATCATCTTCCGATGGATTTGTACCAATAATATTTGCACGCGACTCGGCGTGAGTGAGCGAGGCGTCCATAGTAATAACCGGGTAAAGCAATACTTGGAAGGCGGGACGAGTGTCGATGCTGAAATGAGTAGCATGAGTAGATGCCAAGTGTCCACCTGCCGAAGAACCCATAACACCTATCTTATCGGGATTTACACTATACTCCTCGGCATGAGTCTTAATGCCTCGCATGGCGCGTTCAACACAATTGAGAGGAACATTGCTATTGCCATAAGGCAAAGCATAACTTACAACAAAAACGGTGATACCGAGTTCATTATAAAAGTCGGCAAATAATCTACCTTCGTAGTCCATCGATTTCCACGCATATGCACCACCGGGATATATCATAATAGCAGCACCATTGGGGTTGCTGGCACGATACATCTCCATAAAATCGTGCGATGTGGTGTAGTTCTGATCGACCTCATTGGCATCTAAGTCCAAATACACAACTGCCTGTGCATACGGCGCAATTGATACCACAAACACAGTCAATAAAAAAAATAACTTTCTCATAAAACAAACATATTGTGATTATTAAATGTATTACCTTAAAATATTACCCAAGTTGTTGCCAATAGCCTTTGTTGAATATTTCACCACAAATGTACAATTTTTTTTTGTAAATAGTAATAAACAATAAAAAAAAACGCCCGCTACATCACGCAGCAGACGTTTCTTAATTTATGATGAAAAGGTTATTATGTGTTTTACACTATGCAAAGTTATATATATTGATTGCAATATGCAACTATACAAGGCTATTTTATAGTTAAAAAAACTTAATTACCCTATAGAATGCATTATAACGCATTTCTTAATCTATTGTCAATCAAACATCACGCGCGGATTCATTTGTGATGGAGTGCGCCACTCTATTTTATATTTCTCCAACAAAATCTCTTTCTTTATACTCCAAATCTCAAAACACATACCCATTGCATAGGGCTGGTTGCCCATGCGACGAGCCACTTCTTCTTCTACTGCATCTATTGCATTCTCGTAGGCTTCGGTATATTCTACCTCATCTACTTTCAAGTTGCCAGTATAAGGATTATCTACAATTTCTTGCACCATTGCGCTACCCAATAGCTCTTCCAACTCATCTTTGATAGGCGCATACCATGTATCGTCACCGGTAAGTGTCGATAAAGAGATTATGTTATTGGCTGCCTCTTCGAGTGTCTCCTTATTGGGTTCTTTGCGCATCTTCTCAAATCTATATTGCTGCGCATACAACTTCATGGTAAGTCTGGGGTGACTTTGCAATACATAGCAAATGCGATCTATTACGGCAACTATCATTTTCAACGACTCATCATCGTCGGTAGTAACCCCCAATAGCATATCGTAAATGTGTTGTGCCAAAGGCGCTATAAGCCACGAACGGCCGGTACGCCAATATGACTCGGCCAACAAACTATTGCACATAAGCAAGTCGCCCAAATGGCAATCTTCGTAGTTGTCGTTGAGCAACAAACTACGTACTGCTTCGTATGCAACAACACCAACTTGATAGAATTCATCGGTATCCAGTTGGATAGTTTGATGTAAATCTACGATAGCTGCTATCTTTTCACCTACACTTATATTCTTATCTTCGGCAATAGCCAATATTTTATTATTTATGTCCATATGAAAATATATTATAAATTGAAATTACATTGAGACCATAGCACCACGCACATTATTGAACTGAGCATTGGCAAGGTCGGTGGGATTGATGAGGAAATACATTACACCCTCGTCCATAAAGCGCAATGTGCAGTCATCATCTTCTTGCGAATCGACTTGCAGTAGCACCTGCCAGCCTTCACATGGAGCGTCCCAATCTTCCCAAGGCATAAAGTCGGGAGATCCCAGTAGCTTGTTGTGACAATCAGATGCATCTTCGGGCGATACTTCAAAATTAAGTTCACGACAGGGTATGTATAGCGGATTTTCATCTTCATCTACAAGTATGCGTTGCTGCAAGGTGTCAAAATCGTTGGGCGACACATACAATACTTTCGTCTCACAGCTATCCCACACACCTTCACCTGGCACTTCGGGATCATCGTATCCCAAGAAATAGTCGATGTGAGCAAAAAACAGCAACAGACCTTCTTTGGGCAACTTGGTATCGTACTCGGCAAGGTCGGCCAAATTGATTTGACATATAAATTGCATAGGCCACTCCTCGCCTTCACTATCAATATACTGAGGGAAATCAACTCCAACTGGTATGTCGGGAGAGCCCCACCACTTACTTTGTCCGAAGCGATCATCACTTGCCGGACGTGTATTGTCAATCTTTATATGCATATTATTATCTATTTATTATCGTTCAAATATTAGTTCTCGGTCGAAGTACGAGCGCAGTGTTGGATATACATCACATAAATGCTTCATTTCGGAGGGTGTTCCCGATACGATGCACAACATATCGTCGTACAAGGGCAACTGACGCATGAGCTCGTCGATTGTTGCTGCAACAGCATTGTTATTGACGTTGTCCAGTAGATGTATGTCATCGATAAATAGCACACCGCCTCTCGCACTATCGAATGTATTACGCACTTTGGCTCGACACTTCTCCACATCACCTGCCACAAGTGATCGCGACCATGCTGTTATCATTTTATCTTTGGGCAATACCCCCAATCCGTGCAATATAGAGGCCAACAAACGGGCCACTGTGGTACGTCCTGTTGATGGATTACCAACAAACATATACTTACGAGGAAAGCGAGAGGGATATCCCATCATGCGAGTGCGAATACTATCCATCTTGACAAACTCTACAATGTCGTGCAACTCTTTTTTCACACTCTCAATACCCACCATATTGTCGAGCATATTGAGGCTTAGAGTTACTTCATCGCTCAGTTTGTCATACGGTATAGATATATCTGCTACAACATTCTCTGCTCCACATTGCGGACAGTATAAGTTATCGGCAGTCAATTCACACCCACATCTGCAACACTTGGTTTTATACATGGTATTTCAATATTAAGAGGGTTGAACACTACGAATAAGGCTCTGCCTCGTCTTGGTGATAATAATCGTACAACCAATCGAGAGCCTCCTGATTACCTTTATCGGCAGCTTCGTTCATCCATTCGGCTATCAGTTCGAGTGCCTCCCAATTCTCTTCCGATATATAGTTGGCAAGTGCGAGCGCAGCCTCGCCATCAGGGTCATCGCCACATGCAGCCTCAAACATTTCATCGGGTACTTCTACCTCATAGGTGGTAGTTTCATCATATTCGTATGTAAGTTTCATGGTATAGATATTTTTGTGGTTAATTCAATTCTTCTATCAATTGGGCAAAATAGGTACACATCTTCTCGTTGCCCAACTGGTTATATAATGAGTGCATAAACTTATACTGCTCACGTAGCATCGACAACGCTTCATCGCTGCGCAGTGCAAGACCGCGCAACATCTCAATAGCTTGCATATAACGATCTATGGCATTGTTTATCATGCGCGATGCCAAATGAAAATCGGCAAACTCAATGATGATTTGCACCAAGGTCATGCTCAGCGCCATATCGTTGTTGTTGTCATCTACCAACTTGCCAAATAATTCTATCGCATCGCAATAGGCTTCTTCGGCTAAGATGTTGCGACCAAAGGCCGCATAGGTATTGGCCATGAAGTACTGTGCTACGGCTACATTTTTCACTCCGTTAGCAGCATCTTGTTCGGCAATGGCACGCTCCAGTTCCAAGTGTTCTTCCATGCATTCCATGGCACGATGCACGTTGGTAGCTTTGCGATGCAGTTGTGCTGCATAAAACAGCGAACGAGACAGGCGAGAAATATATTCATTGCCATTCGCATCTACTTGACGGCGACGACAAGTTACAATTTCTTCCTGAATATCAATCTCTTTAGCCGATTTATACTCGCTTTTGGCGCATAAGTCGGCATAGACAGAGAGAAATGCTATGTAATCGTCACTATCGGTCTCGTTGGCAAGTGTGCGATGAATTGTTTCGCACAAAGCTATAGCCTCGTTGTAGTCGGTATCAGGCACATTGCTCTCCACCGACATGAGTAGCTCTTTATTCTCTTGCCACAAGAGCAATGCGCTATTGGTATGTTCGTTCATGGATATCTGTTTATAATATCATTTCGTAAAGTTACAATTAATTTTCTGAAAAAGTAGTTGTTGAGTACTGTTTTTTTTATATTTCTGTTTTTTTATTGCTATTTTTTTTGAAATTCAAGGATATATTCTAAATTTGTAACTTCATTAGATTTATAGCCTTATGATTGATTTAGACTTTTATACCAATCTCCCTTCGGGTGAATTAGCTAAAGCCCCATTTAGAATTTTGGTACTCAATTACTACCACCATACCATGGATATGTCGGTAGCCAATTACTCTTCAAGAACAAAGATAATAATCATACCCCAAGAGCCCAAGCTACCCATCGTCTCGGAAAATTGGTGTGGTTGTGGTGAAACAAAAATTGTGGGATTTAACGATGAAGGTTGCCCCATCTTGTCGTGGCATGGCTATGAGTATGTAACCTCGGATAAAGAGGTGATAGAGAGTAGGACTATATATCTGGAAAATCCCTATTTGAGTCACGAAGAAGTGTCGATGAGCTATGAGTATTGCAAATTAGATGCTTTAGATGTAATGTCGACCTATCGTAACGAGGTGCGCAAATATCAGAAAGCACGCCCTGTTGTCAATAACGAAGTTGAAGATAATAAGGAAATCGCAACAAAATCGTTGTGGTATGCCATCAAGGAGAAAGGGTTTGTGGGATTTTATCCCACCTATGCACTCATGATGTCATGTAAGAATTGGGCGTCGTTTACCATTACCGATTGGGATGTGTTTGCCAAGATTATGCAAGAGGCTATAAAGGCGGGTTGTTTCGATGTTCAGAATGATTATGGCATCGGTAACCTGGTACAAGTGCTTCGCGTCAATCCCGAAGAGGAAGTGTACAAGAGAGTGCCTGCCCTGAAAGAGGCTGTAGAAAAGATGGCTGCAAATGGCAACGAAGTAGCGCAAATGATGCTTGATTATGGTGTTGAGTATATAGAGAAAATCTCACGCGAAGACTCGGAACTTAAGCACTATACACTCACAATTGAGGGCGAAAAGGACGAATGGATAGAAAAATACTATTGTCAACTTTTTGATGACGAAATAGTTGCCGGTACTACTATAGATTTGGGTGAATATGGCACAGCAACTATTGCCTCGATAGGTGATGATACTATTGATTTTGTTTGGCAGAATGAAACGTACCATCTTAAAGAAGATTTTTACAAAAAAATACTCTCTCCTATAAAAACTCAAAGTGGTGAAGAAATTGACTTTACGGTGCGTTTCTATAAGCGGAATCTGTGGACATTACTGAAAGACTCGATATCCATTATAACTTTCGACCAAGTGTCGAGCAACGAAGGTAAAAAAGGATGTATCTCGCTTAAGAAAGAGTGTGCATTGCGCTTGGTACAAAAACTTATCGATAAAGGCGATAAAGACTTGGAGGCACTCGCTTATGCCATGAAGGAAAACGAAGAATGGAAGTGCTTTGATTTTGATGGCGAGTTGCGATACCTATTGCAGTAGAAAAACTATACAAACACAATAATAATAGAGGCCGGTGATTTTTTCATCGGTCTCTGTTGTTTTATTTACATATTTTAGCTTACTTTGTCATGTCATATCGCCTGCGGTGGCTCTATATAGCCCACGCGGTGTTATGCCTACATTTTATTGTAAAGCGTTTACTTACGCTCTTTCTTGACGACTTGAAATCCGGAAAATTTCATAATCAATGTCAAGAATGTAGCAACGGCAGATGCCTTGTGGATATGTATATCATTCGCTATACGGCACTTGGCGTGTCGTGTGGCGTCATATATCATATTCAGCGTGAGGCTTCTGCGTTGCGAGCCGACATTGGCAGAGGAGATTGTGCTTGAGCCATATGAGATAGTGGCGATAGTAGGCGATACCATAGAGCTGACAGCAACGATATATCCTAAAACTGTAACAGAAAAGGCTGTGTTGTGGACCGTATCAGACGAAACAGTTGCCCATATAGAGTTGCTAAGTAACTTATGTGCCAGAGTTGTTGTATTGCGCGAAGGTGTAGCTACAATAGAAGTACGCACAATAGATGGAACTGACTTGACAGCAACATGTACAGTAAATATCTATTCGCATGTGAATAAGGTAATAACTGACAGCGAAGAAGTAGAATACTACGACTTAGGCGGTCTCATGGTGGCTCACCCATCGAAAGGTATTTACATAGTGCGACAAGGCCAAAATGTAAAGAAAGTAGTATTGAAATAAGAGCCAAATAGCTGTAGTAATATTACCGCCCGCATTTCATAACGGAATGCGGGCGGTTTTTCTTATAATGGTATTTACATCAGAAATTGACTGCTATGCGGACGTTGAGTTGTCGGCGGGTGAGGTAGTTGGGTACGGCATACTGCACGTTATTGACATCGGTAACCCATGTGTATGAATTGACGTTGGCAAAGTCGAAGAGGTTGAATATATCGACTCCGATGGTGGCTCCTTTGATGTTGCGCCAGAAGCCATACTTCGACCACTGCTCTTCGCCTCCTATGAGGATATAGGTAAGTCCTAAATCGACACGCTTGTAGGCCGGTGCGCGATAGTAGCCCTCGGCCCTACCCTTCATAGGCGAACCGAATGTGAGTCCATCGGAAATGATACCTTTGAGGCTTATCTTGAGCATGGGTAGTCGTGGCACATAGTCTTGGAAGAAGATACCTACGCTGTAGCGCTGGTCGGTGGGACGAGGCACCCACACGCCGTTGATTTTCTCCTCGGTGCGCATGAGCGAGAAACTGAGCCATGAGTCGGTGCCGGGTACAAACTCGCCATATAGCTTAAGGTCGAGTCCGGCAGCATAACCTTCCGACTCATTCTTTCCGCTATACCATAGTTTCACATTATTGGCTTCGTAAGGAATGAGGTCGTTGAGTTTCTTGTAATAGGCCTCGAGAGAGAACTTGAATGGACGATCGAAGGCGCGGAAGGTATAGTCGCCACCGGCAACGATTTGGATAGACTGTTGCGACTTGATACGGTCGTTGAGGTGCACGACAAAGTTGTTGTTGCCTTGACTGATGGTGTCGCGAAACTCCTTGTAGAAGGGCGCTTGATAATATATACCTCCTGCCACGCGGAAGGTGAAATTGTCGTTCTTCTCGGGGATAAAAGTAACCGATGCTCGGGGGCTGACAATGCACTCGTTATTGAAGTCCCAATAGGATATGCGTACACCTCCATTGAAACTGAATAGACCGGCCTCGGTGCGCAACTTGTAGGTATCTTGCAGGTAGGCCGATATGCGGTTGCTGGCGAGTCTATTCTCGGATATGATATTGTATATCATGTTGATATTGTCGCCTTCGTAGGGCAGTGTATAGCCAACAGAGTCGCGCATTTCCCACTCTCGCAGATAGTCGTATATCTGTTCACGATTGTAGGTAACACCCCACCTGATGTCGTTGCCGGCAACGCGGTGTGCTCCCTTCAACGATGCCGAAACGACAGTGGCCATGAGGCGATTTCGGGCATGCTCGTGATATGTACCTACACCCAAGTCGCCCTTAGTGGGAGTATTCTCGGACGATGGGCCACCGTCGTTGGCAAGTTCGTCGAGCCAATATTGTCCCGATATATCGTATGATACAAACTCATTGGAACGGAATGCCGAGAACTGGAAAGATATTTCGTTGTCCTTGGCCGGGCGATAATTGGCCGAGAAAGAGCCAAAATAGGTCTCAAAGACGTCACGCTCCATACCATCGAAATAGACCGTAAAACTCTTGGTGTCGTAGGCTGTACCAAACGAAGTAGAACGCTCGAAAGGGGTAAACTGGTAGTTATTGATGGCTATATTGCCCAAGAGTGCAACTTCGAACTTATCGGTAAACTTGTAGGTCATGTAGGTTTGATAATCGAAGTAGGAAGGGTTGTATTCACCCTTAACATCGAGCGAACTGAGCAGTGTGGAGTTTGTATGATATCGCACACCATGCAGTTGGGTGAACTTACCTGTGCTGTGACCTACCGATGCAGTAGCACCGAGGAAACTGCCCGATAGCGAAACCTCGAGTGCCTCGGGACGCTTGTACTGTATATCGAGCACCGATGACATCTTGTCGCCATACTCTGCCGAAAAGCCACCCGATGAAAAAGAGATAGAAGATACCAAATCGGGATTGATAACACTCATACCCTCTTGCTGCCCCGAACGAACGAGTAACGGACGATATATCTCTATGCCATTGATATATACTATATTCTCATCGAAGTTGCCACCACGTACCGAGTATTGCGAACTCAATTCGTTGCTCGAATTTACGCCTGCAAATGTGGCCAACATACCCTCAATACCACCCGACGTATTAGGCATGAGGCGCATATCGGAGGCTTTGATCTTTTGCATTGTACCTTGTTGCTTCTGAAACTCTGTGACAACCACTTCACCCAAGTCGATACTCTTCTTCTGCAACTGTACGTTTATCTTCATTTCGCCTTTTGGATTTTTCAGCAAGTGTTCTTCGGTTTTATATCCCAAACACGAAAAGACAACAACAACCGAATCGGCAGTAGAAACTTTCAGCTCATATTTACCCTCAAGATTGGTAGTAGTGCCGGTTGTAGTACCGGCTATACGTACTAAGGCCAACTCAATAGGTTGATTGTCGGCATCGATGACCCGACCATTAATCTTCACAATATCTTGTGCCGATACTGCAAATATTGCCGATAACAAAAGAAATAATATAATGTAGAATTTCTGAGCCATATATACAATGTAATATTAGGGTGTAATGCTACACCAACAATAATCTAACGGCAAAAAACAGATTTGAGTATATAAATCGATAAAAAAATACGCCCGAAATGCAAAATAGTTGTATATTTGCATATAACAATATACTGTAAAGATATGAAAGACTTTCATGAATTGCTACTCACACGTCGTAGCATACGTAAATACACTGATGAGCCAATCTCGGGCGATGATGTAAAAACGATACTTGAAGCCGGGTTGATGGCTCCATCGTCAAAACGCAAGATGCCTTGGCACTTTATAGTAGTTGAAGATAAAGCCACGTTGGCACAGCTCTCGGAGTGTCGCGATGCCGGTGCTGGCCCAATTGCCAATGCTGCATTAGCAATTATCGTTACCGTAGATATGACGTGTAGCGAAGCCTGGGTAGAAGATGGCTCGATAGCTGCTGTTCTCATGCAACTACAAGCTCACGACTTGGGTTTGGGCAGTTGTTGGATACAGATACGCAACCGTTCATTGGGCGAAGAGGCTACCGAAGATTTAGTGCGCGAGATACTTGATATACCTGATAATATGGCCATATTGTGTGCTGTAACAATAGGCCATAAAAATGAAGAGCGCAAGCCATTTGACGAAGAGAAAATGATGTGGGAAAAAGTCCATATTGGCAAGTGGTAACAACCTCACAAGATGAGCAGTTGCGATAAAATAGTCGTTATAGGAGCCGGCAATATGGCTACAAGACTTGCCCTATCACTACAGGCAAGCGGATACCGTATTGTACAAGTATTCAGTCGCACTCTACAGTCGGCCGAGGAGTTGGCCTTGCGTCTGGGCAATGGTGTTACTTACACCAACCACACCGACCAAATAGTGACCGATGCACAACTATACATCTTCTCGGTAAGCGATAATGCTCTGAGCAATCTTATAACACAAATACCATACAATGACGCGCTGTGGATACATACTGCCGGAAGTGTACCTGCCGATATATTTGCCAATAAATGCAACAGATATGGTGTGCTGTATCCCATGCAAACGGTAAATAAAGATAGAGAAACCAACTGGAATGAGGTACCTATCTTTATAGAAGCATCGAATGAAGATGATACTCTTCTACTCGAAAATATGGCTCAAAGTATATCGGAAAGGGTAATGCTGTGTAACTCGCAACAAAGACAAGCACTACACTTAGCGGCAGTCTTTGCTTGTAACTTTACCAACCATATGTATGCCATTGCAGAGAAGTTGCTACGAGAACAAGGGTTAGACTTTGATGTGATGAAACTACTCATTCGCGAAACAGAACAAAAAGCCGAAGTAATGTCGCCCATAAAAGGACAAACAGGACCGGCTGTAAGGAATGACTATAATGTGATGAACAAGCATATATCTCTACTTAACGACACAGCCGAAAGTGAGCTATATCGTCTTATAAGTCAAAATATTATAAAGTATAATACTCAAAACAACCACTCATGAGCAAAACCGACTACGATTTATCCAAAATAAAAGCATTTATATTTGATGTTGATGGAGTGTTGTCACCCTCGAAACTTTTCATTGAGACAAAAGGAGAGCCACGACGCATGATGAATGTCAAAGACAGCTATGCCATACAATATGCTTGCAAGTTGGGATATACGATAGTTGTCTTAACAGGAGCCAAATCGAATATTCTGAAGACCAAATATCAACAACTTGGAGTTGAATATGTCTTTACCGAAGCGCGAGATAAACGAGAGGTGTACAAGAACTGGGTAGCGAAGATGAAATTACAACCCGAAGAGATAGCATATATGGGCGATGATATACCTGACTATGAAGTTATGAAACTGGTTGGATTTCCTTGCTGCCCCACCGATGCCTCTATCGATATACAACGTATAGCACGTTACATTTCACCCTACATTGGCGGTGAGGGTTGTGTTAGAGATGTTATAGAACAAACACTCAGAGCGCAAGGTAAATGGTTTGATACCGATCATGCATATTACTGGTAAATATTGATTATAACATGCTTGAAAATCTATCACACTACGACATATTATTGGCTAGCAACTCCCCTCGCCGACGTGAGTTATTAGCCGGATTGGGTATTCAATATCAAGTAGTATCATTACCTGAGATTGACGAAACATATCCTCCATCACTACAAGGCAGTGAAATACCGCAATTTATATCACGCCAAAAAGCCGATGCCTACAAGTCAATGATGACTCCTCGCACACTACTCATCACAGCCGATACAATAGTGTGGCTCAATGGGAAGGTATATGGCAAACCTACCGATGACAACGATGCTCGCAAAATGTTGCGCGAGTTGTCGGGCAATACACATATAGTCATAACAGGTGTCACAATAACCACAACCAATTTCCAGCGAGTATTTGCTGTAGAATCGGAGGTGACATTTGACAACCTCAGTGATGAAGAGATAGACTATTACGTAGAAAACTACAAACCATTAGATAAGGCCGGTGCATACGGCATACAAGAGTGGATTGGCTACATTGGTGTAACAGGCCTAAAAGGTAGTTACTTCAATGTCATGGGACTGCCCATTCAACGCCTATACAATGAACTAAAGCAAATAAAACCCATAATGCTATGAAAACAATAAATAACATTTGTATAATTTTAATCCTCAGCCTTTTAAGTATGAGTTGTGAATCTAAGAAAAATACTGCCAACGCGCAGTCGAATGTGTGTGTGGAGATGAAAACCACACTGGGTAATATCACTGTTAAGTTGTACAATGAGACTCCGGCTCACCGCGACAACTTTATAAAATTGGTGAAAGAAGGATACTACGATGGGACACTATTTCATCGTGTTATAAACCAGTTTATGATACAAGGTGGCGATGGTGACTCTCGCAATGCCACTCCCGATCAAC
This sequence comes from Bacteroidaceae bacterium, assembly GCA_017410245.1. Classification (GTDB taxonomy): domain Bacteria; phylum Bacteroidota; class Bacteroidia; order Bacteroidales; family Barnesiellaceae_A; genus Barnesiella_A. The sequence goes on from JAFQRE010000014.1 coordinate 50,224, forward strand.
AATTGGGCATGGGTGACCCCGGATATAAAATACCTGCCGAATTTGTTTATCCTCAATATTTCCATAAAAAAGGTGCATTGGCGGCTGCTCGTCAAGGCGACCAAACCAACCCCGAAAAAGCATCGTCCGGTTCTCAATTCTATATTGTTACCGGTACAGTATTTTCGGCAGGACAATTGAAAGAGATGGAACACCAAATGCACATGCAACGCGAGCACAACATATTCAACTCATTGGCAGCTGCTCGTCGCGATGAGATTATGAACATGCGACGCAATCGAGATCAAGCCGGATTGATGGCACTGCAAGAGCAACTCATTGCCGAGGCGAAACAAAAAGCTGCTGCTATGGGTCCTATAAAATTCACTCAAGAACAGATCGATGCTTACACAACAATAGGTGGCGCACCTCACCTTGATGGCGAATACACAGTATTTGGCGAGGTCGTTGAGGGCATGGACGTGGTAGAAAAAATTGAAAAAGTAGAGACCGGTAGTGCTGACCGTCCTAAAACAGACGTTAAAGTTATATCGATGAAGATAGTGAAATAATGATAGAAGTAACCAGGCGAACTCTTGATAACGGTCTGCGGGTATTGCATCACTACGATGGCAATACTCGCATGACTGCTTTAAACATACTCTACGATGTGGGATCAAAAGATGACATGCCTCATCGCACCGGCTTTGCACATCTTTTCGAGCACCTCATGTTTGGTGGCTCTATAAACATACCCGACTTCGATTTGCCTCTACAGCTCACCGGCGGTGAAAATAATGCTTGGACAAGCAATGATATAACAAACTATTATACGATTGTACCAACACATAACGTTGAAACGGCGTTCTGGTTAGAGTCAGACCGTATGCTGGGGTTGGCATTTACCCCACAAAGTCTTGAAGTACAACGTCAGGTGGTAATAGAAGAGTTTAAGCAAAGAAATCTCAACCAGCCCTACGGCGATATATATCAACTGCTAAGACCGGTAACATACACGACACACCCATATCGATGGCCTGTCATTGGCAAAAGTATTGATGATATAAAATCGGCCACGATGGAAGAGGTCAGAGAGTTCTACTACGCACATTATGCACCCAACAATGCCATACTATGCGTATCGGGTAGTATCACAGCCGAAGAAACATTTGCACTATGTGAGAAATGGTTTGCACCTATTCCACGCCGCAATATAACGCCACGCTCACTACCTCAAGAACCTAAGCAGACAGCTCCCCGCCAAATAAGTGTAGAACGCGAGGTACCACTTGATGCTCTTGTAAAAGTGTATCACATGTATCCAAGAAAAGATAAACGCTATCATGCAGCCGACCTCCTATCTGATGTGTTAGGCACAGGGGCATCATCGCGCTTATACAAAGAACTTGTGCAAAACCGTCAATTATTCAATAGCATAGATGCCTCTATTAGCGGTGAGATAGAATGTGGTATTTTTATCATCAATGGCAAGTTAAACAAGGGCGTGAGCATCGAAGAGGGCGAAAAAGCCATTCAATCCGAGATAGAAAAAATACAACGAGAAGGTGTTGGAGAAAGAGAGGTGCAAAAAGTTATAAACAGATTTGAAGCAGAGCACTTGGTATCGAACCTCAACTATGCCGACAAAGCGGCCAATCTGGCATATCACGAGTTGATAGGAAGGGCCGAAGACATAAACACCGAAGTTGATAAGTATAAAGTACTTACTTCGGCCGACATACAACTCGTAGCACAAGAAATCCTGAATGAAAATAACTGCACAACACTCTACTATCACGCTACAAACAAGCAATAGTTTGTGTCAAGTTATACGCATTTTTTTCGCTAAGACACAATAGGTTATAAAAAAAATTCCGCAAATCGTAAAATTAATGACATTTTTTTATGATTTGCGGAAATAATTTTATTACTTTGTGAGGCCAAAATGGCTAATTTTTAAAAATTTAAATAGAAATAATAATGGAAAACACCCATTTAGACCCCGCTGCACAAAGTGGCACTGCTTGCACCCAAGAACAGGAGCAAACTATCGTTGTTGAAACAACACAAGTAGAAACACCTCAAATGAGTAGAGCCGATATTATAGAACGGATACGACAGATTGTTGAAGCTCCCATTGAAGAGGTTAAAGATGAAGTAGAAACACTCAAACAAAATTACTATAAAGTAAAGCGTGCCGAAGTAGAGGCAGCATACAAAATCCATATTGAGAGCGGATTGTCGGAAGCCGAGTTTACACCTCAGCATGACGAATATGAAGAAGAACTCAAGGAGTTGCTATCGACATTCAAAGAGCGCAAGGCTCAATACCTCGAGGCTCTTGAGAAACAACGCGAGGAAAACTTAGCACGCAAAAATGCACTTCTTGAGGAGTTGAAAGCTATAAATGAAACTCCCGATGAGGTGGGAAAACAATACCAACGAGTACAACAGATACAACAAGAATTTAAAGCCATAACTGATGTGCCTGCTCAAGCAGTAACAGAGCTGTGGAAAACATATCAAGCCTATGTAGAACAATTCTACGACTTGTTGAAAATAAACAAGGAATTGCGCGACTACGACTTCAAGAAAAATCTTGAGCAAAAAGAGGCTTTGTGCAAGAGCGCCGAACAACTTGCCGAGATGGAAGACATCGTTGCAGCCTTCAAGCTACTACAAGGCTTGCACAACGAGTGGCGTGAGATAGGTCCTGTTGCCAAAGAGTTACGTGAAGAGATTTGGAATAGATTTAAAGAAGCCTCTACCGTAATCAACAAGCGTCATCAGGCATTCTTTGAAAGTCGCAAAGAGACCGAAACTCAAAACGAAGCTGCTAAAATAGCCCTTTGTGAAGAGATAGAGCAAATAATAGCTACCCTACCCGAAGTGAATAACTACAATGCATGGGAAGAAAAGACCCAAGCTATATTGGGTATGCAAGAGCGCTGGAAAGCTATAGGCTTTGCTTCTCGTAAAAACAACACCATACTCTTTGAACGCTTCAGACAAAGTTGCGACACATTTTTTGCAACAAAGGCCGAGTACTTCAAGAATGCCAAAGAGAGCATGAACATAAATCTTGAGAAGAAACGTGCATTGTGCGAGAAGGCCGAGGCCTTGAAAGATAGCACCGACTGGAAAGCCACTACCGACATTCTTGTCGCTCTACAAAAAGAGTGGAAACAGATAGGTCCTGTTGCCAAAAAACACTCAGATAGTGTATGGAAGCGTTTCAACGAAGCGTGCGACTACTTCTTTGAGCAAAAGAAAAAGGCTCTCTCATCAAACCGAGAAATTGAGAATGCCAACCTTCAAGCCAAACTTGAAGTGATAAATACCTTGAAGGCAATAGATGAAAGCATTGATGACGAAACAGCACGTGCCAAGATGAAAGAGGCCATAGCACAATGGAACTCTATTGGCCACGTACCCTTCCGCGATAAAGACAAGTTATATAAAGAGTACCAAAAGGCTCTCGACCTCCTGTATAGCCGATTTAACAAAAATCGCAATCGCAGTCGCATGGCCAACTTCAGCAACTCATTGCAAGAATTGGAAGAAGGCGGTACCGATAAACTATACCGCGAAAGAGAGAAATTGGCTCGCAGCTACGAAATGAAGAAGAACGAGATACAGACATACGAAAACAATAAAGGTTTCTTGTCACTCTCGTCGTCTCGTGCCGAGAGTTTGGTACAAGAGCTCGATCGTAAGATAAAGAAACTACATGATGAAATGGAGCTCATTGTACAAAAGATAAACATGATTGACGAGAAGCTTCATTAATCATTAATAAATCATCGGTAACAGTATGCAATAGATGCTATAGGCATCTTGCATACTGTTTACAATAATCTGTTTTAGTTCGTAACACACCAATAGGTACATAGCATAAATGTACTTATAACAACATGACAAGCCATGGCCTCGAAAGGGAAATATGGGAAATACTTACGCAGTCTTATCGTTCTGGGCGACTATATTTGTATCAATATAGCTTACCTTATCGTATGCGCAATATTTAATTTTTATCCCGACCTATACAATCATCTTATATGGTCGCTGATAAATGTTGCATATATACCGGTATTGCTATTTTTCTCACAAATACACAACCAACGTATTATATATGCCAATCATATTGTAATAACAGCCTTAGAATCGACATTGTTTCATGCTGTTATATTGGTATCATTACTTTTCTTTACCAACAATATCGACAAGGTATGGACCAAACAGATTGTGGCATTGTACCTATTGATGGTAGTCATTATACCTATATGGTGGGTATCGGCACGTAAAATATTGAAAATATATCGGCGCAAAGGTTACAACTTCCGTAAAGTTATCATTGTGGGCTATGGTCGTACTGGAAAAATTCTAGAAAAAGCCTTGCTATCAGATGCCGGATATGGCTATAAGATAATGGGAGTTTTTGATGATAATAGCAAGATAGGGAAAGACAATAAGCTATACAAAGGCACCGTAGCAGATGTTGAAGCATTTGCGATGAAACATGGTATAGACGAAATATATTGCGCCCTACCCACTACCGAAGAGGAAAAGGTAATAACACTTACTCGATTTGCCGAAGGTAATGCAATACACTTCTACATCATTCCAAGTATGACACCTTACTTGCATCGTAGATTGCACTTCGATAGCATTGGCGATGTACCTATACTTAGTATCCGCACCGAGCCTCTCGAAAATCCTATCAACACCATTATAAAAAGGGGATTTGATATAATCTTCTCAGGTACATTCCTTATATTCTTTCCCCTCATACTCATACCTGTAGCAATTGCTGTAAAGATATCTTCGCCCGGGCCTATCTTCTTCAAACAGAAACGTACCGGACTCAGAGGTAAAGAGTTCTATTGCTATAAGTTCAGGACTATGCGTGTCAATGACAAGAGCGATGAGTTGCAGGCCACTAAGAACGACCCCCGAAAAACTAAGGTTGGTGAATTTTTGCGTAAGACCAATATAGATGAACTACCCCAATTTTGGAATGTTTTTAAAGGCGACATGTCGGTAGTGGGTCCTCGTCCTCACATGATAAAACACACAGAAGATTACTCAAAACTCATTGACACATATATGCTACGCCACCTTGTAAAACCCGGCATCACAGGTTGGGCTCAAGTTAATGGCTATAGAGGTGAGACCAAAGAGTTGTGGCAGATGGAGAAACGAGTACAGTATGATGTTTGGTACATCGAGAATTGGGACTTCTTCCTTGACTTGAAAATTATATACCTCACTATCATCAATGCGATAAGAGGCGAGAAGAACGCATATTAAACCACACCATAGTACATAACAATACAGCCTTTGGATAATAATAGGGTAAAACAACGAATAGAAGCAGGACGCAAGAGATTGCACGTTACATCATTGTGTCCCCAAGGTATTTGTATAAACCTATTTGGCCACCTATTTACAAGAGATGATAGCTGGATAAGTGATCGCGTAATCAATCACGAACTAATTCATACAGCTCAATTGAGAGAGTTGTTATACATTCCGTTCTATCTACTCTATCTCATTGAGTGGGGCATAAAAATCATTATGTACCGCAATATTTGGACAGCCTATCGCAATATTTCATTTGAACGTGAGGCTTACACTCATGGCGACGACATGGAGTACTTGTCACACCGCCGCCATATGGCATGGATAAAATATTTATGATGAAAGAATATCAAGCTATTTTAGCACTATCATTGTCTTCTGTCTCCTTTCTCTTACGTAGAGCAATGCGCTCCTCCTCGGTGAGTGTACGAAAAGACAGAATGTGAAATGTGACACAAATGGCTATAAAAAGCAGTAATACCACAAGCCACAACTTCGCCACTATACAGCAAGATATAATTATAGTAATCCACAAGGTAGTGATAGATACAATCTTGATGCGTTTGGGAATAGCTCGGTATATCTGAAAGTTAGTAACAACCTCGTTGAAAGAGCGTATCGACATAGCCCAATTGTAGAGTCGCTTCGATCCACGCATGAGCGAGAATGCTGCCAATAGCCAAAAAGGAGTCGTAGGCAAAACAGGCAGAAACATACCTAAAAAGCCCAATCCCAAAGCGAGCAATCCTATTATAGTCCACAGCCAATTCATATAACCTATTCTGCTACAAATTGGTCAGTCATTCTAAAGCCACGTAACAACTCTTCGGTCAAAAGTCGTTTTTTTCCTGCGAGTTGTAGTGAAACGAGTTGCAAATACCCCCCTTCGCACGCTACTTCTATAATTTTCTTGCCATCGGTATTTATAGAGCCGGGGTTCTTGTCGTGCTGACACAATCGGTACGATGCCTCAAAAATCTTTACGCCATGGCGTTCGTTGTCGGGCGATACAAATTCGCACCATGCAGCCGGATATGGAGAAAGGCCTCGTACTTGATTATACAAATCAACCACATAGCGCGAGAAATCGAGATGACAAGTCTCTTTAAAAATTTTGGGAGCCGGGCGCAATGGCTCATCAGTCATCATATCTTCTTGAGGAATGGCCTCTACTCTACCGGCTATAATATTATCTACAGTTTCGCACACCATCTCTGCACCCAACATCATGAGTCGGTCGTGTATATCTCCCACATTATCGGTTTCGGCAATAGGTATGCTACGTTGTTGTATTACCTTACCCGTATCTATCTCATGTTGCAAGAAGAAGGTAGTAATACCGGTTTCTTTATCGCCATTCATGACAGCCCAATTGATAGGTGCTGCGCCACGATATTGAGGCAAGAGAGAGGCATGAAGATTGAATGTACCCATAGGAGGCATATTCCACACTACTTCGGGCAACATTCTGAATGCAACCACAATCTGCAAATCGGCATTGTAACTCTTCAGTTCGGCGATAAAATTTTCATCTTTAAGTCGCTCAGGCTGCAAGATGGGCAATCCTGCCGAGATTGCATATTGCTTCACCGGTGAGAATTGTATTTTATGACCTCTTCCGGCAGGTTTGTCGGGCATTGTAACAACTGCCACAACATTATATCCACGTTCTACGAGCAGACGAAGGGTCTCCACAGCAAAGTCGGGAGTACCCATATATATTATTCTTAAGTCTTCCTTTTTCATTTTTGTTATAACATTAGTCTTGCGAGTAGTGTACAAGTACACGACGATAAGAGTTGAAAATCTTCGATTTCGATACAAAACCTACATACATGCCGTTTTCATCAACTACGGGTAGATTCCAAGCATTGGTATCATCAAATGTTTTCATGACTGTTTCCATGTTCATTCCCAATACGATGCGAGCCGGCGGCATAGACATAAAACGGCTGACAAACATGCGGTCGTACAAAGCAGGGCGGAACATAATATTACGAATATCATCAAGCAACACCATACCCAACAGTCGGTTATTGGCATCGGTTACAGGGAATATGTTACGATGCGATTTAGAGATAACCTTAACCATATCACCCAACGACATTTCGGGGTGTACAACCAAGAAGTCTTTCTCTATAACGCTATCCATCTTCAACAACGTGAGCACAGTCTTGTCCTTTCCATGTGTAAGCAACTCACCCTTCTTAGCCAAACGCATGGTGTAGATACTATGTTTTTCAAACACGCGTATTGTGGCATAAGCAACAGTAGAGGTTATCATCAGAGGCAAAAACAGTGCATAACTACCGGTAAGCTCAACCGTAAGGAAGATACCCATGAGAGGTGCATGCATTACACCCGACATCACTCCTGCCATACCCATCAGAGCAAAGTTTTTGTTGGAGAGGTCGGGGGTAAAATCGAATAAATTGGAAGCATATGCAAAAAGAAATCCGGCAAAGCAACCAACATACAGACTGGGTGCGAACGTACCACCTACTCCACCGGCTCCATTCGTAGCAGCAGTGGCAAACACCTTGGTAAGTACAATCAATGCAGTAAACACCAACATAGCCCACATCTCATCGCTCCACGCATACAGGAACGAACCACGCATAAGACCATCGGTATTTCCGGCCAATAGTTTCAAGATAGAGTCGTAACCCTCTCCATAGAGAGGAGGCAGTAGAAAAATACACAAACCCAGAAGAATAGATCCAAAACCAAATTTGCGCCATGGCGTACCAAGTTTACTAAAACGGCCTTCAATCCAATACATCACCCTTGTGAAGTATAACGAAACAAATCCGCAGAAAATACCCAACAAGATGACATACGGGATACGCTCTATACCAAAGATCTCGGTCTGCTCAAACATAAACTCCGCAGCGGTGCCATGGTATAGGTATGATACAGTGACAGCCGTAATAGAAGATATGAGCAGAGGCAATACGGAGGTAGCTGTCAAATCGACCATAAGCACCTCAATGGTAAAAAGGATACCGGCAATAGGGGCTTTGAAGATACCGGCAATTGCCGATGCAGCTCCACAACCCATCATCAACATCAATACATTGGGTGGCATGCGGAACAGACGGCCTACATTAGACCCAATGGCAGCTCCTGTGTAAACGATAGGTGCCTCGGCTCCTACCGATCCACCAAATCCTATTGTAACAGAACTTGCCAATATCGAAGTGTACATATTATGTGTCTTCACTCGGCTCTTGCGTTGCGAGAAAGCGTGCAAAATGCGTGTGACACCATGTGAAATATCATCTTTGACAATGTATCGTACAAACAGACCAACAAGAAATACGCCCACTATAGGATAGACAAAATACAATCCGTTCAAACCCTCATTCATCATGTGTGATGTGAGCAGGTGTTGTATGCCATGAATGAGCCATTTCAACAAGACTGCAGCCAGTCCGGTAAGAAGTCCTACTGCAAAGCTCATGATAAGAGTGAACGTACGAGTACTGATATGCGACTCGCGCCATACAAGGAAGCGCATAAACCACTCTTTGTATCTTTTTTCTTTTATCTGTTCCATAGTATCAGTCAATTATAATCCGCGACCCAGAATAACAGTACGGATAGTATAAATCATAATTTTCAAATCGACCAACATCGACATGTTCTCGAGGTATATCATATCGTATTGTAGTCGCTGTATCATTTCTTCTACATTCTGGGCATAACCATATTTTACCATTCCCCACGATGTGAGTCCGGGACGTATTTGATACATCAAGGCGTAATATGGTGCTTGTTCCATAATTTTTTTGATATAAAATTCTCGCTCAGGGCGAGGTCCAACAAGCGACATATCGCCCTTGAGTATATTCCAGAATTGAGGCAATTCGTCTATGCGATACTTACGCATAAAACGGCCTAATGGTGTAATGCGTGTGTCATCGGCACTCGACAATCGTGGTACTCCATCACTCTCGGCATTGGTGTACATGGTGCGCAACTTGTATATATTGAAGGGTTTGCGACGATAACCGATGCGTTCTTGACTGAAGAATACCGGCCCTTTAGAATCCATCTTGATGAGAACTGCAAAGATGGCTATGAGGGGAGAAATAAGTATAAGCACTATGAAAGAAACAATTATATCGACCAGTCGCTTCATATTGCGTCCACCCTCCGAGATTGCACAACTACTGACATCGACCATTGGCTGGCCATAAATGTTGGACAAACGCACACGACCTATCAGATTGTGGAATAAGGTACTCTGCATTTTTATAGGCAATCCAAGCGGATACAGAATATTGATAACGGAGTTGAGATGAATTTGTGTATTATCATCTACTGCTACCATTATATACTTCACATTGAGTCTCTTACATGTATCGGCTAAATCTTGTTTTTTATATACCTTGTAGGGTAAGTCCTTGACATAGCTACCCTCTTCTATATCAATATATCCTACAATATTATACCCTAACGAATAGGTGCGCTCATTGAGTTCTTTGGTGAGCTTTGCAGCTTGCTTGCCACAACCTACCACAAGCGTATTGAAGTACCATATTCTATGGTGTATCTTGTGGGTTGCATCGGCCGTAATGAGTAGGCGCAAGGGATATATGCTCAAGAATTGGAGAGAAAAAAGAATCAATATCAACTCATAATTATCGGCTCTAAATGGCAAAATATCATTAATGAGAGCCGTAAAGAATAGTATGAGTGTATTGACACCTACCGAACCTAAAGTGACAAAAAGTTCTTGAAGGCGGGACTTGAAAAAGACTACATTATAATACCCCGATAGGTAATATACAGCCATCATAATAAGAGGCATGAATAGTTGCCCCAACAAGACATTGGGTGAGAGCAGAAAAGAGTCTAACTCAACATATCCCGAGGCTACAACCGGCATATAGAAGCGTACAATATTGAAGAGTAGCCATGCGATGTTAGACATCACATAGTCACACAATACATACTTGGCTGTTTGTCTTCTAACTCCTATCATTCGCGTATTATTTTCACCAAACCTCCTACGCCCAGTTTTATAATACTCGACGGTTGCGACTCGGTTGTATCATCACGACGAGCCTCTACAATATAATCAACTGCAGCTTTTATATCGTCATCTATCTGTGCAAAACAAGCCGGGGCAGGTGTGCCACTTACATTGGCCGAGGTTGATACAATAGCCTTGCGAAACTTGCGGCACAATGCCTGAGAGAAAGACTCGCGTGTAACACGAATAGCAACACTACCATCTTCGGCCAATAGATTGGGTGCCAGATTGCGTGCTTGACTATATACTATAGTCAAAGGTTTTTCTGACAAATCTACAAGATCATATGCTATATCGGGAACCTCTTGTACATAAAAATCAACTTTGGTCATCGAGTCGGTAAGTACTATGAGAGCCTTGCTATCGGCACGACGTTTTATTTCATATACGCGTCGCACTGCATCTTCATTGGTGGCATCGCAACCTATACCCCAAATTGTATCGGTTGGATATAAGATTACGCCACCTCGTTGCAACACTTCGCAGGCTTGTGCTATATCGTCTTGTGTTGTCATCTTCTATTATAGTTTGCTTCTATGATACAATGCAAAGTTAATCAATCGCGTGTCTATAGCAAAATATAATTTTGTTTTTTTATCGCATCACATTATAAGATATTAATTTACAAAGCACTAAATTTAGTAGCGCTTTATCTCTATATTAGAGAACGCCTGCTCATCGATTTGAGTTGTACTCGACATTGTAACATCGAGCAATGACGAGCAACGACTAAATGCGCGCCATTTTATCTCTCTCACCGAGGTGGGTATTACAACACGTTGCAGCTTAATATCTTCTTCAAAGGCCTGTTCGTCAATTAGCACCACACTACCTCCAAAGTCGATATTTTTCAAGCACTTACACTCGGCAAAAGCTCTCTTTCCTATCACCTCAACCCCATCACATATTTTCAAGTTCTCAAGTTCACTACAACACCAAAACGCATGTTCGCCTATTTTTTTCACCGAGGCAGGTATGACAATCGATTGTATCAGAGTTCTTGCAAAGGCTCTGTAACCTATCTCTTTTACATTTGAGGGTATTGTGAGTTGTGTGAGTCCGGCTCCATTGAAAGTCCATTCTTCTATTTTAGTCACACCTTGTGGAATAGCAAAAGAAGTGAGCGACCAGCATGAATTGAAGGCATACATACCTATAGATGTTACGCTATCGGGAAGTAAAATGTGAGCAAGACTATGACATTGTGCAAAGGCAAATTCACCTACACGCTGTAGATTGTTACCCACAACAACCTCTTCTATGTTTTTACATGCCCAAAAAGCACGAGCACCTATTTCTAAAAGAGAATTAGGCAATTCTATGAAAGTAATATCTTCATTATTCGCAAACACATTTTCGCTCAAACGAGTCAAACAGCCATCAAATTCTATTTGTCCAAAACCATCGATATATGTATGCGACAAAACAGGGACATCAAAAGCATCAATGTCAATGTTGATAATATGGGCCGAATGATATTTAATAACAGAATTTGCCATACTTTTTTATATTATAAATTATCGTGAAAAAATTAACATTCAAATTTAGCTATACTTACCGAAAAAAGCAAGTATTAATGTTTACAAATATATAAATCGACACCTCACAAAAGTTGCAGGAAGCACAAAAAATAATTATCTTCGCAAGGTAATCTTATAACAATATGTTTTGGTTTGGTAAGAATAAAAAGGAAAATACCCGTCCTTACCATATAGGTTTGGCACTGGGTGGCGGTGGCGCTCGTGGATTTGCTCATGTGGGAGTACTACGCGCCTTGGAAGAGCGAGGTATAAAACCCGACATTATAGCCGGAACAAGTGCCGGCTCGATTATAGCGGCACTTTATGCCGATGGATACACTCCACAACACATCATCAAGCTATTCAGTGAACTTGAAGTGAAAGAGTTGGTAGATGTAACTATTCCACGCAACAGTCTGCTCAAGTTCGATAAGTTTATACACTTTCTTGAACAGCGACTTCACACCCAACGTATCGAAAACCTTAGGATACCCACCTACATCACTGCAACCGACTTCGATCATGGCAAAAGTGTAGCATTCGATACAGGCAATCTTGCGCAATGTGTTGCAGCGTCGTGTGCCATACCCATTGTATTTCCGCCGGTAGAGATAGATGGTATTCACTATGTCGATGGCGGCGTAATGCGCAATCTGCCGGCCACGCATATACGCGAATTTTGTGATGTATTGATAGGTGTCAATGTGTCGCCTATGCAACACGAGACATATGAACAAAATCTGCTATCAATAACCAATCGCGCCTATAATTTCTTGTCTTGTGGCAATGTCTTTCCCGATATAGCATTGTGCGATATACTCATAGAGAATGAAGATATCAGCGATTTCAATGTTTTCGATTTGAGCGAACAGCAAAACATTGAGCAAATGGGGTACCAAAAAGCAATAGAAATTTTAGACAATCTGCCCGAAGAGAAGAAACTACTACTCTTTAATAAGTGATTTCACGATTATATTATGAACAACAAAATTGTAATCTATCAAGTTCTTCCCCGCCTATTTTCAAATACTTGCACCGATTGTATTCCATTTGGAACAAAAGAGCAGAATGGTGTAGGCAAATTCAATCATTTTACGCCCAAGGTACTCGGCGAAATAAAGTCATTGGGTATTACTCATATATGGTACACCGGTATTATAGAGCATGCTACTCAGACCGACTATAGTGCCTATGGCATACGCCCCAACAACCCCTACATTGTAAAAGGCAAGGCAGGCTCACCCTATGCCATCAGCGACTACTACGATGTTGCTCCCGACTTGGCCGAAGATGTAAATAATCGCATGCAGGAGTATGAGTCGCTTGTAAATCGCACACACGAGGCTGGAATGAAAGTCATAATGGACTTTATCCCCAATCATGTGGCACGTGAATATCTGTCAGACAACATGCCCGAGGGTGTAGAGCAACTGGGTGCTCACGATAATAAGGAGAAGCAATTTGATGCGCAAAACAACTTCTATTACATACCAAGACAAAGATTTTCGCCTCGATTTTTCATCGGACAAAATACCGACAATGAGTACAACGAATTTCCCTCGCGAGCAACAGGAAACGACCGCTTTGATGCATATCCCGAAAATAACGATTGGTATGAAACAATCAAACTGAACTATGGCGTAGATTACCTCGATGAAGGCCGACATCACTTTGACCCCATACCCGACACATGGCACAAAATGCTCCACATCATGATGTATTGGTGTAGCAAGGGAATAGATGGATTTCGTTGCGATATGGTACATATGGTACCTGTTGAATTTTGGCATTGGGCTATCTCGCAAGTTAAGAGAACCTATCCACATATTATATTTATAGCTGAGATATACGATCCGTCACTATACCGTCCATACATTGAGTTTGGACAATTTGACTACTTATATGATAAAGTAGGTCTATACGACAAATTGCGTGCTGTAGAGTGTCATGATGTATCGGCCGCACAGATATCATATTGTTGGCAAGCAATCGATGGCATCAATGACCACATGCTCAATTTCCTCGAAAATCATGATGAACAGCGATTTGCTTCGATGCAATATGCAGGCGATGCCACTCGGGTATTACCATCACTCATTGTATCATCTACAATAAGTCGCTCACCCATGATGATATACTTTGGGCAAGAACTTGGAGAAAAAGCACTTGATGCAGAAGGATTCAGTGGTCGTGATGGTCGCACCACCATCTTCGACTATTGGAGTGTCCCATCGGTACGAGCATGGTATAACAATGGCAAGTGCAACACAACACAACTCACCAATGAGCAAAAGTCACTACGCAAGCTCTATAAACAGGTATTGACCCTGTGCAACAAAGAGAAAGCCATATCGCAAGGTGCTTTCTTCGATCTTATGTATGTCAATTTCGACAACAATCATTTCGACCCACATCGTCACTATGCCTATTTGCGCTACACACATAACGAGATAGTACTTATAGCCGTAAACTTTGGCACACAAGCATCTGAGATTGCTATCAACATACCGCAATTGGCATTGGATATGATGAACATTGACTCGGCATCATACGATGCAACCGAACTGCTCTCGGGAAATAAAGATAAAAAACACCTACACAGAGCTATACCATTCGTCACACGAGTAGATGCTAAAGGTGCAGTAATGTGGAAAATAAAAATTCCCAAAAAAACATTAATTTCAACACAAAAAAAGTGATTGAAATTGTGTGATTAAAGCAAACATAGTTTTAACTTTGCAGAAAATATTCAAACACAATTTTTCTTTATAATATCTATGGAACAAACAACACCCTTCAAGGTTTTCTCAGGAACAAATTCTCGCTATCTTGCAGAGAAGATTTGTAACAGTCTTGGTTGTGAATTGGGTCAAATGAAAATTCAACACTTTGCCGATGGCGAGTTTGCAGTATCATTTGAGGAGTCAATTCGTGGTGTAGAGGTATATCTTGTACAATCTACATTCCCCAGTTCAGACAATCTAATGGAACTATTATTGATGGTAGATGCAGCAAAACGAGCATCGGCCAAAACTATCAATGCCGTAATACCTTACTTCGGTTGGGCACGTCAAGACCGCAAAGACAAACCCCGTGTCTCTATCGGTGCTAAATTGATAGCCGATTTGTTGAGTGCAGCCGGTATAGACCGTCTCATCACAATGGACCTTCACGCCGACCAAATTCAAGGTTTCTTTGATGTTCCTGTTGATCACTTGTATGCATCATCGGTGTTTATTCCCTATATCGAGTCATTGAAACTCGAGAACATGGCCATAGCAACTCCCGACGTAGGTGGCTCGAAACGTGCCAGCACATACGCCAAATATCTCAACTGTCCGCTCGTATTGTGCGATAAGAAACGCAACAAACCCAATGAGGTAGCCGAGATGACAGTAATTGGTGATGTTGAGGGTAAAGACGTAATCCTCATCGACGACATGGTAGATACAGCCGGTACCATTACCAAGGCCGCCAACTTGATGATGAGTTGGGGTGCTAAGTCGGTACGTGCCATTGCAAGCCACGCTGTAATGAGTGACCCCGCTTCGCAACGTGTACAAGACTCTCAACTTACCGAGATGATATTTACCGATAGTATCCCCTACACCAAGGATTGTACCAAGGTACACATTTTGTCGATAGCCGACTTATTTGCAGATACTATTCGTCGTGTAAATAGCAACAAGTCTATCTCGTCGCAATATCTCCTATAAGTAAGTATATAGCATACATATAACATATAAAAGTTGGGATACAAGTTCTTCATTACAGAATTTGTGTTTCAACTTTTACTTTTTTTTTTCAATAGAGACTGGTTATAGTCGTGGAGTTCTACTATACCATAATCTTATCGTTATAAATCGAGCTCCGTTAAATCATACAATTATGAACATATTTACACGTTCATTGATGAGTGTTGTCTTAGCAGCCTTGTGTTTGCCCGCATGGAGTAATGCATTGGCACCTACCCTACTAAAGATGAAAGGCAATACTAAATCGATGATAGAAAAGAGCATGACTCGCCACAATGCTAAGTCACGTATGTGGCAATCGGCCCAAGACACGCCCAGCGATGCTACTGCCAACGCCTATACATGGGGTATTCTATATCATGAAGATGGCTGCACATGGTACTATACACAAACATTTGAAGAGCGCGGGTGGTACTTTGGTGCAACAGACATTACCATTTATGACAACAACTTCACTCAAGTGGGTTCAATTCATATCGATGTACCCGAAGGTATGAATGTAAATGACATTGACCCAATTGATTTTGTAAGTACCAGTTTTTTTGATACCAATTCTACTACAATAGAAATTCCTATCTTTATGCACGCTGTAGATAATGGCAAACAAATATGTAAGATAGGTATTTATACATTGGAAGGTGAAAAATTGGTAGAATATGATGCTCAGTCGATGATAGATTTCAAAGCATCAGACGACTACATTCGTGTGTTGCTGATGAACGAATCGGAAGGTAACCTCAATGTATCGGTATTGCGAGCGGCCGATGAAAACAATCCCCCGGTTGTAGAGCACACATTCTCGGTCGATCAAGACTTGCTCTACTATAACGAAGGCCCGATGCTCAACTACTACTCTATCAATGGAGAGCCATACTACAGCATATCGCACTTTGAGGTTCCCTGTATGGACGGAATGGATATGGAAACTTTCGTACCCACTCAAGCACCCAACAACAATCTCATCATCAAGACATACGATAAGTCATACAACATAGTCGATTCGCTAGGTGTACCCATCGATCCTGTTACTACCGATGCTACATACGGATTTGCTTCGCTCGGTCTTATGTCCTACAAGGATATGCGTCAAGGCGACTTTACCAACGACAACCGCCGCAACTACATCGTGACTCACTACGAGTATTTTGCCAAGAGTGACGACTTTATTTACCACTTCCGCGTATATGACGAAGATGGCAACTTTATAAAGAATATTACCGAATACACAACCATGTGGCAAGGCGTGAGCGACTTGAAGGGGCATGAAGAACAAATGGTATTCTTGAAAACCGACCAAGAAGGAAAACAATACTTCGAGATGATAGACTTACCTTCGTGCAATGTTGCAGCAACTTTCCCGGCTCAAGTTGATGGCTTCCAGATTTCTACAACTCTCGACCGCTACCCTGTAGGCGATGACTATCAATATGTAATTGGTCTTAGTCAAGCCACTGTAGATGAGAATGGCGATGCAATAGCTCGTATCGGTTGGTATAATCGCGATTGTAGTGTCGATCATTATGCAACATTCAATTTGGGCAAGAATTCAGAGGGTTTCACACCCTACATAGCTACATATGTGCTCGACCCCTATATGTTCAATACCGATAGTCGTCGCGAATACTTCTACATGGCTATGACCAAACGTACCGATGGCAGTGAGATACTCGACAAGGCTCTCTATCTGGCCGATGAAGATGGCACAGTGCTACGCACCATCAGGCCCGAAGAGGGTGATGAGATAGAGTTCTCGAGTGGTGATGTGTTTGATTTCAATACAGCCTTTCCCAAAATGGTGTTGTCGTTCTACAATGGCGATAAAGATGCCTTTGAAATCTTATACTACTCACTCCCCTTCGATAAGTTTACAAGTGGTGGTAATGGCTCGCAAGACAATCCTTACGTAATAACAACTCCCGGTGAGTTGGCTCAAATGCACAACTACGTCGATGCCAACTTTGTGCTTGGTAATGATATTGATATGAGCGAATATCCTCGCCCATACATTGCTCCTGTTGAGTTTATGGGTACATTTGATGGTAATAATTACTTCATATCAAATATAGAGCTTAATAATGGCGGTATGTTTGACATATTGCATCATGGAACTGTAAAGAACCTACAGCTTCAATCACCAATATTAAATATAGGCGATAACAATATCGACATGGGTATCATTGCCAATAGTTCAGTGCAATCGATCATAGAGAATGTACACGTATATGATGCCAAAATTTATGGCAACGGCGATAACCGCAATTCTGTAGGTGGTATATTGGGTCAGGGTGAATATACCGAAATCAATGCTGTGTCTATGTTGCGTGCCGAAGAGCTATATGAGATAAATAATTTTGGTGGTATTGTGGGCTTTATAAACAGTAGCAAAATAAATGCAGCTGTTGCATCGGGAAGAATGGATTATGCCAAGAACTTTGGTGGTATTGCTTCACATGTTTCTTGTAGCGAAATTCGCAATGCACACACTGATTTTGACCTTCTCTTCCCTCAAAAAGCAGGTGGTATTGTTGCTGTCTTAGATGGATCTAATTTTAGTGCTACTATTGAGCATTGCTACTCAACAAGTTGTGCTATCGGCGAGCTTGAAGAAGATTCTCCTATGCACGATTTCAAGGATATTGTCCACACCAACATAGATGGTACAATAAACGGATGTGTAGGCAATGAAGAAATGGAAGGCAACCGAGCATTTTTCGAGAACCTTGGCTTTGTATATGGTAATACACTTGATGCTCCTTGGGTGGGTGACGGTGTTCCTCTCCTTTACTTCGAAAACGAGCGCCATAGTACTCCTACTATCGAGGCTGTAGAGAGTGGAGTCGTATTCAATGGTGCAACCGTGTTTGTTGCTGATGCACACAATATATCATTGTACAACATGCAAGGTCAACTTGTTGTAACAACACAAGGTACAACACTTGATGTAAGCCATGTAGCCAATGGTATCTATGTAGTAACGGCTATCAGCACTCAAGGCGAACAACGTACCCGCAAAGTTGTAGTGCGATAAAAGAAAAATCATAGATAAACTTAAAATCCGGTCACATACAAGGGCATGTGACCGGATTTTTTTGCTACTTTTGCTGTGGATACACAAGTATGTCGATATCCGATAAATAAACCGATTGTTGATACTTTAATATCGTCGTATTATGTCTTGTTTCAGAGTTCTATTATGTATAATCTTTCCCCCTCTTGCTGTAATAGATAAAGGCTGTGGATCTATAGCCATTGTTACAATACTTACTTTGTGTGGTTGGATACCCGGAGTTATCGGAGCCTTGGTTATACTCAATAAGGAGGAATAATCAATTGTAATAACGCAACAAAGGCAGTATCAGAAAAACTGGATACTGCCTTTGTTGTATATATGTATTTACAAACTTCTATTAGAAGCCCATTTCCATCTCAATGAGTTTGAGGTTTTTACCATCATTGAGGTTGTAGTAGATACTGCGGAGAGCTACCATGTACTCACGCTCGTTGGCGTCGAGTTGGTGTGCTTTCTCATAGTAAGGAAGTGCTTGACGATAGAGAGGAAGTACCTCGGCCTCTTTAGCAGCGTTAAAGTCGGCAGTATTGGTAATCTTCTCGCTCAACTCATTGTTTTTCTCAACAGCTTGGTTGAAGTACATACGACCCATGTTACCCAATGCAAGGGCAAATGTGGGGTTGAGTTCGAGAGCTTTCTCAAAGCAAGCTATAGCACCGGCAACATCTTTTTGAGCCTCAAGGAGCTGACCTTTTACGTTCCACAATTCGGGATTTTCGGGGTCGTTAGCAACTACAGCGTTCAATGTAGCGATAGCTTTGTCATAATCATTAGCAGCAATGTAGATGTTGATAAGACGCAAGCTGTAGTAGTTCTCCTTTTGCATGAAAGTAGTACCATCGGGGCGAGTAGCCTCAACATCAAGATTACCAAAGAGTTCATTACCTTCGTTCAAGATGGCAACGAGGTTGGTAGTGTCACGAGCCTCTTCATATTGGCCGGCAATAAATTTATAAACATTGTTTTGCTCATAGCCATTACCCTTGGCACGCAACAAAGCCTTCATAGTGAGGTCTTTGTCGCCCGAGTTGAGAGCAGCCAAGGCAGCATTGTACTCAAGCATCGAGTAGATAGAGTCGGCGGGCATATCTTTGGCAACATTGGCCATGAAAGGAAGCTCGCGAATTTCGATAAAGATATTCCACATCTCGTATGCTTTGAGGTATTGTTGGTTGTTGAAGAAGTAAACACCACCTTGAATATAACCGTCAGAGTTTGACAACAAGTCTTTTTGTATATTCTTGATGTACTTGGGTTTTACTTTGCCTTTGGCATTGGGAAGAGTATCCAAAGCTACAGCTTTGCGATAGTATTTGTAACCATTCTCAAGAGCTTGATACATCTCGTTTTCTTGAGCAGCCATACCAAATTGAGCTTGGCTATTCTCTTTTTCAAACACGCGTTGCTCGATGTTACCGGCTACATACCATGCTTTTACATCTTCGGCCGACTCACCTGCAAGTGCTTGTTGAATTGTAGTACGAGCAGTTTTGAAATCGGGTTTCTCGGTTTTCTTTGCCAATGTCCATGCTTGATCAACAAGGGCTTTTTGTCCAAACGACAGAGTTGCTGAAAGGAGCAACAATGAAGCAGTCAATAATGTCTTTCTCATAATGCTTTAAATTAGAGGTAATTTATGTTATAAAATTATTATTCTGTCACGTTGGTTTCATTAGATACATTATCGGGAGCTTGAGCCTGAGCCTCGGCATCTACTTCAACCTGAGTATTAGTATTTTCGTCGGTTGCCGACAATACTTTACATACCGATGCTATCTCATCGTTACGTTTCTCGAGGTTGATGATGCGTACGCCTTGTGTAGCACGACCCATAACACGTACATCGGCCACTTTCATGCGCAATGTGATACCCGACTTGTTGATGATAACCAAGTCGTTCTCGTCCGACACATTCTTGATAGCAACAACCTTACCGGTCTTATCGGTAATCTTCATAGTTGCCACACCCTTACCACCGCGGTTGGTTATACGATAGTCATCGGCAATAGAACGTTTACCATATCCTTGCTCCGAAATTACCATTACGGTTTCTTCTTGGAAGTTATTAACGACAATCATACCCACAGCAGCATCTTGTCCATCTTCGTCAAGTCGCATGCCTCGCACTCCGGTTGCAACACGTCCCATTTCACGCACTGTGCTTTCGTGGAAGGTGATAGCGCGACCATTACGATTGGCTATAACCAAGTGACTATTTCCATCGGTGAGGCGAACATCAATGAGTTGGTCTCCATCGAGAATATTGATGGCGTTCACACCATTCTGACGAGGACGTGAGTATGCCTCAAGTTTAGTCTTCTTGATAATACCTTGGCGAGTACAGAATACCAAGTAGTGAGTAGAATTGTAATCGGGGTCTTGTAATTGTTTTACGCGAATAAATGCATTGACCTTGTCGTCCGACTCGATATTGAGCATATTCTGTATAGCACGACCCTTCGAGTTCTTGGCACCTTCGGGTATCTCATATACTTTGAGCCAATAGCATCTACCCTTCTGTGTGAAGAACAACATATAGTTGTGCATCGATGCAGGATAGATGTACTCGATAAAGTCTTCGTCACGAGTATCGCTACCCTTAGCACCTACTCCACCGCGATTTTGTGCGCGGAATTCAGTGAGAGGAGTGCGCTTGATATAGCCCATGTGCGAGATGGTAATAATCATTTCATCATCGGCATAGAAATCTTCGGCATTGAACTCTTCGCTTGCATATACAATCTCGGTGCGACGTTCATCACCATATTTTTCTTTTACTTCAATGAGTTCGTCCTTGATGACTTGCATACATACTTCATGGTTAGACAAGATCTCTTTGAAGCGACGTATAGCCTCTTCCACTTGTTGGAACTCGGCATGGAGTTTGTCTTGCTCAAGACCTGTGAGCTGACGCAAGCGCATCTCAACAATGGCAGCAGCCTGCTTGTCGCTGAGAGCAAAGCGCTCCATCAAGCGCATGCGTGCTTGTTCGCCATTTTGCGAAGAACGTATAATGGCAATTACTTCGTCAATGTTATCACTTGCAATGATCAAGCCTTCGAGAATGTGAGCACGCTCTTCGGCTTTTTCAAGGTCGTATTGAGTGCGACGTATCACTACTTCATGACGGTGGTCGATAAATGCTTGCAAGAGTTGCTTGAGGTTGAGCAGCTGCGGACGACCGTTTACAAGTGCAATGTTATTGACACTGAACGACGACTGCAATGCTGTCATCTTATACAACTTGTTGAGAACAACGCTGGCATTAGAGTCACGCTTGATGTCAATGACAATACGCATACCGCTACGGTCGCTCTCATCGTTGATGTTAGAGATACCTTCGAGTCGCTTCTCTTCTACAAGATCGGCAATATTCTTGATAAGTTCGGCTTTATTTACGCCATAGGGTATCTCATTTACTATAATCGATTCGCGATTGCCATCGTTCTCAATCTCGGCCTTAGCACGCACAATAATACGACCTCTACCGGTTTCAAAGGCATCTTTCACGCCCGAATAACCGTATATAGTAGCTCCTGTGGGGAAATCGGGAGCTTTGACATATTGCATCAAATCGGCGACTTCGGCCTCGGGATTGTCAATGAGGGCAATAGAAGCATCTATACACTCCGACAAGTTGTGAGGAGGCATATTGGTAGCCATACCTACAGCAATACCCGATGCACCATTTACGAGCAATTGAGGTATGCGAGTGGGCAATACAGTTGGCTCTTCGAGTGTGTTATCAAAGTTGGGAGTGAAATCGACTGTACGTTTATTGATGTCGGCAAGCATCTCTTCGGCAATACGCGACAAACGAGCCTCAGTGTAACGCATGGCAGCGGGAGAGTCACCATCAACCGAACCAAAGTTACCCTGACCATCTACCATACAGTAGCGCAACGACCAATCTTGCGCCATACGGGCAAGAGCAAAGTACACAGATGAGTCACCGTGAGGGTGATACTTACCTAATACTTCACCGACTATACGGGCACATTTTTTATAGGGTTGATTGTGAGTATTGTTAAGACGTTCCATACCGTACAGAATGCGACGATGTACAGGCTTAAGACCATCTCTTACATCGGGCAAGGCTCGCGCAACAATCACTGACATCGAGTAATCGATGTATGACGATTGCATTACCTGCTCGATATTAACTTTCTGAATTTTGTCTTGGTCTAACATATTATAGTTTGTTATACATATTATAAATCACACTAAATACTGCACGCAAGTATTGGACTTACGCGCGTGCGTATTTATTAGGGTACAAAGATAGTCATTTTTTAATCAACTTAGGTAAGCATTTATTGTTTTTTAAAACTATAACTTAAATTTTTCGGCACAATATTTGTTTTGCATGTATAAACAAAGGATATAGTTTTTAAATATCTATTTTATGACAAAAACCACTACCTTTGCCGACGAAAAGATAAAGGTTAGGAGTAAATATATAATATGGAAAGAAATTTTTCAAACCACGCCAAGACCGTATTGGCATATAGCAGAGAGGAAGCTGGTAGATTACAAAATACCGACATACTACCCGAACACTTGTTGTTGGGCATCATTCGCGATGGCTCCGGACGGGCAATAGATGCTATGCTCAGTCTTGGACTCAACCCGCAGATACTGCGCCGAGCTATCGAAAATGAGCTCAGCTCCGACAACGAATATGTAGCAAGTCAAGAGGTCACAATAAGTAAAAGCACCGATAGAGTACTGAAAATGAGTATGCTCGAATCGCGTTTACTAAAAAGCAAGGAGACTGACACCGAGCACATCTTGCTTGCCATGCTGCGTGACAAAGTTACTACAGTAGCACGAATATTGAACAATAACAATGTGACATACGATGACGTTTTGGCATACTTGAAAGAGGGTTCGGACACAGCATCTACATCTATTCCACGCCCTA
The DNA here is from genome assembly GCA_017410245.1 of Bacteroidaceae bacterium. GTDB lineage: Bacteria > Bacteroidota > Bacteroidia > Bacteroidales > Barnesiellaceae_A > Barnesiella_A. Next base: position 73,874 of record JAFQRE010000014.1, read on the forward strand.
TTCCACCTCGAATGGGGGCAGGTTTTGAAGATGATGACGAGGACGATGATGTGCACACTCCGGGCAATCGTAGCAACGGACAAACTACAACAACTCAAAATAGTGGAAGCGAAACACCTGTGCTCGACAATTTCGGCTCGGATATGACTCTAGCCGCCGAAGAGGGCCGCCTCGACCCGGTAGTAGGAAGAGAAATGGAGATAGAGCGTCTGGCACAGATATTAAGTCGTCGCAAAAAGAACAATCCCATACTCATTGGCGAACCCGGTGTGGGAAAATCGGCTATTGTTGAAGGACTTGCGCTGCGCATTGTGCAACGTAAGGTGTCGAGAGTATTATTTGGCAAACGTGTCATATCGCTCGATGTTGCCTCAATTGTAGCAGGCACAAAATATAGAGGACAGTTTGAGGAACGTATGAAAGCCATTCTCAATGAGCTATCTAAAAATCCCAATATCATTCTCTTTATCGATGAGATACATACTATTGTAGGTGCCGGTGGTGCAACAGGAACACTCGATGCAGCTAATATGCTCAAACCCGCATTGGCTCGTGGCGAACTACAATGTATAGGTGCTACTACACTCGACGAATATCGCAAGAATATAGAGAAAGATGGTGCTTTGGAACGCCGTTTCCAAAAGATTATGGTTGAGCCAACAAGCCCGGAAGAGACCCTGCAGATATTGAAAAATATCAAAGACCGCTACGAAGACCATCACAATGTCAGATATACCGATGAGGCTTTGGAAGCATGTGTCAAATTGACAGGTAGATATATCAGCGACCGCAACTTCCCCGACAAGGCGATTGATGCGCTCGATGAGGCAGGCTCGCGCGTACACATCAGTAATATTATTGTTCCCAAAGAGATAGAAGCCTTGGAGCAACAAATAGAAGAAGCCGGCGAAGCCAAAATGCGTGCAGTAAGCAACCAAAACTATGAGTTGGCCGCAAGCTACCGCGATAAATCGCGCGAACTGCAAGTACAACTTGAAACTGCCAAACAAAAGTGGGAGTCGAAAATATCGCAACACCGCGAAATTGTAAACGAAGAGCAAATAGCCGAGGTAGTGGCTATGATGTCGGGCATACCGGTACAAAGAGTTGCCGAAGGCGAGACTCGTCGTCTGCTCGATATGAACGACAATATAAAGAGTGTAGTAATAGGCCAGGACAATGCGGTAGATACAGTAGTGAAAGCTATACAACGCAACCGTATAGGACTCAAAGACCCCAACAAACCTATAGGCACATTCTTGTTCTTAGGCCCAACCGGTGTGGGCAAAACACATTTGGCAAAGAAACTTGCCGAACAACTTTTCGACAGCAAAGATGCACTCATACGCATAGATATGAGCGAGTATATGGAGAAATTCTCTGTATCGCGATTGGTAGGTGCACCTCCCGGATATGTAGGATATGAGGAAGGTGGCCAGCTGACCGAGCGTGTACGCCGTAAGCCCTACTCGGTAGTACTGCTCGATGAGATTGAGAAGGCTCACCCCGACACTTTCAACCTGTTGTTGCAGGTGATGGACGAAGGCCGACTTACCGACAGTTTGGGCCGGCAGGTCGATTTTAAAAATACTGTCATCATACTCACATCTAACATAGGAACACGACAATTGAAAGATTTTGGTCATGGTGTGGGATATGCTACTAAGAGCGTCGATGACAAGGTGAAGTCGAGAGAAGTTATACACAAAGCTCTCAATAAGGCATTCTCGCCCGAGTTTCTCAATCGCGTCGATGACATTGTCATGTTCGACCAACTCGACAAAGAGTCTATCTTTAAGATTATAGAAATTGAGTTAAGCGCATTCTATAGACGAGTAGAACAACTGGGATATAAACTTATCGTAAGCAACGAAGCAAAAGAGTTTCTTGCCGAAAAAGGTTACGATGTACAATATGGTGCACGCCCCTTGAAACGTGCCATACAGAAGTATCTCGAAGACGAACTCGCAGAAATGATAATTAGAGCAACAATCAGTTCGGGCGATACTATTATCATCGAATATGACTCAAATGAAGATAAACTGATAAGCAAAATCACTAACAACAAAGCGAGCGAAGAGTAACCTTTTTGTTTGATACAAGCCAAAATGTCAGCCTCGGCGAGGTTGGCATTTTTTTTGCAATATATACCACAGAAGACAATAACTCATAAAATATATATTATATGCAAACAGGTAAAATTGGGGTAACGACCGACAACATCTTCCCCGTCATCAAAAAATTCTTATACAGCGACCACGAAATATTTTTGCGTGAAGTAGTATCGAATGCCGTAGATGCAACTCAGAAACTGAAAACACTTGCATCGGTAGGCGAATTTAAAGGCGAACTCGGTGCACTTGATGTGCGCATTACTATTGATAAGGAGGCTGGCACGCTTACTATCAGCGACCGCGGAGTGGGTATGACTGCCGACGAAATAGAACGCTATATCAATCAGATAGCATTCTCGGGAGCAGAAGAATTTGTTGAAAAATACAAGAACGATGCCAACGCCATTATTGGTCACTTCGGCCTCGGATTCTACTCTACCTTCATGGTATCGAAAAAGGTCGAGATACGTACATTGTCATATAAGGAGAACTCTCAAGCAGTACAATGGAGTTGCGATGGCTCACCCTCGTATGAAATGACTGAGATTGAGAAGAGCGATCGCGGTACCGACATTGTTCTTTATATCGATGACGAAAACAAGGAGTTTCTTGAAACTCAACGCATCAATACATTGCTACGCAAATATTGCCGTTTCTTGCCCATACCCATCATCTTTGGTAAGGAGCAAGAGTGGAAAGATGGCAAATATGTTGATACAGAGGAGGACAAAATCATAAACGACCTTACTCCGGCATGGACTCGCAAGCCTACCGACCTCACCGATGAAGATTACCGTAACTTCTACCATGAGATATGTCCGGGATCTGACGAGCCTCTCTTCTGGATACACCTCAATGTAGATTATCCATTCAATCTCACCGGAATCTTGTATTTCCCCAAGATCAAGAGCAACCTCGATATCAACCGTTATAAGATACAACTCTACTGCAATCAGGTATATGTTACCGACTCGGTAGAGGGTGTTGTGCCCGATTTCTTGATGTTGTTGCAGGGCGTCATCGACTCACCCGACATTCCGCTCAACGTATCGCGTTCATACCTGCAGAGCGATGCAAATGTCAAGAAAATATCGACATACATCACCAAGAAAGTGGCCGACCGCTTGCAAGAGATTTTCAACAACGACCGCAAGCAGTTTGAAGAGAAATGGGACGATATTAAACTCTTTATCGAGTACGGAATGCTCAGCGACGAGAAGTTTTACGATCGTGCAACCAAGTTTGCACTCCTACGCAATACCGAGGACAAGTACTTCACTTTTGATGAGTATAAGAATATCATTGCCGGCGAGCAAACAGATAAAGACGGCAATCTCATATACCTCTATGCAACCGACAAGACATCGCAATACAGCTATATCGAGGCAGCAACAGCTCGCGGATATGACGTATTGTTGATGAATGGCCAACTCGATGCTCACTACATCGCTATGCTGGAGCAAAAATTCGAGAAATCACGCTTTGTCCGCGTTGATAGTGACGTGATTGATAACCTTATCCGCAAAGAGAATAACAAGGAAGTTTCTATCTCCTCGCAAGAGCGAGAGGCACTTACCACCATATTCAAGTCGCAGATACCGGCTATCGATAAGAGCGAATTCATGATAATGTTTGAGGCACTTGGTGAGAATGCAACCCCTGTCATGATAACTCAAAGCGAGTATATGCGACGCATGAAGGATATGGCCGCTATGCAACCCGGTATGAGTTTTTATGGCGAAATGCCCGATATGTTCAACCTCATTATCAATACAGAGCACCCATTATGCAAGAAAGTTCTCACCGACACAACTACCTCTTGCAACGAGCGCATAGCTCCTATTACCCAAGAACTCTATGAAGTGAATAGTGAGATTGCACGCCTCAACGAAGAACGTCGCGATAAGAAAGAAGATGAAATACCGGTTGCCGACAAAGAGGCTTTGCGTGCAGCCGAAGAGAAAGCATCACAATTGCGTAACCAACAAGAGAGTATCTATAACGAGTATGCCGCAAGCAATGATTTAGTAAAACAACTCATCGACTTGGCATTGCTCTCAAACAATATGCTACGAGGCGAAGCCTTGAGCAAATTTGTAAAACGCTCATTCGACATGTTATAATAAACAATTTCACTCATAGAGCAAGGGGCAGTGCGATAAGCACTGCCCCTTGTTGTATAATATATAACATTAGTCAATCTTTTTTCAGCTCATAAGTTTTAGCCTTAAAGAAACGCCCCAACTCCTCCAAATCCTCAATATGGGCATACTCTTCTGGCATAATAGGTTTACCGATAGCAACTCTGATAGTTGTACCCTCTTTTTTCATCACCTCGGTTGGGAGTCGCGCCGAGCTCAACAGATATGTAATGCTTCGCAAGAAATAAAACATCAACGAGTTGCGACCATAGAAATATACGGGCACGACCGGCTTCTTGAATTGCTTTACAAGCCGTATGATACTGGGCTGCCAATCACGATCTTCGGTTGTCAGGTCACGCTTCAGTTTCGACACTGCTCCGGCAGGAAAAAATCCAATGGGCTTGCCATCTCTGACGTGTTGCATAGCCTCTCTAATACCATTCATCGACACTTTACGTGCAGCCTCACTATTGGAGTGTGGCTGAACAGATATGAAATTGGTACGCATGGCATGAATATACGACAAGAACTGATTGACCATCACTTTATAATCTTGTCGGTAACGAGCAAATACCGAAATGACAGCAATACCATCAATTGCACCATAAGGGTGATTGGAAAGCGTTACGAATGCACCCTCCGGCAGATTTTTCAATATATCTTCGCCATCTATTTCAAGCTTTATATTCAAGTCATTTAATATACCATCGGTAAAGTCGGCACCTTGTTTATGGCAATTGTCACTATGCAACTTATTTACACGCGCTACATTGAGCCACTTGAGCAGTGCATTGATGAAGGCATCGCTCTTGAGCCAAGGCACCATGCGTTTTACATCATCGGCATCTAATACAGTTTTTTTCATTTAAGCAGCAATTTATAGCAATATCTCACACACGCCCATATATATGAGCACGCCAATAATATCGCTTGTAATGGTTATAAATGGACCGGTAGCAAGGGCGGGGTCAATTTTAAATTTTTCCAATGTAAGAGGTACTATAGTACCAAAGATAGAAGCAAACAATACAACCGCAAGCAGAGATATTGATACCGCCGCAGTTATAACATTATTATCGAGGAAGAAGAAGTTGTATAACAATACCAACAGTGAGATAATAGTAGCATTGACAAGAGCAACACCACACTCTTTAAAGACTTGTTGCCAAGCATTCTTTATATCGAGTGTACCATTGGCCAGGCCCTGTACGACAATAGCCGAAGATTGGATACCCACATTACCTCCGGTACCACCTATAAGTGGAATAAAAAGCGCCAACTCGGGGTGACGACCCAAACTACTCTCAAAACCGCCCAAAATAGTAGCACTTGCTATACCACCTGCTATACCTATCAACAGCCAAGGCAGACGAGCTTTGGTTTGGTCGAAAACGGTATCGGTACTCTCAATATCTTGCGAGATACCCGAAGCCAATTGGTAATCGCGTTCCGATTGCTCACGCACCTCGTCCATAACGTCATCGACAGTGATGCGACCAACCAATCGGCCTATACTATCGACAACTGGTACAGCAACGATATCGTATTTTTCTATTATCTGAGCCACCTCCTCAATAGAAGTATCGGTCTTGACAGCAACAGGGTCCTGCTCCATCACTTGCTTGATACGCGATACACTGGGGTTGGTAATCATCTTCTTCAAGGGGAATATACCCTTGAGACGCTCATCATCATCAACTACATAGACATAGTAAATCTCCGACATTGTTTCGGCTTGCAAGCGCATCTCTTTTACGCACTCGGCCATACTCCAATTCTCGTTTACAATAACCATCTCAGTACCCATGATACCACCGGCGGTATCTTCATCATACTTCAACAGATCCACTATATCGCCAGCCTGCTCAACGTCATCGATGTGCGATAGAATTTCCTCTTGCACATCTTCGTCAAGGTCACGCATTACATCAACAGCATCGTCGGTCTCCATATGGTCGATGAATTGCTTGGCAATCACATCTACCGGCAGATGCTCAAGCATCTTGCGCCGCTCCTCTTCGTCGAGTTCAAGCAACACATCGGCCGCCTTATCGGCATCGAGCAATAAATATACAAACTCGGCCTCATCGAGGTCTAGCTCTTCATATAAAGCTGCAATATCGGCAGGGTGCAGGTCGTTAAGCAATTCTATTGCTTTCTCCTTATCCTTGCTATCTATTATCGAGCGAAATTCATTGTAAAATTCTTGTGAGAATTGCTCCATATCTCTTATTATTTACTGCTCTATAAGAGCTATTTATATTGTAACAATGCTACTTGTTTATGATAGCATCTATCTTCTTTGTCAGCTCAATAAACTCGGCAACCGACAACTGCTCGGGACGACGGTTGTATACGCCATCGGTCAATTGAGATATAGCATCTCCTACCAATGGGCGCAACGAGTTACGCAAAGTTTTACGACGCTGATTAAATGCTGTTTTCACCACACGTTTAAATAGCACTTCGTCGCACCCAAGCGATGTCACATTATTACGAGTCATGCGTATTACAGCCGATTTCACTTTTGGTGGCGGGTCGAAAACATGTTCCGACACTGTAAACAGATACTCTACATCGTACCAAGCCTGTAACAATACACTCAGTATACCATAGGCTTTACTACCGGGAGGCGAAGCAAGACGCTCGGCAACCTCCTTCTGTATCATACCACTGCAACAAGGTATGTGGTCCTTGAAATCGAGTACTTTGAAAAAGATTTGACTCGAAATATTGTATGGATAGTTACCTATCACGCAGAACTTATCGGGAAATAGTTTCGACAAGTCACACTTCAGGAAGTCCTCGCCCAGAATACGGCCCTTCAACTCAGGAAAGTGTATAGATAGATATGCGACCGACTCAACATCAAGTTCCACCACCGTCAAGTCATGACCGGCATCAAGCAAAGGTCTTGTGAGCATACCCATACCGGGGCCTATCTCCAAGACGGGCATCGACTTGTAGTCGTCGAGTGTGGCCGCAATGCGACAAGCAATATCAGCATCTTTGAGAAAATGCTGACCAAGAGCTTTCTTGGGCTTCACGGTACGCGATATTCTTTGTGACGACATTTTCTAATTTATATTTTGTTGCTTAAAAACTATATTTATAAATAATAACGCCAATAAAGTGTACTATTTCAAGAAAAGAATTATCTTTGCATTGTGCAAATTTACAACTAATATTTGGATTTTACCAATTTTGAAGAAAATACTATCACATATTAGCAAGTATATTCTGCCCCTTTTATTGGGTTTAGGTATATTTTGGTTGCTATACAGACAATTTGACTTTGCAGAAATCATATCCATTCTACAGCAGGATATGAACTATTTCTGGATAGTTGTCTCTATGTTGGTAGGTGTTGTCAGCCACATTTCACGAGCCTTGCGTTGGCAATTGCAATTGCGCACCCTCGACATCAATCCATCATTTGGCACACTATGCAATGCCATATTTGGCACATACGCCTTCAACCTTGTCCTGCCCCGTTTTGGCGAATTGTGGCGATGTACCTATTTGGCCAACCACGAGAAGGCATCTTTCTCGAGAGTATTTGGATCGATGCTGAGCGACCGCGTTGCCGATGGTATAACAGCCATTACAATAGTATGCGTTGTATTTCTATCGCAAATGAATGTAGTTGGTAGTTTCCTTGCCGAAAATCCCGCCACACAACAACGCCTGCAGACGGTATTATCGTCACCATGGCTATATATCTTCATATTGGCCGTAGTAGGTGCTATAGTATTCATTTTCCTGCATAAGGGCAACAACAGTTTGCTCAAAAAAATACAAGAGACAATACGCAATATGGCCGTAGGATTTAATTCGGTATTATCCATGAAGAGTGGCAAATGGCTATTTCTATTATATACCATCATGATATGGGGTTGCTACTTTTTGCAATTATATATTTGTATATTTGCATTTGAATGGATGTCGCATACCACTATCATGCAAGCCATGGTCCTATTTGTATTGGGTAGTATAGGCATGGCAGTACCGGTGCAAGGTGGCATAGGGCCATGGCATGCAGCAGTCATCTTTGGCATGATGTTCTACGGATTTACACACGAACAAGCCGGAGCTTTCGCATTGGTTGCTCATGGTTCGCAGATGATAGTAACTATCATACTGGGTATCTACACCACAATAGCCATATTGTGCGAAAAACGTGAAAAGAAAGACCTTATTAACTAAATACAAGTAACTAACAAAAAAAGGAGATTTTGATTATGGCACAAGAGATTATCAACCTCAACCCGCAAGCAATTTGGAAATATTTTGCACAAATATGTAGTATTCCCCACCCTTCGGGACACACTACAATGATAGCCGATTACTTGATGGAGACTGGTAAGAAACTCGGACTTGAGACTTATCGCGACAAGGCCGATAATGTCATAATACGCAAGCCTGCCACACCGGGTATGGAAAATCGTACTCCGGTCATTTTGCAAGCACACTACGATATGGTACCTCAAGCCAATAAGGCTACCAATCATAACTTTGAGACCGATCCCATACTTCCTCGCATCGATGGCGAATGGGTAAAAGCCACCGACACAACTCTCGGTGCCGACAATGGTATTGGTGTAGCCGCTATATTGGCAGTACTTGAGGCCAAAGATATAGTTCATGGTCCTATTGAAGCTCTCATTACCCGCGACGAAGAGACCGGCATGTATGGAGCCAAAGGCATAGAACAAGGCATATTGAAAGGAAAAATACTCTTGAACACCGACTCGGAGGCCGATGGCGAATTATATATGAGTTGTGCAGGAGGTTTGGATATAGAGGCTACATTCCGCTATCAAGAAAAAGAAGCTACCGAGTTGAAAGAATACGTAGCATACAAAATTGCTATCGGTGGTCTATTGGGTGGACACTCTGGTGTTGATATCAAACTCGAGCGTCTCAATGCCAACAAAGCCATGTTCCGCTTCTTGAAGATTGCTGTTGGTTGTCATAGTGCTCGCCTTGCAACATATAGCGGAGGTACTTTGCGTAACGCCATACCTCGCGAGGCCGAAGCAGTAATAGTATTGCCACAAGTGAGAGCCAAAAAGTTCTTGGGTTTTGTAGAGGACTTCAAACACACCTTGCAACACGAATATGGCTTTATCGAGAAGAACATTACCTTCGAAGCAACCGAAACTGCCATGCCCGAGAAGCTCATGCCCGAGCCCGCGCAAGACGATCTCATCAACGCGATAGTTGCATGCCACAATGGTGTATATCGCATGATACCCGATGCACCCGAGGTAGTAGAGACTTCGTCAAACCTCTCTATCGTAACGGCTAACGAAGGGGTTGCTGAAGTAAAGATATTGGCTCGAAGCTCAAGCGAGACACAAAAATATACACTTGCATCGGAAATCGAGAGCACATTCTCATTGGCCGGAGCAAAGGTAATATTTGATGGTGCATACCCCGGTTGGGAACCCAACTTGCAATCGCCAATTTTGCATACAATGAAACCTCTTTATCCCCAAGTATTGGGTCGCGAGGCCGAAGTGAAGATGATGCACGCCGGTCTTGAGTGTGGTATTATAGGCGCAGCTTATCCCGGATTGGATATGATTTCGTTTGGTCCTACTATCAAATATCCTCACTCACCCGACGAACAAGTAAACATTGCATCGGTAGAGAACTTCTGGAAAATACTCTGCGCTACACTCGAAAACATTCCTGTTGAAAAATAACCGATATGACAACCGATAACAATAATAACATAAATAATACACAACCTCAACCCAAGAAAGGAACCAACACCATTATGAAATGGTTTCGTAATATAGGTTGCAGTATATTATTGCTACTCATATTGTGTGGTGGAGGATATTTCTATTGGAAGTATTACTCGGTCTTTGGCGAAGGTGTGAAGAGTGGAACACTAAACTTCGTTGTACTTAAAGGCGATATATTCAAGACCTACGAGGGAAAACTCATTATGGAAGGTGTAGTATCGTCGGGACAAGGACAAATTGAATCTAATCATTTTACCTTTACCGTTGAAGACGAAGAATTGGCAATGAAACTCATGCGCATGAGTGGCGAGAAGGTTGAGCTTCGATACAAAGAGTACCATGGCACATTGCCGTGGAGAGGTCACAGCGTATTTATTGTAGATAGCATCTTGTCTAATCAAGAACTCCCCGAGCCTACCAAGAGCGTCGAAGAAACAGCCGTAGAGGTAATACAAACACAGATTTAATAACACAAAATCAGACACATTATATCTACTCGAGAATACATTGCTGTATTCTTGGGTAGATTTTGTAATTATACACCTCTTAAGTATATTATTATGAGAAAGCAACTATACACTTTCGTTTTATCGGCTATTTTTATAATTGCCGCCTATGGTATATATCTTTATATCACGGCACACAGCTCTACCACAAAAGTTATAGCTCACCGTGGTTATTGGAACAAAGAAGGGTCGGCGCAAAATTCAATAGCAGCACTTCGAGGCGCACAAGAGATAGGACTCTATGGCTCGGAATTTGACATTCAGATGACTGCCGATAAAGAATTGATAGTCATTCACGACCTGCATATTGATAGTATCGAAGATGTGCGTAAAGCTACATATTCGTCTATAAAGAATCACCACTTACCCAATGGTGAGACTATCCCTTTGCTATCGGAATATCTCGATTGCGGAGCTACCCTTGATGATTGCAAGTTGATTCTTGAAATTAAAAGCCACCTAAGCCCCGAACTCGAAACAGAGATGGTGAGCAAAATTCTTGATATGGTTGCCAATAAAGGTCTTCAAGAGCGAGTTGAATACATAGCCTTTAGCCAACACATCTGTCGCGAAGTAGTGCGACTCAACCCATCGGCAACGGTAGCATATCTTAGTGGCGATTTGTCACCTCTGCAAGTGAGAGAGTTGGGATTTTCCGGAATAGACTATCATTATAGCAAATACATAGATAATCCGAGTTGGATACAGGAGGCTCACGACTTGGGTATCACCGTAAATGTGTGGACTGTAAACGAAGAAAAAGATATTCTCAACATGCTCAATAACGGAGTAGATTTTATAACCACCGATGCTCCCGAGTTGGTACTACAACTCATCACACAACATAATTGATAAATATTGGCAAGATACCCCTTAAGTATTATGCAGGGTAATGCTTTTATTGAAATTTGAGATTTGCATTACTTATAAGCCCCGATTAATTGATTTTTTCAACGTTATTTCGTAAATTTGCGCAATTTTGTATGCAACAAAGTTTACAATCACGAAAATTATAACAAAAAATTATAAACCTCAAACATTATGGACAAAGAACTGGCTACAAAGTACATGCCCGACGAAGTTGAATCGAAATGGTACAACTATTGGTTAGAGCACAAACTATTCGAGTCGAAACCCGACAGCCGCGAGCCCTATACAATTGTAATTCCCCCACCCAATGTGACCGGTATATTGCACATGGGTCACATGCTCAACAACACCATTCAAGACATACTTGTGCGTCGTGCCCGCATGGAGGGTAAAAATGCTTGCTGGGTACCCGGTACCGACCACGCCTCTATTGCAACTGAGGCAAAGGTTGTAGCCAAACTTGCCTCACAAGGCATAAAGAAAAACGACCTCACTCGCGAGGAATTCTTGAAACACGCGTGGGAGTGGAAAGAAGAGCATGGTGGCATCATTCTCAAGCAATTGCAACGCTTGGGTGCATCGTGCGACTGGACTCGCACTGCCTTCACCATGGACGAGAAACGCAGTGAAAGTGTGTTGAGAGTATTTGTTGACCTATACAACAAAGGCTTGATATATCGTGGAGTGCGCATGGTCAATTGGGATCCCCAAGCACTCACAGCTCTCTCTGATGAGGAGGTTATCTACAAAGACGAACATAGCAAACTATATCATCTCCGCTACTATGTAGAGGGTGAAGACCGCTATATTGTAGTGGCAACTACACGCCCCGAGACCATCTTGGGCGATACAGCCGTATGTGTTAATCCCAACGATGAGCGTTATACATGGCTCAAAGGCAAACGTGTTATTGTCCCGATGGTAGGTCGTGCTGTACCCATCATCATGGACGAGTATGTAGAGATGGAGTTTGGTACAGGCTGTCTTAAAGTAACTCCTGCTCACGATGTAAACGACTACATGCTGGGCGAGAAATATAACTTACCCTCTATCGACATCTTCAATGACAATGGTACAATCAGCGAAGAGGGCGGTATGTATGTGGGCATGGATCGCTTTGACGTGCGTACACAAATTGTTAAAGACCTGCATGAAGCCAATCTACTCGAGAAAGTTGAAAACTACGACAATAAAGTGGGTTATAGCGAACGTACCAATGTTGTTATCGAGCCTAAGTTGTCAATGCAATGGTTCTTGAAGATGAGCGACTTGGCACGCCCCGCACTCGATGCCGTTATGAACGATGACATCAAGTTCCACCCTGCTAAATTTAAGAATACCTATCGCCACTGGATGGAGAACATCAAAGACTGGTGTATCTCACGTCAGTTGTGGTGGGGACATCGCATACCAGCCTACTTCCTACCCGAGGGTGGCTATGTAGTAGCAGAAACTATAGAGCAAGCTGTAGAGTTGGCACGTCAAAAGACCGGCAACAATGAGTTGCAAGCCACCGATTTGCGACAAGATGAAGATTGCCTCGACACATGGTTCTCATCATGGTTGTGGCCCATTTCGCTCTTCGATGGTATCAACAATCCCGGCAACGAGGAGTTTAACTACTACTACCCCACCGCCGACCTTGTAACAGGCCCCGATATCATCTTCTTCTGGATAGCCCGTATGATAATGGCCGGTTATGAATTCTGCCAATTACCTCCTTTCCGCAATGTATATTTCACCGGTATCGTTCGCGATAAGATAGGCCGCAAGATGTCTAAATCGCTTGGTAACTCACCCGACGCACTCGGCCTTATCGACCAATATGGTGCTGATGGTGTGCGTATGGGATTGATGCTTGCTGCTCCTGCCGGCAACGACATCTTGTACGATGATGCATTGTGTGAGCAAGGTCGTAACTTCTGCAACAAAATATGGAACGCATTCCGCCTTGTAAAAGGTTGGACTGTAGATGAAACAATTGCACAACCCGAAACTGCATCAATAGCTATCAAATGGTTTGATGCACAACTTGCCAAGACACAAGCCGAGGTACAAGACCTTTTCTCAAAGTTCCGTCTATCGGAGGCTTTGATGGCTGTTTACAAACTTTTCTGGGACGAGTTCTCTTCATGGTATCTTGAGGTTGTAAAGCCCGGTTACCAACAACCCATCGATGGCGAGACCTATCGTGCTACGCTCAACTTCTTCGACACGCTGTTGCGCTTGTTGCACCCCTTCATGCCCTTTATCACCGAAGAGTTGTGGCAACACCTTGCCGAGCGCAAAGAGGGTGAAAGCATCATGACAGCACTCATTCCCGAAATCAAACCTGCCGATGAGGCTCTTATTGCCACATTCGAGACCAGCAAACAAATCATCGCAGGTATTCGCACAATACGCTTGCAAAAGAATATACCCAACCGCGATGCTCTCACATTGCAGATTGTTGGTAGCCACAACAACAGCAACGACTGCGTAATTACCAAACTCACCAACCTCTCTGATATAGCAGTTGTAACCGAGAAAGACGCCAACTCGGCAGCATTCCTCGTAGGCACTACCGAGTATGCAGTCCCCTTGAGCAACAATATCGACGTAGAAGCCGAATTGGCCAAACTCAACGAAGACTTGAAATATATGCAAGGCTTCTTGCGTACAGTTATGGGCAAGTTGAGCAACGAGCGATTTGTAAACAATGCTCCGGCACAAGTTGTAGAACTTGAACGCAAGAAGAAAGCCGATGCCGAGAGCAAAATAAAATCTATCGAAGAAAGCATAGCAGCATTAAGCAAGTAATCGGCTACTCCGATATTGAACAAAGTACGGCAATCATTCCTGCGAGTGATTGCCGTTCTTACATTCAGCATCAAATTCAATATATATTAACACACCAAAGAGTTTGACAATAACACATTTTTTGCGTATATTTGTAGGTTGCAATATAGTGCATAATTGCACACTTGAAATAGCATACAAAAACCTTGAAAAAAGATGGCAAGAAGAAGATTTTCAACATTCAATATAATTTGCCTAACGTTATTGTGGCTGATATTGTGCGGTTTGATCGTAACCAAAAGCACAATAAATTTTATGACTATATTTACAATTATAGCATCAGGGATTATTGTTTTTGTACCCATCTACAAGAGCAAGAAGCGTGAGAAAGATGGCAAATGATTGTAAACAATAAATGAAGAATTATGTCGGAGAATAAACCTACCAATATATTATCGACAATAGACTCGCCTGCCGATATGCGCAAGTTGTCAGTATCACAACTGCCTATGCTATGCCAAGAACTTCGCGAGTTTATTATCGATGCTTGCTCAAGCAACCCCGGGCACTTTGGCTCGAGCATGGGTGCCGTTGAACTTACAGTAGCTCTGCACTATGTATTCAACACTCCCTACGACCGCATTGTATGGGACGTTGGTCATCAAGCATACGGACACAAGATACTTACCGGTCGTCGCGACCGCTTCAGCACCAACCGGAAATTGAACGGACTGAGTGGATTTCCCAATCCTGCCGAGAGCGAATATGACGCATTTATAGGCGGACACGCCTCCAACTCCATTTCTGCCGCTTTGGGTATGGCCATTGCTACCGAGTTGCAAAACGAATCACCTTCGCGCAAGGTTGTCGCCGTTATAGGCGATGCATCGATAGCCGGAGGCTTGGCCTTTGAGGGATTGAACAATGCATCTATCAATCCCAACGACTTGCTCATTATCCTCAATGACAACGATATGGCCATAGACCATAACGTGGGAGGTCTGAACAGTTACCTTGTCAATATCACCACATCGCGTCGCTACAACAATATGCGCAATGGGTTGTACCAATTTTTCAAGAAGCTACGACTTATTGGAGACGAAAGCAAAGGCTCGATACTACGATTTAACAACAGTCTGAAATCGTTATTGTCAAAGCAACAGAATATATTTGAGGGTCTCAACATCAGGTACTTCGGTCCGGCCGATGGTCATGATGTAGAGAATATAGTGCGCATATTGCATACTATAAAAGATATGAAGGGGCCCAAAATACTACACCTTTGCACCAAAAAGGGAAAAGGATACAAACCGGCCGAACAATCGCCAACACTATGGCATGCACCCGGCAAGTTTGATAAAGAAACCGGTGAGGTTGTACGCAATACAGCCCCCAATCAACCATGCAAATTCCAAGATGTCTTTGGTCACACCCTTGTTGAACTTGCTGAGCAAAATGAGCGCATCGTATCTATTACACCGGCCATGCCTACCGGTAGTTCGATGAACTATATGATGGAACGTTACCCCAAACGTTCATTCGATGTGGGTATTTCGGAAGAGCATGCAGTAACCTTCTCGGCAGGCTTGGCCAAGGAAGGATTATTGCCTTACTGCTGTATATACTCCAGTTTTCTACAACGGGCATATGACGAGATAATTCATGACGTGGCAATACAAGGGTTGCCCGTAACATTCTGCATTGACCGTGCCGGTATAGTGGGCGAAGATGGTGTGACACACCACGGCTGCTTCGACTTGAGTTTCTTGCGTAGCATTCCGGGTATGACAGTTGCCGCCCCTATGGACGAACACACGTTGCGTCACCTCTTGTTCACCGCGCAAGCTATTGAGCATGGCCCATTGGCCATACGTTATCCACGCGGTGGCGGTGAAATGATAGATTGGCACTGCCCGATGCATCTATTACCTATAGGCAAAGGTCGTAAATTGCAAGATGGAGACACCGATATCGCTGTACTTAGCATTGGCAATATAGGTACAACCGTGACTCATGCTATAGAGAAAGCGAGAGAAAAAGGTATCAATGCAGCTCATTATGATATGATTTTCCTCAAGCCTATAGATGAAGATATATTGCAAGAAGTTGCTACAAAATATCAACGTATCATCACCGTTGAGAATGGTACTGTTGTGGGCGGACTGGGTAGTGCTGTCATGGAGTGGATGAATGAACACAACTACTATCCAAGAGTAAGACGAGTGGGTATCCCCGACAAGTTTATTGCGCAAGGCACAGTAGCCGAGTTGCATAAACTATGTGGAATGGACACTGACAGCATTACCACACTACTCACAACTACCTGGTAAAGAAAGGATTAAAGAATGAGAATAGTTATAGCAGGAGCCGGAGAAGTAGGTCTGCACTTAGCCAAGATGTTGTCGAGAGAAGAACTCGACGTAATATTGATAGATAGTAACGAAGAGGTATTGTCGGAGATAGAGAACAACTACAATCTCATTACCGTAGTGGGTAGCCCCACCTCGTTCGACACGCTCCGAGAGGCTGGTATTGCCGATGCCGATTTGTTCTTGGCAGTTACCCCCTACGAGACACGCAACATTGTGGCATGCACTATTGCATCATCGTTAGGAGCTACCAAAACTGTAGCTCGAATAGACAACTTCGCCTACCTAAGCAAGGAGCAACGTCAGCACTTCAAGTCGTTGGGTGTAGATGACCTCATCTATCCCGAGAAACTGGCTTGTGAGGAGATTATAGCAGCCATGCGCCACACGTGGGCCCGCAGTTGGTTTGAGTTGCACGATGGAGCGCTGATACTTGTTGCTGTCAAGTTGCGTGATAATGCAAGTATCCTCAATCGCAAATTGTATGAGCTGACCAGCAATAGCAACCTCTTCCACATTGCCGCTATCAAGCGCCACAACCGCACCATCATACCGCGTGGTAATGATGAAGTCATGTTGGGCGATATTGTATATTTTACTACTACGCCCGAATATGTCGAAGGCATACGTGAAATATGCGGTAAGGTACAAGTAGATGTAAAAAACATGATGATACTTGGAGGCAGTCGCATAGCCATACGATTGGCTCAATTGCTGGGTGATGATGTAAAGATAAAACTCATCGAGAAAGACCGCGAAAAGAGTTACAAGTTGGTGGAGAAAATGCTCAACACCACAATTATACAAGGCGATGCACGTGATGAGGAATTGCTTGCCGAAGAAGGTATTGCCGACACCGATATGTTCATTGCTTTGAGTGATAGTTCAGAGACCAATATATTGGCCTGTCTAACAGCTAAGCAAATGGGTGTACCCCGCACAGTGGCCGAAGTAGAAGATATACAATATATTGCAGTAGCCGAAAATCTCAATATCGGCACTGTGGTCAATAAAAAACTTATAGCAGCCAGCCACATCTTCCAGTTGTTGCTCGATGCCGACTCTTCCAACGCCAAATGCCTTGCAATGGCCGATGCAGAGGTTGTAGAACTTGTAGCAAAACCAGGCTCGAAGATTACACGCCGTCAGGTAAAAGAGTTGGGATTGCCATCGGATATGACACTGGGTGGTGTCATACATAATGGCGTAGGTAAAATTGTTGGCGGTGACACACTGATTGAAGCCAATGATCATGTATTGGTATTCTGTCTTGATACAGCACTCAACAAGTTGGATCGATGGTTTGGATAAAATTGTAAATATAGATGAACAAGATACACATAGGCATCATACTACGCGTACTCGGCATACTACTATGTTTCGAGGCACTGTTTATGTTTATACCCACGATTGTTGCATTCAGTTACAATGAGCCAGACCGTTGGGCTTTCTTGATATCCTCTATTCTTACCCTCGCTTTAGGTGGGACGATGGCTTATCGCTTGCGCAATAACCATCAAACGATGGGACGACGCGATGGTATTTTGTTAGGAACAATAGTGTGGATAGTCTTTGCAATGATGGGTATGTTACCCTTCTTGAGTGTTTGCACCTCATTTACCGACGCTGTATTTGAGACAGTATCGGCCACTACTACAACCGGAGCTACCATCTTCAAAAACATCGACCACCTACCCCATGGTACCCTATTGTGGAGAAGTATGCTACAATGGATAGGCGGTATCGGTATCATACTCTTTACGGTAGCAGTTCTACCCATGCTCAACCATCGCGGAGGCATGATACTGCTCAGTACCGAAGTATCGGGTATAGGACAATACAAACTCAGTCCACGTATAAGCCAAACGGCATTGCGCTTGTGTAGTTGCTATTTCATCTTTACAGCCATATTGTGTGCATTGCTACACGCCGGCTCAATGAGTTTGTTTGATGCAGTATGTCATAGCCTATCAACTATGGCAACAGGAGGATTCTCAACACACAATGAGAGTATAGGATACTTCCACTCGGCATACATCGACTATATCATCACGATATTTACTTTTATTGGTGGTATCAACTTTGCTATTATTTATCGCACGGTAATGAACGACCATAAATTACTATTCAGGTCGGAACAAGTAAAATGGTATGCGATGATAACGATTGCATGCTCATTGGTATTTACAGTGGGATTGTTTATGCAAGGTACGTATGACACACTTGAACAGTGCTTCAGATGTGCTACATTCCAAGTATGTTCTATCATAACCAGTACAGGATTTTCTATATGCGACACACTCAGTTGGGGGCCTTTCTATTCACTCATCTTACTTATGCTCATGTTCTTTGGAGCATGTGCAGGTTCTACAAGTGGTGGTGCCAAAATAGATCGAATGGTCATACTCACCAAGAACGCCCGCAACGAATTTCACCGCGTACTGCACCCCAATGTTATACGTCCCGTACTCTACAACGGCAAGGCACTATCGCACGAAACGGTGTCGAAAATTCTTGCATTCACAATTATGTATGTAATAGTGTGGATAACAGGAGCAACCGTCTTAGCCTTGCAAGGTGCTACTATGGGTGAAGCTGTATATGGCTCACTCTCGGCATTGAGCAACATGGGTACAGGCATAGGCTCTGACGCAGGTGGCTTCTATTCCGATATTACACTCGGTGCCAAATGGACATTGATGGCACTGATGATTATAGGTCGCTTGGAGGTATTTACAGCCATAATCATATTTATGCCTCTATTCTGGAAAAAATCATAAAATATACACATAATACAATGGCACAAAATAAAGTATCAAAAAATAAGACTATAAACAAAAATGGGAAGAAAGCAAAGATGAGTATCACAGAATTCTTTGCCCCGATAGTTCGTTTTTTTCGCAATGAGACATTACACTTCATCGTAGGTCTCATACTATCGGTGTTTGGTATCTTTCTGCTCATTGCGCTCACTTCATTCTTCTTTACCGGAACAGCCGATCAAAGTGTTGTAGAAGGACTCAATAGCGAGATAACCAAGATAGAGACCGAGATACAAAACTGGGCAGGCGCAAGTGGTGCAATCATTGCCAATACTCTCATAAACAAATGGATAGGTTTCGGGGCATTTATCTTTGCAATATGGATTATCATTACCGGCGTATATATGATGCGTATTGTAGAGCATGGCTATTGGAAAGCTACGCTATTGTCATTTTTGGGTTGTATCATTATTTCGTTATTCTTTGGTTTTCTGTATCAACTCACCCATCATGTTTCATTCATATCATGGGGCGGAAATCATGGAAAGGTCATTACCGACTATCTGTTCTTATATACAGGTTCTTGGGGTACTGCGCTCATTATCATCATATTACTAATAATATTCCTCATTCTCATAAGTCACAGTACTATCACATTCATTCGCAAGGCATTCACTACCAATCCTTTCCGTAATCCTTTTGCCCGACGCCAAGTACCAGTGGTAAAAGAAGAGCAAAAAGAGAATGATGAAGACACCAATGATAGCAACGACGATGACGGCAATGGAGACAACAACGATGATGATACCTTTGTCTTTGTTACTGAAGATGAGA
>JAFQRE010000015.1 GCA_017410245.1 Bacteroidaceae bacterium
CGTTCGCAGGGGCAGAAAAGGTAACCTTTTGCTCCTCTGTGTTGCGGAGCAATATAGGGGAGCTGTCAAGCTGTGCGAGACTGAGGGGTTAAGAAAAATCTATAGTGGTAATCATCTCATTTACAAAGATGTTTAGTAATACGATTGTGCCATAGGCAATACGGTTGTTCGTAGAGTCGCGACGCTCGCGACTCGTGGCCGGTACGGACAAGGAAACGTCCGAATTTGCGGTCATTTTTTAACCCCTTCCCCTTGCGGGACTTCCCCTATCTCACTACGTTCGCAGGGGCAGAAAAGATTACTCTACGGCTCGCAACAGAGGCTCTACGGCCAGCTATATAGGCTCTGTAAGGTGTCTCTTGCTGTGATGTGTTGCTTTTTTATTGATATTTTTACGATATGGCGAACAAGATATATTTTTTATCGTTACCTTTGCCTCATAGACTTGTGTTGTCTGTTTTTATGGGCAAGATGAGTCCACCATAACGATACAGATTTTACAAAGATGGTGAAGGAATATGATTTTTTGGTTATCGGTTCGGGTATAGCAGGAATGAGCTATGCCTTGAAGGTTGCCGAGCGAGGAACTGTGGCTCTTGTGTGCAAGAGTGAGTTGGAAGATGCTAATACCTATTTTGCCCAAGGAGGAATAGCATCGGTGACAAATATGCTTGTAGATAACTTTGAGAAGCATATAGAAGATACGATGATAGCAGGTGACTACTTGAGCGACCGCGCGGCAGTAGAAAAGGTGGTGCGTGAAGCTCCATCGCAGATAGAGGAACTGATAAACTGGGGTGTGGAATTTGACCGCAATGAGAGTGGCGACTTTGACCTGCATCGCGAGGGAGGTCACTCGGAGTTTCGCATATTGCACCACAAAGATAATACCGGTGCAGAGATACAACGAAGTCTTATTGAGGCGGTGCGCCGTCACCCCAATATTACCATCTTTGAGAAGCACTTTGCCATAGAGATACTCACCCAACACCACCTTGGTGTGACAGTGACACGCCAAACTCCCGATATAGAGTGCTATGGAGCCTATGTACTGGACCTTGCTACCGAGCAGGTGTGTACCTTCTTGTCGCGAGTGACGTTGATGGCAACCGGTGGAGTAGGGGCTGTGTATAAAACGACAACCAATCCGCTCGTAGCTACCGGCGATGGCATTGCGATGGTGTATAGAGCCAAAGGTACGGTAAAGGATATGGAGTTTGTGCAGTTTCACCCAACGGCATTGTATCACCCCGGCGATCGTCCCAGTTTCCTTATCACCGAGGCTATGCGAGGCTATGGTGCTGTATTGCGCACATGCGATGGCAAGGAGTTTATGCACAAGTATGACGAGCGATTGTCGCTTGCACCGCGCGATATAGTGGCACGTGCCATAGACAATGAGATGAAAAATAGGGGTGAGGACCATGTGTATCTCGATGTGACCCACAAAGATCCCGACGAGACACGTGCGCACTTTCCCAATATATATGAGAAATGCAAGAGTCTGGGTATAGATATTACCCGCGACTATATACCCGTAGCGCCGGCTGCACACTACTTGTGTGGTGGTATTCTTGTCGATCTTGATGCCCGCTCGAGTATCAATAGATTGTATGCAGTAGGAGAGTGCTCATGTACCGGATTGCATGGAGGCAACCGATTGGCATCGAACTCGCTCATAGAGGCTGTGGTGTATGCCGAGGCTGCAGCCAAGCATTCGATGGAGCATTTGGCCGAATATGATTTCTGTCGCGATATTCCCGAATGGAATGCCGAGGGAACTGTACCCAATGAGGAGATGGTGCTGATAACACAGAGTGCCAAAGAGGTGTGTCAGATAATGAGTACCTATGTGGGTATTGTGCGCTCTGACTTGCGTCTGAAACGCGCGTGGGTGCGTCTTGATATACTCTATGAGGAGACCGAGAGCCTCTTTAAGCGTAGCAAGGCATCGAAAGAGATATGCGAGTTGCGCAATATGATTAATACCGGCTACCTCATTATGCGACAAGCTATGGAGCGCAAAGAGAGTAGGGGACTGCACTATAATATAGACCATATAAGGAAGAAATAGGGTGTAGTGGCTATTGTGTGTTGAATGAATAAGAAATTTTGTAAAGTTTGTGATATGAGAAGAATGATAGTAGGAGTTGTAGCCCTGATAATATCGGTGGCTATGGTAGGTGACGTTCAAGCTCAGGGTTTTCTCAAAAATTTGGGTAAAGCTATAGAGAAAGAGGTTGTAAAAGAGATAAATAATAGTAAAAAGAAAAAGAAAGATACAGCACAACCCAAGAAAGAGTCGAAGAGCCAGAATGATAATAGTGTGCAAGAAGAGAGCAGTAACACATCGTCTAAGAGAAAAAACTCTTCAAAATCTTCTTCCCAAGCTATCAGTGTATCACCCAAAGAGGTGTGTTATAACCCCACAATTCTTAGAGACGGCCCCACCGGTGCCGAGATAGAGATAGATGGGATAAATTATATGATACTTGTAGATCAGTTCTCGAAGAAGGCCTACTTGAGTGGCGTTGCCGAGTCCTTAAAGGGTAAAACAACACATGTGAAAGTGTGGGGTGGCATACAATATAAAGGCGAGGTAGTACCGGTAGTTTATATCAAAGCCGGAGCTTTCAGAGCCGAAACACTTACATCGATAGAGTTGCCTCAAAACCTGCAAGAAATAGAAGAGCAGGCGTTCTTCAACTCGTCATTGAAGAAGGTGGTAATATATGGCTCAACATGGCGTATCGGAGCCGGAGCCTTTGCAGCATCGCAACTTGAGAGTGTTGAGATGAGGGAGGGTGTTACTCGAATAGAGGGAAATGCATTTGCCGGTTGTTGGAATCTTACGACTGTGCGTATTCCCGAGTCTATTGAAAAAATAGATATTCATGCTTTCTATGACTGCAAGAATCTATCGACGGTGTATCTTCCTACCTCTATGAAGACCATTCCTGCACAGATTTTTGTGGACTGTAAGTCGCTTACTCGCTATAGTATTCCCAGTTCGGTAGAAAGAATAGGTGAGCGAGCCTTTATGGGAACGGGTCTTGAGAGTGTTATCATTCCGCTCAATGTCAAGTATATAGAGGAAAATGCTTTTGCTATGTGCGAGAACTTGAAAAAAGTGACAATACCCTCTACTGTAGAAAAAATAGAGCAGGGAGCCTTTGACGGTTGTACCGGTATAACCGATGTTTACATCAATGTGAAGTTTAAAGATGTGAGATTGTTAGCCGAAATATTTGGGCCCGGCTCACACCTCTTTACAAGCTACAACTTAGATGAGTGTAAAGCTTTTCATTGGACCGAGTGATAAAGATGCTATAATTGCTTTTTGTTGTGATGTTGTTATATTGGGCATAATAGGTGCGATGTCATGAAATATTAAGTCGGACTTTAGTATTTGCTCGTTTGGTTGTATATTTGCACCATAAAATATGAATTATGGCAAAGTTTAAAGTTCCCAACACGTACGTTATTATCTTCTCAGTTCTTATTATATGTGCTATAGCAACATGGATAGTGCCCGGAGGAAATCCGCAAACATGGCAAGTATTCTCGGCTCTATATGAAGGCTTCAGTCGTCAGGCCGGTATTATAGCCTTTGTGTTGATAATTGGAGGCGCATTTTGGGTGATAAACAGTACCAAAGCTGTAGATGATGGTATACTGAAGTTTATAAGGCATGCACAGCGTCTTGAGCGATATCGTGCGGTGAAGCAGCTCGGTGTGGGCAATATTGTGATAGTGCTTATCATGTTGCTTTTTGGACTATTTGGAGCTGTATTTGGCATGAGTGAGGAGACTATAGCCTTTGTGGCAGTGGTGATACCCTTGGCTCGTTCGCTGGGATATGATGACTTTGTGGGTGTGTGTATGGTGTACTTGGCGGCACATGTAGGCTTTGCCGGTGCTATGCTCAATCCTTTCACCATAGGCATTGCGCAGGATATGTCGGAGTTACCCTTGTTCTCGGGAATTGAATATAGAACACTGTGTTGGGTGGTATTAATGGCCATTGCTATAGCCTTTGTGTTGTGGTATGCCAATAAGATAAAGCGTGAGCCTGCAACGACGACAGCCGAAGTGGTGTCGCAAGAAAAAAGCGAGAAGCAACATGGTGCCGGAAAGCGTGCATGGATATGCTTTGCAATATTGGTAGTAGTATTGGTGTTGTTCTCGTTGTTATATGCCCAAGATTGTGTGATAAGGGTAGGGCAGAGTGAGTATGAAACACCCTATTTGTTATGGATATTGTCGGCTTTGTTTGCCGTTGTTTCTCTGCTGGCACTACGAGTTTCGGACAAGATGTATATACTCAATATGCTCTTGTTTACTATCGTATTCCTTGTAGTAGGAGCTATGGGTTATGGTTGGTATCTGCCCGAGATATGTGCATTGTTTATGGGCTTGGCCGTAGCGGCAGGTTTCTCGGCGGGCTACTCGGCCGACGATATAGCCAAGGAGTTTATAGCCGGAGCCAAAGATATCTTCTCGGCAGCGCTAATAATAGGCTTTGCGGCGGGCATTATAGTAATACTCGAGAATGGAGAGGTAATAGATACAATGTTGTCGGGTATGGCGTCGTCGTTGGCCGATAGCGGGAGAGAAGCTGCACTGGGTGTGATGTATGGCATACAGACATTCATCAATCTCTTTATACCATCGGCTTCGGCCAAGGCTGCGGTAACAATGCCCATCATGGCACCATTCAGCGACATGATAGGAATCTCGCGACAAGCTACAGTTTTGGCTTTCCAGTTTGGCGATGGATTTACCAACATGATAACACCTTGCTCGGGTGTGCTGATGGCAGTGTTGTCGGTTGCCAAAATTCCCTATGAGCAATGGGTGAAATTTATATGGAAATTTATACTGCTCATGTTGGTAGTAGGATTTCTTCTTCTGTTGCCCACTCTTTACATCAGCTTGCCGGGATTTTAAGAGATTTCACAATTGAGCAGAAAGTTTGGGAAGAGTGGTACACGTGTGGGTGTGTTCTACCCTTTTTTCAGACTCGTTTTTTCGGATAGATACTCGGGTTGAAAAAAATATTCAATTCTCGCGAGAGTTAAATAGATGGTAAGTTGTTGATATATAGCGTTGTATATATCGCTTGGTACATATCCCATTTTTTGTCAGAAAAATTGGAAGTGTTTACAAATCTTAAAAAATGCGAGATACCACTCTTTTGCTATTCATGTTATCGGTGTTACGGATAAAATTTTTAATTTTGAAGTTGGATTTTTTCGTAACCCCCATCAATAAATAAAAAGTGTCATGGTACTCAACTATATTTGGATTGCTTTCTTTCTTATAGCATTTGTTGTGGCGTTGTGTCAAACAATTTTTGCCGGCAACCTCACAATATGGTCCGATATAATGAATGCATCGTTCAGTTCGGCCGCCAATGCTTTCGAGATATCATTGGGACTGACCGGTGTCTTGACATTGTGGCTGGGCTTGATGAAGGTGGGAGAGAATGCCGGATTGATAACACTCTTCTCGCGTGCTATGACTCCCCTCTTCTCGCGTCTCTTTCCCGGAATACCCAAAGGTCACCCGGCTCTCGGGTCGATGTTTATGAATATATCGGCCAATATGCTGGGGCTCGATAATGCAGCTACACCCCTTGGGTTGAAGGCTATGCGCGAGATGCAGGAGCTAAACGAGCAGAAAGATACAGCTACCGATGCCATGATTATGTTCTTGATTCTCAATGCATCGGGACTTACCCTTGTGCCTATAGGCGTGATGACCTATCGAGCACAGATGGGGGCTGCCAATCCGTCCGATGTTTTTATTCCCATTCTCATAGCAACATTCATAGCAACCTTTGTGGGCTTGTTGGCGCTGTGTATCAAGCAACGCATCAAAATAGACCACGTGTTGGTGTCGTGGGCTGTAGGTATTGTGGCCGTAATAGGTGCTATCATGTACTTCTTTTCGCAATTGCCACAAGACACAATGCAACTCTACTCTACCTTTGCAGCCAATGCCCTGCTGTTTACTATTATTGTGTCGTTTATAGGGGCCGGATTGTTCAAGCGCATAAACGTCTATGAGAGCTTTATAGAAGGCGCTAAGGAGGGCTTTAAAACGGCAGTGATGATAATTCCCTATTTAGTGGCAATTCTCGTTGGAATCGGTGTTTTTAGGGCTTCTGGGGCGATGGATTATGTGGTAGATGCAGTGCGTTGGGCTGTAGCCTCGTGTGGCCTTGACACCTCGTTTGTTGAAGCCTTGCCTACAGCCTTGATGAAGCCTTTGAGTGGAAGTGGTTCTCGCGGAATGATGGTAGATTGTATGGCCACATACGGAGTTGATTCGTTCGTGGCTCGTGTTGCTGCTACCGTACAAGGTTCAACTGATACAACGTTCTATATATTGGCTGTTTATTTTGGTAGTGTGGGTATAAAAAAGACCCGTTATGCGGTAGGATATGCCCTCTTGGCCGACATTGTGGGAGCTTTGTCGGGCATATTGGTGGCATATTTATTCTTTGGATAGAGGCTTTTTGACCGATAAATTTTATCTTTGCAAATGCAAAACAAATAATAATATAATGTCTATAAGTTTTACTTCACAAGAGATAGCTATGCCCGATATAAATCGTAGCGACATAGCCGATTGGATAAAGAGGGTCATTGCACATCATGGTAAGCGGTGTGGCGATGTATGCTATATCTTTTGTAATGATGAGCGCATTCTTGAGGTTAATAAAGAGTTTTTGCAACACGATTATTACACCGATATTATTACCTTTGATTATTGTACCGGTAATACAATATCGGGCGATATATTTATAAGTCTTGACACCGTATTGAGCAACGCGCAACAAGTAGGAGAGCCCTATGAGCGTGAATTGCGCCGAGTGATTATACATGGCATCTTGCATCTGTGCGGCATAGACGATAAAGGTCCTGGCGAGCGTGAAATTATGGAAGGGATTGAGAATGAGGCTCTTGCCATGATGTAATGGGTGTGAATGAATGCAAATGTGTGGTTTGCTCATGTATAACAAGATAATTACTTTGGGAAGTAATACTATATAACAATGAACTTTGAATACGATGTAATAGTAGTGGGAGCCGGTCATGCCGGTTGTGAGGCAGCATGTGCGGCTGCCAATTTGGGATCGAAGACGCTCCTTATTACTCACGATATGAACAAGATTGCACAGATGAGTTGCAATCCTGCTGTTGGAGGTATCGCTAAGGGTCAGATTGTCAGAGAAATAGATGCTCTTGGTGGTCAGATGGGTATTGTTACCGATATGACAGCAATTCAATTCAGAATGCTCAACCGCTCTAAAGGTCCGGCAATGTGGAGCCCTCGTTCGCAGAGCGATAGAGCGCGTTTTATAGAACAATGGCGGTCGATTATAGAAAATACCGACAACTTGTTTCTATGGCAAGACTTTGTAAAACAGCTTGTTATAAAAGATAACACAGTGTGTGGAGTTGTCACCGGTATGGACGTGACTTTCAAGGCTCGCAGCGTAGTTCTTACCAATGGAACTTTCTTGAATGGCTTGATGCACATAGGTCGCACCCAGTTGCCCGGAGGTAGAGTCTCGGAGCCTGCTTCCTATGGCTTGTCGGAGCAACTGGCAGCGTTGGGATTTACTGTAGGACGAATGAAAACCGGTACGCCTGTACGTATAGATGGTCGCAGTGTACACTTCGACGAAACCATCGAACAAAAAGGTGATGATGACTTCCACAAATTCTCATATCTCGATTTCACACCCCGTCCTTTGCAACAACGTAGCTGTTGGACGGTATATACCAATGAGCAAGTTCACGAAATATTGCGTCGAGGGTTGCCCGAGTCGCCATTGTACAATGGTCAGATACAGAGTATAGGTCCTCGTTACTGTCCGAGTATTGAGACAAAAATAGTTACTTTTCCCGATAAAACCGAGCACCAACTTTTCCTTGAGCCCGAGGGTGAAACTACTCAAGAGTACTACTTGAATGGGTTTTCGTCATCGTTGCCTATAGACATACAGTTGGCAGCCCTTAAGCAAGTACCCGCATTGCGAGATGTGCGCATATATCGTCCAGGTTATGCCATAGAATATGATTATTTCGATCCTACTCAGTTGTTGCATACACTCGAGACTAAGTTGGTCAAGCATCTCTATTTTGCCGGACAAATCAATGGTACAACCGGATACGAAGAGGCCGCAGGTCAGGGCCTTGTTGCCGGTATTAATGCGCACATTGCGTGTCATGGTGGTGAGCCTTTTGTTCTTGGTCGTAATGAGGCCTACATAGGTGTGCTTATAGATGACCTTGTCACCAAGGGAGTAGATGAGCCATACCGTATGTTTACTTCACGTGCCGAGTATCGAATTTTGTTGCGGCAAGACGATGCCGATATGCGCCTTACCGAGCGCGCCTATCGATTGGGTTTGGCTACTGCCCAACGTTATGAATTGTTGCGTACCAAGCGTGCCGCTGTTGATGATATGGTAGAGTTTGCGCGCAGCTATTCGATAAAAGCCGCATTGATAAATGACCGCCTTGAGCAGGCCGGTCTGCAACCGTTGCGTCAAGGTGTGAAACTATATGATTTGATAGTACGTCCGCAACTCGATATCAATACCCTTGCTCCTATGGTGCAAGCTCTTCAGCGAAAGATCGACCTGATACCTTCGCGCCGAGAAGAGATTGTCGAAGCCGCCGAGATACGCATCAAGTATAGTGGGTATATAGAGCGAGAACAAATGATTGCCGACAAGATTTCTCGACTGGAGAATATACGAATTAAGGACAAATTTGACTATATGAGTATACAGCAAATATCTACCGAGGCTCGACAAAAATTGGCTCGTATCAATCCCGAGACAATTGCCCAGGCCGCGCGCATTCCTGGTATTTCTCCAAGCGATATCAATATACTCTTGGTGTTGATGGGTCGGTAGTGTTTCACGTGAAACATGTATTTATGTAATGGGTGTAAATGATTGAAAATAAATAAATATAACCAACAATAAGAAGAATATTATGACAATCGAAGATTTGAAATTGCTCGTGCGCGATGTGCCCGACTTTCCTCAGAAAGGTATCTTGTTTAAGGATATCACTACTATGCTTAAAGATAAGGAAGGTTTGCGCTTTGCCGCACAATTACTCTGTGAGAAGTATGCCGATAAGGGTATTACCAAGGTTGTGGGTATAGAGTCTCGCGGATTTATTATGGGACCTATTGTTGCCGAAAAGGTGGGTGCCGGTTTTGTGCCTATGCGTAAGCCTGGCAAGTTGCCTGCCAATACTGTGAGCGAAAGCTACAAAAAGGAGTATGGTGTAGATACTATCGAGGTGCATGTAGATGCTATTGAGGAGAATGATGTGGTGTTGTTGCACGACGATTTGTTGGCCACTGGTGGTACTATGTATGCTGCATATCTCTTGGCAAAGCGTTTCAATCCCAAGAAAATCTATATCAGTTTTATTGCCGAACTTGAGTTCTTGAAGGGTCGTGAACTCTTCCCGGCCGATGTAGAGATTGATGCTCTGATTAAATATTGATAGCTTAGTGGCTACTTCGCAACATATCAAAGATATTCTTACCCTCTTGCCCGATAGTCCCGGTGTGTACCAGTACTTCGACAAAGAGGGTACGATTATCTATGTAGGTAAGGCCAAAAACCTCAAGCGTCGTGTGTCGTCGTACTTCAATAAGCAGCATGATGATGCACCCAAGACGCGAGTGCTTGTGCGCAATATCGTCGATATTAAATATATTGTAGTAGGTACCGAAGAAGATGCTCTGCATCTCGAAAATTCGCTTATCAAAAAATATCGACCTCGCTATAATGTGTTGCTCAAAGACGATAAAACTTACCCATGGATATGCGTGACGAAGGAGAACTATCCACGTGTATTTCTTACTCGACGTGTAGAGCGGGGCAGTGGTGCCAAGTATTATGGGCCATATGCGCACACGCATATAGCCAAGACGGTGCTCGAATTGTTGCACGACTTGTATCCGCTGCGAACTTGCCGATTGGCTCTCACACCCGATGCGGTTGCGGCAAAGCGATATAAAGTATGTCTGCAATATCACATCAAGCGTTGTCGTGGTTGTTGCGAGGCTCGCATTTCGGTCGAAGAGTATGGCCGATATATCGAGTCGGTGAAGCATATACTCAATGGCAATACCGGCAAGTTGAGTGAAATGCTCATAACCGAGATGCAGGAACTTGCATCACAACTGCGATTTGAGGAGGCGCAGGTTGTCAAGGAGCGTTATGATTTGGTAGAGCGTTATCGTGCCAAGTCGGTAGTGGTGAGTAGTGTTATCAATAATGTCGATGTATTCTCGTACGAGGAAGATGAGAGCGCTGCCTTTGTCAATTTTATGCACGTAAAGGGCGGTTCTATCGTGCAATCGGTTACTATCGAATATCGCAAGAAACTCGATGAAACCGCTGCCGAAATATTGGCTCTTGCCATTGCCGAGTTGCGTATGCGTTTCGATAGCTCCTCGCGCGAGATTATCGTGCCTTTTGCTCCCGAGGTAACCTTCGAGCAGTTACACATTACCGTTCCCGAGCGTGGCGACAAGCGCAAGTTGCTCGATATCTCGTTGCAGAATGTCAAGCAATATAAGTTAGACCGTCTCAAGCAAGCCGAGAAACTCAATCCTCAGCAGCGCGCCACTCGCATACTCACTCAGGTGCAGAAGGATTTCCGCCTCAAAGAGCTGCCTGTTCACATCGAGTGCTTCGATAACTCCAACACGCAAGGCACCAATGCTGTGGCAGCATGTGTCGTATTCAAGATGGCCAAGCCCTCTAAAAAAGACTATCGCCACTTTAATATCAAAACTGTCGAGGGCCCCGACGACTATGCTTCAATGCGCGAGATTGTATATCGTCGTTATAGTCGCTTGCTTGCCGAGCAGCAACCTTTGCCACAACTCATTGTCGTTGATGGTGGAAAAGGCCAACTCAGTGCTGCCATGTCGTCGCTCGAGGTGCTGGGGTTACGTGGTAAGGTAGCCATTATAGGTATTGCCGAGCGGCTCGAAGAGATATATTTTCCCGACGATAGCACTCCGCTCTATATCGACAAAAATTCCGAATCGTTGCGCCTGATACAGCACCTGCGCGATGAGGCTCACCGTTTCGGCATCACACATCACCGCAACAAGCGCAGTAAGGCGCAAGTTACATCAGCTTTAGATAATATAAAAGGTATAGGCGAAACTACCCGCGATGCTCTGTTGCGCCATTTCAAAAGCGTCAAACGCATACGCGAAGCCTCTTTTGACGAGCTTTCGGCCCTCATTGGGGCTTCTAAGGCGCAAAAAATTGTCGATGCTTTGCGTCAAGATAATTAATTTGTTATTGTGTTAATCTGTTGAATATTAACTATATATGCCATTCTATACCTATATATAGGTACCGTTTTACTTAAAAATAGTTACAACTTATTATTGTTTCTCTCTCTATTAACTGCTATCTTTGCACCCGCAAAAGATATAATGAGCGGAGAGTTAGTAAGATATATACCTTGAAAAGAATAAATGTCATATATGCTATCGTGATGTTATTGGCCATAATGCCGGTGACAGCTGTTAAGATTTTTGACATACACTCCGACGCAAAGTTTCATGAGTTATATCCCGATGATGAAGATAAGGCGCACCGCGAAGCGGCTGCTGCCATGGAGGATTGCCCCTTCTGCAATATACAGCTATCCAACTTTATAGTTGTCGATGCTACTCCGTTGCCACAAGTACAATGCATTACACTGCACGAGCACTCCTACCGCGATGTACGTGAAGTTACCGTAAGCATTCATAGAGCCTTGCTGAGGGCTCCTCCTGCCTTTTCATAATTGTATTATGAGCCTTGTTGGCTCTCTATTTCATTGCTATTTTTTATATTAACCAATTGATATACAGCTTGCTATATCGATAATGGCGTGCTTGTATTCTATTTACAATTATGAAAAGAATTTTTTTACTATTCTATACTATTCTCACATTTGTTGCTCTTCAAGCCAGCAGCAATCCCATTCAAGACCGTCCCACCGATGCCAATGTGTACGGTCACGTAACAGACAAAACAACCGGCGACCACATGCCATACATCAGTGTGAGGCTGCGTGGCACTACCATGGGTGTCATGACCGATGCTACAGGTCACTATTTCATGAAAAATATCCCCGAAGGTACTTATATAGTAGAAGCCACTTCGTTGGGTTACGCTTCGTTTGAGCGCGAAATAACCTTGCACCGTGGCGAGACTGTCGAACTCAACTTCAGTATTCTTCCCGAGAACTTCTCTCTCGATGAGGTGGTAGTAACTTCCAATCGTAATGTTACTACACGTCGTATGGCTCCTTCATTGGTCAAGGTGCTCGATGTTTCTACCCTCTCGAAAGTCAATGCCGCTTGTATTGCCGAGGGTCTCAACTTCCAACCCGGCGTGCGTGTCGAGGATAACTGCCAAAACTGTGGTTTCCAACAGGTGCGTATCAATGGTCTCGATGGACACTATTCGCAAATCCTTATCGACTCACGACCCATCTTCAGTGCCCTATCGGGAGTGTACGGACTGGAACAAATTCCGGCCAATATGATAGAGCGTGTCGAGGTTGTACGTGGTGGCGGATCGGCACTTTTCGGCTCATCGGCCGTTGGTGGTACTGTCAATATCATAACCCGCGAGCCTTTGCACAACTCGGCTTCTGCCTCACACACTTCTACCATCATAGGAGGCAGTAATGCATGGGACAACAACACCATGCTCAATTCGTCGCTTGTTACCGACAATGGTAAGGCCGGTATATACATCTACGGACAGCACCGTCAGCGCGATGCCTACGACCACGATGGCGATGGTTTTACCGAGTTGCCCATGTTGCGCAGCCTCACATTGGGTACACGCGCCTATTACAAAACAAGCCTCTACTCAAAGCTCACACTCGAGTATCATGGTATTAACGAGAAGCGTCGTGGTGGTGATAATATGCATCTCCCTCCTCACGAGGCCATGATTGCCGAGCAGACCGAACACTCGGTAAATGGTGGTGGTATCAACTTCGACTACTATACACCCGACTATAAAAACAAACTCAACGTATATGTCTCGGCACAAAACACCAATCGCGACAGCTACTATGGTGCCGGTATGGACCTCAATGCCTATGGCAAGACGCACGACCTCACCTTGGTGGGTGGTGCACAGTATATGCACAGTTTCGATCACTTCCTTTTCATGCCGGCCGAGATGACAGGTGGTGTAGAGTATAACTACGATGCCTTGAGCGACGATGCTCCCGGTTACGACCGTTACATCGACCAGAAAGTACACATCGGTAGTGCCTACTTCCAGAATGAGTGGAAAAACGACCGTTGGGGTTTCCTCATTGGTGCACGCCTCGACAAGCACAACTTGGTGAAAAATCTCATCTTCAGTCCCCGCTTCAATATCCGTTACAATCCCACCAAGGATATCAACATTCGTGCCAGCTACTCCGAGGGTTTCCGTGCCCCGCAAGCCTTCGACGAGGATTTGCACATCATGGCCGTAGGTGGTGAAGTGTCGCTCATCGTGCTCGATCCCAACCTCAAGGAAGAGAAATCACGCAGTGTAAGTGCTTCGGTCGATATCTATCAGAAGATAGGCGAGGTGCCCACCAACTTCCTTTTAGAAGGATTCTTTACCGATCTTAGCGATGCCTTCGTCATGGAGAATGTAGGAGAAGATGCCTCGGGCAATGCCATCATTCAACGTCGCAACGGTGGCGGTGGTCGTGTATATGGTGTCAATTTCGAAGGCCGTGCAGCCGTATCTTCGTGGCTCGATGCCCAGTTGGGTCTCACATGGCAACGCAGCCTCTACAAAGAGCCCGAGAAGTGGAGCGAAGACCCCGATGTAGCAGCTGCTTCCGAGATGTTCCGCACCCCCGATTGGTATGGCTTCTTTACCTGCACATTCAAGCCCATCAAGCATTTGGCTGTAGATCTATCGGGTACATATACCGGACGTATGTGGGTACAACACATGGCCGGTTACATCGAGAAAGACCGCATAGAGCACACTCCCGACTTCTTCAATGCAAACCTCAAGGTGGCTTACGATATAGACCTTTCGCACGAACTCGTCATGCAGTTCCAGGCCGGTGTCCAAAATATCTTCAATGCCTATCAGAGCGATTTTGACAAAGGTCCCGACCGCGACTCGGGTTACATCTACGGCCCCTCAACACCCCGTAGCTTCTTCTTTGGCGTAAAATTCGATTTCCGTTAAGAAGCTTACCGACATTTCTTAACAATTAACCATACCATTCCCGCCCCTATACATTATATATGTGGGTGGGAATTTTTTTTCATACGAGCTGTAGACTTGCCTTTTCTGCCCACACAAGTCGTAGAGCCACTGTTGCGAGTAAGCGAGAGGGTAACTTTTCTGCCCCTGCGAACGAAGTGAGATAGGGGAAGTCCCGTAAGGGGAAGGGGTTGAAACCGTAGAGCCATAGAGCCACTTTACATTGAATTACCGTAATCACATTGTGCCAATGGCATTGTGATTGTTCGTAGAGTCGCGACGCTCGCGACTCGTGCCCCATTAGAGGCAAATATGTAAGCAATGGAGTAATCTTTTCTGCCCCTGCGAACGAAGTGAGATAGGGGAAGTCCCGTAAGGGGAAGGGGTTGAAATCGTAGAGCCATAGAGCCACTTTACATTGAATTACCGTAACCACATTGCGCCAATGGCATTGCGATTGTTCGTAGAGTCGCGACGCTCGCGACTCGTGCCCCTGTGGGGCAATGAATATGCAGATGTGTTATTTTCTTGTCCGTTCCGGCCACGAGCCACAAGCGTTGTGGCTCTACGAACAGCGGTATTGCCTGAGGCACAAACCGGTTACGGATTATCGGTGAATATGGAATAAATACTCGCATGGAATTTTCTCAACCCCCTCGCCCTACGGGCACTCCCCCTATCCCTGCGGGCAGAGGGAGAAAACCACCGTATTCCACCGAGAGCTACATTTTCTCAACCACACACTCTCGCACAGCTCGCCGGCTCCCCTATATTGCTCCGCAACACAGAGGAGCAAATGGTTGCCATTTCTACCCCTGTGGCGCTCCCCCCTCACAAATTCCCTCCAATTTTTGGTACATATTGTCCCCAAATGACCCTCGTTTTTGCCTTAAGTATCCCCAAAAAGCCATTCGATTGCTCAATTTAACAAAATTTAGCAATCGGGGGGGGTAATTTGGTGTTTTTATATTTACTTTTGCAACAAATAAGCATTTTCCTACCCGTGGCAAAGCGTCATGGGGCTGTGTGTTGAGTAAAAGTTTTTTATTCAACATACGTTTTGGGCATTGAGATATTTTTTTATTCATTAATTAATAAGTACTTAAAAAATTATGAAAAAGAGTCTGTTTTACAGCATGTTAGCAACAACTATGTTGTTTGCAACATCGTGTCAACAAGACGAGGTCTTTGTTGACGGTAACGAGGCTGTTGTACAATTCCAAATCAGTACGCCCGAGATTGCCACTCGTGCCTACAGTGATGGTATGACAGCAACCAATTTGCAGTATGCCGTATATGATAAAGACGGTAAGCAAATTACTGAAATGTTCCCCGGAGTGGGTCATGGCGAAAAGGAAATCAAGGGTAGCACAACTGTAGAGTTGAAGCTTGCTCAAGGTAACACTTACCATGTGCTTTTCTGGGCCGCAGCCGATGGCGCTCCCTACAATGTGGATTTTGTAAACCACAAACTCAATGTCTTGAACTATACAAGTGCAAGCAACGATGAGAAGCGTGATGCTTTCTACAAATGGCATGAGGTAACTGTAAACAGCAATGAGCCTCAAAGAGTAGAGTTGCGTCGTCCCTTTGCACAGCTCAATATCGGTACAGGCGATATGGCTGAAGCCGAGGCTGCAGGTGTAACAGTAGCTACAACAAGTGTAACTGTAAGCAATGTTTACACAGCAATGGACTTTGCCGATGGAGGTGTTGATGAAGCTACTAAAACTACAGCAACTTTCTCTCTTGCTCCCGTACCCG
Source organism: Bacteroidaceae bacterium (assembly GCA_017410245.1). Taxonomy (GTDB): domain Bacteria; phylum Bacteroidota; class Bacteroidia; order Bacteroidales; family Barnesiellaceae_A; genus Barnesiella_A. Next base: position 16,064 of record JAFQRE010000015.1, read on the forward strand.
CAGCCGATGAGAAATTCCCTGTAGAAAATTACAAATACTTGGCTATGAACTATGTGCTTGTACCCGCCGACAAGGTTGTAGTTGATAAAGTGGAACTCACTTATACAGGTGCCGCTGCAGCCGAGACTCGTACATTCACTAGCATACCTTTGCAACGCAACTATCGTACCAATATCTACGGTGACATGCTCACTAAGGGTGTAGATTTCATTGTTGAGATTGTTCCTACTTATTACAATGATGATCCCGCTAATATGAATGGTGATACTCTTGCTGTAGTAGTAAATACAAAAGAAGAACTTGAAAAAGCTGTTAAACAAGATGCTAAAGTTATAAGAATTCTTTTGGACTCAGATGTTGAGTTGAATGCTAGTGATGCTTATCTCAAATTGGGTGGTGCTTCAACTGACTCTATTATTATCGATGGTACAGGCGTAACAAGAAGCGATTTCCGTAAATTGACACTTGCTACAACATACTGGTCGCGTCTCAATACAGTTAATCCTGATGCTGTAATTATTCTTCGCAACCTCAACCTTACAAGCTCACAAGAGAGCGGTACATGGAACTCTTATGACGTTACTTTCCAATGTAATGTAAAACTTGAGAATGTTACTTTGGACAAAGCTCTTGCGCTTGACAATGCCGGCAAAACTGCTACATTGAAGAATGTGACTATAAACGAAACTCACGACTACTATGCAATGTGGATTTCGGCTGCAGGCCAAACAGTAGATATCGATGGCTTGACTATCAACTCTGGTCGTGGTATCAAGATTGATGAGCAATACGTAAATGAAGCAGTAGCTAAAGTAACTTTGAATGTAAAAGATGCTACTTTCACAACAGCTAATAAAGCCGCTATCTTGGTTAAGTCTGCAAAGGGTGCCGATATTACTCTTGAAAACGTAGATATTGAGAACGTTGCAGCTGATAAGGTAAATGCTGTTTGGGTTGATGAAGATGCTGCAGCTTATTTCGATTTGGTAAATGTTGTAGGTGGTACTAAAATTCTTGAAGGTGCTATCACCATCGAAGGTAAAGAGGGTACATATAAAACAGTAGCGGCAGCTCTTGCTGTAGCAACTCCTGGTGATGTAATTGTGATACCTGCCGGTGAATTTGCTTTGCCTAAGTCGGTAACAACAAGTACTCCCGGTGCCATTACTTTCAAGGGTTATGGCAGTGCATCAATCTTGAAATTTGGGAATGATGGAACTGCTTCAGATGGTGGCCTCAATGGTTATGCTGACAATATGGAACTTACATTCGAAGATTTGACTGTCGTTTCTCCTGCTTATACAAGCTATAGTGGCGGTTTCGGTCGTGCCAAATCGGTAACATTTAACAATTGTGCATATAAGGGTCAATATCGCTCTCATAGTGCCTTGGCATTTAATAATTGTACTATTGATCCCGAAAATAGCTATATCTATACAGATTATGCTAATGCCGATTTTGTGAATTGTACATTCAATGCTTCTAAGGGTAAAGCTATTCAAGTATATAATGACGGTAATACAACTGAAACTACAATCAATGTTACCAATTGTACCTTTACAGCTGCCGAAGTTGGATACACATGGGACAATAAGCCTGTTACAGCTATTGATATCAATAGCAATGGTGAGAAATTTACAGTAAATATCAATAATACCACTGCTACAGGCTTTGGTATAGGCCTTTACAGCCGTTGCAATTTGTGGAATATCAAGGGCGGTGCAGAGTATGTTACAGTTAATATTGATGGTTCTAAAGCCAGTATAAATGTAGCTACTGCCGATCAGTTGGTTGAAGCTCTTGAGAATGGTGAGAATGTTGTGCTTACTGATGATGTGAAGATCGATCCCGCAGGTATGAGCAATGCTTATGGTACAACCGGTATTAACGTGAAGAATGGCCAAACCATTGATGGTGGTGGTTACACTCTCGACATAGCAGGTGCCGGTGGTACTTGGGACTCGGGTATCAGCACCACAGGTGGTCTCATCAAGAATATCACTGTTACCGGTTCTTTCCGTGGTATCTTTGTTAACCACAATAGCACTCATAGCGAAAAAGTAGTTCTTGAAAATGTAATTATTGATGGTACTACATATACAATTTCTTGCGACCAAGGTTTAAACCAAGGTCTTGAAGCAACAAATTCTACATTCAAGGGTTGGACAAGCTACGCTGCTACTTTAGGTAACGCTAAATTTACCGATTGCTATTTTGGTAAAGGAAATGGCTATTCGTATTGCCGTCCTTATGCTCCTAC
>JAFQRE010000003.1 GCA_017410245.1 Bacteroidaceae bacterium
CTATGATCCATATGCCAATGCGGTGGCGGAGAGGGTAAATGCGACTATAAAACATGAGTTTTTATTGGAGGAATTGGAGTGTGATTTAGGAATGCAGCAGCGGATCGTAGCTCAAAGTGTGGCGATATATAATGAACTGCGACCACACTTATCGTGCGGTATGCTTACGCCCAATGAGATGCATCGCCAAGGCAAGAAAGAGATTGTAACTTACAGAACGAAAAAAGACAACACGGCGCGCCGTGTTGTCTTTTAGAAAACTTTGATTATTTTTGTATCAAATCCTGTAACACTTTTTTAGGACGACACATTCTTGAAGTAAGGCGAGGTTGTTATGTGGCATTTGTGTCGTGATGTATATATTATGTGTTATCTTATCAAACTGTTGGCTTATCGAGTTTGTTAAGTGTGATAGAATATATAATAATGTCGTATATGATTGCGTTCTTATTTCCTCGTTATGCTAATAAGCCTATGGTCTCATTGTTGCTGTTGGCTCTACGATTGATTTTTGGTGTGCTCTTTATGATTCATGGTGTTGATAAGATGCTCAATTTTGCCACTTTGTCGCAATCGTTTCCCGATGTGACGGGTATGGGTAGTAGTATCTCGTTGATGGTAACAATTTTTATCGAACTGTTCTGTTCGTTGGCTTTTATAGTGGGATTTATGTTTCGTTTGGTGCTGCTGCCTATGATAGCCTCTATGTTTGTCGCATTTTTTATCATTCACAGAGCATCTGTCTTACAGGGCGAGTTGGCATTGATATATCTTGTCGTATTTTTGCTCTTGGCAGTTGTGGGGCCGGGTAGTTATTCTATCGACAATCCATTGGGCGCGTATGTGATAGAAAATAGAAAATGTAAGGAAGCGCTTCGCAGTGGCTCGGAAAGCGATGTCTGAAATGGATTGTTGTGGCTGTGATGAGTGCGAATGTGCTGCTATGTGTTGTTGTTGCCCTGTATTCGCAAATAAATTACTTGTTGTCGCTTGAATAGGCAAGATCCTGATAATAACTGAATTAATATCGGTATCTTGCAAGCTGTAATAGGAAAGAGTGTATTTGTGATTACCAGAATTTGTTCAATTGCGCATTGTACTCATATCCGGCTTCGTTAAGTTGTCTTTCCAATTCGGTGCGATCAATATCGAGGTCCTCGCACATCTCATCGAGCGATGTATAGAAGTCGCGCAATTTCATATTGACGAAACTGAGTAGTATGTTGCTATCTTGGGGTAATTCCATATTCTTATTTATAATTTATAGTTTCGCACGCAAAGATAGTGAATTAATTGAACTATAAAAACAATTCTTGTGGCACGAAATCCATGAGACTTGTGCAACACTCTACCACCGACTATTCGAGATCTTATGAATAATTCTGGAGCCAAGAGCTGTGTGCCAATCACTCGGATTCGGGGAGGATAGGGCGCGCATACCGCCGCTCACGCGCGAGCGTAACTTGATGAACTCGATAAACACCGTTACACTCCTTGCCTATAATGACCTTGAGTATGCCGATATTCACAATCATGATGGACGCGTTCATGTTACCGAATATATGCAACGATTGGTTATTTTATTTGAAGAGTGTAGATAGTAAGTAAGAATGGGGTATATGTTTATGATTTGTAACTGCTGTTATAGTATTTATTCTATATTTTTGTGTAATTGGGCTTGAAAATGGCGTTTTGTAAAATTGATATATATTAATAAATGATGTGTAAATGATTTTTTTGAAAAAGTTATTGCTTTTATTTATTGTAGTTGGCAAAAAAATAGTTACATTTGTGAACGACTCAAAAAACAAGATTATATGGAAAACACAAAGTTACTTTTAGGCGATGAGGCGATAGCCTTGGGAGCAATCCATGCCGGACTTTCGGGCGTATATGCCTATCCCGGTACGCCGTCAACCGAAATTACAGAGTTTATTCAAGGTAATCCTTTAGCTGCCGAGCGCGGTATTCACTGCCGTTGGTCAACAAACGAAAAGACAGCTATGGAGGCTGCATTGGGTATGTCTTACATGGGTAAACGTGCCTTGGTGTGTATGAAGCACGTGGGTATGAACGTTGCAGCCGATGCATTTGTCAATTCGGCTATGACCGGTACAAACGGTGGTCTTGTTATAGTAGCCGCCGATGACCCCTCGATGCACTCTTCTCAAAATGAGCAAGATTCTCGTTTCTACGGCAAGTTTGCAATGGTGCCCATTTTTGAGCCTTCTACTCAACAAGAGGCTTATGAGATGATAGGCGAGGCATTTGAACTCTCGGAGCGTTACAAAATTCCTGTATTGTTCCGCGTAGTTACTCGTTTGGCACACTCTCGTGCTGTGGTTAAGGTAGGCCCGATTCGTGAGCAAAATGCGATGTCTTATCCTTCAAATCCTCGTCAATGGGTACTTATGCCTGCTGTTGCTCGTGTACGCAATGCCGAGTTGGTAGAGCGTCAGAAAGATTTCGTTCGCGAGGCTGAGGAGTCGGCTCACAACATCTATACCAAAGCCGATAGCCGCATAGGTATCGTAGCATCGGGTATTGGTTATAACTACTTGATGGAGCACTATCCCAATGGCGCACCCTTCAATGTATTGAAAGTGTCGCAATATCCTCTTCCCCAAAAGCAAATCAACGAAATGGCAGAGACTTGCGATAAGATTTATGTGCTTGAAGATGGACAACCCTTTATCGAGGAGCAACTTCGTGGCGTAATAGCCAACGATAAAGTGGCAGTTTGTGGTCGTCTTACAGGTGATGTTCCCCGTACAGGTGAGCTTACCCCCGACAATATCCGCAAGGCTCTTGGCTTGGAGGGTACACAAGTATTCGATCCTTCACCCCTCGTAGTACCTCGTCCACCCGCATTGTGCCAAGGTTGTGGTCACCGCGATATGTACACAGCGCTCAATATGGTAGTTGCCGAGTTTGAGAATGCACGTGTATTTAGCGATATAGGTTGCTACACACTCGGTTTCATGCCTCCTTTCCGTGCAATTCACTCGGTAGTAGATATGGGTGCTTCTATCACTATGGCTAAGGGTGCTTCTGACTCGGGTCAATATCCTGCTATAGCTGTTATAGGTGACTCTACATTTACACACTCGGGTATGACAGGTTTGCTCGATGTTGTCAATGAGAATGCCGATATTACTGTAATCATCTCCGATAACCTCACAACCGGTATGACCGGTGGCCAAGACTCGGCCGGTACAGGTCGTCTCGAGCAGATATGTCAAGGTCTTGGTGTAGATCCTGCACACATTCGTGTTGTAGTGCCCTTGGCCAAGAACATGGAAGAGATGAAACAAATAATTCGCGAGGAGATAGCTCACCATGGCGTATCGGTAATTATCCCCCGCAGAGAGTGTATTCAAACAGCAAGACGTCACAATAAAAAATCATAAAACATGCGCACCGATATAGTACTTTCTGGTGTAGGAGGACAAGGTATCCTCTCTATTGCCACAATCATAGGCGCGGCCGCCATCAATAAAGGCCTTTACATCAAGCAAGCCGAGGTTCACGGTATGAGCCAACGCGGTGGTGATGTGCAATCTAACCTCCGTATCAGTTCAGACCCCATCAGCTCTGACCTTATACCCCTCGGTGGTGCCAACCTCATCATTTCGCTTGAGCCCATGGAGGCATTGCGTTACTTGCCCTATCTCAACAAAGAGGGTTGGATTATCACCAACACTGCTCCCTTTGTCAATATCGATAACTATCCCGATGTAGAGGAGATGAACAAAACTCTTGCTGCATTGCCTCACGTCATCGCAATAGATGTAGATGGTATTGCCAAGCAAGTAGCTTCGCCCCGTGCTGCAAATATCGTGCTTTTGGGTGCTGCAGCACCTTTCTTGGGCATCGATATTACCGAACTCGAAGATGGTATCCGTACAATATTTGGCCGTAAAGGTGAAGATGTAGTAGAGATGAACATCAAGGCCTTGCGTGCCGGATGTGAGTATGCACAACAAAACATTAAATAATCATGGAAGTTCCATTCAGACAAGATGTCGTAGACGGTATTTTGGCCGATCTTAATATCAAACATATTGGTGAAGCAACAATTCGTCAAGCTGTTGCTGTGTCTAAGCGTCTTGAAGAGGCTACCGGACAATCATTTATCCACTTTGAGATAGGTGCACCCGGTATTCCCGCCAGTCAAATAGGTGTAGAGGCTCAAAAGGCCGCCCTCGATAAGGGTGTTGCCAATATCTATCCCGATATTAATGGTATCCCCGAGTTGAAGAATGCAGCATCTCGTTTTGTCAAGGCTTTCTTGAATGTTGATGTAGCTCCCTCGGGTTGCGTACCTTCGGTAGGCTCTATGATGGGTGTATTGGGCTCGTTCATTCTTTGTCGTCACTTGTACAAAGAGCGTGATACAATACTCTTTATCAATCCCGGTTTCCCCGTACAACCACTTCAAGCTAAGATGTTGGGATATAATCGTGTAGATTTTGATATCTACGATTATCGTGGTGAGAAATTGTATGCCAAACTCGATGAGATGTTGTCATCGGGCAAGATTGCAGCCATTATATACTCAAATCCCAACAATCCCTCGTGGGTGTGTCTCACTGAGAAAGAGTTGGAGTATATAGGTACACTTGCTACCAAGTACGACACAGTTGTGTTGGAAGACTTGGCATATCTCTGTATGGACGTTCGCACCAACAAGGGTATTCCTTTCCAAGCTCCCTACCAACCCTCTGTAGCACACTACACCGATAACTATATACTTATGCTCTCGGGCTCTAAGATATTTAGTTATGCCGGTGAGCGTATAGCTGTTACCGCTATGTCGGATAAGTTGGCAAAACGCAGTTTCGACTATCTGCAAGAGGAATGGGGTATGAAGACTGCCGGTGACGCCATGGTATATATTGTTACCTATGCTCTATCGTCGGGTGTTTGTCACTCGGCTCAATACGCATTGGCAGCCATGTATGAGGCAGCTTGCGATGGCCGTCTTAACTTCGTTGAGGATACTCGTCTCTATGCAACACGTGCCGAGCGCGTGAAAGAGATATTTGTTCGCAATGGTTTCCATATCGTATATGACAAAGACCTTGATACCGACATCAGTGATGGATTCTTCTTCACTATGGGTCGCAAGGGCTTTACCGGTAATGAACTTCTTGCCGAGTTGTTACGTTATGGTATATCGGCTATCTCATTGAAATCGACCGGTAGTCGTCAAGAGGGTATCCGCGTGTGTACATCAAAGGTTGCCGAGAGCGATTATGCCGTGCTCGATGAGCGTTTGAGAATATTCGATGCTAATAATAAATAATGTGTAAATATATGACAGGAGCTAAATATATGAGTGCCGCTGATGCGGTGAAATTGGTAAAATCGTACGATAAAGTATATGTGCAAGGCAGTACCTCGATACCCGAGGTGCTGTGCCAAGCACTTGCCGATCGTCACGATGAGTTGAAAGGCGTAGAGGTTTACTCGGCTTTCGGTGTAGCTCGTGGTGTAGCACCTTACAGTGTGCCCGAGTATCGCGACTCGTTTATCGTAAAGAGCCTTTTCATAGCCAACAGCGTGCGTGACTCTATTGCCCGCGGCGAGGGCCAATGTATCCCCGGTTTCTTGGGCGAAATACCCGAGTTTTTCCGTCAAGGACTCATTCCTCTCGATGTAACTTTCCTCAATGTCTCTTTGCCCGATAAAGATGGTTTTTGCAGCTATGGTGTATCGGCCGACCTGACTGTCTCGGCAGTTGAGTGCTCAAAGGTTATCATTGCACAAGTAAACAAGCAGATGCCTTACTCGTATGGTGATGCTCTCATTCATATCTCAAAGATTGATGCTTGTGTAGAGGTTGATGAGCCTCTTGTGGCGTTGCCTATTGCCAACCCCAATGAGAAAGAGCAACAAATAGGTCGCTACATTGCTGAGCAAATTCCCGATGGAGCAACATTGCAAATAGGTGTAGGTGGTATTCCCAACGCTGTATTGACACAACTAACCTCGCACAAGAACCTTGGTCTGCACACCGAGGCTATGACCGATGGCGTTGTACCCTTGTTGCAAAGTGGTGTAATCAACAATAGCCAGAAGGCTGTCCTCCCCGGCAAGTCGTTGGCTTCGTTGGCTCTCGGTTCGCAACGTCTGTATGACTACATGAACTACAACGAGGATATTATCATCAAAGATGTAGCATGGTCAAACTTCCCCTTCCGCATCATGCAAAATCCCAAGGTGATGGCTATCAACTCGGCTCTCGAAATTGACTTGACCGGTCAGATTTGTGCCGACTCTATTGGTACTCGTATGTTCTCGGGTGTAGGTGGTCAGCATGACTTTATGTATGGTGGCTCTCTATCGGAGGGTGGTAAGACATTTATCGCTATGCTTGCTGCTTCGGGCAAAGGTGTGTCGAAGATTGTGCCCACACTCAAGCCCGGTGCCGGTGTTGTGACTACTCGTGCACAAGCTCAATACATTGTTACCGAGTATGGTATCGCTTTCTTGCGCGGTAAAGACTTGGCTCAACGTGCCAAGGAACTCATTCGCATAGCCGAGCCTTCGGCTCGCGAGGAGTTGGAGCGTGCAGCATGCGAACGCTTCGGTATGAGTTTCTTACGCATTAAGTAATTGTAAATTAATATATAATATGGCTGAATTCACTGCGGATTCAGCCATATTTTTTTGTTGTTATCCAACCAATTTTTGTATGAGAGAAGACGTAAGTGCCGCGACCTTATGCTGAGATGTTTGTGAGATTTAGTATCTTGCTATGCGATAGGGTGTATTTTTTTTACTGAAATAGCATCGGCACTCACTCACTTATAAACTACACGAGGGTGTCTCAAAAAAACATGAAACACCCTCGTGATATGAAGTTATAATTTTGCGCTCTCTTAGAGCTCTGCCTTTTCAAATCCTTCCATTCCTGAGGCGATTACTTTGTTGATAGCCTCTATGGTACGGGCTTCGCCTGTGCGGGGATATTCTTTGCCACTTACATAGTACTCAACAAGTGGATTGCGGTCGGCAATGTGTTGCATGAGTGTCTCCATGTCGGGTACTGACTCAAGTGCTGCATATTGCTCAAAGGTATAGTCGGTATATACGACATTCTTACCTATGCCGAAGTTGTCGAGCAGATAGCCATTGTCGAGTTGAGTGGGGCGTTTGTTCTCCTTGACATCGGCAGGGTCGGGGAAACTTACAATTTGGCTTTTGCTCTCGTCCATTGCAACAGGAACCAAGTTGCTATAGTCGGCAGTAGTCTTGTAGATAACAATGCGAGGCATGGCCATGGCTATGGGTTGGATAGTTTGTTCTGTCACGATATCTTCGGTTTTGGTACTGTTGGTATTCTCTTTGTTCGATTGACAAGCTGTTGTCGCTAAAAGAGTTGCAATAGCAACGATTGTAAGAATTGATTTTTTCATTGTTGTATGTTTTTATAAGATTATTACTTTGTTCATCGTGTTGTCGCGAGAGGTAATGGTCTCAACCAAATATGTGCCACGAGGCATATCTTCAACGGCTATAGTTGTTGATGTGTTTGCTATATTGGTAATGCTTCGTACCAATGCACCTTGCAGGTTGTATATGTTTATCGATAGGATTTCTTCTTGAGCCGATACGATGATGTGTTGTGTAGCAGGGTTGGGGTAGAGTGTGCATTGTGTTGCAGCTACCTTGTCGAGGCCGGTCTCCTTGGTGAGTGTGAAGTTGATGATGTCGCGCAACTGTGTCATTGCTCCATTGCGGTTGTCGCTGTACCACAATGAGCACATATAGGTCTCTCCTTCTATACCATCGTCGAAACTCCAACGGTGTGTGAAGTCGATGGTTTCACCTTGTTTGATGGTCATAAACTCACTATTGTCAAACGATGAAGTGGGAGTACCATTGTTGAAGAGCACCCATGCACGTATTTGTCCGCTGTAGTCTTCACCGTTGTTGGTAATGCTATATTGTACCTCGAGCTGGTCTTTTGCAGTATTGGTGAGTTGCATATTGCTCACTTGTAGGTCGATGCTTGCAGGCTCGGCCAATACGGTGATAGGTAGGGCTTCGCTTAATTTCTTCTTCTTGCTGTCGGTAATAAAGATGCAGTAGTCGCCTTTGGCAACACCTATTTTGATGGGTATTTCAAGAACTATCTCACTGCCGGCAGGAATGGCGAGGGCTATAGCATCGCTCTTGCGTTGCTCAAACTTACCTTTGCTCTCATATATAGATACGTGTATCGAACCGAAATACTCATATATACGAGTATTGCTCATTGTGATTGTGAAGGTGGTAAATCGGTTGCTATAAATCTTATCGTTGTTGCACACCACCGATGTTGCCCATATTTCGCCTTCGGTGTCGCTGTTGATGGTTGCTTGGCCGTTTTCTACAATCACATTGTAGAACGGTGCTGCGGCAGGATTAATGCCAACGTGCTTCCAAGTATCTTGTCCGGTACTGTGTGCGAGGTACATACGATAGGTACCATCGGCAAGTGTAGTGGGGAGGTTGAACTTGAGAGTCACTTTGCCCTTATTGTTGCTGCCCGGTATGGTGAGATCGCCGCAAGCAATAGTTTCAATGAGTTGGTTATTGGTATCGTGCAACATAAAACCTATACTGAAAGATGCTGAATGCCAACCTCCATTGGTCAGCGATGAAGCCAAAGCCTCAAGCTCTTCGCCGAGGGTGTAGGTGCCGGGCGCGATATAGAGGCTCTCGGCAGTAATTTCGATAGCAGCATTACCACCTTTGTTGGGTTGAATGCCAAAGATAGCACCTTGTCCGTTGTTGTAACCACCCTTGAAACCTCCGGTTCCTTGGTGCTCGGGGGTGAGTGCATGTAACATAAAGTATCCGTTACTCATGCCATACCAACCCCAGTTGATGTGTACATATCCGTTGCTGTTGTAGCCATCGAGTACAAAGGCATGACCTCCTTCTTCCGATTGTCCGTGATATAGAATAGGACGGTTGTTGTCTATCTCTTCTTTAATCATGCTCTCCCACTCATCAATAGTGTAGTATTTGCGATCGCGGTGAACAACCGACTTGTCATAGTTCCAATAGGTTGCCCATGCATAAGCGGCGTCGGCCGAAACGGCACCACTTGCATTGCTGTATATCATATCTACCGAGCGCCCTACGTGATACATCAGTGTTGCTACAGCATTGCACTCCTCTTCGGTGCTAAGAGAGCTGTAAACGGGTGTCATAACGTCCCATTGGTAGGTTGTATTGGCAAAGTCTATTGTTTCGTCTTGGCTGCCATTCATGATGAGTTTTTCGCCTACACCATGCTCAGGCCATTTGTGGTGATACATAATCTGCGCCATTGCTGTGGCTACGCAACCGGTGGCGCAACGAGTAGAGCCGCCATACATGGGGCATAGGTTGTTGAAGGGTGCATCTTGTCCCCAGCGAGCCTCTACAAGTGGCGCTACATCTTTGTCGAAAAGCGACTGACGTACATCTTGTGCAGCTCGTTTCTGCGAAGTGCGTGCCAAGGCTATCTCTTGTTGATATTGATCTATCCAATAGCGCATATTGTCGGGCATATTGTTGTAGTCGAAGTTGCCTTCGTCGCTATATCCCAATATGGTATTGTCGGCCATATCGTCACCGGCTACTATTACAAAACCATTGTTTTCTCCACGATTGAACACATATATCTCGTTGTCGTTGGCTGTATATGCTATTGTGAGAGCATTGCCGGGCAAGCGTTTCATAGATGTGGGTTGTGACAATAAAAAGTTGTTGGCAAGGTCAAGAGCTTCGTTTTGACTGATTTCTCGAGCATTGACTTGTAGCAGTGTCGTTGCTGTCAATAAGAGAAAGAATGTGAAAAATTTCTTCATGGTTATGCGGCGTTTATATATTGTTGCAACTTGTGAAATTTATTGTGCGAAGATAGCAAATATGGGTGATATAGCCTAATAAATAGCAAAAAAAGCACTATTGCGTAGAGCAATAGTGCCTATGATAAGGGTCACACCGAAGGATGCGATGAAACTCCGACTGACAGGATTTGAGTGCTTCCGCTCCTTTGTAATCCACCGTGCTAAGCATACTCCTGAGAGTTGTGGCCCGCCATTGGAACGCAAAGCTTGTCTCGGTATTTCATAAAATTTGATGAGTTTCCCAATCTACTTGAGTGCGACCCGATGTCTATCTCATCAATGTTGATACAAAGATATGGTTTATAAATGAAAAATGCAAGTGTTTTCTTGTTAAAAAATCAATTTTCTTTGCGTGTGCGCTCCTGGTTGTTCGTTTTTTAACAAAAACAACAAAATTTCTTGCCAATTGTTATGTAATGCAAAGTAAAGATGCCTATTCGGCCACTTTCTCCGAGAGGTCGTGCCACAGGCGGTCGTCGGGTACGGGAGCTACCACATCTATTATATTATGCGATACGGGGTGCTCAAAGGTGATGCGACGTGCGTGTAGCGAGATGCCTCCATCGGGGTTGGAGCGTTCGGCACCATACTTCAGGTCGCCCTTGATGGGGCAGCCTATCTTGGCAAGTTGGCAACGTATCTGGTGGTGACGGCCTGTCTTGAGGTCTATCTCGAGCATGCGATAATTGTCGCCTGTGGCAATGAGACGGTAGTCGAGTTCGGCTCGTTGAGCTCCGGAGCGTGCCGAGTTGTATGCAGTAGCTTTGTTGCTCTTCTCATTGCGTGTGAGATAATGCACCAGTGTGGCCTCTGGTTGCGGCGGATTGTTCTTGACAATGGCCCAATATGTTTTTTTGATAGAGCCTATGCGAAACATCTCGTTGAGTCGCGACAATGCCTTGCTTGTCTTGGCAAAGATTACCAGACCACTCACCGGACGGTCGAGACGATGTGTTACGCCAATGAATACGTTGCCCGGTTTATTGTATTTCTCTTTTATCCACTCTTTTACAATCTCGCTGAGTGGACGATCGCCGGTCTTGTCGCCTTGTACTATCTCTCGACAAGTTTTATTGACGATGATTATATGATTGTCTTCATATACTACTTGCATGGTGCAAAGGTACGGTTTTTCTTGATAAAAAGAAGAGACCGTGCATATCTCTTTGCACGATCTCTATGAAGGGGTGCTTCTATTTCTACATGATGCCACGTTCGCGCAGTTTCTCTTGCCAACGCCAGGCCGATGCTAAAGTGTCGTCGAGCGATTCTACAGCAGTCCAGCCCAATACGTTATTGGCTCGTTCGGGATTGGCCCACACTTGCTCAATGTCTCCTTCGCGACGACCTACAATCTTATGAGGTACGGCTACACCGGTGGCACGCTCAAACGAGTTGATGAGCTCGAGAACCGATACGCCACGACCTGTTCCCAGATTGAAAACTTCTACGTTGTCGGCTGCTTTTCTCTCGATCATGCGGTTCATGGCTATCACGTGAGCTTTGGCCAAATCGACCACGTTTATGTAGTCGCGAATACATGAGCCGTCGGGTGTGTTATAGTCATTGCCAAATACGCTCAACTCTTTGCGTATGCCCATCGCTGTCTGGGTGAGGTAGGGTATGAGGTTCTGAGGAACACCTAAAGGCAACTCGCCAATCTCGGCCGAAGGGTGTGCGCCGATGGGGTTGAAGTAGCGTAGTAGAATGGCGCGGAATGGCGCACCGGCATGTATGGTGTCGTTGATAATCTCTTCGCATATCTGCTTGGTATTGCCGTAGGGCGAGAGGGCGGGTTTGATGGGTGCCGACTCATCTACCGGCAGTATGTCGGGTTGCCCGTAAACAGTACATGATGAAGAGAATACAATCCCTTTGACATCAAATTGTGGCATAAGATCGAGCAGGTTAAGTAGTGAAACCAAGTTGTTGCGGTAGTAGAGTAGGGGTTTTTGTACCGATTCGCCAACAGCCTTGCTTGCGGCAAAGTGTATGATGCCCTCAATGCCGGGATACTTGGTAAATACAGCTTGCATGCCCTCTTTGTCGTTGCAATCGAGGCGCTCGAATGCGGGACGAACACCTGTGATGCGCTCTATGCCATCGATGACGTTCTCGTTTGAGTTTGAGAGGTTATCTACTATGATAACTTCATAACCAGCATTTTGCAATTCTACTGCGGTGTGTGAGCCTATGTAACCGGCTCCTCCTGTGACCAAAATTCTTTTTCCCATAAAAATTATACTTATTGTGTGTTGCTAATGTGTAGCTCATAGCCTTGTGTCGCTATAGTGTACAAAAGTAGTAAAATTAATTTTTAATAACCATGTTTTGAGCCCAAAATATTGTATATAATGTGTAGTTACTCTCAAAAGATTATCTTATGTTAAGACTCTATGATTAAATTCTTCAAAAAATAAAAAAAAGTTAAAGTGAAAGAATTTGGCGATATATGTTTGAATATTTATGAATATTTGGTAAATTTGCAATCGAAAAGTGTAACTGTGTTATATACAAGAAAAAAGTTATCAAACAAAGATGAAATCTGTCAAAAAGGTTCTTTGTGTAGAGTCATTGTTACTCTTTTTTATTGATAGTTTAACCCATATAATACCACGTAAATGAAAAAGATTTTTACCAAAAGCTTAGTACTTACAGTACTTTCTTTTGCGATGTGTTTTACAATGCATGCGCAAAATTCATGGAATTTACATCAAGGTTCGAATGAGCGTTCGGCAGCACCCGCCCAGACTACTGCCGGAGGAAGTGAAATCATTTTGGGCCATTGTAGTGTTTATGATCAAATATGGCCTTATGACGGTATCTCGCTGTCGTACGATGCTCGTGTAGGTGTGGGTATCAAGTTGCCCACCGAAATGATTGAGATGTACGAAGGCTGTATTATTTCGGCTATGTATGTAGGTTGGGACGTAGAGACTGAAGGCGCGAATTATGAGTGCTTCGTACGTCAAGGTTCATTCAATGGCGAAGACCTTACAACAGGCTCGGGTTCGGTAGTTTTCGGTTGGAATAGAATCGAACTCAACTCTGTTCCTCTCATAGCAGGTCAAGATTTGTGTGTAGGATTCTATACCGACTTGAAGAAGAATGTATGTAGTATCCCCAATATTTATCCCGGAAATACTCCTAATAGTATCTTCCTTTATAGTGGAGAAACTGATAATAATGGTAATGAATTGTGGTATGACATGCACCGCGTAGAGGGTATGGCCAAAATGCCTATCATGCTTGTGTTGATGGATCGTAATGGCAAGTATGCCAATATGGTAGATATTACTTCATTCCGTGCAAATACTGTTGTGTGGCGAGACGACCAACACTCTGCTGAAATTCGTTTGAAGAATCTTGGCTCAAACGAGGTGTCGAAATTCACTGTATTATCTTCGTTTGATGGTATGGAGATGGAAGATGTTGTGTTGTTGGAAGAGCCTATTCTCAATGCCGATGAGATAAGAGTAAGTATTCCTATCTATTGTTTGGGTACAGGTGTACACAATTTTGTAGTTACAGAGGTGAACGATGTGACTACTAATTATCGCGATACAGTCTCTTTCGAGATGATTGGTGTGCCATACGACCTCGATGGTGTTTATACAAAACTTCCGTTGATTGAGTATTTTGTTTCGGAAGAGTCATATATGGTGCCTAATTACTTGGATAAGATGTTCTGGCCCGGTTTTAAAGATTATGAGGATAGATTTAATCTCGTATTTCATCATACTGATGATAAATATATGTGGGGTGATAATGAAGCTTTGTTGCAAATGTTGTCATTGGCCAACAACGATTCATCTTTGATATTAGTGCCCGGCTTTACTGTAGACCGTTCAGATCATATGGAGTATTTGGCAACTCTTCATGGCTCTCCATTCCACTATGGTACTCCATTCCCCGAGCACGTTAGCCCTATGTGGGAAGGTCTTATAGACGATCCTACTTTTGCTTCGGTAAATGTCAATGCTACTTATGAAGAAGAGAGTGAAAAGGTGAAAATCACAGTGTCGGGTGATGTGGCAGAAGGTATAATGCCCGATGGTGAGCCTCTATATCTTACAGTATATCTTATGGAGAAAAATGTATTGAGTATGGACCAAAAATTCTGGGACGACAATGATAAGGCCGAACACTCGGGCGAGTATACACATAAAAACGTTGTACGTGATATTCTCACTCCTTATTGGGGCGAGGAGCTTGCTCAAACCGGTGGTGAGTATAGCATGACATTTGAGGCCGATACTTATTCGGACTATAATTTGAATAATTTGTTTGTTGTAGCATTCCTCAATCGTGGTGAAAATAAGCATCACATGAGTCGTCAAATCATCAATAGTGCCAAAGGCTCGATAAATGGTCTTGAGGCTGTAGGTAGCATCACAACCGACAAGAGTGTAACAATGGTGGTTCTCGACGGTGCTGTTTATGTAAACGGCACAACTGAAAATGTTGAGGTATTTAACCTTGCCGGTGCTCAAGTTGCCAATGGCTCATTGGCCGATGGCGTTTATCTCGTAAGATGCAACGATGTTGTAGGTAAAGTTTTGGTTAGATAATATTACAAATCGCATAATCATGGTGTGCTCTTACCAAGCACACCATGATTTTTAAAATACGTAAACATCATGATTAAAAAGATTATTGCAGCTGCATTGCTGTGTGTGTCGATGTCGGTATCGGCACAAGAGACGGTACACTATGGCTATGCACCCGATGTAATGGCCGAGGCCGATATGGTGGCTCAAGGTCAAGGAGCCAATGGTTTCTTGGCAGGACTTATTTGTCTTGACCCCTCTATTGACCCCGTAATGGCACGTCTTGAGGGTCATCAAATCTTGGGTGTAAGATGTTATCTTCGCTCGGAGCATGCGCAAGCCCGCCAGAAACGTTCGTATATAATGCACAAGACATCGCCCGATGCCGAGCCTACCAAAAAAGTGTGTGACTTTGCAGAGGGTTGGAACGAAGTATATTTCGATGAGCCTTTGACCATTGGAACGACCCCTATCTATGTGGGTATGCAAGTATATGAGCAACGTGGTCAAGCACACCCCTTTGTCTCTTATGGCTCGGCCAGTGTCCCCGGAGCATGTTGGATAAACCTCAACAACGAAGGTTGGGTAGAATACAATGGACGTGGTACTTTGCTCATTCAAGCTATTCTTGACAACGAGTCGGCTGTACTTCTCGAAGATATGGTGTATGCACAAGTGGCTACAACTCCACAAACAGTTGCTCCCTCTGAGACTTTTGATTGCGAGGTCTATTTCAATAACTACACCGATGGAGAAGTGAGCAGCATAGAGTTGCAAACACTGGGTCAAGGCGATGCTACTCCTTATGTGACAGAGGTAGTATTTGATACACCTCTTGCTGCCCACGAAGGCCGCAATATACCTATGGAGATATATGCCGGTAGCGAGACCGGTGTGAGCCAATGGGTACAACTTACCGTGAGCAAAATAAATGGCGAAGAGGCACAAGCCGCTTGTCCAGGCTTGTCATATCACTATGTAACAGTAGATGCCTTCCAACGTGTACCTCTTGTAGAGGAGTTCACAAGCCAAAATTGTGAAAACTGTCCTTTTATGATATATTATCTCGACAAGGCTATGCATGAATATGAGGGCGAGTTGGTGTATGTTACACACCACACAGGTTTTGTTAATGACTTCTTTACCAAACCCGGTGAGGAGGAGTTGCTCTATCTCTTTGGTGGTCAAACAACATTCAACCCTGCAGTTATGTACGACCGTCGTGTATTCCCCGATAAGAATACTCCTATCATAGGTGCTTCTGTGGCCGAGACTACCCCTTATACCGAGGCTTTTAATATGATAGCTCCTATGATTGCAATGGCCGAGGCAAATATCGAATTTACTCATGATGCCGATGCACAAACATTGGCATGTACCGTAAGCGGCCGTGTCAATAGCGAGATGGCTGCCGCTGGTATCAACACCTATCTGTCGGTATATCTTGTAGAGGATAGTATTCCTGTTAGTGATTTTTATTTCCAGAAAGGCCTTGATGACACCGAAGAAGAGGGCGCACCTGCCGATTTGAAAGAGTCGTTCCGTCACAATGGTGTGAAACGTCACGTGTTTACCGAGCCTTTGGGCAACTTGCTCAGCCTTGGCGCAAACAATGACTATTCGATAAGTTTCGATGCCATTTCGCTCGATCCCCAATGGAATCTTGATAATTGCCGTCTTGTAGCTCATGTACACAAGGTGAACAAAGATGATATGTATGACAATGAAGTGCTCAACGCATCGCAAAAGTGGATTACCACAGCCGGTGCCGTAGAGGGCGTGGCTCAAGACAGAGAGATTGTACGTTTTGCAGTTAATCCCGATCGCACCATAGCCTACTCGGCCGACGTGAAGAGCTGTCGTATCTACAACTTGCAAGGTCAATATATTTCGGCCAATTCGCGTCTTATCCCCGGTGTCTATGTTATAGAATATAAGACTCAGGCAGGAAATCGCGGTACATACAAGTTGCTTGTCAAATAATATTAATGCTACTTTATATCAAGGCTTGCAAATGCACATCGTGCATTTGCAAGTTTTTTTATTGATAAAAGTATGTTGCTCTATTGCACGTTAGAAGATGATTTTGTAACTTTGCACCGCTTTTTGAAAATACCGTGTGATGGGAAATTAAGGAGCAACAAAAACTTAATTTTGAGTAACACAAAAATTTAAACAATGAAAACATTTGTTCTTGAAGGAAAAGTTCGCGAAGGTCTTGGCAAAAAAGCCACTCGCGAATTGCGCAGAGAGGGTTTTATCCCCGCAGTATTGAATGGTGGTGCTATCGTAAATCTTCCTTACGAAGGTGCTCTTGCCAATGGCGAGAAATTGGTTGAGATTGAGAATGGTCGCGGTATTATCGTAACCGATTTTGCTGTATCTCCCGAGTCTGTTCGCAAATTGGTTTACACTCCCGACATTTTCGTTATCGACCTTACAGTGGGTGAAAAGAAAGTTAAGGCTGTGTTGAAAGACATTCAATTCCACCCCGTAAAAGACACAATCCTTCACATGGACTTCCTCGAGGTTTATGACAACAAACCTATCACAATGGAGGTTCCTGTTAAGCTTGAAGGTCACGCAGAGGGTGTTAAAGCCGGTGGTAAGTTGCAACTCTCTATGAAGAAACTCCGCGTGAAAGCTCTCTACAACAACATTCCCGAGCGTTTGGTTATCAATATCGATAACCTCGGTCTTGGTAAGACACTCCAAGTTGGCGAACTCCATTTTGAGGGTCTCGAGATGATGAACGCTAAGAACGCTGTTGTATGTGCTGTTAACTTGACACGTGCTGCTCGTGGTGCCGCTGCTGCAGCTGCTGCCAAGAAATAATCCTACTTGCGATAGATGAAATATCTGATAGTAGGGTTGGGTAACATCGGAAGTGAGTACGAGAATACCCGGCACAACATAGGATTTAATGTATTGGACGCTTTTGCTAAGGCGTCCAATACTGTTTTTACCGACCGTCGCTATGGCGCAGTAGCCGAGGTGAAGGTCAAGGGACGTACATTGGTTCTGCTCAAACCATCGACCTACATGAACCTCAGTGGCAATGCTGTGCGTTATTGGCTGCAACAGGAGAAAATAGAGGTGGAGAATATGCTTATTATTGTCGATGACATTTCCTTACCGTTTGGAACATTGCGCTTGCGCCCCAAAGGTAGTGATGCCGGACACAATGGCCTCAAAGATGTAGCTCGTGTTGTGGGTAACGAAAACTATGCACGTTTGCGCTTTGGGGTAGGTGGCGATTTCCCTCGTGGAGCGCAAGTAGATTATGTGCTGGGACAATTCCCTCCCGAAGAGCGTGAAAAGTTGCCCGAGCGTATAAATGTGGCTTGCGACATAATAAAGAGTTTTTGTTTGGCCGGTATAGCACTGACCATGAACCAATATAACAAGAAGTGATATGGCATTGAGCGAAGTTCGTATAGACAAGTGGCTATGGGCTGTGCGCATCTTCAAGACTCGCACCATTGCTACCGAGGCTTGCAAGAAAGGTCGTGTGGCAATAGGCGGAGTGAGTGTGAAGCCTTCGCGAATGATAAAGGTTGGTGATGTAATAGATGTTCGCAAGCCTCCTGTTACCTATTCGTTTAGGGTTTTAGACTTGTCGGAAAATCGTATGGGAGCTAAGCTTGTACCCAACTTCTTGGAGAATATAACACCTCCCGAGCAGTATGAACTTCTCGATATGATACGCATCAGTGGCTTTGTCGATCGACAGAAGGGCTTAGGCCGTCCTACCAAGCGTGAAGGTCGTGCTCTGCGCGAGTTTACCGAGATGGATATGGGTGGCGATGGTTTCGATTTTGAGTTCGACTTTGATTTTGATGACGATGAAGATTGAGTAAAATAGAGTATAAAAGAAAAAGCGTGGTTGAGTAGTTTCAACCACGCTTTTATTGTATCATTGCGGCTACTTGCCCGAGTAGCATACGGTAGTGCCTATGAGCCTATCATAGCGTGCGCCGGGCGGACGATGATATACCTTTACGACATATTCGTTTATGGTTTCGTAGTAGTTGCCCTCGGTAGGATTGAGAGTGGCGCGAGTGGCTCCATCGGGTACAAAAACGTACATATAATTGTATGAGCCCTGTTTCAGTAGCAACACATTCTCGTATTGCTGCGTTTGCTCATTATAGGTCATTATTGAGTTCTCGTTGTAGATGTGGTTGGTAAGTTCGCCATCTATATACACATTCCCCCCGTATATCTTGTCGGTAGCGAGGTTGAAGTGTACGGCCATGTAGTCGGCTTCGAGGTTACTATCTTCGGCATTGCTCTCACGAATGACATACCGGCCATGTTGTGTTTGGTCGAAAATATAGCTCATATTGCAACGCGGGTAGTCGGTGTATAGCAGGGCATGATAGTATGGCTCGAAGTATTCATAACCAACGACATTCATGCCGGGATAAGTTACCGAAACGTTTTCAAAACGACGATACTCGTTGCCCGCATCAAATATAAGGTCGCGGTTGTGCTCGAAGTATATTTCGTTGCTCATGGTGCGCAGTGGACGGCTGGTTGTCACCTCGTTGTCGCGACGGCCGTTTTGTGATACAACGACTTTGAGGTCATTGAACGGACTTTGTATAGAGTAGTAGGGGTGAGCGACCCTGACATCAACTTGTTGATAACGGTCGTTATAGCCAATATCGGTGCGCGATGTGGCGTGAGCCACAACATCGACCTTGCGTTCGGTAACACTGAAGCATGCTTGTGCTACAATATCGCTACTGCCTTCGGGCTTGAATAGCACAACATAGTTGCCCGACTTGGTAAATTGTATATTTTCGTTGGGAAGAGTGACACGATAATTGACATAGTGAGCAAACGTGTTGGCCGAGTAGGCATAGTCATCGGCATTAAGGTAGTTTATACCATCTATATACTCCAACTCGGAGAGTTGTGACGGCAACCAATTGGCATCGCAATGCACTATCTTATAGTCGAGGTATGTTACATCATCGGCCAGCAAGTCGAGCGATATGACTATGCGATTGGCTTCGCCCAAAGTGATGATGGGTGGTGCAAGTGGATTGTCCTCGACAAAAACTTGCAGACTGCGCCATTCAAAGCCAAATGTCTGAGTGCGGTAGGGTGTCTGTGCCAATAGTATGGTAGTTGTCGAGGCTGCCATTACCAGCAAGCATAAGATGCGATAGAGTGAGTTTTTCATATCTACAATCATAAATTGACTCCAAAGATAATATAAATAATAGAACAAAGGTGTGAATAAAAGTTGTTTTATTAGCAACAAAAGCACTATCTTTGCACCATATTATAGACACATTGTCGCATAATTGGTTTAATAACAACACCTAAATAAAAATGAATATGAAAAATTTTGCATGGGTATTAGCCCTCTCAATGACGATGCCATTGTTCAGCGCATCGGCACAAGAAGCTGAAAAGGTTGAAGAACCTGCAGGTTATCAGTTTACCGACACCAAAGTGTTGCCTACAACACCAATCAAGAATCAAGCTCAATCGGGTACTTGCTGGAGCTTTGCCGGTACTGCATTGCTCGAGAACGAGTTGTTGCGAATGGGTAAGCCGGAGTATGACTTGTCTGAAATGTGGATTGTACGTCACTGCTACCTCGACAAGGTAGAGCGTTTTGTACGTTACCATGCTACTTGCGAGTTGGCAGGTGGTGGTGGTGTAGTAGATGTACCCTATGTTGCTGCCAACTATGGTCTTGTTCCCGAGGAGGCATATCGTGGTCTTGAATATGGCTACGACAAGCACAACCACAACGAGTTCGACAAAGTAATGCGCACATTTGGCGAAGCTATTGCAGCCGGTCGTCGTCCCACTACAGCTTATATGAAAGCGGCTGAAGGTATCGTTGATGCTTACTTGGGTGAAGCTCCCGAGACATTCACTTACGAAGGCAAAGAGTACACTCCTCGCTCATTTGAAGAGTCATTGGGTCTTGATATGAACGATTATGTATGCATTTCATCATTTACACACCACCCCTTCTATACTCAATTTGCAGTAGAAGTGCCCGACAACTGGTTGCATGGTATGTCATATAACGTTCCCCTCGATGAGTTGCAACGCATTGTCGATGAAGCTATCGATGGAGGTTATAGTGTATTGTGGGCTGCCGACGTGAGCGAGAAAGGCTTCAATCGTAAGAAAGGCTTCATGGTATGTCCTGCCGAGAAGAAGAGCGACGATATGAGTGAAGGCGAGTGGCTCAACTGGTCGAAGATGACCGATAAAGAGCGCGAAGATGCTCGTTACAAACTCGATGAGCCAGGAAAAGAACTTGATGTAACACAAGAGATGCGTCAAGAAGGTTATGACAACTACGAAACAACCGACGACCATGGCATGTTGCTCATGGGTAAAGCCGTAGACCAAATTGGCAACAAATACTACAAGGTGAAAAACTCTTGGAGCACAGCCAACGGTTATGATGGCTACTACTATGCTTCTGTGCCTTACTTCCGTTACAAAACTATCTGCGTAGTAGTAAACAAAAACGCTATAGCCAAAGACCTTCGCAAGAAAATGGGTATCAAATAATTGATATTTCATCTATAAAAAATTGTCACTGCCCTTTAAGCAACGCTTATAGGGCAGTGTTTTTATTATTAATGTCTGATAGAGCCGGGGTATCTTTTCTCAAATAGCCCCGTAGTTTACGACAGAGCCTCCATAGACAATGTGATAGGGGGAATAAACGAAAAAGCCACTCTCGAAAGAGTGGCTTTTCTTGGTGATCCGCCTGGGGCTCGAACCCAGGACCCCAACATTAAAAGTGTTGTGCTCTACCAGCTGAGCTAGCGAATCATCATTGTGCTTTTCCTTTAAAGCGATGCAAAGGTATGGATTAAATTTATATCTGCAAAATATTGTGGGATATAATTTTGCTAATAAATGTTAATATGCTGTTAAGTATCTTGTAATTAGGTCGTTGTATTAGTGCTGTCGGATTGGCTTTTTTCACCTATTATATAACGTTTGTAGTAGGTGAGTAGCAAAGATGTTAGTGGTAGTGCTATGATGAGGCCTACAAAGCCGAGTAATGATCCCCATACAGATAGCGATAGTAGTATTATTGCGGGGTTGAGTCCTGTGGCATCACCCATGATACGAGGGGTAAGGAATGCCTCTTGTATGACTTGTGCTATGAGAAAAACGGCTATTGTGAGTGACCCAAGCAACCAAAAACTTGTACCTCCATCGGCCGCTCCGATGATGCAAAGGAACAGTGCCGGTATGTAACTGAGTATTTGCATGTAGGGTATGAGGTTGAGTATGCCTACCAGTATGCCGAGAGGTATGGCCATGGGTAGTCCTATTATGAGAAATCCTATACAATGCAACAAGCCATTGAGAGTGGCTATGAGTGCTTGACCACGGAAGTAACGATTCATGCTATCTTTTACATCGGTGGCCAATTTGCTGGCGATGGGGCGGTATTGTTGTGGTATGAGGCGACTGCAACCATTGATGATGGCATCGTAATCTTGTAGTATAAAGTATATGTATAGTATTACTATAGCCCAACTGATGATTGTTGCGAGCCCATGGAATGAGCTTGATACAAGGTTGGCTATTTGTGATAGGATATTGTGTCCGAGTTCTACCCATTGTTCTTGGCTGAGCAAAGCTCCTATGCGTTCTACTGTGATATTTTGGCGTAAGAAGTCTTGTAATGCTTGTGGTATAAGGGGTATTTCGTTGGACGATTGTACATATACCGATAGGAGGTTGTATAAGTGTTGCGTCTCGTTGATAATCATGGGGACTATCAATAGGGCTGCCAGAGTCAATGTTAATCCTATCTCGGCGAATGCCAAGAATATGGCAGGTGTGCGTTTGCGCAGACGCAATATGCGTTGGTTATACTCGACGAGTGGATTCATCAAGTATGCAATGAGCCATGCTACTAAAAATGGCAATAAAACGCTTTTGATGTGATTGACAAATAGTATAATGGCTACTATAACCACTATAGCTATTACTATTCGCACCACGCGGTCGAATGTAAATGGCTTACGAAAGCTGTTATCCATAAGGCTATAACATTATTGTGTGCCTTGGGTTGGCGTAATGATACTGAGAGGGAGTTGGGTTGAAAGTTTTATATTTCTCCCTTTTCTCTCATTCGGCGTAAGTAGCATTTGCGACACAAGGGTTGGTATTCGTTTTTTTCGCCCAACAATACGCGACGATCGCTATCTACAAGTCGATATGAGTAGTTGGCGGTGTGTCCACATTCAACACATATGGCGTGCACTTTGCTCACATCATCGGCAAGCGAGAGCAAAGCGGGCATTGGGCCAAATGGTATGCGACGATAGTCGGTGTCGAGGCCGGCTACTATCACACGAATGCCACGATCCGATAGTTGTGTACACACTTCAACAAGTCCCTCATCAAAGAATTGAGCCTCATCGATTCCTACAACATCTACGTCGTCTGTCATGAGTAGTATGCTGTGGGAATTATCGACGGGTGTAGAGTGTATGGCATTGCTATCGTGCGATACGACTTCATCGTCCGAGTAGCGTTTGTCGACAGCGGGCTTAAAGATTTCGACTTTCTGGCGTGCTATTTTAGCGCGTTTGAGACGTCTTATCAGTTCTTCTGTTTTGCCCGAGAACATCGAGCCACATATTACCTCAATACAGCCACGACGGCTGGTTTCGTAGTTGTCTTCGTTGAACATGGTATCTATTTATTTTGATGTTTTATGATGGTGTGCTGTATAGCAATTCGGGTGTAAATTTACATATTTTTTTGATATGTCCACCAATAAAATCATGCGATAACATATTTTTATTGTATAAGAAGTCGATTGCAAAAAAAATGAAGTAAATTTGTATCAAGATATTATTTACTTTAATACCTAATGTTATGCTTTATATGCTATTCTCTCTGTTGTTGGCTGTTGTTCCGGCTGTTTTGTTGATATTTTTTATTGTAGGCAAGGATAAGAAACAACCTGAGCCACCATTGCAACTTGTCAAGGCCTTTTTTATGGGTGTGGTCGCTGTTGTTATAACAGCGTTTTTCAATATAATTATCGGTTCAGTCTTTCATTTCGACTCTACTACTGTCGGAGGAAGTATAGGCACTGCCTTTTGGGGAGCTGCTATTCCCGAGGAGTGTGCCAAGATGTTGATGCTGTGGCTTCTGTTGCGTGGTAATAAATACTTCGATGAACATTTTGATGGCATAGTATATGCTGTGATGGTGGGTCTGGGATTTGCATTGGTCGAGAATTTGTTATATATGTTCGATAACTACAATGGGTGGCTTGCGGTTGGCATTAGTCGTGCTTTTTTATCGGTGCCGGCGCACTATGCCTTTGCGGTTTTCATGGGCTATTACTACTCTTTGGCCTGCTTTGAATCGCGCAACAATCGTCGTTATTATCTCTTGGCTCTTTTTGTACCCATATTGCTGCATGGACTGTATGATGCGTTGCTGATGGTGTCAGATGTGATGTCGGGAGGCTTTAGCTTCTTGCTTTCGGCTCTATGTTTGGTGTTGTGTTATAAGATGCACAAAGAGGTCTTTCGTAGGCTCAACGGTCATTTGCAATCCGACTCGATTATTATTCCTGTAGAGCAAGAGCCTGTTGCCGAGTCGCGCGAAGATAATATAGAGTATATCGACTATGAAGATGTTGAAAATAAAGATGTAGATAAAATGTAATTGTATGAAACGAATATCTATTTGGTTGTTGGGTTGTTTATTGTCTCTTGTCGTTGTAGCGCAAGAGAGTGGCGTTGTTGGGCTCAAGTCGCCGTGTGTCAATGGCAATGTAGTGGAGATTGTAATTGACGCACCCGATGCACATGAGGTCTTGTTGCAAGCCGATTGGGCCACATCTCCTATAGCTATGCAACCCATTGATGGTGGCCGATGGTATTATAGTAGCGAAGCATTGTTACCCGGAATGTACACCTATACATTGCTTGTTGATGGTGTAGTTGCTACCGATCCTTCATCGCCCTATATTGTGAGAAATATAGATCGTCTCTATTCATACTTTATTATTACCGGTAGTCATGCCGATAATTATGTAGTTTGCGATGTACCTCATGGTTCGGTTACTACAGCATGGTATCGTTCCGAGCAGTCCGGTTGTCATCGCCGGCTCACCATTTATACTCCGGCCGGTTATGAAACGACCGATAGGTCATACCCTGTATTGTACCTATTGCATGGAATGGGTGGAGATGAAACATCGTGGAGCGAATTGGGTAGGGCAACAGTCATACTCGACAACCTCATAGCATCGGGTAGGGCTCTGCCAATGATTGTTGTAATGCCCAATGGCAATATGGCTCAACAAGCAGCTCCCGGTAGCTCGTCGCGAGGACTGGAAGCTATCAATTTTCGTTTGCCACGTACCTATAATGCCGAGTTTGAGAGTGCCTTTGGCGAGATTGTGAACTACGTCGATAGGCACTATCGCACCTTGCCACAAGCCTCGCATCGAGCTATAGCAGGCTTGTCGATGGGTGGCTATCATACACATTATATATCGGCCAACTACCCGCAATGGTTTTCGTATGTGGGATTGTTCTCGCCGGCTATCAATCCTCGTTCCGATATAGATATGTATCGTAATATCGATGCTAAATTGGATATCTTGCGCCATAGTTCTTTGCGACTATATTGGATAGCCATCGGTCAAGACGACTTCTTATATAATGAGGTGGTCGAGCTGCGTAATAGGCTCAATGCTATAAACTTCCCCTATGTATATCGCGAGAGTAGTGGTGGCCATGTGTGGGAAAATTGGCGCATATATCTCACCGAATTTGTTCCAATGCTCTTCCGATAGCCTCCAAACCATGTTGTATAACACAATTTAGTTGCTTGTAAAACATTTGTTTTACTATTGTTTATCATGACAATTGTTATACCTTTGCACGGTTGTTAATGCAATTGTTATGGATATAAACTTTAAGACTTTTACGCCCGAGTTACTCTTCTCGATGATAAGTGGTAAACTATCATCGGCTATTAGTCGTAGGCTTTATCGAGTATTTCGTCATGAGAATATAGAGTTAACACCCGAGCAGTGGACTGTGATGTATTACTTGTGGTCGCGCGATGGTGTCACTCAGCAAGAGTTGTGTAATCAGACTTTCAAGGACAAGCCCAGTATGACACGTTTGATAGACAACCTTGAGAAACTCAACTGCGTAGAACGCATTCCCAGTAAGCGAGATCGTCGCATTAACATTATTATGCTTACTCCCAAAGGTCGCGAACTTGAGGCTGTTACCAAACCTGTAGTGCTGAGTGTGATACGAGAGGCACTTGAGGGTCTCTCGCCCGAAGAGATTGATGTAGCATGTCATGTGCTTACATACATATTCAACAATGTGCAAAAGTCGCTCGAAACCAATTAATCAATGAAGAGACTTATATCACTCATAGTAGTATATGCTTGTGTGCTTATTGCAACGGCGCAATACTACACTCCCGATGTGTTGGGAAATGGATTTCAACAACACACTTTTGTTATGTCCGATGACTACCATGGCCAGGTAGTATCAACCCTGGTGCGCAAACTCTCGTCCGATAGCACAAGTAGGGCAGTGCTGTATGTACATGGATATAACGACTATTTCTTTCAAGAAGAGATGGCCGACCGTTTTATTGCCGAAGGTTATAACTTTTATGCCATAGACCTACGCAAGTATGGCCGTTCGTTGCGAGATGGACAACGTGAATATGAGGCCCGTGACATGAGTGAATACTTTGCCGATATTGACTCGGCATTATCCGTCATCAAGCATGAAGGCAACAACTATATAGTCATGATGGGACACTCAACCGGAGGTCTCACTACATCGTTATATTGTCAGGCCCATCGCGACAATCTTCCCATTGATGCGTTAGTACTCAACAGCCCATTTTTCGAGTGGAACTATAACGCACTATTTCGCAATGTGCTCATTCCGGTAGTTGCTTTCATAGGCCGATTTTTCCCCGATGCCGGACTGCCCGATGCCAAGAAAGTATCGGCCTACGCAATGAGTCTTCTGCAAGAATATCATGGTGAGTGGAACTTCGATACACAATGGAAACGCTTGATGACTCGAGGCGAACGTTTCGGTTGGATACGTGCCATCGACAAGGGGCACAGTGTTGTACACAACGATATGAATTTACCCTGTCCTGTATTACTCATGCGGTCCGACAAGACTATCACCGATAGTGAATGGACATTAGACTATCAGTGTGGCGATGCTGTGTTGAGTGTCGAACATATAGCCCAATACGGAACTAAGATAGGTGATAATGTTACCGAAGTAGTCATCGCAGATGGCTTGCACGACCTGTTTTTGTCGCGTTATGATGTGCGTATGAAAGCATACGACCGCATGTTTGGCTGGTTGCACACCTTACAACATACACAAGATGAAGATAAATAAGACCAATGTAGCGCGTCTGCTCGATAAGGCACATATACAATACGAACTCATACCCTATGACGTTGACGAAAATGACCTGTCGGTAGAGCACGTTGCCCAACAGTTGGGCGAAGATATACGGCAAGTATTCAAGACTCTTGTTTTGCGAGGCGACAAAACTGGCATCTTGGTATGCGTAGTGCCCGGCGATATGGAAGTCGATCTGAAAGCTGCCGCTAAAATTTCGGGCAACAAAAGTGTTGCAATGATAGCTATGAAAGAGCTATTGCCCTTGACAGGCTATATACGTGGAGGCTGTTCACCCATAGGCATGAAGAAGCAGTACCCTACATATATACACCATTCATGTACTGCATACACCTATATTTACGTCAGCGCAGGTATTCGTGGCCTACAGATAAAAATAGCCCCCACCGACCTTGCAACCTATACACAAGCTACAGTAGACGATATAGCACAATAGGGTCGCCAGGGTTGTATGTATGAGATAGGTTGTTGTGATACCCAAGAGGGTATATGAGAAATCTCTTTAATGGTAAGTTATTCCTTGTCGAAACGTTCGCCCCAGAAGTGGCGCATGGTGTCGAGTATGCGTTGTTCTGTGGGGGATTGTTGCGGAATCCAAAAACGTTGGTTTTGTGCCTCGTCGGGTAGGTATTGTTGGCGCACGAAGTGGCCCGGATAGTCGTGAGCGTACTTGTACTCCTTGCCATAGTCGAGTTGTTTCATCAACTTAGTGGGTGCATTGCGCAGGTGCAATGGTACAGGCAGGTTGCCGGTCTGTTTTACATATGCCAATGCTTCGTCTATAGCGAGGTATGTTGAGTTGCTCTTGAGGCTTGTTGCTAAATATACAGTTGTCTCGGCCAATATGATGCGTCCTTCGGGCCACCCGACTTTTTGCAACGTATCGAAACAGGCATTGGCCAAAAGTAGTGCATTGGGGTTGGCCAAACCTATGTCTTCGGCAGCCGATATGACGAGGCGACGTGCTATGAATGCGGGGTCTTCTCCACCTTCTATCATGCGTGCCAACCAATATATGGCAGCATCGGGATCACTACCTCTTATGCTCTTGATAAACGCCGATATGATGTCGTAGTGCATCTCGCCGTTTTTGTCGTATGCTGCCGGATTTTGTTGTAAACGTTCGGTGACAATGTCATCGTTGAAGATGATAGTTTCGTCTTCGGGTGTTGCTTGTGCAATAAGGTCTATAATATTGAGCAACTTGCGGGCATCGCCACCCGAGTAGCGAAAGAGTGCGTTGGTCTCAACGATTTGTACAGTTCGGTCTTTGAGATGTGTGTCGGTAGCAATGGCTCGATTGAGTAGGGTCTCGAGATGATGTTTCTCGAGCGGTTGCAATACATATACTTGGCAACGTGAGAGTAGGGGGCGTATTACCTCGAAAGATGGATTCTCCGTTGTGGCACCAATGAGTGTAATTGTGCCTTGTTCAACTGCAGCCAAGAGCGAGTCTTGTTGCGACTTGTTGAAGCGGTGTATCTCGTCGATGAATAGTATGGGGCGTGCTTTGGTAAATAGGTTGGTCTTGCAACGTTCCAATACTTCGCGCACCTCTTTTACACCCGATGATACTGCACTGAGTGTGTAGAATGGCGCTTTGAGTTGTACCGATATGATGTGGGCGAGTGTAGTCTTGCCTACACCCGGAGGCCCCCATAAAATGAATGACGATATATTGCCACTCTCTATCATGCGACGTAGCACTGCACCTTGTCCTACAAGGTGTTCTTGACCTATATACTCATCGAGATTGCGAGGTCTGAGCCGTTCTGCCAATGGTTGAAACATATTACAAAGGTAGCGAAAGATGTCTTTTTGGCAAAATATTATTAATATTATTTGGGTAAGTATCTTGGGTATTGTTATAATTGAGAAGAATTATTAATTTTGTTTTTGAATTGAATAGATATTGTGATGTTATTGATATCTTATTTTTTATTATGGAAACAATTTTATATCCGTTATTACTTACGCTCTTTGCCGGTCTTGCTACCGGCATAGGCAGTATTATAGCCTTTGTTGCACACCGCACGTCTCGTGGTTTCTTCTCTTTTACCCTCGGACTATCGGCCGGAGTTATGCTCTACGTGTCGTTTGTAGAGTTGTTCGACCAGTCGCGCACACTCTTTGCCGATGTGTGGGGAGGAAGATTGGGCGAGTTGGGTGTGGCTCTGTTTTTCTTTGCCGGAATGGGTGTTATAGGATTGATAGACAAGCTTGTACCTTCGTTTGAAAATCCTCACGAATTGCGACAGATAGAGTCGTTGAACAATCCTGTCAAGGCAGGTGAAGGTCGCTTGCATCACATGGGATTGCTCACTGCGTTGGCTATAGCTATACACAACTTCCCCGAGGGTATTGCTACATTTATGGCATCGCAGAGTAATCCGTCGATTGGTGTTGCTATTGCTGTAGCCATTGCTTTGCACAACATACCCGAAGGTATTGCAGTATCGATACCTATATATTATGCTACAGGCAGTAAGAAACGTGCATTTGCTTATTCATTGATGTCGGGATTGGCCGAGCCTTTGGGTGCTGTATTGGCTTTCTTGGTATTGATGCCTTTTATGAATGATGTTGTGCTGGGTGCTGTATTGTCGGCTGTAGCCGGTATTATGGTGTATATATCTATTGATGAGCTGCTGCCTGCAGCGCGCGAGTATGGTAAGCCTCACGTTGCAATATGGGGCATGGTAGTAGGCATGATGATTATGGCAGCGAGTCTGATACTCTTGTAGTGAAGATGGTAATTGCCTCGCATAAAGAGAGGCGGTGTGTTGAAAATAATTCCAACACACCGCCTTTGTTATAAGGTGAAAAGTCTATTCGTTGAGCGAATTCCAACCTTGAGCACGTAGCAGTATCTCGTTGCCATCGCGAGTTAGGAGGTAGCTACCGAGCGATGGAGCTGTGATGTGACCTATTACTTTGACACCGGGTATGGCACTCACTGCATCGTGCATGGTGAGAGGTACAGTGAATAGTAGCTCATAATCTTCGCCTCCGTTGAGAGCTGCTGTAACAAGATTCATATTCAACTCCTCGGCCATGATGGCAGTTTGGTAGTCGATGGGTATGCGCTCTTCATATACACGACAGCCGGCATTGCTTTGCTTGCAGATGTGCAGTAGCTCGGACGACAATCCGTCCGAAATGTCCATCATGGCTGTAGGTACGATACCGGCCTTGTCGAGTGCCTCGATAATATCGCGACGAGCCTCGGGCTTGAGTTGTCTTTCCAATAGGTACTCTTTGCCGCCAAATTCGGGGGTAAAGTCGGTCTGACCGGCAAAAGCAACTTTCTCACGTTCGAGCAGCTGTAGGCCCATGTATGCAGCACCAAGGTCGCCACTGACGCATATCAGGTCGTTCTCTTTGGCACCATTGCGATATACAATCTTGTTGTCATCGGCCTCGCCTATACATGTGATGCTGATGGTAAGACCGGTCATAGAAGATGTTGTGTCGCCTCCTACAATATCGACATTATAGTTGGCGCAAGCCATTCTTATACCGGCATACAATTGCTCCATATCTTCTACCGAGAAACGTTTCGATACGCCCAACGATACGGTTATCTGTCGTGGTGTGCCGTTCATGGCATATATGTCGGAGAAATTGACTATTGCGGCCTTGTAGCCAAGGTGAGCAAGGGGTACATATGTAAGATCGAAGTGTACGCCTTCGAGCAGAAGATCGGTCGTGACAAGGGTAGCCTTATCGCCATAATGCATTACAGCCGCGTCATCGCCTACACCTTTGCATGACGATTTATTAACAAGGGGCATTTCGGCTGTAAGACGTTCTATCAAGCCAAATTCGCCCAATGAGGCTATTTCAGTTCTATTGTTTTCTTCCATTGTTCTCTATCAGCACTCTGTAACCAGTTCTTGCATAATGCGTGTCATGAGAGGTTGAGCAGCGTTGGCAGCCTTCTGAACATCTTCATGAGAGCATTTCTCAACAATACCTTCTACGCCCAAGTCGGTGATTACCGAGATGGCAAATACTTCCATATCGCCATGGCGGGCAACAATAACCTCGGGAACGGTGCTCATACCTACAGCATCGCCACCAATGCGACGGAAGTAGCGATACTCGGCAGGTGTCTCGAATGTAGGACCCGATGTGCCTACATACACACCATGTTGCACCTTGATACCATTGCGGGCTGCTATTTCGTTAGCCTTGGCAATGAGGCGGGGAGAGTATGCCTCGCTCATGTCGGGGAAGCGTGTACCCAACTCTTCGTGATTCTTACCACGTAAGGGGTGCTCGGGGAAGAGGTTGATGTGGTCGGTAATAATCATGATGTCGCCTACCTTGAAGTCGGGGTTCATACCACCGGCCGCATTTGATACAAAGAGAGTCTTAACACCCATAGCCTTGAATACGCGAACAGGGAAGGTAACTTGCTTCATATCGTAGCCTTCGTAGAAGTGGAAGCGACCTTGCATGGCCAATACCTCTTTGCCACCCAACTTACCAAAGATGAGTTTGCCACTGTGACCCTCTACGGTAGAGAGAGGGAAGTGGGGAATTTGTTCGTAGGGAATCTCTATTTTGTCGGTTATTTCGTCGGCAAGGTGGCCAAGACCTGTGCCCAAGATGATACCTGTCTCGGGGCGATAGCTTACCATAGTCTTGAGGTAAGCAGCTGTTTGATTAATCTTATTCAACATATCTTTTTTGTTTTATAGTTTATTGTCTTACAGAACATCTGTTGAGCAAACAAAGTTAGTGAAAATATATTTATTTCGCAAATATTTGTATTTGCTTGAAATATAGCATATTAAATACCTACATCGACCGATAGGCGGGCTATCCATCTACTATTGTCGAGGTACCCCGCAGTGGCACCTGTTGCATAGTTGTAGGAGAAGTCGGCATGTACCTTGAGGTTGTGACCGATGAAGTATTTGATGATGGCCAATGTAGCCTGATTTTCGGTTTTATATCCCTCATATTGAGCTGTTTCGCTATCGGGTAGGAGGGTAGAGTGTCGCAAGGCTATCTCCCAATCTTTGGTAAATATATAGCTGGCTTGCACATTGACACCCCAACCTGTGTAGATGCGTTGTTGTATATCGCCGTTTGCATCGGTAATATTGGCATTGTGGCATAGGCGACCCATGGCATCGGCATAGAATGCAAAACCTTGATATTTGAAGATAAGGTCGGCAAACCATGCTTGCATAGAGCGACGGCTATCGTTCTGGAGCAGACTGCCTTTCTGTCCTTGCAAGCGGCTTGCACGGTCGTTATAGCTGAATGCGCCGCCAATGGCAAGTTTGGGCGATGATTCGCGCACGTAGCTTCCTTCACTTACTTCGCCTCGTGAAGTAAATTTACCCAATGGATATAGTTCTACGCGGGCAGTATAGGCCAGACCGCTGTTCAGAGCCATGCCGTAGTTGCGACCTTCGCCGGTGGTGATAGAGCCTTTGATGGCATAGTTGAAGGTTTTGCCTATCTTGTTGTGGAACTCGGCAAACAAACCAAAGTCGCGGTCGATACTAAACTCCGAATTGACAATGCTGCGATCTACAAATTGCAGAGCACTCGAAGAGTTGATGTTGGCACGACCTCCACGCAACTTGGTCTGACCTAAACCAAGGCTCCATGCCGAAGATGGAATATAGTAGATCATAGCATCGCGAATGATGTTCATGGCACTGCCGTTGGGCAGTTCCTTGGCATCGTAGGGGGTGTAACCCAGCTGAATAGAGTAGGCTACTTTGGGGGTAAACACATGACCGTCAAATCGCATGTGAAATCGCTTTATTCCCACATCGGTCTTGCTCAGGTTCATGTTGTTGTCCAATGTCAAGCCAACCATGCTTTGCAATCGCAATCGCATGGTGAGTTTGTATCGATTATCTTTACTGCTGAACGATACACCTTTGCCTACCTCTACATTGGGCATATTGCGCAACAACTCGGTTACTTGAGCGTCGGTATTTATCAAAGTGTCTTGAGGCGTTTCTTGTGCCCAAACAATGGACTGCAGGGCAATATACAGCGATAATACTATTGATATTGTTCTTTTCATAATAATCAATTCTGAAATATTGTGCAAATATAATCTAATAATTGAAAAGTCTTATGCAATGATATGATGATTTAATACAAAAGAGTAGTGTGATAAATAAAGTTGTGTATTTCGGTAAAAAATATTAACTTTGTACGTTTTAAGCAGACTAAAACCATATATCGTATGACATTTGATGAATTTGGGTTTGAGTATGAGATTATGGACGGCCTCGATGCGATGAACTTTCGCGAGGCTACCCCCATACAAGAAATGGCTATCCCTGTAATCATGGAGGGTAGCGATTTGATAGCTTGTGCGCAAACGGGGACAGGAAAGACTGCAGCATTTATATTGCCCTTGATGAGTCGCTTGCTTACCATCGGTAATGAGCAGAATAAGGTAAAGGCCGTAATCATCACACCCACACGCGAGTTGGCTCAACAGATAGACCTTCAATTTGAGGGTTTCTCCTATTTTGCTCCCATATCTACGGTTGCGGTATCGGGTGGTGGCGATGGAGTTTCGTGGGAGCAACAGAAGCGTGGCTTGAAG
This sequence comes from Bacteroidaceae bacterium, assembly GCA_017410245.1. Classification (GTDB taxonomy): domain Bacteria; phylum Bacteroidota; class Bacteroidia; order Bacteroidales; family Barnesiellaceae_A; genus Barnesiella_A. Next base: position 33,503 of record JAFQRE010000003.1, read on the forward strand.
TTGGGTGCCGATGTTATCATAGCTACACCGGGCCGACTCATCTCTCACTTGAAGATAAGCAATATAGACTTTTCGGGCGTGGAGTTTCTCATTCTCGATGAGGCCGACCGTATGCTCGATATGGGCTTTTACGATGATATAATGGATATATGTTCCTATATGCCCAAGGAGCGCCAAACACTGCTCTTCTCGGCTACGATGCCACCTAAGATACGTCAGTTGGCCAAGAGCATCTTGCACAATCCGGTTGAGGTGAGTGTGGCTATATCGAAGCCCAACGAAGCTATCGACCAGAGTGCCTATGTGTGCTACGATGCACAGAAGATAGGTATTATACAGCACATCTTTGCACAACCCATCGAGGGCAAAACCATTGTATTTACTTCGTCGAAGATAAAGTGTAAAGAGGTGGCTTATATGCTGAAGAAGAAGAAATTTCGTGTGGCGGCTATGCACAGCGACCTCGAGCAAGAGGAGCGCGACCGCGTGATGCTCGACTTCAAAAATAACAAAATAGATATTCTTGTTGCTACCGATATAGTGGCTCGTGGTATAGATATAGACCAAATAGGATTGGTAATAAACTACGATGTGCCGCGCGACCCGGAGGATTACATACACCGCATAGGACGTACAGCGCGCGCCAATGCCGATGGCCGGGCCATGACTTTTGTGGCCGAAGATGATCAAGTGCGTTTTCATCGCATAGAGCGTTTCCTCGGTTATGAGGTGCGCAAGGAGCAAATGCCCGACGAACTGGGCGAGGCTCCCACTTACAATCCCGCTCCTGTACGCGACAACCGTCGTCGAGGCAATCGCCGTCATGGTAGTAGAGGCCGAGGTGGCAAGGGCGATGTAGCAAAGAATAATCGTACCGAAGCCCGACAAGACAAGGAGTCGCACAGCAAGAACGGTCATCGTCGCCAACGTCGCCATGGCAGTAAGTCGGCGCATGGAGCCAAGAACAACAACACAGAAAAGAACAATCAATGATTTCGATAGAAGGACTTACGGTAGAATTTGGTGGTAATCCGCTCTTTGATAACATTACATACGTTATCAACAAGCGCGATCGCATTGCGCTTGTAGGTAAGAACGGAGCCGGCAAGACTACCATGCTCAAGATTATAGCCGGGTTGCAAGCCCCATCGGCCGGTAGTGTCAATCGTCCCCGCGACCTCTCTATAGGCTATTTGCCGCAACAGATGCAACTGAGCGATACACGCACTGTGATGCAAGAGGCCGAGCAGGCTTTTGCTCACGTCTTTGAGATGCAGAGTCGCGTAGATAGCATGAACGAAGAGCTTGCATCGCGCACCGACTATGAGAGCGAGGAGTATCAAGAGCTGATAGAACGTGTATCGGTTGCCACCGAGCAACTTGCTCTTATGGGCAGTGCCAACTACCAAGCCGAGATAGAACGCACGCTTATTGGCCTGGGTTTTGTGCGAAGCGATTTCGACCGTCCTACGGCCGAGTTTAGCGGAGGCTGGCGTATGCGTATAGAGTTGGCCAAACTCTTGTTGCAACGTCACGATGTGCTGTTGCTCGACGAGCCTACCAACCACCTCGACATTGAGTCGATACAGTGGCTCGAGAATTTCCTTTCGACACGTGCCGGAGCTGTGATGCTTGTGTCGCACGACCGTGCTTTCATCGACAACGTGACGACTCGCACTATCGAGATTTCATTGGGACGCATTTATGACTATCAAGTCAATTATTCTAAGTATGTGGTGTTGCGCCAAGAGCGCCTCGAACAGCAACAACGTGCCTACGAAAACCAGCAGAAACAGATACAAGATACAGAGGCCTTTATTGAGCGATTTCGATATAAGGCTACCAAAGCCGTACAGGTGCAATCGCGCATCAAGCAACTCGAGAAGATAGATCGTATAGAGGTCGATGAGATAGACAACTCGCACATTTCGTTGCGATTTCCTCCGGCACCCCGTTCGGGCGACTATCCCATCATAGCCGATGAGGTGCGCAAGTGCTATGGCGATCACCTGGTCTTTGATCATGCTACCTTTACTCTCAAACGTGGCGAGAAAGTAGCCTTTGTGGGAAAGAATGGTGAGGGAAAATCTACTCTCGTCAAGTGTATTATGGGCGAGATACCATTTGATGGCACACTGAAGTTGGGGCATAATGTGAAGATAGGCTATTTTGCCCAAAACCAAGCCTCGTTGCTCGATGGCAGTATTACCGTGTTCGATACCATCGACCGTGTGGCAGTGGGCGATATACGCACCAAGATACGCGATATATTGGGTGCATTTATGTTTGGTGGTGAGGCATCGGACAAACGTGTGAGCGTGTTGTCGGGTGGCGAAAAGACTCGCTTGGCCATGATACGACTCTTGTTAGAGCCGGTCAATCTGCTCATTCTCGACGAGCCTACCAACCACCTCGATATGCGCACCAAAGACGTGCTGAAACAGGCTATTGCCGACTTTGATGGTACGGTAATCATCGTATCGCACGACCGTGAGTTCCTCGATGGATTGGTGTCGAAGGTGTATGAGTTTGGCGGTGGCCGAGTGCGTGAACACTTGGGTGGCATATATGACTTCTTGGAGAAGAAGAAGATAGACTCCTTGCAACAACTCGAAGCGAAGGTGAAGCCTGCTGTCGAGAAGAGTGCCCCCGCTGAGAAGAGCGATGCCAAGATATCGTATGAAGAGCGCAAGGAGTTGGCTCGACGCATCAAGAAGGCCGAACGATTGGTGGCATCGATAGAAGAGGAAATAGAGGGTATAGAGTATGCCATCGACGTGGTAGAGAAGAAGATGACTACTCCCGAAGGTGCTGCCGATATGCAACTCTACGAGGAACATGGCTCACTCAAAAAGCAACTCGATGAGGTAATGACTCGGTGGGAGAGTGCTACCGAAGAGTTGGAAGAACTCAAGAGCAACTATGCCTGATGTGCGTTACCTACATTATATATATAGTGACAATAAGAGAATAGTAACAAATATATTAACCTTTAAAAAACACAGAGAAATGATTTCAAAGATGAAGTATTTTTCGATGGCCGTAGCCGTAGCAGCTTTCACAGCTTGTACTACTAAACCGGCTCAAGAAAAAGTGCCCGGTATCGACTTGACAAGTCTCGATACCACTGCTGTAGCAGCAGACGATTTTTATCAGTATGCATGTGGTGGTTGGATGGCCAACAATCCCCTCCGTCCCGAGCATGCTCGTTTCGGTTCTTTCGATAAACTTATCGAGGAGAACCAAACTCAAATTCGCCAACTCTTTGATGAGTTGTCAAAGAGCCAAGCCGCTGCCGGTACCAACGAGCGTAAGATTGCCGACCTCTACAACATGGGTCTCGACAGCGTACGCCTCAACACCGAAGGTGCTGCTCCTCTCAAACCCTATCTCGATGCTATTGCTGCCGTAGCTACTCCCGCCGAGAAAGCTGCCATGATAGGTACACTCCACCTCCGCAATGCTTCGCCTTTCTTCGGCCTTTATGTCAATGGCGACGAGAAGAACAGTAGCATGAACATTCTCTACCTCTATCAAGGTGGTATGAGCATGGGCGATCGCGACTACTACCTCAACAACGATGAGGCTACTGTTGCCGTTCGTGAGGCTTACAAGAACTATATCAACCGTCTCTTTACCCTCTGTGGCTACACTGCCGAGCAAGCAGCAGCTGCTGTGGAGACTGTAATGAAGATAGAGACTCGCTTGGCCGAGGCTGCCTTCTCTAATGTAGAGCTTCGTAACCCCGAGGCCAACTACAACAAGAAGTCGTATGCCGAGTTGAAGGCCGAGTACAAAAATCTTGACTGGGACGCTTACTTCGCAGCTCTCGGTGTTGAGCCCCAAGACATCGTTGTAGGTCAAGTAAAAGCCATTGCCGCTGTCGATAACTTGGTAGCAACACTCAGCGATGACGAGTTCCGCACATACCTCGCATTCAACATGATGAACTGCGCTTCAGACTGCTTGAGCGATGACTTCTCTGCTGCTCAATTCGACTTCTATGGTCGTGCACTCTCGGGCAAAGAGCAACAAGAGCCCCGTTGGAAACATGCTCTTGCCGTTCCTAACTCACTCATGAGCGAGGCCGTAGGCGAAATGTATGTCAATAAGTTCTTCTCGGCTGAGTCGAAAGAGCGCATGGTAACTATGGTGGCCAACTTGGCAACAGCCCTTGGCGAGCACATCGATGCCCTCGATTGGATGAGCGACGAAACCAAGGCTAAGGCTCACGAGAAACTCTCTACCTTCCATGTGAAGATTGGTTACCCCGACGAGTGGCGCGACTACTCGGCTCTCGAAATCAACCCCGAAGAGAGCTATCTTGCCAACGCTTTGCGTGCCGTTGAGTTTGAGAATGCCAACAACCTTGCCGAGGCTTACAAACCCGTTAATAAAGACAAGTGGCTCATTTCGCCCCAAACTGTCAATGCATACTATAACCCCACTACCAACGAGATTTGCTTCCCCGCAGGTATCTTGCAACCTCCTTTCTTCAATGCCGATGCCGACGATGCAGTGAACTATGGTGCTATTGGTGTAGTTATCGGTCACGAGATGACACACGGATTTGACGACCAAGGTCGTCAATACGACAAAGATGGTAACCTCAACAACTGGTGGCAAAAAGTAGATGAAGAGAAGTTCAATGTTCTCGCCGACAAGTTGGTAGCTCAATTCGACAAGATCGTAGTTCTCGAGGGTGAGAATGGTCCCGTATATGCCAACGGTCGCTTCACACTCGGTGAGAACATTGCCGACCAAGGTGGTTTGCGCGTAGCCTACACAGCCTTCCGCAACTCATTGAACGGTGCCGAGCCCGAGGCCATCGATGGCTTCACTGCCGACCAACGCTTCTACCTCGGTTATGCAGCCCTTTGGGCAGGTAACGTACGCGATGCCGAAATCTTGCGTCGTACCACTACCGACCCCCACTCACTCGGTCGCTGGCGTGTCAATGCCACATTGCGCAACATCGACAACTTCTACCAAGCATTTGGTGTTACCGAAGAAGATGCCATGTACCTCGCACCCGAAGAGCGCGTAGTTATCTGGTAATAAGCGCCAATAAGGAAGTCAGAGGCTGCAAAGCCTCAACTCCCCGCATACACCATCTATCCCCATTGCCACCACCGGCAGTGGGGATTTTTTTGTATCATTATCTTCAATATTTCTTTGTTTCTTTTTGTTTATTTGATACCTTTGCGGTGATGAGGCACATTTCCTCATTGCTACAGCGGTAGGAGTATTTATTATCAAAGCGTTTTTGCTTTATCCTTAACAGAAATTCGCCAAAATTTTAAACTACGGGATAATGCAGTCACAAAACGCCTATGCTTGCTTGTATCCACCCCGGCAAGGGGTGATGCTATATGGCAATGCGTGGGGTGGGCTGTTTATTGTAGTTGGGCGTTTGGCGATGCCTCTGTTAGATAAACTGAACATCGTCCCACGCTTTTTTTATATAACCACCTCAACGGGGATGTGAGAGGGGAAAAAACTATTTTATTATGAAAAAAACATTACAAAAACTACTTGTCACGGTGGTATGTCTGCTGTGCAGTATCGGAGTCTATGCCTATGACTTTGAAGTTGATGGGATTTATTACAATATCCTAAACGAAACTGATAAAACTATTGAGGTTACTTATAAGGATACTGGATATAACTCTTACTCAGGTGATATTGTATTACAAGAAACTGTTTCTTATAATGACGAACTTTATTATATTGTAAAAATAGGTGATAGAGCTTTTAGTAAATGTGATGCTTTATATACGGTTACGTTACCAAATAATGTTAGTAATTTAGGTATTGGCGTGTTTCACAACAGCAACAATTTAACTGAAATTCATGCATCAAATGGAGTATCAACCAATAGTTCTCAAATTTTTTATAACTGCACAAGTTTAAAATCTGTTGTAATAGACAACAATACCACTATTATCAATGATGAAGTTTTTAGAGGTTGTTCTAGTCTAAACAAAATCACGATACCTCAAAATATTACTAATTTAGGAGAGTATGCAATAGCTGGATGTTCAGGATTGATTGAAATTAAAGTTGAAGCAATAAATCCTCCATATGCTGAATCAAATACATTTAATGTTATAGATAAATCTATCCCCGTATATGTACCGGCTGAGAGTGTAGAGGCTTACAAACAGGCTGAATATTGGAGTGAATTTACCAATATAGTAGCAATAGATGAAGATAATAATAGCTTGGTTGCTGAAAAAGTTGAGGTGGTAAAAGTCGATGACGTAATGAAACAAGATGAAATATCATTACCTATCTCGTTGATTAATACAACCGAAATAGCAGGCTTGCAATGCGATATATTCTTGCCAGATGGCTTGACACCTATAATGCAGGGTGATAAGTACGACATCGTATTGTCATCGCGCGCTGAGGGCTTTGACGTTACAGCCAAGCTCCGCAATGATGGTGCATTGCGTGTTGTTATTGTCAATACTGCTCTTGACCTTATCAGTGGAAATGATGGTGAATTGTTTACTATCAAGTTGATGCCCAATGAGCAATATAGTACCGATGATCATATTGCTATCCGCAATATTGTAATGACGGGTAGTGACTATGCCGAGTATGAAGCCTCGGATGTTGTTATCTCTTGTACAATTAAAGAGAGCATTACCGGCGATAGCAACTGTGATAAGAAGGTGAATGTTACCGACTTGTCGCAAATGGCAAACTATGTGGCCGGCAATGAGTTGGGAGTATTCGACGCTGACGGAGCGGATGCCAACCAAGACGGACAGGTAGACAGCGCGGATATTGATACCGTGAGCGATGTTGTGGTGAAAGCCTCAAAAGCCGAAGCACAAAACAATACTGAAGTAACCGAAGCGACTGAAAACCGATTGGAAGCCGATGCGATAGAGATTGTGAAAATGAATGGTGTGGTAGTTACTAATCCTATTTCATTGCCTATTGCCTTAACCAATACCGCTACGATAACCGCCATACAATGCGATATTACAGTGCCCGCGGGTTTGACACTTGTAGAGAATGATGGTGTTGCCGATATTATCTTGTCGGAGCGATTGGGCGAGAGTCACGTCGTAAAGAGTGCTTGGCTTGACAATGGTGCACTGCGCGTGCTTATCTATTCGCCCACTGCTGAGGGTATTGAGGGCGAAAGCGGTACACTCTTTACCTTGCAGTTGCAACCCAATGAAAGCTACCAAGCCGATGCAACCATCGAGGTGAAGAATATTACCATAGCTTCTACCGATGCAGTAGAATACAACGCCATGCCGTTGAGCATATCTTGCACCGTGAAAGAGAGTTATAAGGGTGATGTCAATAGAGACGGCAAGGTAAACGTTACCGATGTTATAGTGACTATAGGCAAGGTGCTGAATGTATATGATGGTGAGTTTGACACTGTTGCAGCCGATATAGACCAAGACGGCGAGATAACCATTGTAGATGCCGTAGGTATAATTAACCTTGTACTGGATGAGGGCGATACTCCTTCGCAAGCCCGTATGCAAGATGAATATGCCCAAGGTGAGCTTACCATGCAAGACGTGAAGATGAGCCGAGGCGAAACCAAAGACCTCGTAATTGGCTTGACAAACGAAGCACCTTACACAGCCTTCCAAATGGATGTAACACTTCCCGCGGGATTGAATATAGAGCATATAGCCCTGAGCGGTCGTGCCGATGGTCACACTCTGCAATGGCAAGTCCAAGCCGATGGCAGTGTCCGTATAGTAGGTTATGCCCTCGACAATGCCGCAATTACAGGTAATGACGGCGCATTGCTAACGCTTACCGTAAGTAGCGACAGCCAATTTGAAACCGGCGAAGTGGTGGTAAGTAACGCCATCTTCAGTACCCGTCAATTGGTATCGCACCGCATGGAGCGTATGACCGTGAAGGTAAGCAATATAACCAGCTTGAACGACGTAGTAACCGCTACCCGCATCTATGCTGCCGACCATAAGGTTGTGGTAGATAGCTCCGTAGCGCAAGAGGTAGCGATAAGCACTATAGACGGTATGGTGCAAAGAGTAGCCTTGCAAGCCGGACGCAACGAGATACCCTTGCAACAAGGTGTATACATCGTAGCTGTGGATGCCGAGGTGAAGAAAGTGGTGATAAGATAATCGCAAGATAGTATTATTGAACAGAGTGCGCGGGCTGTGTCGGACAATCGGCACAGCCCGAATTGTCTTTTATACAATCTCTAAAAACGTGTCACAATGTCATGTTATTTACATAAATATTGTCATTTGTTTTTATGATTACTTATTTGGCATAATATTTGTCATACATTAATAAGAATTGATAATATAATGAACAACTGTCGCAATGCGGCGTTAATACTTAAAACAAAAACATTATGAGAATAGATAAAATAATAGCTCGAGAGATTCTCGACTCGCGTGGTAATCCTACTGTAGAGGTAGATGTTGTGCTGGAAAATGGTGTGATGGGTCGTGCGGCTGTGCCTTCGGGCGCTTCGACGGGTGAAAATGAGGCGTTGGAGTTGCGCGATGGCGATAAGGGTCGCTATGGCGGTAAGGGTACGTTGCAGGCTGTTGCGAATGTAAATAATGTGATAGCTCCTGCGCTTGTGGGTCGGTCGGCCTTCGGTCAGCGCGATATAGATGATGCAATGATAGCTCTTGATGGTACGCCCAATAAGAGTACGCTGGGTGCTAATGCCATACTGGGTGTGTCGTTGGCTGTGGCGCGTGCTGCTGCAAAGGCTTTGGACATGCCGTTGTATAGATATATAGGTGGTGTGAATGCTCATGTGATGCCTGTGCCTATGATGAACATAATCAATGGTGGGGCACATAGCGATGCGCCTATAGCCTTCCAAGAGTTTATGATACGTCCTGTGGGTGCGGCAACGTTCCGCGAGGGGTTGCGTATGGGAGCCGAGGTGTTTCATGCGCTCAAAGGGGTATTGAAGGAGCAAGGGTTGAGTACTGCTGTTGGCGATGAAGGCGGATTTGCTCCGGCATTGGCAAGTACCGAGGCTGCGCTCGATAGCATAATGGAGGCAATACGTCGTGCCGGGTATGAGCCGGGAAGTGATGTGACCATTGCTCTCGATTGTGCTGCATCGGAGTTCTATAAAGATGGCCGTTATGACTATACTCGATTTGAGGGCAACAAGGGTGTGATACGTTCCAGTGCCGAGCAGGTAGAGTACTTGGCGGAGTTGGTAGAGAAGTATCCGATAGACTCGATAGAAGATGGTATGAGTGAAAACGATTGGGAGGGTTGGACTCACTTGACTACCGGCTTAGGCAATCGTTGTCAGCTTGTAGGTGATGACCTGTTTGTAACCAATGTGCGATATCTGGCCGAGGGTATTCGCCGAGGTTGCGCCAATTCGATTTTGGTAAAGGTCAATCAGATAGGTACACTCAGTGAAACTCTCGATGCCATTGAGATGGCCCAACGCAATGGATATACTACTGTCATTTCGCACCGCTCGGGCGAGACCGAAGATACTACAATTGCCGACATAGCTGTGGCTACCAATAGTGGGCAGATAAAGACCGGTTCGTTGTCGCGAAGTGACCGCATGGCCAAATATAATCAGCTACTTCGCATTGAAGAAGAATTGGGCTCGCAAGCGTGCTATGGCGCTTGTTAGCAGTGTGTTATGAGTATATATAACAAGAGAGTATTCGGTGTCGGATACTCTCTTGTTGCATTATATCTTGTAGATGGTCTCAAGCCGTTGTGTCATGAAATACTGGAAGATGCCACGCAGTACCATGTAGGAGGTAAATGCCAACCACAATGCATTGTTGCCGATGATGGGCTGCAAGCCGTAGAAGATGGCAAAGAATGCTACTGTCGATAACAGCATGGCGTTGCGCATAACACGAGTTTGAGTAGCACCTACCATGACACCATCGAGCAAGAAGGGTACTGAGCAGGCAATGGGAATGATGATGACCCAACCAATGTAGTTGCCGGCAAGTTCGATGAGTGCCGATGCGTTGGCTTGATTGCTATCGACAAAGATACCCAACAGGTCGCGCCACCAACCCAAGTAGGTAGCTACGAACAACAAGGCGATACCCACGCTCCACCCGATACTGAGGCGAACACAGCGACGTAACGATGCGGCATCGCGTGCACCGGTAAAGCGGCCTGTCAAGGCCTCGGCAGCGTAGGCAAATCCATCGCTCATGTATGAGAATAGTGTGAAGAGCTGCATGAGAAGCGTATTGACAGCCAGTATATTCTCGTCCATACGAGCCGATATGGCAGTGAAGAAGGTATATACCACCACGATGCAGAAGGTGCGTATCATGATGTCGCCATTGATGGCAAAGAAACGAGTAAAGGCCTTGCGGTCAAATACTTCGCGACGTGATACCACAACAAAAGTGTGGCGGAACTTGACAAATAGCAGTATGGTAGCCAATATGACACCACACCATTGAGCCACAACCGAAGCTTGTGCTACACCTACAATACCCATATCGAGTCCAAAGGCAAATGCAAAGCTACATATAATATGTATGATATTGACGGTGACTGCTACCACCATGGGTATAATGGCATTCTGCATACCCGTAAACCACCCGTTGAGAGCAAATAACAGAATACCCGCCGGTACTGCCCAAATGCGTGTGTAGAAATATCGAGCTACCAAGTCATTGCCATTCATGGCCCATAGCGAAAGTTCACCCAAAGGGTATTGCAGTATAACAACCGCAATGCCCAATACCAATGCGATGGCAATAGAGCGTAAGAGCATGCGTGTACACTCGGCAAAGTCGTTTGCCCCAAAGGCTTGTGCAGTGAGTCCACTTGTGCCCATGCGTACAAAAGCGCAGTTCCAGTAAATAAAGTTGAAGATAGACACACCAATAGCCAATGCGCCAATAGTGGCGGCAGAGTGTTCGCTATTGTAGTGTCCGGCAATAGCAGTACTCACAATACCCATCAAGGGAACAGTGATGTTGGATATAATGTTGGGTATAGCCAAACGTATTATTTCGCGATTCATTTTCATGGCGCAAAGGTACGCTTTTTTGCTGTAATGGCAATAAAGGAAAAGAGAAAGCGGTGTGCCCACAATCGAAGTGACACACCGCATATAACCATAAATAGGGTAGTAGCAATAATTACATATTCATACCACCGCAGCAGTGGATAACTTGACCTGTAACGTAAGAAGAGAGGTCGGAAGCCAAGAAAGTGGCAACATTGGCCACGTCTTCGGGAGTACCACCACGACGCAAAGGAATTTGTTTAGCCCAAGCCTCGCGTACCTCCTCGCTCAATTGAGCAGTCATATCGGTGATGATAAATCCGGGAGCGATAGCATTGGCGCGAACACCGCGAGAGCCCAACTCCTTGGCAATAGACTTGGCAAGACCTATCATACCGGCCTTAGAAGCCGAGTAGTTGGCTTGTCCGGCATTACCCGATACTCCTACAACCGAAGCCATGTTGATGATGCTACCACCTTTTTGACGCATCATGATGGGAGTAACGGCGTGAATGAAGTTGAAGGCCGATTTAAGATTAACAGTGATAACAGCGTCCCATTGTTTCTCGTCCATGCGCATCATCAAGCCATCACGAGTGATACCGGCATTGTTTACAAGAATATCTATACGACCAAAGTCTTTCATAATTTCGGCAACAACATTGTGAGTGTCGTCATAGTTGGCCGCATTGGAGGCGTAACCTTTGGCACGAACACCGAGGGCTGCTATTTCGGCTTCAGTAGCCTTAGCATTTTCGTCAATAACGAGGTCGGTAAATGCAACATCGGCACCTTCCGAAGCAAATTTCAAGGCAATGGCTTTGCCAATACCACGAGCTGCACCTGTAACGACAGCAACTTTTCCTTCAAGTAATTTCATAATTTTTTAGTTTTTATATTATCCCACATTTACCTACGTTGCAGGTTGGAGTAGGGGTTAGTAATAGTCATTTTATCGCATGATGCCATATAACATAAAATCGGTAATGAGGCATCTGATGCGGTTGCGCTCAATACCTACCTCATTAAATTGGTTTATGATGTAGGGTACTTCGAGACCTTTGAATGCACAGTGCAAAATGGTAGCTGTTGCTAATGTGTTGTGTACAATAAACTTGCCTTTCTGCACACCCTCTTCGAGTATCTTTCTTAGCAGGTCTATTTCGCTACTTGAAATTTTTTTGCGAGCATGCTCTACCTCTGCTATATCACGAAAGAACTCGGCGCGTAACGATCCATTGCGAATTACTATCTCGCGAATACCTTCAAGTCGAGCATCGATATACTCTTCAAGCTTCTCGTTTGGGGGTAAATCTTTCTTAACAACAACTTCCAAACGTTCGTATAGGCGGTTCATCTCAGACGTGATGACAGCCCAATATATATCTTGCTTGTTGTTGAAATAGGTATATAGAGTGCGACGTCCTTTGCCCGAAGCCTTGGCTATATCGTTCATTGTTGTGTTAGTCAGGCCTTTGATGGCAAAAAGTTGTCGTGCTTCTTCTATTATGCGAAGGTATGTTGTATCTGACATGTGAATTGTTTGCGTTGCACATTTTTTTTAAAACCGTGCAAAATTACAAAACTTATTGCAAAATACAAGTATTTTATATGATAAAGTTTGTCTTCTGTTTTTATATTATTGATAATCAGGTTTGTATATTATTGTGAATAAATTTTAACAAATTTTATTGCTTTAAAATTTGCACTGTGTAGAAATAAGTCATATCTTTGCATTCAGAAATCGCGGAGTGGAGCAGTGGTAGCTCGTTGGGCTCATAACCCAAAGGTCGTTGGTTCGAATCCGGCCTCCGCAACTAATCAAGAGGCAAACAGCTTTTGCTGTTTGCCTCTTTACTTTTATATCACTTCTGTCTGTAACTATATGATGTTATAGAATCGATGCAATATACCTATAATATGGTATGCTATTAGCACAATTATTTTTGCTATCTTTGCATAAAAAATATAAGATGACAAAAATATCACTATATACTACAGAAACACGAATGGCCGACCTCATTGAGTCGAATTATAATTTATTGTTATTATTTCCTCGTTTCGGTCTGGAGCTTGGCGTAGGTGATAATACTATTGCCGAACAATGTGTGCGACAAGGAGTGTCGGCACATCTTTTTGTCATGATGTGCAATATCTATAGCCATGCCGATTATATGCCAACCGTCGCCGAGATTGAGCAATTGGACGTGGAGCAACTATTGGATTATTTATCGCGTTCGCACAAGTATTACGTTAAATCACGTCTTGTACCTATTGGCCGTCAGTTAAATCATATTTCGGAATATTGTGCCTCGGCGCATAGTACTGTGCTGCAACGTTTTTTCTCGGAGTATGAGCAAGAAGTTATGCATCACTTTAATTATGAGGAAGAGACCGTATTTCCTTACATACGTACATTGCTGACGAAATACGATATGCCGACGGGCTATGATATAGATACCTTTAAGAACAATCATAGTAATATTGATGATAAATTGAGTGATCTGAAGAATATTATCGTGAAGCATCTGCGCGGTGTGGGTATGGCCGATGATATAACAGAGTTGTTGTTTCAGATATGCTCGTTGGAAGAAGACTTGAGTCGCCATACATTTATAGAAGATGTAGTGTTGATTCCTATGGTACAACACTTAGAAAAGACAATTTATGACAACTAACAAGCGTATTGTCATCATAGAGCCTTATGCCATGATTGCTCATGGTTTGCGGTTGATGATAGACGACATAAAAGGATATGAGGTGAGTGCTGTCATTGCCGATAGCCACTATCTTGAGCGTATTGTACCATTGCGCCCCGATATAGTGATTGTAAATCCGGCAATGATTGATAGTAGGCGTCGAGGCTTTCTTGATGAAATGTCGCAACGCTTGCCCGGGTCGTTATTTGCCGCATTGGTATATCAGTATATCGAACCTGAAGTAATTCGCAACTTCAAGGTGACGATAGACATATCGGACAGCCGAGAGAAAATAGCTGTGAAGTTGCGACAGTTGCTCGAAACCGGAGAGCAAGTTGTCGAGTCGCTGGAGTTGTCGGATAGAGAGAAAGAGATATTGGTTGCTGTGGCAAAGGGATTGACCAATAAGACTATAGCCGAACAATATCATTTATCGGTACATACGGTAATAACTCATCGTAAAAATATTACGCGCAAAACCGGTATCAAATCGGTATCGGGATTAACTGTTTACGCAATACTCAACAATCTGATAGATATATCGGAGGTAGAGTGAAAAGAATGGAAATTGAGAGATGCGATTATCAAATCTGAAGATAGGCGAAAAGGCTGTGGTCGTAAAAGTGCTGGGTCGAGGTGCTTTTCGCAAACGTATTATAGAGATGGGATTTGTGCGTGGGCAAGAGGTCGTTGCAGAACTGAATGCTCCGATGCGCGATCCTATTAAATTCAAAATTATGGATTATGAAGTCTCGTTGCGTCGTAGCGAGGCTAACCTTATAGAGGTAGTGACCGAAGAGGAAGCTGCATATGTTGTTACACCAACATCGCATGGAACTACTACAGACGACATTGCCTATCAACGAGCTGTAGAGGAACGTAGTAAGACTATAAATATAGCACTTGTTGGTAATCCCAACTGCGGAAAGACATCATTGTTTAATGTTGCATCGGGAGCCAATGAGCATGTGGGTAACTATAGTGGTGTGACGGTCGATGCCAAAGCCGGTTATTTTGATTATAAAGGGTATCGTATCAATATTTTCGATTTGCCCGGTACATACTCTTTATCTACTTATACCCCTGAGGAGTTGTATGTGCGGCGTTATCTCAACAATGAGTTGCCCGATATTATAGTTAATGTAGTAGTTTCGTCCAACCTCGAACGCAATCTATATCTCACGACCGAACTTATTGATATGGATTACAGTATGGTTGTAGCCTTGAATATGTATGATGAGTTGGAGAAGAGTGGTTCCAAGCTTGACTATAAGTTGTTGGGCGATATGATAGGAGTGCCTATGGTGCCTACTGTGTCGCGCACGGGTAAAGGTATTGATGAGCTCTTCGATACTGTTATAGAGGTGTATGAGCGACGCAACAAGTCGGTGCGACACGTCCATGTCAATCATGGGCCGGTTATTGAGGCTGCCATTGGTGAGTTGAAGGAGTCGTTGCGTCAGAGTAAGACGGCGTTGCAATATTCGCCTCGCTACTTGGCATTGAAGATGCTCGAGGGTGATAAAGAGGTAATGGCAATGTTGTCGGATAACGATAACTTTGAGGCGTTGAGTTTGCAGGCCGAAAAGTTGCGTACCGATGTGGAGAATACACTCAAAGAGGATATAGAGCAAGCTGTTGCCAATGAGAAGTATGGCTTTATATCGGGTGCCTTGCAGGAAACAATGCAACAAGGTAAGCAAGATGAGCGCAATGTGACTCGTGTTATAGACTCCTTGGTGACAAACAAAGTAGTGGGTATTCCTATCTTCATTATTCTTATGGTGCTCATGTTCGAGGCAACCTTTGTATTGGGAGCCTATCCCATGTCGTGGATAGAGGAGGGAGTTGCTCTCTTGTCATCGTGGTTGCATGGAATAATGCCGGCGGGACCTCTCAAAGATTTGCTCATCGATGGTGTACTGGGAGGAGTAGGAGGTGTGATAGTTTTCTTGCCCAATATACTTATACTCTATCTCTTTATATCGCTGATGGAGGACTCGGGATACATGGCGCGAGCTGCTTTTATCATGGATAAGGCTATGCACAAGATAGGATTGCATGGTAAGTCTTTTATCCCCCTGGTAATGGGTTTTGGTTGCAATGTGCCGGCTATCATGGCAACACGCACCATAGAGAGCCGTAGCAGCCGTCTTATAACTATACTTATCAATCCGTTTATTTCGTGTAGCGCACGATTGCCTGTATATATCTTATTTATAGGCACATTCTTTCCACGTCATGTAGGTTGGGCTTTTCTATTGCTATATCTTGCGGGTATGATGGTTGCGTTTGTCACAGCCAAGTTGTTGCGTAAAATTCATTTTAAGGAAGATGAAACACCATTTGTGATGGAGTTGCCCCCTTATCGCATACCTACGGTCAAGGCTACTTGTCGTCACATGTGGAACAAGGCCGAACAATACCTGCGTAAGATGGGTGGTGTAATATTGGTAGCATCGGTTATTGTATGGGCATTGAGCTACTATCCACGTCCCGATGTAGATCGTGAACTTACACCCGATGAAGCAGTAGAGCAACAAGCCAACTCGTATATGGGCCGGTTGGGACAGGCTATATCGCCAGTCTTGGAGCCATTGGGCTTCAATTGGAAAGTAACCATTGCCCTTATATCGGGTACTGCTGCCAAGGAACTTATAGTAAGCACATTGGGCGTGCTGTATGCCGGTGGTGACGAAGAGCCAGAAACATTGTCGGTTAAACTTACACAACCCAATCCTGCTACGGGTGTACCCGACTTTACCCCTTTGGTGGCAGCTTCGTTCCTTATCTTTGTGTCGTTGTATGTGCCATGTATAGCCTCCGTAACAGCAGTCGCCAAGGAGACGGGTAGCTGGAAGTGGGGGGCATTCTCTGTGCTATATAATACATTTATTGCTTGGCTGTGTGCATTTGTTGTGTATCAGGTAGGCCTATTATTTATGTAGAGAAATGAGTATTTTAGTACAAGAGATAATAGTAAGTCTTATTGTTGCGGTTGCCATGCTATGGGTTGTAAGGCGAATCATCAATCGAATACGTCACAAAAACAACGTATCGAATTGTAATTGTGAGGGTTGTCCACTTGCACAAGGTACAGGGTGCGATAGAAAAATAAAAAACATTGAAGATTGTCGTAAAAAAGTAGATAAAAACGTTGCACATTCCGATAATTAACATTACCTTTGCATCGCAAAAGCACAAAGGGTGCCTTGTCCGAGTGGCTAGGAGCCGGTCTGCAAAACCGTTTACGGCGGTTCGAATCCGCCAGGCACCTCAAGAAAAATCCTCTACCAAAGCATGGCAGAGGATTTTTTTTTTTATATTATAACCCTTCGTAGAGTGGTATCTCTTGAAGGAATGTGTGTGTGCGTGTATTGTAATCAATGTGGCAACAATAGTGCGAAAGACCATTGGAAACGATGATGTAGGGAACATTGTATATCATATTGTAGCGCACAATCTGGTCGAATGTATGTTGTGTGATAGTAATATGAGGAGCCTTATATTCGATAAGAACCAATGGCTCTCCTTGAGCATCATAAATGATTGTGTCGCAACGACGAGGACGACCGTTGAGAGTAAGAGAAATCTCATTTCCAATGCGTCCGGCGGGATAATGGCGATGATTGGTAAGAAAGGCAACAAAGTGTTGTCGTACCCACTCCTCGGGAGTGAGTGCGACATAACGATGCCGTGTAGTATCCCATATGGCTATGTTGCCATCTTCTTTGCGTTTGAGGCGGTAGGGGTATGTTGGCAAATTCAGTTCAATCATCGTACCCGAAAAATTTGCGAGTTAGTAATCTTATGAGTAATTTTACCCAAAATTACATCAATCATCTGTTTTGTGCAAATATTGAGGTGAAACTTTTGAGTTATGGCCAAGAAAGATTCTAACCAATATCTTGAAATACTGCGTGATGTGCGCAGTGGAGTTTTCAAACCTGTCTATTTCTTGATGGGCGAGGAGAGCTATTTTATAGACCTTATTACCGAGGCTATTATCAAGCACGCACTTACCGATGATGAGCGCGACTTCAACCAGACCATTATGTATGGTGCCGATGTACCCAATTATGGTGTTGTTGTGAATGCTGCCAAGCGCTATCCGATGATGGCTCAGCGTCAGCTTGTTGTTGTCAAGGAGGCTCAGCAGATACCCAATATTGAGATGCTTTCGTATTATCTCAAGCAACCTCTCAGTAGTACGGTATTGGTTATAAATCACAAGTATGGTACTGTGAAAGGTAAGAAGTTGCTGAGCGAGATAGAGCAAGTGGGCGTGGTGTATGAGTCGAAGAAACTGTACGACAACCAACTGCCGGCTTTTATCAACAACTATGTGGCCGATATGGGTTACACGATAGAGATGAAAGCTATGCAGATGTTGGCCGACTTTATAGGAAGCGATCTCAACCGCCTATCGAGCGAGTTGGACAAATTGCGCATCTCGATGGGTGAGAAAAACAAGCGTATTACACCCGATGACGTAGAACGTAATGTAGGAGTGAGCAAGGATTTTAATAACTTTGAGCTGCTCAATGCCATAGTTATGCGCAATGCACTTAAAGCCAACCAAATTGTAAATTATTTTGAACGCAATCCCAAGAGTAACCCGTTTATAGTTACGATAAGTGTTTTGTTTGGTTTTTTCTCCAATCTGCTCATTGCTTACTTTGCTGCCGATAAGAGCGAACAAGGGTTGATGCAAGAATTGAAGTTGCGTTCAACCTTTCAAGCTCGTGATTATGTGACGGCCATGCGCAATTATAATGCTTTCAAGTGTATAGATGTAATTTCGTTGTTGCGACAATATGATTCTCGTTCTAAGGGTATAGGTACAACAAGCAATACAACCGAAGGCGAAATGCTACGAGAACTGGTATTTAAGATAATGCATTGATGGGCTGTAGGGCTACTTCCAAACACTGAACATGTAGGCGAGGGTTACAAGGAAACCTCTATTGGCCGATGAGCCATAGAAAACGTCCGACTTGCGATTGCCAAAAATGTCACCTAAGCCGAAGTAGTATCGTCCCTCAATCATAAAAATGTGTTTGTTCATTCGTAATTCTGCACCCAATCCTCCTGTTATACCATAATCGATATTATTCTTTATAGGTAACTCATACGACTCCTTGATGGTATTGGGATTGCTGAATGATGGCAGATTTTGGGTGTCAAAGTTTGCACTCTTTGTGTCACTAATCATAATGCCCAGTTGAGGACCTAAATTGACAAAGCCTCTGAACTTGTCGGAGCCAAAGTATATATGTGTCATGAAAGGTATCTCTACATAATTGAGTACACGACGGTATTGATAGGGATCATACTCGAAAAACTCGTCCCAACCTCGTTGTGTAAAGTTTGCTTCAATAATAAGGCCAAATATCTTTTCCTCGGTATATCTCATGGCGATACCGGCTGTATATCCCAGCCATGTATTTTGCTGTATAACAGGCGAAAAAGCCATATTGGGAATAGAAATACCGGCCTTCACACCCAATAGCATCTCGCGCTTGAAGTTGGCATCTCGTACTTGTGCGGTCATAGACAAGCACGATATCAATAACAGACAGATTGCAGTGAAGAAACTTCTTTTCATGCTATTTAGTTGCTTATCTTTTCTATCTTCATATCGGGTGATAGGTGGACAAAGTAGAATGACTTATTGATGAAGCCACTCCAATTGTTGATGCGTTCAAATCGGAAATCGGTTTGTATTGCATTATTCTCTTGAGGCATCTCGTAATTGGCGAAGTGTTTACCATGTTTTGCAATAGCACTCATAAAATACAATCCGGTATCAAAGCCGAGGATTGCATATCGAGGACTTGCGTTTTGCATCTCTTCGTTGTACCAGTAAAGATACTTGATACTGAGGTCGTAAAGACGAGTATCGTCGGGTACTGTATAGAAACGCGAGAAGATGTAGGTATCGAGTTTATACAACTTGTTGATATTCTTATTGATTTGAGGTACCCAATTGGGGTATCCAAATAGCGATACGTTGCACATGGGTGTTTTGTTGGTAAATTCAACTAGGCCGGGTAGTAGAGTGACGATGGCTTCTTTTTTGTTTGAAGTCGGCACAAAAACAACCGATGGTAATGCCGAGATACTGCGCAAATCGCTTGCATTGAGTACGGTGCTGTAACTGCAAGTTGTATATTTTATGTTACGTTCGTCGAGTTCGCCTTTGAGAAGAGTTACAAAGACATTCTCAGTCTCTTCCAAGTCTTTGTTCTCTAAGAAAACAATACTTCGGTTCTTGAATGTTTTGATAAACAGAGCTACAGTCTCTGCGTAAAAATAGGAGGCAGGAATATTGGTTTGGAATACGCGTGCATTGGTATTTACTTTCTCATTTTTCAGAGAGAATGTATTGACTACATTGATGTCGTATTTTTCGCCAAAGTCGGCAATGAGATCAATAGCCTCATCGTCTTCCGGTGCAATGATAAGGTCCATAACGGTGAGGTGTGGATCATCGAGAATTTCCTTGACCAATTCAATGGAGTCTTGAGTGTCGTATGTTGTAAGGTTGATAGAGTAACCTTGTCTTTTGAGGCTATCGACTGCCAAGAGGAATCCTTGATAATACTCGGTATAGAGCGACGACTTGATGCTGCTCTGCTCGTTTAGCATAAATGGTAGCATTACAGCAACATTGATATGGTCGGTATCTTTTTTGTCATATATTTGATTGTATAGCGAGTCAAGATATTCTTTCGAATCTTCTTCTTTTACCTCTTCGGCTAATTTTTGTTGTGTGTGTAATGAGGGAATTACCAAAATAGTGCCTTCGCTCACTTTACGAATGTTGCGGTTAGCAGCCTTGAGGCTATCGATAGGCAGGTCAAATTTTTGAGCTATGCTGAAGAAAGTCTCTTTTTTCTTGGCGGTATATGTGTTTTGTGATATCTCTTTAGCATCGGGCTGTGTATGCTCTTGCGATACTACATTCGCCTCCTTCTCTTCGTTGGTATTGGCTATGAGATTGGAATCTTGCTCGGGTTGATGTGGGGTTTGTGTAGGTATGCGTATTACAGCACCTTTGGCAAGCTTGTTGGGCTTGATACCCGGGTTGGCTTGTATAATCTTTTTTACAGATACATCGTATTTGTGCGATATGGCATATAGAGTCTCGCCCGAAACGATGGTGTGATATATGTAATTTGTCTCTTCCGATGCTACTTGATTCTTCTGTTTAGTATTGGTTTTATCGGTAGCCTTGCTGTTGTTCCCTTTTTGAGGAATAATGAGTTTGTCGCCGGCATTAATGCGGCTATGTATCCCCTGATTATATTCTCTTATATCATCAATAGTAACATTATACATGGCGGCTATACCATACAGCGTTTCGCCGCGTTTGATGGTGTGAGTAAAGGTGGTATTGATAGATTTACTATCGTCCGAAGACTCGTCGTTGATGGGTATAAAGAGTACTTGATCGCGTTTTAGCCCATTCTTAGCAGCCGGGTTATATTTGACAATCTCTTCTTCCGATATGTTGAATTTCTTTGAGATAGCATAAAATCCTTCGCCTTTTTCTACCTTATAGACATAGTATTCTTTGCCATTCATTGTCTTGCGGGGTAGATTTGCTGTTTGTGCCATTGCCATAAAAGCAATCGTACATAGAACGTATGTTATGATGGTTTTTATATTCATACCAATCGAGTAGATTTTTAAGGTCAATAGTTCCGACAAAGTTACAAATAAATCGTTGTCTGTGCAATGAAAATTATATGCTTTGTTGCTAAAAATGTTTTTTATGAATGTTTAGAGACTGTGTGGTTTGTGAAATGATGGAAAAATATTATTTTTGTTGATTGAGCCATTGGCATAGTGTGTCAATGGCCTAACGTAAGAAACAGAAATAGAAATGAAGAAAATATTGAAATGGTTGTTTGTATTGCAACTGCTTGTAAATGTGTGCGGTATAATCTCGGCTCAAGCACAACGGTTTTCGGTGGCAGGTGGTAATGAGCTGTCGTGTGCCTATTATGAAGATTATAACTCTACATCGGGTATCAATGCTGTGATGGTGGTGTATGGTACTGCCGATAAGCAGTTGCGATTTGAATCTCGCAATACCGATCCTATTACATGGTACACATACGAAGATGTACTCACGCCGTTACCATCACACAGTGAGGGTCGCTATTCTACAATAGAACTCACTGCAAGCGAATGTGGATATGTGGTGATGAATGGCGACAGGCCTTACTATTTATATGTAATAGATTATATCAAGCACCCTTTGGTATTGTCATCGGTGTCGGTAGAGGAAGACGATGCTGCTTGTGATGTGGTTACACTCAATATTGATGGCTCGGGCGATGAGATGTATTACTATGCGTTCAATAGTATGATGCCTTATGAGGTTAATCGCGATATTGCCATTGGATACAATACATTGCAATGGAACGAAGAACTTTTGCAATATGAAGAGGTGAGTCGAGAAGTGGAACTGAACCAGTTCTCTTCGACCTATCCTGTGGCTGCACCATTTTGCAATACTGTCTTTACGGTTTATGGCGACAGATTTTTGGAGCAATGGGATATGATGCAGGAGGTGTCGAGCGACGAATATGTAACAACTGCTGTAGAAGCTCAAGCCAAAGCAACACAAACCTATCGTGAGGCATTGAATGAGTTGGATAGAGAACCATCGGGTTTGGGCGGCTCTGCTCCTGCCGAGATAGAGTTTAATGCCTATTATACCGATGCAGTGACGCATAGTGAGTGGCAGTTCTCGCGCGATGCCAACTTCTCATCAATAACACATCGATATACCGATGATTTGTTGCGATATACATTCCGTGAGGAGGGTACTACTTATGTACGTCTTGTGGTGTCGAGCAATAATGAAAGTTGTGTATATGAGTGCGACCCGCTGGTTGTAACCATAGGAACCTCTTTGTTGGAGATTCCCAATGCCTTCTCTCCCGGAACGATAGATGGTAAGAACGATGAGTGGCGTGTGGCTTATAAATCGTTGGTGGAGTTTCGTTGTTGGATTTTCAACAAGCAAGGAGTAGAGGTGTATTATAGCGAAAATCCCGGTGCAGGTTGGGACGGAAAGGTGGGTGGCCGATTGGCATCGCCCGGCGTTTACTACTATGTGATAGAGGCCCGGGGAGCTGATGGTGTGGACTATAAGAGAAGCGGCCACATCAATTTGATGCGCTCTAAGAGAGGTGGTAATGATTCATCTAACTCTCAACCAACCGAATAATGTGTTAGAATAATTACAAGTGAGATGTATGAAACGTAATATAAGATATTCCATACTATTGTGTCTGATATTGTGCAATGTGTGTAGTGTGTGCGCACAACAAAGTAGCAAAACCGATTTCGATATAGAATACTGCATACCTGATGTGCCTGAGTCGGTAACATTTGCCGGAGAGACAATAGATCTTACGCGCTATGATATGTACGAAAGGTATGAACGCGAACTGACTACTGTGTGCTATATGCATGCAACTACGATGCTTACAATCAAGCGTGCCAATAGGTATATGCCCGTTATAGTTCCTATCTTGCAACGAGAGAATATTCCCACCGATTTTATATACCTTGTGGCAATAGAGAGTGCCTTCAATCCGTTGGCTGTATCGCCGGCTAAAGCTGCCGGTATGTGGCAGTTTATGCCGGCTACTGCTCGTGAGTATGGCCTTGAGGTGAATGCTGATATTGACGAACGCTATAATGTAGAGAAGGCAACGGTGGCAGCATGTAAATATCTGCGCAATGCTTATGAAAAGTATGGCAGCTGGGTAGATGCCGCTGCATCGTACAATGCCGGTATGCAACGTGTTGCTAAAGAACGTGAACGCCAGGGTGTTGAAAGTGCTCTTGATATGCATCTTGTCGATGAGACTTCGCGATATGTTTTCCGAATTTTAGCCACGAAGCAAGTTCTTGAGAAGCCTTCAAATTATGGCTTTAAGATAAAGGCTCGCCAACTATATCAGCCAATTGAGACCAAAACAGTGAAGGTGACATCAACGATTGACGACTTGGCCGAATGGGCCAAACGTCAAGGTGTGACATATAAGCAACTGAAAGACTTTAATCCATGGTTGCGAACAAGGACATTGCCCGATAAGAGTGGAAAATTGTATCATGTGGCTATTCCGCTGAAGAGTGATATGTATTACAATTCGCAACGTAAGTATAAGACTTACAATCCCAAATGGGTTATAGATTGAGTATAAAAGTATGAGAGGCACTGAGGAAGAAAAAATAGAGGTGTATGGCGCGCGCGTACACAACTTGAAAAATATAGATGTAACGATACCTCGACAATCGCTCACTGTGATTACCGGATTGAGCGGTAGTGGCAAGTCGTCGTTGGCATTCGATACGATTTTTGCCGAAGGACAACGACGTTATATTGAGACATTCTCGGCCTATGCTCGCAATATGCTGGGCAATATGGAACGTCCCGATGTGGATAAAATAACCGGTCTGAGTCCGGTCATATCGATAGAGCAAAAGACAACCAATCGCAATCCGCGTTCGACCGTTGGTACAACAACCGAGATATTCGACTTCTTGCGTTTGCTCTATGCGCGGGCCGGTGAGGCATACTCCTATCTATCGGGCGAGAAAATGGTGAAATATACCGAGGAGCAGATACTTGAACTGATTATATCGAAGTACGAGGGTTGTAAAACTTACATTCTTGCCCCTCTCGTTCGCAACCGCAAGGGTCATTATAAAGAACTCTTTGAGCAGATGCGTCGTAAGGGATTCTTGACAGTGCGTGTCGATGGCGAACTATGTGAGATACTGCAAGGAATGAAACTCGACCGTTATAAAAATCATAGTGTCGAGTTGGTTGTCGATAAACTTATTGTATCGGCCAAGGATAGGGAGCGTGTAAAGAATAGTGTGCGCACAGCAATGAAGCAAGGCGAGGGGCTGATTATGGTGCTCGATGCCACTACCAACGAGGTGCGTCATTATAGCCGAGCTTTGATGGATCCTGCAACCGGCTTGTCGTATAGTGAGCCTGCGCCACATAACTTCTCATTCAACTCTCCATTGGGTGCTTGTCCTCGTTGTAAGGGACTGGGGTATATCAATGTCATTGACAAGGCAAAGCTCATGCCCGATATGTCTAAATCGATATACAATGGAGGTATAGAGGCGCTGGGTAAATATAAGCGATCGCTCATCTTCGGGCAGATAGAGGCTATATGCGAGCGATATGGAGTATCGCTGAAAACACCTCTGCAGGAAATACCCGATGAGGCTATAGACGAGATACTCAATGGCAGTGATGAACGATTGGTGTTGAAAGACGATCCCGAAGGCTACTCCGACTATTTCTTGACATTCGACGGACTGGTGAAGTATATAGAGATGCAACAGCAAAGCGACGCATCGGCTACGGCACAGAAGTGGGCCGGACAATTTGTGTCGGTGGTGACTTGCCCCGAGTGTCATGGGCAACGACTCAATACCGAGGCTTTGCACTACCGTATTGCAGGAAAGAATATAGCCGACCTGGCATCGATGGATATTGCCGACCTTGCCGAGTGGGTAGATCATGTGGAGCAAGAACTCGATGCCCAACAGCAACTGATAGCGGCCGAAATATTGAAGGAGATACGTAGCCGACTGCACTTCCTCACAACGGTAGGTCTTGAGTATCTCAATCTCAATAGAGCCTCGGCAACCTTGTCGGGTGGCGAGAGTCAGCGCATACGTTTGGCCACCCAGATAGGTTCGCAACTTGTCAATGTGTTGTATATACTCGATGAGCCAAGTATCGGTTTGCATCAGCGCGATAACACACGACTCATCAATTCGCTCAAAGAGCTGCGCGATATAGGCAATACGGTGATAGTAGTGGAGCACGATAAAGATATGATGCTCGAAGCCGATTATCTGCTCGACCTCGGTCCTAAAGCCGGCCGATTGGGCGGTAATGTGGTGTTTGCCGGTACACCGGCCGAGATGTTGCATAGTGAAACATTGACAGCGGCATATCTGCGTCCCGATAGTCCGGTGAAGATAGAAGTGCCTGCTGTGCGTCGCAAAGGCAATGGCAAATACCTCACATTGCGTGGTGCTACAGGCAATAACCTCAAGGGTGTTACGGCAGTGTTGCCATTGGGTATGTTTATATGTGTGACAGGTGTGTCGGGTAGTGGTAAATCGACACTTATCAATGCTACATTGCAACCTATACTCAATCAGCGTTTCTATCGTTCATTGCAAGATCCTCTACCTTACGAAAGTGTTGAGGGACTTGAGAACATAGATAAGGTAGTGACTGTAGATCAGTCACCGCTGGGACGTACTCCACGCTCCAATCCGGCTACCTATACAGGCGTGTTTGCCGACATTCGCAATCTCTTTGTAGAGTCGCCCGAGGCCAAGATAAGGGGCTATAAGCCCGGCCGCTTCTCGTTCAATGTGTCGGGGGGAAGATGCGAGGCTTGTGGTGGTAATGGATATAAAACTATAGGTATGAATTTCCTTCCTGATGTATATGTGCCTTGCGAAGTGTGTCATGGTAAACGATATAACAGAGAGACTCTCGAGGTGCGTTTCAAGGGCAAATCTATTGCCGATGTATTGGATATGACCATCAATCAGGCAGTAGAGTTTTTTGAAAACATTCCTACTGTACTCAACAAAATAAAAGTGTTGCAAGATGTAGGATTGGGATACATCAAATTGGGACAGCCCTCTACAACCTTGTCGGGTGGAGAGAGCCAGCGAGTGAAACTTGCTACCGAGCTTGCCAAACGCGACACCGGCAAGACGATGTATATACTTGACGAACCTACTACCGGTTTGCACTTCGAAGATATCAGGGTATTGCTTGGCGTGCTCAACAGACTTGCCGATAAGGGTAATACTGTAGTTGTGATAGAGCACAATATGGACGTGATAAAAAGTGCCGACTACATCATTGACATGGGTCCCGAAGGTGGTCGAGGCGGAGGCGAAATACTTGCCTGTGGTACTCCCGAGGAGATATGCCAATACGATACCTACACAACACAATACCTGCGTAAAGAGTTGGTATAACAAATCATCGTTTTGGGTTAATAACCAGCCCCATCGGAAATGACTCCGATGGGGCTGGGTGTATATGCTCAACTAAAAAATAAATAAAAATACTTTGTTCTATTGTTTCTTATTTCTACCTTTGTAGCTATGAGGTACATATCCTCATAGCTACAGAGGTAGTCTTTTTTATTAATAAAGCGTTTTTGCTTTATCCTTTTCACGAAATTCGCCAAAATTCAAAGTACGGGATAATGCAGTCACAAAACGCCTATGCATGCGTGTATCCCCCGGTATGGGTGCTGATATAGTGCAATGCGTGGGGTGGGCTGTTTATTGTACTTAGGGCGTTTGGCGATGCCTCGTGAAAGATAAACTGAACATCGTCCACGCTTTTTTTATTAATACCTCAATGGGGCGTGAGAGGTAAGAAAAATTGTATTATGAAAAAAGGATTTGAAAATTTTGCGTTTCTTTTAACGTTAGTTTTGTGTTTGGCCTTTGTGTCATGTGAGAAAGATGGTGATAAAATAAAAAATCAGTTTGTCGGTAAATGGCAAAGTAATCATTATAGTGGTGGAGTAGATTATTATACTTTTACTTCTGATGGTAAATATACCTGGGAGGGGCCAACATCATCATGGGGGACAGATTATGGAATCTATACGTATAATTCCGAATTAAAAACACTTATCATTACATCGCAAAAGGGCAATCACCCTGAAGGACGCACAACCATTACCAATGTAATATTGGAAATTAATGACGAATATTTTATTATTTTGGATAATGATGGAGATAGTTACACTTATTTTAAGGTAGGAGATGTTAATAATAATAACAGTAGCAATATACATAATAAGCATGAGTATGTTGATATGGGTTTATCGGTGAAGTGGGCTACTTGTAATGTGGGTGCAAAAACACCGGAAGATTATGGCTACTACTATGCATGGGGAGAAACTGAAACTAAAACTGAATACACAGAGGAGAACAGTATAACGCATGGCAAGGTTTTAGGTGATATCAGTGGAGATCCTATATATGATACGGCTCGAGCAAACTGGGGTGGCGATTGGCGAATGCCTACAATCTCTGAGATTATCGAATTGGTAGAAAATTGCAAATTTGAGTTTGTTACTCAAAATGGTGTGAACGGATATAAAGTAATAAGTAATAAGAATGGAAATAATATTTTCTTGCCATGCGCTGGTGCTTATAATGAAGATTATGCTTTATATGGTGCTGGCGAGAAATTCTTTATATGGAGTTCCTCTGTTTGTGATACAGATGATTTCTACGATACGAAGACCGCTCGTTGTTTGTCTAATGAAACATTTGTTACATTAAGATTTTATGGCTTGACAGTTCGTCCTGTCTTTGATTAAGAAATACTATTACCCTAAAAAATATACCCACCAAAATCTCGCAAAAGAGATAGGTGGGTATTCTTGTATAGGGTTGTGTATTGTCGGAATATCATAACCCTCTATTCAACGCCCGAGTTGCGTAGTTGTTCTAAATGTTTTTTTAGACGAAGGCGCTGGGTGGGTGATGTGCCATATTCTATCATTGATATTACACCATTCTTATCTACGATAATTGTCATTGGGTATCCTTTCCCTCCAACGAAATCGGCAAAAGTGGTATTCTCTACAAGGTGTATCCAATTAAAGCCTTGTTTCTCTATTACGGGGCGTGCTATTGGGGCAGGCTCGTAAGTTGATGAGAAGAAGATAACATCGGGCATTTCATTTTTCCAAGTAGAAAGCTCGGGCATTTCGGCACGACATGGGCCGCAACCGGTAAACCAAAGATTGACTACCATTATTTTTCCTTGTACATCGTATTGTGTCCAACGATTTCCTTCTATATCGATAGATGTAAAAGGGGGAAATTTATCGCCTACATTCAACCTTGCTTCTTGAAACGCTGTGATGCCTATACCGCTACTTGTTCTTTTTGCCTCGTTGTAGCGAAATAATAGCCACTCGGCATCGGCAATTTCTTCCTTCGGGACGGCATGTTGAAGTGCTTCTTCGGGAAGAGGTGTCTTTATTACCAAGCCCAAGGCTGTTGTACCATTGGGTGAGCGTAGCGAATGCAGTTGTGTAATATCTTGTTTTGGAATAGGTATCTCGTAAAAGAAATAGCCGTCAATAAGGATAATTGAATTGGGCTCGGTCGCACTTATCCTTATAAAAGATGAAAGCAATATAACACTGAGTAGTAGTATTATTTTATTCACTCTCATGTGGCTATCTCTATATGCAATTTACTCGGTCATGCTTGTAGAGCAAGACATGAGGAAATAGTTGTTGTTATTGAATTGGAATGTACCGGCCTCGGTAGTGTGTACTTTGCGAGTGTGGGCAGCGTACGAGCGAGGATTGATTTTGTTGATGAATGTAGCCATGATGGGGTAGCGGTTGCGCATACTGGCCAGCGAGAAGTGGAATACTTTCTCAAACACTCCTGTGCCACGTACTTCGGTATCGACACAGATAGGGCCATACTGGTATGAGTTGGTGCGTGTAAGTTTTACACCATCGAGTTCATACTCCTCAAGATGTTCTATCATATAGGCAAAGAGTGGCCATTCCGACCAATACTCCCACGATGCAGCCAAGGCAAAAGCATATACGCGACCATTCTCTTTGGCAATAGTTACGCCCTTTTCTTCGACGATGAGGCGGGTGAGTTGTTCGGAGGTAAGATTGGTTGTTACAAATCCGTCTTTCTTGTCTTCGGGCGAAATGTAATCTACATGGTATCTTTTCAAAAGGGCTACGATACCGTCAAAATCTTCGAGTGTAGCAAGTTTTATTTCCATAATTTACCGGTGCTTAATGATTATTGACAACGAAGATAATATATGTAGCTCATAATTGCAAGTAAATATATGGTCTTAAAGTGGGATAGGGGTATTGAAAATTTTTTAGCGAAATTTTCGCTATGATACTTGTTGATGAATAAATGGCGTATTCTCAGTTACTTATGTGCTTTTTTACCGGTTTTATCCTTTGCGAGAATCGCTTATATGTTTTGTTCTCGGGTATTTATTCGTTTTATCGCAGAATTTCCGATTTTGGTTCAATTACATTTGTATGAGCTTGGGAAATTTTGTTGCAAGTGTTATAGTTTTATAAAATTAACAAACAGTAGTTGCCTGGAATTTGCCGTTGTTGTTCTTATTTGCAAAATCGCGAGATGGAGTAGGGTGGGTAGTGATGAGAGTTATTAATAGAGTGTGTTTTGAGAATTATGGGCTTATAAAAGCAATTTATATCACAATATTGGTTGTTTAATGTATTGAAAATGAAGTGAGATATAAATTAAATATGCAGGATTAGTTTAGATTTGTGGTTGTGTAGTGTGTTTGTATGCCATATGTGGATATAAACAAGTCGCTAAGTTGTTTAATATCAAGTGAAAAGTATTTAAAATCTAAATCTTTTTATATGTTGTTTTGCGGTAGTCTTATATTTCTTTTATTGAAAGTTTAATTTGATGTTTGCATTTGTAAATTTGTGTAATCGCCGTTTGTGTTTGCAAAATAGAATTTTAATATTTACATTTGCAAATACTTGATTTCTCTAATTGTTAATAAATTTAACTATCTGTTTTATGGTAGAACGACTCAAATTGTACATAGAAAAGCGAGGCTTAATGCCGTCGCAGTTTGCCGATGCTGTAGGTATGCCACGATCGTCATTTTCGCAACTGCTAACCGGGCGCAATAAATCTATCAATGACATTACTATAGGAAAGATACATGCAGCATTCCCCGACCTTTCTATAACATGGTTGCTATTTGGCGAAGGTGATATGCTGGTAGATGGAGCTGATAGTATGATTGTGTGTAAAGGGAAAGATAGACAATCGCAATTGTTCTTTGCCGACGAGAATGAGATATTTGTGTCCGACGATGAAAACGTCACCAAATATGAGCAGGAAATTGAGGTTGGTACTATACTATCGCACGATGAAGAAATAGATTATAATGATGAAGCGCCACTGCCCGATAGCACGATGGTTGATATGTATCGCCAAGTAATTACACCTACTAAGCATATGCGAAAGGCTGTGAAGATAATGGTATTTTATGATGACAATACCTTTGCTACCTTTATACCGGAGTAAAAACAAGGAGGATATTGATATTCCTTATATTTTATATGTATAAGGAATGAATAAATTGCTAACTTTGTGGCAAAGACAAGAAAAATAAAAAAATACCAAGACTATGAAAAAGCATATTTTGGATATGAGGCTAATGGCAAATGTGCAGTTGCACTCGGCCTATGCCTTGATGAAGTTTGTGCCTGTAGAAGGAGAATTACCGGCGATGTTGCCCGGACAATTTGCCGAAGTGCGCATTGATGATAGTGCAACTACCTATTTGCGTCGTCCTATCTCTATACACAATGTGGTGAATAACGAATTGTGGCTGTTGGTACGTCGCGCCGGAGCTGGAACAGATAAGTTGGCCTCACTTGCCGAGGGTGCTGTTGTAAACATGGTTTTGCCTCTTGGTAATACCTTTACTATGCCCACCGACAAGAATATGCGTCCGTTGCTTATAGGAGGTGGCGTAGGTGTTGCTCCGTTGTTGTATTGGGGTAAGGAGTTGGCTAAACAAGGTATCCGTCCGGCCTTCTTGTTGGGTGCGCGTAGTGACAAAGATTTGTTGCAACTGCCCGAATTTGAAGCTGTAGGAGATGTATATCTCTCTACCGAAGATGGCTCGGCGGGTGAAAAGGGCTTTGTAACCCAGCACTCGGTACTCAATGAGTCATTTTCATACATCTATACTTGTGGCCCCAAGCCCATGATGCAGGCTGTAGCTCGCATAGCTCGAGCCCATAATATTGCTTGTGAGGTGTCGCTTGAGAACTTGATGGCCTGTGGTGTAGGTGCTTGCCTTTGCTGTGTTGAAGACACTGTTGAGGGTCATGTGTGTGTATGTAAAGAAGGTCCCATCTTTAATATTGACAGATTGAAATGGTAGATTTGAGTGTAAAAATAGGAAATTTGGGGTTGAAAAACCCTGTAATGACGGCGTCTGGAACTTTTGGTTATGGTCTTGAATTTGCCGATTTTATAGATTTGTCGCGTTTGGGAGGTATTATAGTGAAGGGTACTACTCTCAATCATCGTGAGGGTAATTTGTATCCTCGCATGGCTGAGACTCCCTCGGGAATGCTCAATGCTGTAGGATTGCAAAATAAAGGTGTTGAGTATTTTGCCGAGCATATATACCCTCAAATAAAAGATATCGATACAAACATGATTGTGAACGTGTCGGGAGCATGTATTGAGGATTATGTAGCAACGGCCGAGCGTATAGCTTCTCTCGATAAAATTCCGGCTATAGAGTTGAATATCTCGTGCCCCAATGTGAAGCAAGGTGGAATGGCTTTTGGTACATCGTGCGATGGTGCAGCATCGGTAGTTAAGGCTGTGCGTAAGGTCTATCCAAAGACTCTCATCGTAAAGCTATCGCCCAACGTTACCGATATTGCATCTATAGCTTGCGCTGTTGAGGCTGAGGGTGCCGATTCGGTGTCGCTTATCAATACGTTGATGGGTATGTCTATCGATGCCGAACGTCGTCGTCCTCGACTCTCTACCATTACCGGTGGTTTGTCGGGAGCTTGTGTCAAGCCAGTTGCATTGCGCATGGTATGGCAAGTTGCCAAGGCTGTTAAAGTGCCCGTAATAGGTTTGGGTGGTATATCTTCGGCAACCGATGCTATTGAATTTTTGTTGGCCGGAGCATCTGCCATTCAGATAGGAACGGCCAATTTTATCGATCCTGCCATAACTGTGAAAGTGGTAGATGGTATAGAGGAGTATCTCGGTCGCCACGGATTTAAATCGGTTGGCGAAATTGTAGGAGCACTCGAAGTGTGATAAAATGTAATTAAAAGATATGCGAATTGGGGTTGGTGATAATGTATCAACCCCAATTCTTTTATGATTTGTTGCACATTATCAGTATATGCTCGTTGTTGCCAATGGTTGTTGCAAATAGATAGATATCGCCTCCATCGCCACATTTGAGTTTCTTGCGCAGTTCAACAGCCGATAGAGGAAAGTTGCGAGTTGCTATGTTGCAGCACTTATATTGCTTGGCAAATTCCTTACATAATCTCGATGAAAAAGGTAGTACTTCATTGACTATAAAACTACGTCCCGGAAATTCTGCCACAAGATTTTGTGATGTGTATAGGTGGCTGTTTTTGTGAAGTTTCTCGACACCAAATCGCTGACATACCGACTTGAACATACCGGCCTTGAGAATGGCTGTGTCGGGTTCATAAAGATATCTCTTTAGGTCATTGGCAATGGTTTGTACAGCGTTTTGTTCGGCCATTGGGTCGAATTTGTATGTCTGCACACCCTTGCTACGAGTTATGACAGAGCAGGTTATATCGCATTTTGTTGTCTCGGCAGTCTCTTTGTCAGTATCAATAACGGCCAATATCTCTTTGCACTCGTTGTTGAGCGATACGATATGTATAGCGTTGTCACAAGCCAGTTCTTGACGCAACATAGTTATATCGACCATTGGTGATAGCTTGATAATGAGTCGTTTACATCTTTTAAGGAGGGTGGGCATCATAGCCAAAACATTAGGCTCGCAATCGGCCAATGCAAAAAGCCTTTCTTGCGATTTTCCTCGGCGGGCCGGATCGATGTATATGGTGTCGAATGTCTGCGTAGATTGCGTTAGGAATGTGCTACAATCGCTATTCACTACCGAGATGTGCTGTGCGCCCAACTCGTCAAAATTGTGCCGCGCGCATTGGCTGTATAGCGTGTTTTGCTCTATATAGACAGCCTCTTTTACTTGCTGTGCCATGAAAAAGGTGTCGATGCCGAGTCCGCCTGTAAGGTCGCATAGCGATTGTCCTACAACAAGATTGGCTTTATATTGAGCAGTCTCTTGCGATGAGCATTGTTCGGTAGAGAGTATAGATGGAAATACGATGCGCTCGTTGGCTGTCCAAAGCGGAATTTTCCGTTCCAAGCGGCGGCCTCGAGCCTCAATCTGTGTAATGGCAAGTTCTATTGGGAAGTCAATGTCGCCAAATTTTTTAAGGCGCAGACGCATGGCATCTTCGCCCAAATGTTTTTTGACAAACGCGAAGAAATTTTCGTTCAATTCTATTTTGCTATTACTTTCCATGATTTTTTGTGTTCCTCATGCAAAGTTATTGTTTTATATAATTAGTTGCAAATTTCATAGTTTCTCGCTATCGCAAAATTTTTTGTTTCGTGGTTATTATCTTTGCAGTTGTCAGCGAAGTTTTTTTCATTGCAGTGATAAATATAGATTAAGCTTCATATTTTTCGCTTTGTATATGGTGTGCTTCTTTGTGCATATTTGAGTGTTTCTGTGTGTTTATGATGCTCTGTAACGTGTCTGTTTTTATGACACCCCTTTTGTCCTATAATATATATTATGTTAAATAGAATATTTGTAAAAAATGATATCTCCCCCCAAACAGGTTTTTGTGTTTGTTATATTATATATAATGTTATAACTTCACAAGGCAGTCAATAAGACCATCAATATCATCTTCGGTGGTATCCCATGAAGTGACAAGACGCATTTCTCCAATAGCTTCGTTCCAATAGTAAAAGTAATATTTGTCGTGGAGTTTGCGCGACTTCTCTATGGGCATTGTCAGGAATAGCTGATTGCTCTCTACCGGCTGTGTGAAAGACACATCTGGAATTTGCTCCAGTTTCTCGCGGAGTATGCATGCCATTTTGTTGGCTTGCTGTGCGCATTGCAGCCACAGATTGTCGGTAAGGAATGCCACAAACTGAGCCGACAGATAGCGCATCTTGCTTGCTAACTGGCATGCCTGCTTGCGAGCATATCTACCCTCTTGCATCAGTTCTTGGTTGAAGATAACAACGCATTCGGCTCCCATCAAGCCGTTTTTGGTACCGCCCAGTGTGAGTGTATCTACACCGCATGCACCCGACACCTCGTCAATTGTTGCTCCCAATGCCGCTGCAGCATTGGCAATGCGTGCTCCGTCCATATGTACTTTGAGGCCATATCGGTGTGAAAAGTCGCATAACTCTCTTATTTCGTGAGGTTTATATATTGTTCCAAGCTCGGTGCATTGACTTATGTATATAGCACCCGGTTGAGAGTGATGTTCTACTCCGAAATTTATCATATATGGCTCTAACAATGAGGGCGTTAGTTTACCATCGGTGGTGGCAATGGTACGAATGTAACAGCCTGTACCCTTACCCGGTGCGCCACACTCATCTACGGCTATGTGGCCGGTCTCGGCGCAGAATATAATGTGATAAGGGCGAGTCATGAGTTGAAGTGCCATAGTATTGCTACCAGTGCCATTGAATACAAATAGTGGCTCGCAAGGGCGACTGAACAAGCCTTTGACAAGTTGAGTAGCTTGCGTAGTCCAAGTATCATCACCATAGCCCAGTGCATGACCGCTATTGGCATCTATGAGAGCCTGCATCACTGATGGGTGCACACTCGAGTTGTTGTCTGACGCAAAACTTTTCATTTTTTCTTATTCATAATGTATGTTTCTATAACCGTCCAAATAAACCAACCTGTAAACGTGCCTGCCAAACTCACAAGCACCTCGGGGGTAGTCAACTTATCGCCCGTAAATCGGTATCCAAGAGCCATTAACCCCGTAGTACATAATGCAAACACAACCGATTCGATAGTTGCTCTTATGATAAATTTGCGCATAATGATATTCTTTTTATTATTGATTTACAAATCTACAAAAGAAAATCAATATAAACAAGGAGTATAAAAAAAACACACCGAGCGGGTGTGCACGATGTGTTTGATTATTGGATTGTCAGTGAACTTACATTCCATCTTCGATATTCCAAACGAAGGCTCTCAGTCCCAGCATGGGAGTAGCCTCGTCCATGTATCGCAGGTGGTCGAGAATGGGTTTTACACGGTGATCTTCGACAATAGAGATAATTGCCGAGCACATCGAGGGCCAAGCGTGGCTACCATAGTGAGGGTCTCCGGTATTGGTTCCCCTACCCTGCACTTGCTCGAAGTATGTAAATCCTCGACAGTTGAACTTGTCGAGCGCATCGATAATGCGATGTTGATATGCTTGGTCGAAAGTGATAAGTATCGATTTCATAATCTGTGAGTTTTGTTTATATCCCGCACCCATGTGTGGGTGCGGGAAGTGTATAGTTTCTATTATTTAAGACCTAAGTCGGCTTTTAGTTGCATTTGTTTGTGCAGTTTCTTACGTTTGCCTTTTACCTCAGCACCTGCTACAGTACAATAGAGTGTAGGAATGAGCAAGAGTGTAAGAACAGTAGAAACGGTAAGACCACCGATTACGGCCCAAGCCATAGGACGCCACATCTCCGAGCCCTCACCATGGTTGATTGCCATAGGCATCATACCAAGGATTGTTGTGAGTGTGGTCATGATAACAGGACGCAGACGCGACTCACCACCCAAGATAACGGCACGACGTATGCTCATACCACGCTCGCGGTTGAGTGAAATGTAGTCGATGAGCACGATACCATTCTTCACCACAATACCGATAAGCATGATACCACCCATCATTGACATCATATTGAGTGTGCCTCCTGTGGCTGCCAACGCAATAATGATACCCGACAATGCAAAAGGTATAGAGAGCATGATGAGGAAGGGATACTTCAATGATTCGAACTGTGCAGCCATCACTACATATACAAGCAATATGATAAGTACCATAAGCATAGACAAGTCGCGGAACGAGTCTTGTTGGTCTTCATAGCTACCGGCCAATTCGATATTAAATCCGGCGGGCATATCCATCAAGTCTATCTCTTTTTGTGCTGCCGCTACAACTTCGTTCATCGGAGCACCAGAGACGATGGCTGTAACTGTGTTGATACGTGAACGGTCTTTACGCTCGATTGTAGGCGGGTTGAAGCGCTCTACTACCCTACCAACGTCTTTGACACGCACGGCTTTACCTTGGTTGTTGTATATGAGAATGTTCTCGATATCGGCAATAGAAGTACGGAACTCGGGTGCATACATGACCTTGATGTCGTACTCGTCACCATCTTCACGATAAAGTGATGCAGTAGAACCGTTGATACGGTTGCGCAAGTACATCGAAGCGGTAGAGAGGTTGAGACCATAAAGGGCAAGTTTCTCGCGGTCAAAATCTACTTGATACTCGGGCAAGTAGTCACCACGGCTGATACGTACCTCGGTACAACCTTTGATGTTACGTAGTTTGCTGCTCAAATAGCTGGCAATGGTATCGCTGGTAGTAAAGTCATAACCATAGATTTCAAAATCGACGGTAGTCTGTCCACCCATACCGCCACCACCTCCACCGAGGTTTACTTGGGCTTTTTTCAGTTCGGGATAGTTCTCGGCAAGGTCTTTACGCATGAGGTCGCATATCTCTGTCAAGTTACGATCACGCTCGTCGGGGTCACACAGACGAATGTTGAAGTTTGCAACATACGATCCGTTGGTATTCAATGAGGCAAAGGTGTTGTCGGTATCGGCTTGACCTACGGTAAAGCTTATCTTGGTAATCTCGGGGAAAAGTTCTCTCCAACGCGATTGAATATCCATAGACAAGGCGCGAGTAAGCTCGGTGCGTGTACCAATAGGCATCTCAAGTGTAGCTGTAACGCGAGAGTTATCGGATACAGGCATAAACTCGCTACCGATAAATCGAGTCAATCCTATGCTACCAACGAAGAACAAAACGCAGATGGTTACCATCGATTTGCGGTGACTTGTTGCCCATGAAAGCAAGCGACCATAGAAGCGGTCGAATGCATCGAGACCACGGCTGATAGGCTCATAGCAACGGAGGAACAATTTGTTGCGACGTTTGTGCAAACGGAGCATTTGCGAGCATAACATAGGTGTGAGCGTGAGCGCAATAGTAGTAGATACAATCATGATGATTGTTACCATCCAACCCAACTCCTTGAAGAGTACACCGGTCATACCCTCAATCATCGTCAAGGGGAAGAACACGCAGATGAGTGTGAGTGTTGATGCAATAACCGAAATAGCCACCTCGTTGGTACCATGTACAGCGGCTTGCTTGGGATCACTACCACGCTCAATGTGAGTTGTTACGTTCTCAAGCACCACAATGGCATCGTCCACCACCATACCGATGGCAATGGTAAGAGCCGAGAGTGAAATAATGTTGAGTGAACTATCGGCTATGAGCAAGTAGATGAATGCAGCAATAAGTGATAGAGGAATTGTGATAACAACAATCATTGTAGCACGCCAGCGACCCAAGAAGATAAACACAACTATAGTCACAAATAAGATGGCGTACAAGATTGTTTCAAACAAACTGTTGATGGTGTTGCGGATATTGTCGGAAGTATCTACGATAACACCCAATTTCACGTCTTTGGGAAGGTTCTTTTGCAACTCGGGAATAGAAGCTACAACTGCATCGGAGATTTGTACCGAGTTGGCTCCCGATTGTTTTTGTATCACAATCATAGCACCTTGCACACCCTCGTTGTAGGCTTCTTGTGCACGTTCCTCGATAGAGTCATTTACACGTGCTACATCTTTCAAGTAGATCGTCTGTCCGTTATAGTGACCAACTACAAGGTTGTTCATTTGAGAGGCATCGGTAAACTCACCCTCTACGCGTAGTGCATAGGTGTCAGAACCTATATCGAACGAGCCACCGGGCATGTTCATGTTCTCGGCACCAATAATGCCAGAGATAGCTTCGACAGTAAGATTGTATGCCTCCAATTTGTTTGGATCGACATAAACTTGGATTTCACGCTTAGGAGCACCCGAGATAGATACCGAACCTACACCATCGACACGAGCCAACGGAGTAGCAACCGCGTCGTCAAGTATCTTATAAAGTGCCGGCATACTCTCATCGGCTTGTACCGAGAGGATAACGATAGGCATCATGTCGGTACTGAACTTGAAGATGATGGGGTTCTCGGCAGCATCGGGCAATGCCGACTCTACCATGTCGAGTTTGTCGCGCACATCATTGGTAAGGTCGTCGATATCGTTACCATACTCAAACTCGAGAGTAATCAATGAGATATTCTCTTTAGATTGAGAAGACATGTGCTTAAGGTCTTCAACGGCATTGAGAGCATTCTCCAAGGGGCGTGTAAGGTTGGTCTCAATATCCTCGGCACTTGCACCGGGATATGCCGTCATCACCATGATGGTATTGGTCTCAATATCGGGGTAAAGGTCTATAGGCAACTTCGTCAATGAGAAGAGTCCCAATATAGCAATGGCCACAAATACCAGTGCTGTCATAATCGGTCGTTTGACCGCGCTTTCGTATAGACTCATAGTTATATAATTTTATCGTTGAGCATTAAGGATATTTTCTCTTCTGCTCTATTATTCTACTACGTTTACTTTTAGACCATCATTGAGGCGTGTTTGACCGGCTACTACTACTTGGTCATTGTTCTCAACACCCGATAGTACTTCGTAAATAGTGTCGATGTGACGACCCAACTCAACTTTTTGGTACGATACAGTGCCATCATTGTTATATATATATACAAAACGGTCGCCCGATCCGGCACGTTTTACTACAGCGCGGTCGGGAATAACAATGCGGTCTTTGGCACCAAAGTCGATAGTGGCACGTGCAAACATACCGGGACGTACGCGGTAGCTGGCATTGGGAATCTCAACCTCTACGCCAAATGTACGTGTCATAGGATCGATGGTGGGATAGATAAGCGATACCTTGCCTTTGAATACTTCATCGCCATATACGTCGAAGGTCATGTCGATAGGCATACCGGTTTTTACTTTAGTAAACTCAGTCTCCGATACGTTGATGATGATTTTTACAGGATTTATCTGCATAACAGTGAGAATAGGGCCTTGTGCCATATCGCCACTATCGTAGTTACGAGCAGTCACAACACCATCAACCGGGCTGAGCAACTTGGTGTTCTCGAGCATATTGTCGTATGCAGTTTTGGCAGCCTCAAATTGAGTGGTGATTTGATCCAATTGTTGTTGCGATGCACCACCTACGGCAACAAGTTCCTTGGCGCGATTGTACTCAAGCTCTATATTGTCGAGTTGTACTTTTTGTTGAATGATGTTTGAGGCATCAAGTTCAACAAGAAGTTGGCCTTTCTTGACACGGTCGCCTACCTCGACATAGATTTGTCTGATACGATTGGGCATCGAAGAGCTGATAGAGTTGCGTTTGTCGGGCTGTACAGTTGCAGTGTAAGTCATGGTTTGAGGTACACTTTGCATTACTGCAGTCTCTAATTTTACCGACTCTAATCTTTCGGCAGTGTTTTGCTCTGCTTTTTGTCCGCCAGTACAAGCAACAAGCATAGCGATGCTCATTGTGGCAGTGAAGAAAAGATTAATCTTTTTCATAACTTGTTTTTTGATCTATTGATGTTTTTACTTATTATTATCGTCTTGGGGTTCGTACTTGCTTATGTCGGTAGTACCGAGTATTTTCTTAACATCGCTTACACCAACCAAGAAGTCATATATGGCTTGACTGTATGCAAGGCGTGCATGAGTGAGAGCCAACTCGGCATCGTTGAGCGAAACGAATGTGGCCGAACCTATCTCGAAGCTTTTTTGCATAATGGCATAAGCTTTCTCGGCTTGTTGTACACCGAGCTTGTTTGAGTTTATTTGTTTTATCGATTTGGTGATGGCATCTAATTGTGCCTCTACCTGCATATCAAGAGCACGAATAAGATTTTCGCGTTGGAAGCCCATTTGAGCAACATTGGCTTGAGCTTGTTTTACCTTGTAGTAACGTGAGCCACCCGAGAAGATGGGTATGTTGAGGGCAACAGCTACAGTTGAGTAGGGATTGAAACGGAAGTTGTCAAATATGCCACCATCGCTCATTGATATCCAATTGTAGTTGAATTGTGCGGCCAATGTGGGTATATAGGCAAACTTTTGTAATGTAGCGCTCTTTTGCAACATTTTGGTTTGCAAGTCCAATTGACGCAAGTCGGTATTGTTGTCGAGAGAGCGGTTGATACTCAAGGTTACATCGTACATATCCTTCTCGTAGTTCTGTAAGTAGTCGTTAATAACGATATTGATAGTTTCGTCTATACCCATCAATACCTTGAGTTGCAGTTTCGACAACTTAACAGCATTCTCGGCTTGAAGCAATGTAGGCTCGATGTTGCGAACAGCGACATCTGAACGCAATACATCGTATTCCGAGGCAGTACCTTGTTTGTATTGGTTGGCGTAAGTCTCGGCGTTGAGCTTGGCATTGTCATATTGGTCGCGCAATACGTTGTAAGAATCTTGGCATAACAAAACATTATAATATGCCTTTTGTACCTCGTTGATGAGCGACAAACGTGACGAACGAGCCGCTTCGAGTGAAGTCTGTATGTCGAGTGAAGTGATTTCGACACTTTTCCATAGCTGAGGCGCAATGATGGGAAGGCTGGCCGAGAATCCCATCGAGTATGTGTTGTCAAGACCTACCTCGAAACCTTCATTGGCCGAAGAACTATCGTCAGAGCCACCCGTCTCGGGGAAGGGTACACCCAGTGCATCGTATAATGGGCCTAAGTACTCACCCATCATGGCTCCCATGTCGAAGGCCTTACCCGACATATACATGCGTTGCTTTTTGATAGCACGTTGGTACGATGCCGATGCGTCGATCTTGGGTAACAAACCAGCGATTGTCTCGCGTTTTGAATAATCTTTTTTCTGAACTTCGATGTCGGCTATTTTAATGGTGGGACTCTCACTCAATGCTATGGTCAGTGCTTTGTCCAAATTAAGGACAATCACCGAGTCATTGGTAATAGTCGTTTGAGCTGATGCTGACATCATTGTTGTCACAACCAACACTGTGGCTATAGACAAGCTAAATCTCTTTTTCATACCTTTTATTTGTTATAATGTTTGTGAGAATTTTTCATATGCTTTGTCAAGTATTTGCTTACCCTTTTCTGTGACAATGCCATAAAGAAATATTTTGGTATATACACTCAGGGTATTGGCAACGTTCACCTCGTCTTGATATTCCGGCGTTTCGTGTATCCACATTATTTGTCCGTTGTGCAACGAGGTGACAATATCGAGGTCGAGATCGGAACGAATAAGCCCCTCCTCTACTCCTTTACTGAGAATGTTACGGATATATTGGAACTGTTTCTCTCGATAATTGTCATTCGCATTATCGAGGCGCGAATTCATTTGTTTTATATCGAGCTGAAAAGATCTGCTTGTTTGGTTGATATAGTAGATAATACGATTGTAGCAACGCGCCAGCATCTCAATGGTGTTGGGGCTGTTGCTGATGATGTCGCACATGTCGCGCTCTTGGGCTTTGCGACCCTGCTCAAGACATGCCTTGATGAGAGCATCTTTGTTCTTGAAGTTTTCGTATAGTGTACGTTTCGACATGCCCAATTCTGAGGCTATGAAATCCATCGTTATGGATCTTATTCCATAGTTATAGAATAAAGACTGGGCTTTATTGATGATGTACTCTTTGGTTTCTTCCGACATATAAGTTACCTATTTAAAAGCAGGCGCAAAGTTATTGAAAAACTTTAGAAACTCAAAAAGTTTTCATGTTGATTTTCCTTGTAAATAGTAAATAAAAGTGAACAACTATGGTAAAAGATGTAAAAACGATGATATAAATGTCTGTGGCACGATAAAATTGTGTATCGGAATGTGTGAAAAAATATAGCTTTTCACTATCTTTGCGTGATACCATGTATGGGTATTTGATGTGACTTAGGAAGAACACACTTATAAATTATAACTTTATGAACAACAAATCTTATTTGATTATGGGAGCTATTCTTGCAACAGCTTGTTCTACAGGTGACAAGATTGCCTATCCCGAGACCGAGCGCACTGCCGTATGCGACACGCTGTGGAGTGTGCCTGTTGCCGACCCCTATCGTTGGCTTGAGAATGACACTTCTGCTGCTACTGCCCAATGGGTAGAGGCTCAGAATGCTGTGACTCACAAATATCTCGCAGAGATACCCTTCCGCGATGAGTTGCGTAAGCGCTTTGATAGCGTCACACGCTATGCTGTTGAGACTATGCCGTCGAAGAAAAACGGTAAGTATTATTTCTACCGCAACGATGGTACTCAAAATCAGAGTGTATTGTATGAAAAAGCATCGCTCGATGCCGAGCCACGCCTCATTCTCGATCCCAATAAGTTGAGTGAAGACGGCACTGTTGCCTTGTCTCAAGTTGAGATTTCGCCCGATGGCCGTTATTTGGCCTATTCTATCTCTCGCAGCGGATCGGACTGGAATGAGATATATGTGATGGATATGAAAACACTTGAATTGCTACCCGATCATGTTGAGTGGATTAAGTTCTCTCCTATTACATGGTATAAAGATGGTTTCTACTATAGTGCATTCAAGCCCGAGAAGGGTAAAGAGTTGTCGGCTATGAACGAGTATCACACTATCTATTATCATAAATTGGGTACAAGCGTAGAGAATGATGTGAAAGTGTA
Source organism: Bacteroidaceae bacterium (assembly GCA_017410245.1). Lineage (GTDB taxonomy): Bacteria > Bacteroidota > Bacteroidia > Bacteroidales > Barnesiellaceae_A > Barnesiella_A. Next base: position 76,801 of record JAFQRE010000003.1, read on the forward strand.
TTGCAACGAGGAGCATTCGAGACGTTATGTTACAGCTTCGTTGTCGGAAGATAAGAATTATCTTATCATAGACGAGTCGGCAGGTACATCGGGCATGGCAATATACTTGAAAGACCTTACTCGTGACAATGCCCCTGTGCGTCGTATCATTGAGGGTTATGACTATGAATACAGTGTATTGGGTATGAATGAGGGCCGTATTTTGATGGTGACCAATAATAATGCTCCCAACTACCGCGTTGTATCGATAGATCCTCGCAATCCCCAACAAGATAATTGGAAAGAAATCATTCCCGAACAATCGTATGTATTGAGCGATGCTACACTTGCCGGTGGCAAAATCTTGGTTGCCTATAATATAGATGTGATGGGTCATCTATATTGCTACTCTATGAATGGAGAGCAACTTTATGAGGTTGCCTTGCCCGGACAAGGCTCATTGCAAGGTATCAGTGCCGATAAAAAAGAGAATGAAGCATTCTATACCTACACATCGTTTACCTATCCTCGCACTGTATATCGTCTTGATGTAGAAAAGAATGTGTCGGTGAAATACTATGCTCCCGAGATTGACTTTAACTCGGACGACTATGAGAGCTATCAGCTATTCTTCGCCAGCAAAGATGGTACAAAAGTACCTATGACAGTAACACATCGCAAAGGCTTGGCCAAAGATGGTAAAAATCCTACTTTGCTCTATGGTTATGGCGGTTTTGCTATCACACTCAATCCTCGTTTCTTGGATACTATGATTCCTTTCCTTGAGCAAGGTGGTATCTATGTAGAAGTAAACTTGCGTGGCGGAAATGAGTATGGTGAGGAGTGGCATGTGGCCGGAACTAAGTTGCAAAAACAAAATGTATTTGACGACTTTATAGGTGCTGCCGAGTTTCTTATTGCCAATGGATATACTTCGCCCGAGAAGTTGGCTATCAACGGTGGATCGAATGGTGGCTTGCTTGTGGGTGCTTGTATGACACAACGTCCCGACTTGTATGCCGTAGCAATTCCTCAAGTAGGTGTGCTTGATATGTTGCGTTACCATAAGTTTACTATTGGTTGGGGCTGGGCCGGCGACTATGGTACTTCGGAAGATAGTGAGGAGATGTTCCGCTATCTATTGGGTTACTCACCCTTACATACTCTCAAAGAGGGTGTTGCCTATCCTGCTACACTTGTAACTACTGCCGACCACGACGATCGTGTAGTTCCCGCGCATTCATTCAAGTTTGCTGCTCAATTGCAGTATTGCGATCGTGGCGATAATCCTACGCTCATCATGATTGACTCTAAGGCCGGTCATGGTGCAGGTCGTCCTCGTCACAAGATTATCGAAGAGAAAACCAATGTATTTGCATTTATTATGTATAACTTGGGTATGAATCCTCAATTCTGATATTGAGATAGATGTAAAAAACAATGGCATCGAAAATTTTTTCGATGCCATTGTTTTTTTATTGTGAAGGTGTGTTATTGTTTCTTGAGTTCAAATCCGATGAGAATGCCATCGTAGCTATCTACCAATTCAAATACAGTATTAAGCGAATTGATACCCAGCTTATTGACTACCGAACGGAACAAATTTACGAATTTTTCAATTTCAAAGAGTACCACCATCTTATCTCCTACCACCTCAAAGTATGCCGGTGTTGTGGCCAAGGCTGTTGTACCTATCTTGATAAATTCAAGATTGAATACTGCGTTCTCTTCGGTTTGCGAGGCTGTTCCCGATAAAGGCAATTTGTTGAATGTCATGACAAAAGCACCTTCGGCATCAAACTTGAAGTTGAACGACTCTGTGTTGATGCCTATTTTGCTGTAATAGGGCGCGATTTTTTCTGAAAGTTGTGAGGCAACTACTTCGCCACCGGCCGACTTCAAGAAGTCTTCCGATAGGAACTTGCAGGCGGGTGCTACATAGTTCCATGTTCCCTCAAGATTGGCCACAGTGAGTTGTGTGTTTGATGCAATGACGTTGCCAATGATATTGCTTATAGCCGATGATGTGGCATCTTCGCTACCATTTGCCGATGAATTGCTTCCTATGTCATTCAGTAATCCACTCAGTGCAGAGCCCGATTGGTTGCTTGAAGTTGTAGTGGTTGTGTTGGTAGTCGTGTTGTTGGTGGTGGTTGTTGTCGTAGTAGAATTGTTTGTATTATTTCCCATTTTACAGAGAATGCTTTCTATCGTCTCTCCTGCCGAACTTTTACTTGTTGCAGTGGTGTCGGCAGTAGTTGTGCTACTGCTATTGCCCAATAATTTACCTAATTCCGACAGTGATTGTGCTGTTAATGAGTTGCTTGTAACGAATGCTATACAAGCTGCTAAAGAGAGTTTTGTAATTATATTTTTCATCTTCTTGTGTGATTAAGTGTGTTGCAAAGATACTAAGAAACGAGTGAGAAATATGAAATTAACTTCAATATTTTTGGCAACGAGTGTATAAATATCTTTGAGATTTATCTCGAAGATAGTGAAAGTGTGGTAAATAATATATTTGTTCGATATGTTTTTATGTTATAGTGGTTGTTGAAATAAATAATATTGTATTGAAGAATAGAAAAAATGTATGCCTATGATGAACTTTTATAGCAGTATAGTGGTTATAATGAAAGGAAACACGATATTAAAGTGTATTGTACTATGGTGTCGGTTTTTATATGGAGGAGCACCCGACAGCTCTATAATATCTTTATGTCGTGTTCCCTAAATAAAATGATACCTCGAGGTTTGTGTAAAAACTTCGGGGTATCTCTATATGTAGGCAGTTAGCTTCCTTGTTAGTGGCAGTGTCCAAAATATTGTGTAAATGAGAAAACAGGATTCAGATATTTTTTCCTATATCTGGATTCTGTTTTCAAATATAAGAATAAATTGGTTCATAATCAAGCCCCAATTATGAATCGGTTGCGTCCATTTCTTCTCA
>JAFQRE010000016.1 GCA_017410245.1 Bacteroidaceae bacterium
ACAAAGCACAGCGACACAATATGAAACAATGCGACAGAACATGATTGAGCACCTGAATGATTTATGCAGTAAAGAACTGAACAGATTGATAAACTCACAAGAAAACAGATAGCTCACAGAGGAGGGCAATAGCACCTAAGACGGCCAATAGTTACCCCAATCGACAAACATATTTAGCTCCATAGTCCGGCAAACCGATTGGCTTAGACTATTGGCTTTACTATCGGTCCTTATACTACCTATGCATTTTTCTATTGAAGATAGATTGTAACTCCACTACTTCACATTGCGTGCGGAGGGTGTTAAAGGAATTATACTTGTACGTTATAAAATCTTTTATTTGACATTTGATGTGTGGAGGATTATTTTTAACGTATTGCAAATGGAACACATTGGCTACGGAGTGCCTATTGGTAAGTTTGTTATGAACAACAACCAAGCATGTTGCTTTACTAAAATTGTTATACAATTGATTGTAGCTTGAGTTGGCTGAGGCGTTGCAGTTATGACTCAAATTTGCTACCTTTGCCGTCACTTTAGGTAACACATTAATCACATTTATAATCAGATGAAACGTTTCTTATTTTCTGTGGCAACTATGGTTGCTGTTTCGATGGGTCTTGTGGGCTGTAATGGCACACAGAACAATATCCCTCAAGAGATTACTAACGATGAAGTGATACTGCACGCATGGTCGTGGTCGTTCAATACGGTAGCCGAAAACATGCACCTCATAGCCGAGGCGGGCTACGATATGGTGCAGACATCGCCGGCGCAAACTTGCTTTGTGGGCGAAGATGGCGGTATGGCTCTCTTCAGCGCCGAGGGCGACAGCGTGCGTGGCAAGTGGTACTACTATTACCAACCTATCGACTGGAAGATAGGCAACTATATGTTGGGCTCACGCAATGAGTTTAAGGCTATGTGCGACAGCGCTCGCAAATATGGGGTGCGTGTTATAGTAGATGTACTGCCCAACCACGTAGCTATAGACCATACAGCAGTTACTGCAGCACTCGATAGCGTTGTAGGTGGACATGAGAACTTGTTCCACGCCAATGGATTTACCGACATTACACAATGGAACGACCGCTATGAGTGTACTACCGGTATGATGGGTAAACTGCCCGATGTGAATACCGAAAATCCCGACTTTCAATATTACTACATGAAGTATGTCAATGACCTCATTGCATGTGGTGCACGTGGTTTCCGCTACGACACAGCCAAGCACATCGGTTTGCCCAGCGACCCCACCGACGAGAAATCGGAGCGCAACAACTTCTGGGACATTGCTACCGGCCGCGAGGCTATCAAAGACATCACGTTGTTATACCCCGACAGCCTCTTTATTTATGGAGAGGTACTGCAAGACCGCAATGTGAAGGAATTGGAGTATGCCGAGTATATGGACCTCACAGCAAGCAACTATGGAGGAGCATTGCGCAATGCCCTCAACCATCACAGCTACCATGCCGACAACTTGGCCGAGTGGCATCACCCCGTAGCCGCCAATCAATTGGTAACATGGGTAGAGTCGCACGACACCTATTGCAATGCCCACGAGTCGGCCGGTATGAGCGATGAACTGATACGCCAAGGCTACGTGTTCCTCACAGCACGTCAGCATGGCACTCCCTTGTTCTACAGCCGTCCTGCCGGCAGTACCCGCGACAACTATTGGGGCAACAACCGCGTGGGCGAGCGTGGTAACGATGAGTTCTTCCACCCCGAGGTGGTAGCAGCCATAGCCTTCCGTAAGGCCATGAGTGGCTATGCCGAGCAAGTAGTGGCAACAGACAACGGTGCAGTAATAGAGGTAATGCGTGGCAACAAAGGTATAGCTCTCATCAACATCAGCGAGGAGGCTCAAACCATTGCATTGACCACAACACTGCCCAACGGCACCTACACCGACAAGGTACACAACACCACATTCACCGTAGCCGACGGCAACATTAGCGGCGAATTGGCACCCCTTGCTTCATACATTATATATTAATATATCCGCCGTGGCAACCCCACTGCAACAGATAATAGGCAACAGTAGCCCTGCAAGAGCGGGTACTGTTGCCTGTTTTATACACATTTTTTTGTATCTTCGCAACACAAATAGTAGAAACGACATGAAGACAATACACACCCTAGCAACCCTAATACTCGCTTGTATAGCATTCACCTCGTGCCACTGCCACAACACCACACAGGCCGAGGCATACATGAGCTACACCGACACCATCGAAGTAAACGGAGTGTCGCTTTTCTACACCTGCGAAGGCGCCGGCAAGCCTGTCATACTGCTACATGGCAACGGAGGTAGCCACAACGACTTGGAGACTACCACACGCCAGCTGGCACAAGCCGGCTACCGCGTCTATGCTATGGACTCGCGCGGACAAGGTGCCAACCCTCCCCTACCCGAATATCACTACAAAGATATGGCCGAGGACGTACACCAATTTCTTGAAGCCTTGCACATAGAGCGTCCCGCAGTATTCGGGTTCAGCGACGGAGGCATCATAGCCTTGCAACTCGAGGTGATGTATCCCGGCACCTTCTCGGCCATAACAACAGGCGGAGCCAATATCTTTGTCGAGGACGCTCTCATACCCGAGTTTGCCGCCACCTTCCTCACACAAGAGAACCCCAATCCGCTCACCCGCATGCTCATGGAAGAGCCCAACATGACTATAGATGAAGTAGCTACCATAGCCTGCCCTGCACTCATCATGGCCGGTGATAGTGACCTCATACGCGAAGAACACACCCACCTCATAGCTCGTACTATACCCCAAGGCCAAGCCTTGATAGTACCCCATGCCGACCACGGATCATACATATACCACAGTACCCGCGTAGGTGAGTTGATACTCGATTACTTCCACAGCATCGGGTACTAAAAGCCCCTTATAGGCCTAAACAGACGCCAACCTTAAGAAAATAAATTTACACAAATATAAAAATTGTCCCCTAAAAGTGCGACCTTTAGGGGACAACGAATATTGCAACGCGACTTATTCGACAAGTCTATATCTATCAAGCTAATAAAGCCTCTGCAAGAGCTTCTAAGGCAGGTATATCGGCCTTTTTCATGCGAGATAGGATTGTAACCATAGGTTCTACAACCTCAACATTTTTCATTTCCGACAACATTCCTTTCATTACCTTACCTGCCGACGGTGCCCATGAGCCATTCTCAATGATGGCAACGCGACGGTTTTGGTAGGCTTTAATCTGCAAATGATGCAAGAAGTCGTGCATAGGAGGAAATACACCGGCATCGTAAGATGCTGCTGCCACAACGAGTTTACTCATACGGAATGCATCTTCTACAGCTTCGGCCATATCATCGCGAGATAGGTCAGTCACTGTAACTTTAGGAGCACCTTTAGCTCGCAGTATTTCGGCAATTTTCTCAGCAGCTACGGCAGTACCTCCATGTATCGAGGCATATGCTACGAGCACACCCTCGGTCTCTGCCTCATATTTGCTCCAGGTGTCGTACAAACCTATGTAATAGCCCAAATTCTCTTTCAATATAGGACCATGCAAGGGACAAATGCAAGCGATATCGAGTGTAGCAGCTTTCTTGAGGAGAGCTTGCACAGGGCCACCATATTTGCCACATATATTGAAATAATAACGGCGAGCTTCACAAGCCCACTCTTCGTCATGGCTCAATGCTCCAAACTTACCAAATCCATCGGCCGAGAAGAGAACTTTATCGGCATGGTCGTAAGTTACCATAACCTCGGGCCAATGCACCATAGCGGCCGTAAAAAATTGCAAGGTATGCGTACCCAAATCGAGTGTGTCGCCTTCTTTTACGGCTATAGTATTATTGCTAAAGTCGGCCTCTTCAAAAAACTGAGGCATCATCTGAATAGCACGTGCAGTAGCAACAATCTTGATATCGGGGTATTGAGCCAATGTCTTGGCTATACTACCGGCATGATCAGGCTCCATGTGTTGCACAATAAGATAGTCGGGGGTGCGACCGGCAAGTACTACATCGAGATTATGCAACCACTCCTCATGCTTGCGGTAATCGACACTATCCATAATGGCAATCTTCTCATCGAGAATTACATACGAGTTGTACGACACACCATTAGGCACTACATATTGGCTCTCAAAAAGGTCTATATCGATATCATCGACACCGATATATCTAATCTTATCAGATATTTCTATTTTCATATTTTATTTCTTATTATATTATTTTATCTCTATCAATACAGTATATCACTTCATGCAACAAAGATAGCAAAATTACTTCATTTACTACTCAAAGTCATTCAAAAGAAATGTTGCATCGAATACTATATTCTATTATTGTAAAAAAAACGGGCCACATTGTTGATATGTGACCCGTCATATATAGAAATACAATCTTTTTTTACTCAGCGTGGTGTACACCTTTGATAACACCGCGCGATGAACTACGTATAAAGTTCAATACATAATCACGTTCGGGCGATGCGGGCAACTCAGCTTCTATAGCATTGAGCGCAGTAGTCATATTGTCATCGGAATTGAATATGCGACGATATATCTCTTGTAATGTAGAGATTTGCTCGTTGGTAAATCCACGACGGCGCAGCCCCACGATATTAAGACCAACAAACGAGATAGGAGTACGCGCAGCCATCACATAGGGAGGAACATCTTTATTGACCGGCGTACCACCTTGTATCATCACATAAGAACCAATGTGAGTAAACTGATGCACCAATGTGCCTCCTCCAATAACCACATTGCTATCTATAACTACTTCGCCTGCCAATTGGGTAGCATTCGATATAATAATGTTGTCGCCCAATTCGCAGTCGTGAGCCACATGGCAATAGGCCATAATAAGACAATTGCTACCTACAATGGTACGGCCTTTCGATGCTGTACCACGATGCACCGTAACACACTCGCGCAATGTAGTATTGTCGCCTATTTCGGCAGTAGTATATTCGCCCTTGAACTTGAGGTCTTGGGGAACAGCCGCAACCGTAACTCCGGGAAATATTTTGCAATTCTTACCAATGCGAGCACCGGGATACAATGTAACATGGGGGTGGATATATGTTCCATCACCTATCTCCACATCTTCGTATATGGTGACAAAAGGACTTATCGTAACATCTTTGCCAATCTTGGCATCGGGGTGAATATAAGAGAAGTTATTCATTATAACATTTACATTTACAGGTTATTTATTTTTGATAATTTGAGCCATAAACTCAGCCTCCGAAACAATTTTCTCGCCTACGAAGGCATAACCCTTCATGTAGGCACAGCCACGACGTATCTCGGTTATCATCGAGAGGTGGAAGACAAGAGTATCTCCGGGCACAACTTTCTGACGGAACTTTACATTATCTATCTTCATGAAGTAGGTAGAATAACGCTCGGGGTCGTCAACCGAATTGAGGACAAGCAAACCTCCTGTTTGGGCCATAGCCTCGACAATAAGTACACCGGGCATAACAGGCTCTTGGGGGAAGTGACCTTGGAAGAAAGGCTCATTGCCCGATACATTCTTCACACCCACAATGTGTTTTTGGCCTATCTCTATCACTTTATCAACCAACAAGAACGGGTAACGATGCGGAAGCAAAGTGCGTATCTTATTGGTGTCCATCAAGGGCACTTTATTGGGGTCGTAGATAGGAGCTTGCAAGTCTTGACGACCTATCTCCTTACGCAAGAAACGTGCAAACTTGTTGTTGATGGTGTGGCCGGGACGGGTAGCAATGATGCGACCACGAATAGGACGACCTACAAGAGCTATATCACCAAGTATGTCGAGCAATTTGTGTCGGGCAGGCTCGTTGTCGAAAACCAAAGGCTTATTGTTGATATACCCCAGCTGATTGGCAGGCTTATGCTCAACACCTATCGTATCGGCCAATCGATCGAGGTCGGCTTGCTCCATTTCACGATCATATATTACAATAGCATTGTCGAGGTCACCACCTTTTATAAGATTGTTTTTGAGCAAGGGTTCTATTTCTCTTACAAATACAAAGGTACGACTTGCAGCTATCTGATCCTTAAAGTCGTTCATGCGCTCCATGGCAGCAAATTGGTTGGTAAGGATAGGCGAATCGTATGATACCATTGTGTTGATACTGAACACATCGTCGGGAAGTACAATAATAGAGCTACCGGTAGCCTCATCTACAACCTCAATCTTCGATTTGATGATGAAGTAGTCCTTCTCGGCATTTTGCTCTACTACACCCACACGCTCTATGGCATTGACAAACTCAATAGCACTACCCTCCAAAATAGGCAACTCAGGTGCATCTACTTGAATGAGGCAGTTGTCTATCTCGGCGCAATACAACGCAGCCATAGCATGTTCGATAGTGCTTATGCGCACATCTCCTTTGCCCACAACCGTACCACGACTTGTCTCTATAACGTTTTCGGCAACAGCATCAATAATGGGTTGGTCGGGAAGATCTACACGCTGTATTTTATATCCTGTATTTTCAGCGGCAGGCATAAAAGTTGCAGTAATTTGCAAGCCTGTATGCAAACCTTTGCCGCTTATTGAGAAACTCTCTTTCAGTGTTTTTTGTTTCATTTTAAACTCCTTTCTATGTGTATCTTTATAAACCAATACCAAGCTCAGATTACTTCTGTATTAATTTCTTCAACTCTTCAATCTCTTGGCGCAGCTCTTTTACGGTGCGATTGAGGTCGGGAAGTCGTTTGATATGTACCGTTTGACGGGCAAACTCGACCTTTTGCACAGCCGGATAGCCCATAATCTCCATACCTTCTTTCACATCGTTGGGGATACCCGATTGAGCACCAACAACAACACGATCGCCCACATGGCGATGACCTGCCACGCCAACTTGACCACCAAACATACATTGAGCGCCTATCTTGGTAGAACCAGCAACACCCACTTGTGCTGCCATAACAGTATTTGCGCCCACTTCTACATTGTGAGCTATCTGCACAAGGTTATCGAGTTTCACACCTCGACGTATTGTGGTAGCCCCCATAGTAGCACGATCGATAGTAGTATTGGCCCCCAACTCGACATTCTCCTCAAGCACAACGATACCAATCTGAGGTATTTTCTTGTACGAGCCATCGGGTTGTGGAGCAAATCCAAATCCATCAGATCCTACTACAGCACCGGCGTGAAGGATACAATTATTGTCTATACGACAACCATGATACACTTTTACACCGGGATACAGAATAACATTGTTACCAATAACAACATCATCGCCCACATACACCTGAGGGTATATTTTAGAGCCAGCACCGATAGTAGCACGCTCACCAATATAAGCAAAAGCACCCACATACACATCATCGGCCACTTGAGCCGAGGCAGCAATATGCACATGTTCTTCTACGCCCTGCTTACTACCCCTCACGCTATCAACAAGTTCGAGCAAACGTGTAAGACAAGTATAAGGGTCATCAACCTTGATAAGTGTAGGAGTAACCGGTTGCTCCGGCTCAAAGTCACGTCGTACCAAGGCTATACTAGCTTGAGTTGTATATAAGTATTGGGTATATAACGGATTGGATAAAAATGTAAGTGTACCCGGAGTACCCTCCTCTATCTTAGATAGGTTACTCACACTCACTTTGGCATCTCCTACCACCTCACCTCCCAGGAAGGTGGCTATTTGTTCGGCTGTAAATTGCATATTTATTTTTGCTATTTAGGCGCAAAGTTCGTAATTATTTTTCACATATTCTCTCTTTTTGTTCATAAAACAACAAAATACCCGCTATAGTATATTGTAGGTGCGATGTTAAAAATATATAATAAAAAAGTCCCCCGATTATTTGTCAAACGCAAGGAAATCCGTTATCTTTGCCAACTGTATTGAAGTTTGATAACTAATTTTAGCATTTCGCATGCTAAATAAAAAAGATAAATTATGAAGTTATTACAAACCAAACTCGCTCGATACGATGCACCGCAAATCGCTAAGGCAAAAGGTGTTTATCCATATTTTCGCGAGATAACAAGCGACCAAGATACAGTGGTCAAGATTAATGGTAAAAAAGTGCTGATGTTTGGCTCAAATAGTTACTTAGGCCTTACAAATCACCCCAAAATCAAAGAAGCCGCAATAAAGGCAACAAAGAAATATGGTACAGGTTGCGCTGGTTCTCGTTTCTTGAATGGTACACTCGACCTACATACCCAACTTGAAAAACGCCTCGCCAAGTTTGTCGGCAAAGAAGAAGCCCTCATCTATTCAACCGGTTTCCAAGTAAATCTTGGTGTAGTATCATGCCTCACTGGTCGTGAAGATTATATCATCACCGACGAGTCAGACCATGCTTCTATCGTTGACGGTTTCCGTCTCTCGTTCTCTAAGCGATTGAAATATCGTCACAATGATATGTTTGAGTTGGAGCAACGACTCAAAATGTGTCCTCCCGAAGCAGTGAAGCTCGTTGTTACCGATGGTGTATTCTCGATGGAAGGCGATGTAGCCAATCTACCCAAGATGGTAGAGTTGTGTAAACAATACAACGCCGCCCTGATGGTCGATGAGGCTCATGGTATAGGTGTATTCGGTCGTAACGGCCGTGGTGTATGCGACCACTTTGGTGTTACCGATGATGTAGATCTCATCATGGGTACATTCAGTAAGTCATTCGCATCATTAGGCGGTTTCATTGCCACCGATGCAGTTACAGCCAACTTCTTGCGTCACAACTCTCGTTCGTATATCTTCTCGGCAAGTATCACTCCCGCTTCTACAGCCGCAGCCAACGCCGCACTCGACATTATGGAGAGCGAACCCGAGCGTTTCGACCGTTTGTGGGACGTTACCAACTATGCCCTTGAGGGTTTCCGCAACATGGGTTGCGAGATAGGAAACACTTGCACACCTATCATACCCCTCTATGTACGCGACAACGACAAGACATTCCTTGTTACTCGCATGTTGCTCGATGATGGTATTTTTGTCAATCCCGTTGTTTCGCCAGCAGTAGCTCCACACGACACACTCATTCGCATCTCGTTTATGGCTACTCACACTCGCGAGCAAGTAGATGTATTGTTAGAGAAAATCGAGAAGAATTTCCGCATGCTCAACATTATTCCTTGACAAATAAAGCATTACAATACAACCGAGGGTGCAAACGCATGTTTGCATCCTCTCTTTATATCAAAAAAAGAGACCATGCAACTGAAAGATATAAAAAAGCTATACCGCTTGTACATGAATGGCATCGTATCGCACAGCATGAGACAGAAGGGTGCAGCATATCGCGTCAATTTCGGACTCACACTGCCACTATTGCGTCGCATAGCACAACAAGTGCCTCCTTCACCTCAAATTGCCGAAGAACTATGGCACGACACCGGCGTACGCGAGTCGATGCTATTGGCACCAATGCTCTACCCAATTGAGCAATGCACACCCGAGGTAGCACAACGTTGGGCCTCAGAGATACCCAATGTAGAGGTTGCCGACTTCTGCTGCAAATATCTCTTCTCTCAACTACACTCAGCCCCCCGGCTGGCCGGTTGCTGGATTACATCGACAAGCAGCCTCCTGCAATACACAGGATTTCGGTTGGCATACTCATTACTCAATGACATAGACGACACCGAGTGGCTGAAAGAGACCTCTCGGCAAGCAATAGCTATAGCTCACAACAACGAGGGTGCAGCAGCTCAAGCCGCACAACGCTACCTCACAGAAGCATTGATGCTAAAAACTGCCGGTCGCATAGTAGTAGAACTGCTACAAAAAGACAACAACATAGACAATTCTTGGCGTACAAACCTCATCGCATTGTATGACGAGGAGTTGTAGAACGCCACATACAAATACAATAATAAGGCTGAGCTGATAACCCTTCGGCTCAGCCTTATTGTTTGCTATTAGACACACTTCTACCAGGATTTAGGCAACCTGATTCTATCTACATTTACACCTATGACATGATTTTTATTGGGAAAATGCTCTTTTTTGAAATAAAAACTATTTTATCACGATTTTTTATTAAATTTGTATGCTGATAAACTATGTAACAATGAGCCAAAATTCATTACTGGACAAACTGAAAGACTTACAGTTGCGATTTGAAGAGGTAGGTACACTCATTACCGACCCGGCTGTTATTGCCGACCAAAAGCGCTACGTAAAACTCACCAAAGAATACAGCGATCTTGAAAAAATCAACGCAGCAACAATACGATACGAAGGCTTGCTGAACTCAATCAGTGAAGCACGCGAAATACTCGAAGCCGAGAACGACCCCGAATTGCGAGAAATGGCCAAAGAAGAACTTGACAACAGCCAAGCGCAAATACCCGACATGGAGGAGGAGATAAAGTTGCTACTCGTTCCGGCCGACCCCGAAGATGGCAAGAATGCCATCGTAGAGATACGAGGCGGCACAGGAGGTGACGAGGCGGCCATTTTTGCCGGAGACTTGTTCCGTATGTACTCGAAATATTGCGAAACAAAGGGTTGGAACCTGAGTGTATCGAGTTTCAACGAAGGCACATCGGGCGGATATAAAGAGATAATCTTTGCCGTAAGTGGCGACAATGTATATGGCACAATGAAGTATGAAAGCGGCGTACATCGTGTACAGCGTGTGCCTGCTACAGAGACTCAAGGTCGAGTACATACATCGGCTGCCACCGTAGCAGTACTGCCCGAGGCCGAAGAGTTTGATGTAGAGATAAACGAAGGCGAAATAAAATGGGACACCTTCCGCTCGGGAGGCGCCGGCGGCCAGAATGTAAACAAAGTAGAGTCGGGTGTGCGCTTGCGTTACGTATGGCGTAACCCCAATACGGGTGTATCGGAAGAAATCCTCATAGAATGTACCGAGACACGCGACCAACCCAAGAACAAAGAGCGGGCCTTGTCGCGTCTGCGTACATTTATATACGACAAAGAGCACCAAAAATATATCGATGACATAGCGGCTCGACGTAAAACCATGGTTTCGACCGGCGACCGTAGTGCAAAGATACGCACCTACAACTATCCGCAAGGTCGCATAACCGACCATCGCATCGGATACACCATATACAACCTACCGGCATTTATGGACGGCGATATACAAGATTGTATAGACCACCTTATCGTAGCCGAGAATGCCGAACGACTAAAAGAGAGTGAACTATAAACAACACAAAAATAAAGTCCATAATTATGAATCGTCAGGAACTTTTTGAAAATATCCGTCGTAAGAAATCATTTCTTTGCGTAGGACTTGATACCGACATACGCAAGATACCGGCACATTTGCGCGATCGTGAAGATGCAATATTTGCCTTCAACAAAGCCATTATCGATGCAACCGCCGACCTTTGCGTTGCATATAAACCCAATCTTGCATTTTACGAGAGTCTCGGATTGGCCGGCTGGCAAGCATTTGAGGATACAGTACGCTACATACGCAGCAACTATCCCGATATGCTCATCATTGCCGATGCCAAGCGTGGCGATATTGGCAACACCAGCGAGATGTATGCACGCAGCTTCTTTGAGCACCTCGACATACACGCTGTAACAGTAGCCCCCTACATGGGCGAAGATAGCGTTAAGCCCTTCCTCAACTACGACAACCGTTGGGTAATTGTATTGGGCTTGACATCTAACAAAGGCTCGCACGACTTCCAACTCACAGCCGATGCCAATGGCGAGCGCCTCTTTGAGAAGGTATTGCGCGTAGCACAGACTTGGGGTACAACCGACAACATGATGTTTGTAGTAGGTGCAACTCAGGGTTCACTCTTTGAGGACATACGTCGCGTAGCTCCCAACCACTTCTTGCTTGTTCCCGGTGTTGGAGCTCAAGGCGGTAGCCTCAGCGAGGTTGCCAAGTATGGCCTCAACGACCACTGCGGCCTCATCGTCAATTCATCACGTCAGATTATCTACGCCGATAACAGCGAGAACTTTGCTGAAGCAGCCCGTGCACAAGCACTTGCTGTACAACAAGATATGGAACAAATCCTAAAAGAAAGAAACATTTTATAAACCACAAAAAAATCAGACAATGAAAACTATTAAAGGAACTCAAACAGAGAAAAATCTGCTCACTTCATTTGCAGGAGAGAGCCAAGCTCGCATGCGTTATAACTACTTTGCAAGTGTAGCCAAGAAAGAGGGTTACGAACAAATTGCAGCCATATTTGAAGAGACTGCCAATCAAGAAAAAGAGCACGCTAAGCGCATGTTTAAATATCTCGAAGGTGGTATGGTAGAAATCACTGCATGCTATCCCGCCGGTGTTATTGGTACTACAGCAGAGAACCTTCGTGCTGCGGCTGCCGGTGAGAACGAAGAATGGTCAAAAGACTATCCTCACTTTGCCGATGTTGCTGCCGAGGAAGGTTTTGCCGACATCGCTGCCATGTATCGCAATATAGCTATTGCCGAGAAAGGTCACGAAGAGCGTTACCTTGCATTCTTGGCCAACATCGAGAATGGCACCGTATTTGAAAAAGCCGAGAATACCGTATGGCAATGTCGCAACTGTGGTTTCATCATGGAAGGTACAAAGGCTCCCAAAGTATGCCCCGCTTGCTTGCACCCCCAAGCACACTTTGAAGTGATGAAAACAAACATTTAATGACAATTGTTATATCCTCTAAAGAATTAGATAAATAAATCTATATGCAAGCAATTGACAATTTCAATTTTTCGGGCAAAAGAGCCATCGTACGTGTCGATTTTAACGTACCCCTTGATGAGAATGGCCACATTACCGACGATACACGCATTCGCGGTGCATTGCCCACATTAAAGAAAATCCTCGCCGATGGAGGTAGCCTCATTATCATGTCGCACATGGGCAAACCCAAGAAAAATCCCGACATGAAATACTCTTTGGGACAAATTGTTGATGCTGTATCGGAGAAACTCGGTGTAAAAGTACAATTTGCCCCCGACTGCATGAAAGCCGATGAGGCTGCAGCAGCTCTCAAACCGGGCGAAGTTCTCATGCTCGAGAACCTCCGCTTCTATGCCGAAGAAGAGGGTAAGCCCCGTGGAGAATTTGCTACCGAAGAGGAGAAGAAAGCTGCTAAGGCTGCTATGAAAGAGCCTCAAAAAGAGTTTGCTAAACACCTCGCTTCGTATGCCGACTGCTATGTAAACGATGCATTTGGTACAGCTCACCGCAAACACGCATCTACTGCTATCATAGCCGACTACTTCGATGCCGACCACAAGATGCTCGGCTACCTCATGGAGAAAGAGGTTGAGGCCGTAGATAATGTTTTGAGCAACATCAAACGCCCCTTTACAGCCATCATGGGTGGTTCGAAAGTATCTACCAAAATAGGTATTATCGAGAACTTGATGGACAAGGTTGACAACCTTATTCTTTGCGGTGGTATGACATATACTTTTGCCAAAGCACAAGGTGGTAACATAGGTAAATCAATCTGCGAAGACGACAAGTTGCAACTTGCTCTCGACATCATAGCTCAAGCCAAAGCAAAGGGTGTAAACCTTGTATTGGGTGTAGATTGTGTAGCCGGTGACGACTTCTCTAATGAAGCCAACACTCAAGTTGTTCCTGTCAACAACATTCCCGAAGGCTGGGAAGGTATGGACGCCGGCCCCAAGACTCGCGAACTCTTTGCCAACACTATTCGCGGTTCTAAGACAATACTTTGGAATGGTCCTGCAGGAGTGTTTGAGTTCGATACATTCTCTCAAGGCTCACGTGCGGTTGCCGAGGCTATCGCCGAAGCTACTGACGAGGGTGCATTCTCACTCATTGGTGGTGGTGACTCGGTAGCTTGTATCAACAAATTTGGTATGGCCGACCGCGTATCATACATCTCTACCGGTGGTGGCGCATTGCTCGAGGCTATCGAGGGCAAGGTACTCCCCGGTATTGCAGCTATCAAAGGCTGATAGTCCCTATACCAATATAATACGAGAGACTGACCCGATGGGTCAGTCTCTTTGCTATCATACAAGCGCACATACACGCTATTTAGCCCTTATTGGCTGCCGAGCTTTAGTAGCACCTATATCAATTTATCTCCTTTTGCGATGCGACAATGATTACTGCGCTGTTCGTTATAGTCGCAAAGTGTATTTATTGCACAGGTATAAGTTGTCGGGCTTTGGCCATGTTCGACTCATATTCCGGAAAGCCTTGTCCGGCAGGAACATTAATGTAAACAACCAAATTCATACCCATATCACTCAAGAAGCCAACCATCACCTGCTGATCGATAGATATAAAAGCCTCCTCTATTTCTTCATCTAAAGGCAAGTAACGCTCCTTCAAGAAAAGAGCTACTTCCTCGGCCGATACCTCAGGAAGAACTACATAAGCCATCTCCAAGATAGGGCCATTGAAACTATAGGTATACATAGTTGTATTGTCCTTAGATATATAGGCATATACACCTTCCTCACCCCCTTCATTTTCCAACAAGTCATAGTCTTTCATATATTGCTGCACAGCTTCAACTGTTACATCAACACCCATCAAAGGCTCGCGGAATGTATTATAGCGAGGATTGACTATAACGCTACAAGCATCATCATTGGCACAAACATTGGTTTTACCAACAAGATGAGCCGTTACAAGACCATTTTCGACACTGGCTATGAGCGGTTGTTCAGACAACCACACACACTCGCCGGCATTATAAGTGAGTTGATAAGTTTCATTGGTTAGCATCTCAATCTTGTCCTTATTAAGACCTTGTGTTGTCTCTTTCTCACAAGAGAATGACATTAATGACAATGTTATCACTACGATGGCTGTTAGAAAAAATGTCCTTTTCATAATGGTAAATTTTAAATTAAGGTTTATATTATTGCAGTAATCACATGTAACACTTAACAATGCAAAAATAAGGAAAAACTGAATAAAACAAAATAAATAACAAACTAAAAATTTAGTTTACCAAGACACCTCAACCCTCATAGCAACATACATCTACAAACGACATAGATGATTGTTGGCAAATAACCCCAAAATAAAGAACTATTGATAAAGAGATGAACGAGGTACAAACGACTCGGGCAGAGGCATATCATTGACAGCCGCCCATAGAAACTCGTTAAACTCGGCCGGACGCACATACTTGCCCTGCTCCTCTACGCTGATGGTATGACCTACAATTACGCGGTGCTCGCCTTTATTTTTGTTGAATAACTCCGACGGCATACGCAACAGCCTCAACGGAAGGCCCAAGTATCCCAACCAATAATATAGGCGCGAGTTGCGATCAAGAAATCGGATAGGAACGATAGGCAGATGTGCCTCTTGTATAAATCGCAACGTATCGGTATCCCATGGACGATCGATGACACGGTGTTGCCTGTGTCTATAATCCGAGCCTACACCCGATGGGAATATACCTACCGGCGAATGGGCTGCAAAATGTGCCGAAACCTCAATAAATCGCTCATGCACGCCACCCATACGAGCATACACAAAGCTATCACTAAGAGGCTTGATGCGAGAAAACAACTCATTGGCATAGATCTTGAAATCGGCACGCTTATGACCTATCATATCAATGAGAACAATAGCATCTAATGCACCATAAGGTTGATTGCTGACTACTATAAAAGCGCCCTCGGGCAGTTGTTGCAGACGCTCGCTATGGCCTACCCGATAGTCACAATCGACATAACGCAACAACTTGTCGGTACACTCTACCCCCCTATCAAAATATACCTGATCGTACAACACATTGAGTTTGGTAGCATCACACACCGCTATCACTATCTTGGCCAACAAGCGACCCCAACGACCTTGAAAGACCGGCGACAAGTCGGCCAACTCATCGACATTGAGCAACTCATGTTCGGGGTGCTCCTTGCGTTTGCGAAAGACCACCAGCTTCTCTAAGAAGAAATTGAGAATACCCGATATACACAAAGCGACGATGTTACATACAATCACGTCCCAGGCATAAATATGCTCAAAGAGCAACAAGAAGAGCATCTTCACCGCAAAACCCGACAATGCGGCGATATTGAACACCATAAAATGCTTGAAAAACGACCTAAGACTCTTATCCTCTACCCTATTGTTCCATATAAAGAAGTAGGAACACAAGAAATTGCTCATTACGGCAAATTCAAACGATATCATAGGAGAGATAACATTGCGCTCAAAGTAGCTGCCACTGAAGATGTAGTCGGAACACAACCATAGCACGAGTGTATCTACACCCGTGCCAAGATAACGGCTTAAAATGTATAGAATATATACGCGCAAATTCTCTAACTATTACTTTTTTTCTTGAGGATTATAAGGCTTCAAGGGGTCCATTTGCGAGAGTTGCTTGCGATCTTGAAGGAACTTAGACAACCACATAATTGCCATCAACACCACGATAATAAGGCCCAATACATCGAAGAAGTGGAATGTTTGGTTGCACACAGTGCATGACCAATTTCGCAATGGTGCGACGTACATATAGACAGTATTCATCAAGATTATAAGGAGACGCAACTCGGTAGGTCCGAAACCACCATAGGTCAAAAGGAATTGCCCCTTGATAATAGTACCGATATAGGTATATATAGACAAGCCCAAATATGCAGCCAGCACCATAAGTGCTATATCCAAGCGGAACATAGGCGAAAGACCTGCTCCAACACACATGAGGCAGATAGTAACTACATCGAGCGAGTGATCGATAAAGAAACCATACTTAGGACGTTGCGTATTGCGCACGCGAGCCAACGTTCCGTCAAGGCTGTCGCCATACCAATTGACAAACAAGCCAAAAGAAGAAAGCCACAAGTAATTGATATTGACACAACCAAGCGCAAAACCGATCGCACATATCAATGCTCCTACTACTCCTATATAGGTAAGTATATCTGACGTTATCCAACGAGGCTGACGTTCGGCAAGCCACACCAATGCTACTTTCTCAGCACGGTTGAGAAAAGAGGTCTGTATTCTCTCTGATTGTTCGTTTCCCATATTATTTTTAATATCTATAAATTACTTTTATTGTTCATCATCACCAGTTAAGTCAAGGACCTCGCGGTCGCCACTCTTATCGACATATTGACGGCGCAAGGGTGATGCATGAGCCTCATCGTCACTGATGCGATTGCGATAAATATCTATTGCTGCATATACAGCTTGTCTGAACGACTCTTCCGAAGCAAGCCCCTTACCGGCTATATCGTATGCCGTACCATGATCGGGAGAGGTGCGCACAAAGGGCAATCCTGCGGTAAAGTTCACACCATTTTCCATAGCAAGGGTCTTGAACGGAGCAAGACCTTGGTCGTGATACATAGCCAACACACCATCAAAACGACGATAATGTTCTGTCCCGAAAAATCCATCGGCAGCATAAGGACCAAAGCACAACGAGCCATTCTTCTTGGCTTCGTCGAGAGCGGGTTTGATAATATTAATCTCTTCATCGCCCAACATACCATTCTCACCGGCATGAGGATTGAGCGACAAGACTGCTATTCGAGGCTTACGCACACCAAAGTCGTGACGCAACGATTCTTCAAAAATGGCAATCTTCTCGAGAATCAACTCTTGGGTCAATGTAGCGGGGACTTGCGCAATGGGCATGTGGCCTGTCACCATGGCTACTCGCAACGAATCATTAAGCAAAATCATCAAAGCCTTGTCTCCTTCCTCACCCAAGCGTTGCTCCAAGTATTCGGTATGACCGGGGAATGTAAAGTCGGCCGACTGCATGGCATGCTTGCTGATAGGTGCAGTAACCAACACATCTATCAAGCCTTCCGAAAGGTCGGCAACAGCACGCTCCAAGGCTGCAAAGGCGGCAGGACCTACTTGCTCCGAAGTGTGTCCAATCTCAACTTTCACCTCCTCGTCAATACAATTTATAAGATTATTCTGTCCATCTACAACCTGACGAGCACCCGATACGATATTAAAATTGACCGGTTCCATATCGAGGGCCTTACGATGATAGGCTGCAACCTTGGCCGAGCCATATACTACCGGAGTACATATCTCAACAAAACGAGTATCTACCAAGGTCTTGAGGATTACCTCGTAACCTACACCATTGATATCTCCATGGGTAATACCCACTCTTATCATTTTATTTTCACTCATGTCAGTTACTTTTGAGTTGCTATAGCAACTTATATAATATTTCGACTGCCGAAGTTAAGCATTTTTATATAAATATACCCTATAAACACCAGGTCATTTATATAAGTTTTATAATTTATGAATTATTTTTTGCTGTGGATAACATTCCGCAAGCCGCAAAAATATCTTCACCACGCGAAGCCCGTATAGTGGCTACCACTCCTCGCTCATTGAGACGATCGCGGAAAGCCTCAATTTGTGCCATGTCGGAAGTCTTTAAATCGACACCGGGAATGGCATGAAAACGTATCAGATTGACTCGGCATGGCATACCACCAAATAAGCGCACCAACGCATCGGCATGCTGCATAGAGTCGTTGTAGTCGCGGAAAACTATATACTCGAAAGACAATCGTCGCTGATGACTCCAATCATACTCTCGCAAGAGAGCCAAAAGGTCTTTGATGGGGAATGATTTTTCGACAGGCATCACCTCGGCACGCTGTTGCGGATATGGAGCATGAAGGCTCAAGGCCAAATGACACTCGCTCTCTTCAATAAAACGACGTAAATTGGGTCGATAACCTATTGTAGATACAGTGATGCGACGAGGGCTCCAAGCCATACCCCATGGCTGGGTAAGGATAGAGAGAGCCTTCATCAGTTCATCGATATTGTCGAGAGGCTCACCCATACCCATAAACACAAGATTGGTAAGTGTTTCACTTAGAGGCACCGACACAATCTGGTTGATTATCTCATGAGCTGTGAGATTACGTGTAAAGCCTTGTTTACCGGTCATACAGAAGTAGCAGTTCATCTTGCAACCTACCTGCGACGACACGCACAGGGTAGCACGCTGACGATCGGGGATATATACAGCTTCAACGCCCGAGGTAGCACCTACATCATACAGATATTTGGCAGTGCCATCGACCGATTGCATGGAATGTGAAGGCGCATAGTAACCCACATCGTACGTCTCGGCCAATCGCGCACGATGAGCCTTTGAGATATTGCTCATCGCCTCTATATCATTGACACGACGCACATATATCCACTGAGCCAACTGCTTGGCGGCAAACGAAGGCATACCACATGAGGCCGCAACAACTTGCAACTCCTCCAACGTCTTTCCTACGAGGTGCTCTTTTTCCATAGATACATTCTATTCATAGTAGAAAGAGAGCGTCTAATGCTCTGTTTAGACGCTCTCTTTTTTATTTGGGTATTCTATTAGAAGAAACGAACCAAAGTATTCTCTATATCGGCATTGTCTTTCAACACTTCTACGAAGCGATTTACAGCCGAAATATATTGTTGCTCGAGACGTGTCATCTCAGCAGCCTCATCGTAAGGACGCGAAGCAGCATTCTCGTTTACTACCTGCAACACATATACACCACGATTACCAGCTACGGGAGCCGATACAGCACCCATCTCAAGGCCCGAAGCTGCACCGGCTACAACAGGCTCATAACCAAGACCTGCGATGCTGGGAGAAGCTACCGACACAAACTTAACAGTATCAACCTTGGCATTCATAGCTGTAGCATAAGCCTCAAGCGTAGCGGGAGAAACGGCTGACAATTGCTCGGCAATCATATCGCCCTTCTTGTTGCGACGCACTGTCGAAGTGAGCATCGACTCCATGTCTTCCATGGGACGATAACCCTCTTTTACAATCTTCTCAACTACGGCAACTACATATTTATCGCCAATCTCATATATTTCCGACATATCACCTTTCTTGGCATTGAATGCCCAGTGAATAATCTGACGGCTGTTTTGCATACCGGGGAGTGAGGTTTGCGATGCTTGGCAATCGGCGGGCATTACAGTATAACCGGCAGTGAAGGCACTATCGACAAATTGCTCTACGTTGTTATATTTAGCAACATAAGAAGAGAGAGCGTTATAGAGCGATGTCTCTGTATCAACACTGGGATCTACACCGATGGTGAGAGTAGCAACCTTAGCTTTGGCAACAGGAGCCGAACGCTTAACAATCTTGGCAACGTGTTGTGCACCACCAAGGCTTGAAGTCTTGAAGTAACCATTACCGGCAGCAAACACATCGGCAACAAATTGACGGCCAAGATCGGCATACATAGCTTCGGTTACAACAAACTCGTCCATTACAGCGATGTCTTCACCAAGAGCATCAAAGCTACCACCGGCAACCAATACATCGTAAACGCTATCAACGCGAGCATCGCCCATAGCGAAGCTGGCCAATTGCACTGTGATGCTATCGGGAGCAGTTTTGGTATCGATCAATCGGTACATTGTGTAGGCCTCGTTGGCAAAAGCGGGAGCTGTAGCATCACCTACCTTAGCACCTTCAACGAAGGCTTTCATTTCGGCGGGCATAGTGCTTACGGCAACGAAAGCATCTTCATAAGGCATATCAGAGTTGTTATCTACGATACCTGCAACATCGGCAGTAGTAGCAAAAGTCTCTTGAAGCATATTTACTTTCTCCTCAACCTTGGCATAGTCTTCGGCCGAGGGTTTTACATCTACAGTGATGTAACGAATAGTGCGAGTCTCGGGCATCTCATAGCGAGCTTTCATTTTGTCATACTCGGCTTTCATATCCGACTTCGACACAGCCACCAATGAATCGGCTACCGTTGTATAGGGTTGTACTGCATAAGCAACATCAACGGTATTGTTTTGAGCAGCAAATGCCATTTCGGCATCAATCTTATTGGGTTGCAATGCAGCCATAAGAAGAGCTGTAAATTTCTCATAAGCACGATTTTGACGGATTTGATCCTCCATATCGAGCCATGCTTGACGTTGAACAGCTATTTGTTGCAATTGAGCAGGATCGGTATAACCGTTCTCTTCGGGGTTGAATACTACGCTCAAATAGTTGTCGAGAGCTTGGCGATCGAAAAGACCTGTTGCGGGGTCGGTAAATGCACGTTGTATCTCGGCATTGATATTGTTACCGGTGAGCATATCTTGGAGCTCGGCATCAGATACGGCAATACCAACTGCAGCAAGTTCCTCTTGGAGAAGTTGCTCATTGACCATTTGCTCATAAACTTCCATTTGGATAGAAGCCGACATACCTTCGGGCATAGTCATACCGCTTTGTTGATACATAGCTTGCATTTGCTCGGTACGAGCATTTACACGCTCTTGATACTTCTCAACACCAATAGTTGTTCCATTTACAGTTGCAACTTTGTTTTGATTCATCATGAAGAACGACTGTCCTGAGTTAAGGAAGTCACCAATGATAAAGGCAAGCAAAGCAAGACCTATCACTACGACAAGCAAGGCGGCTTTGCTTCTAATTTTCTCTAATGTAGCCATTTGTTGTTTATATTTTTAGTTTTTATTTATATACTATTTATCAAGGGTGCGAAATTACAAAAAAAGGACGGATAGCCGAAATTTAAGAGCAAAAATTTTACTGAAAGTTACAAATTTGCCTCATTTCGGGCCTACATCGCCCCTATATATGCTATAAAATTACTATTTCAGCTATTCTTCGACGGTCGAATCTTGGTGTTGGACGTTGCGCTCGAATGTAAATATACCGGTCGTGCGCAGTATGACATACTTGGTTATCTGTTCATTCGACCTGAAACCAACCCCCTCTATGACTTCTTCTCCATCGGTGATGCGAATGGCCGAGTCGGAGTATATTTCGCGACTCTTTTGATTCCAGAAAAGTTGCTGAGTATCAAACTTTTTACCCTCTACATTCTCAATATGCACATTACCATCAAGTCGCCATATCTGTTGTTTCTTATGATATATGGCTGTATCGCCTTTTATCATCGTTTCGGTAGCAAAGAGGGTGTCGAATTGCTCTACATATATACCCTCGGGGAAGTACCAATAGGGATCTTCCATCGCTTCGCCTTCATACATATACCACACTGCGGCTTCGATGCGATAGCGTGTCACACCCGAGTCGGATATGAGTGTATTTACATCACGTGTATAGAGAGATGGCATACTATCCACGTTATCATATCCTTCGGCCACCTCAGTTTTTGCCTCGGAACAAGCTGCGAGCAATATAATGCAACATAGGGCTACACTCGATATGCGTGTAACCCACGAAAAGTTTGCAATACAGTCTCTATTCATTTTTACAAATAAGCGGGCTACGCCTTGCGACGTAGCCCTACCCTATATCTGTCTTATTATTTCTTAATAAAAGTCTTCACGCCTACACCTTCGCCATGCACATATCGCAAGATGTATGTACCGGCGGCCAACGACGACACATTCACCTCGGTTTTATAAGTTGCCAACTCTCCGGCTTGTACTTGCGCACCGGCTACCGAATAGATAGCATACTCGCCACCTACAGCGGGCACCTCTACATTGATGTAGCTATCGGCTACCGAGGGATATACACGCATGGCATCGCTCATTACACTCTCTACCGCATTATCGGCAACGATTTGCACCTTGAAGAGTTGGTCGAACGACTCGCCTGTATTGGCATTGGTCACAGTCATATATATTTCGCGGAAAGCGGCAGCATCTTCTACTGTTTTGGTAGACATCAACTTGCCATCTTTCACCTCATAGGGCGATGCCACATGCTTGCCGGCGATGTTTTTGGGGCCTTTGAGTTCATACTCAAACACAGCCTCGGCATCTTCACAAGCCACTTTCACATCGGCGAGAGCTACACCGGCAGCTGTTCCGGCTGTAAAGCGGGTATTGCTCAATACGATACCATAGGGAGCTGTGGTGGGAGTACCTACACCCACTATTGCACTATTGGCATAGGGGAAGGTAAGACCTTGATAGTCATCTTGCATCTTATCTATATCGAAGTAGCCATTACCATAGCCACCCCAACCCCAGTTTACGTGTACTTTCTGAGTAGAGTTTTTCCAACCGTCGATGTTCCAGCAGTGGGCACCGCCATCACCGGCACCAAAGTAGATAACTACGCGACCCAAAATCAACTCATCGAGCAAGAAATTCAGCCACTCTTCGCCCTTATCTTCTTTATTCACCAACTGAACATAATTCTCATCATACGAGAAGTTGCGCACCAAAGCCTTGGGTACGGGTTTATTGCCTGCACCCGAGCCATCAACGCCATAGCCCATCGATACCGACACACCGCAGTGGTAGAGCAAACGAGCCACCTCGTCATAGTCACCTGTTTTGTCGCTGTTGAGCATAGCTTCCCAGTCGTAGGCTTTCTCGGCATCATAGTCGATAGAGAGCTTACCTATACCCTCACAAGTATATGAGTATTGTCCTACAGGACGCAAAGGATACTCTTGCACCATCATAGCCTGAGCCATACCCACAGCCACACAACCTACCATAACACGTTCGCCACCTACCGAAGGACAATGTCTGTTATAGGGATCGCCTTGGTTGAGATTGACAGTAACGAGAGGAGCTACATCGGGAACATTGGCAGGATCGGCAGCGGGTTTACGTTGCATGATGCGTTGCCAAGCCTCGTGTTGGCTGTCGGCCATCACGCGAGCCTCTTCAACGATACGCTTTGCATTGGCATCAAGCACAGCCTGCATAGGCTCGGGCACTACATAAGCATCGGTTGTATTGTAACCTATGATAGGGTCGGACGACGACTGAGCGGCAACTATAGCCCAACCACCTTTATCATATTCCACCACGTAATAGGCGGCAACACCATCACTCTCTACAAGTCTCACCGAAGCCTCTTGATGACCTTGCCACTCGCTATCGAGGCTGAGGAAGTTGTCGGCAACGGCCTTGGCATAGTCGGAAGTAATAACTTCGGCACTACTCCAGGTTGCAATCATTGCCACCGACACGGCGGCCAACAGGCTGAATACTCTTTTCATAGTAATATGATTATTTCTTTATAAATGTTTTCACACCTACTCCCTCGTTGTGTTCATAGCGCAAGATGTATGTACCGGCCATCAACGACGACACATTCACCTCGGTATTATAGGCTGCCAACTCACCGGCTTGTACTTGTGTACCGGCTACCGAGTATATGGCATAGCTACCACCGGCTACCGGCACTTCTATGGTGATATAGTCGTGAGCTATCGAGGGATATACACGCATAGCATCACTCATAATGCTCTCTACTGCGTCATTGGCAACAATTTGGAATTTAAAGTCTTTGGAGAACGACTCGCCGGTGTTGGTATTGGTTACGGTCATGAACAAGTCACGGAATGCAGCGGCATCTTCTACAGTCTTGGTTGCCATCAACTTGCCATCTACCACCTCATAGGGCGAGGCCACGTGCTTACCGGCAATATTCTTGGGGCCTTTGAGTTCATACTCAAACACAGCCTCGGGGTCTTCACATGCTATCACTACATCGGCAAGAGCCACGCCGGCAGCAGTTCCGGCCACAAACTTGGTCTTGCTTATTTTTATGCCATAGGGAGCTGTAGTGGGAGCACCTACACCTATCACCGCAGCGTTAAGATCGGGGAACGACATACCTTGATACTTATCCTCCATCGAGTTGATATCGAAGTAGCTGTTACCATAGCCACCCCAACCCCAGTTTACGTGTACCATTTGAGTCGATTTCTTCCAACCGTCAATATTCCAGCAGTGACCACCGCCTTCGCCTTGACCACGATACACAACGACGCGACCCAACATTATCTCATCGAGAAGTATCGACAACCACTCCTCGTCACTTTCGGGACGATCTACAAAGCGTACAAAGTTCTCATCATACTTGAAGTTGCGAGGCAAAGCCTTGGCCACGAGGTCGGTTTGAGTACCCGAACCGTCAATGCCATACTGCATATTTACCGACACACCACAGTGATATACAAGGCGTGCTATTTCGTCAAAATCTTCTTGATACATAGCGTCCCAGTCGTAGGGAGCTTCGGCATCATAATCTATCGACAGTGTACCCACACCATCGGCTGCATAGGTATATTTACCCTCGGGAGCATCGGGATAACGAGCCACCATCATGGCTTGAGCCATACCTACAGCCACGCAGCCCACCAAGGCGCGTTGGCCATTGATAGTAGGGCAATACTTATTGTAAGGCTCTTGTTGATTGAGATCGATAGTGATAAGGGGAGCCACATCGGGAGTAGATGCAGGATCGGCAGCGGGCTTGCGTTGAGCTATACGTTGCCAGCCCTCATGCTTCACATCTTGTTGGTGACGAGCCTCATCTACAATGCGCATTGCATTGGCTTTCATCACAGCCTGCATGGGCTCGGGAGCCTGATATGCACCGGTGGGATTGTAACAAATAACAGGTCGTGACGACGATTGTGCCGATACTACTGCCCAACCGCCTTTCTCATATTCTACCACATAATAGGCAGGCACACCATCTTCCTCAACAAGTGTCAGACGGGCATCTCCCTCTCCTTGCCACTCGCTATCGAGACTCATAAAGTTATCGGCAGCATTCTTGGCTACTTCCTGTGTTATAACTTCGGCTCCGGCATAAAATACGGCCATTGCCAACACCGATACAATCGCTACAAATTTCTTCATCTACTACTATTATTAAATGTATTTACTATATTTTTCTCAATTCGGCCACAAAGAAAAGAAAACGTAGCAAAAAAAGCAAATCATTTTCTATTTTTTGTATCCCATTTGAGAGTTTTCTTGCGTATTATCAAAAAAAGTCAAGGGCATCTATGATGCCCTTGACTCTTCATATCATATCGATTTTACTCCTGCGAGTCTATCGCTGTTTTATTTTACAATAAAGGTTTTCACACCTACACCTTCGGCATGAACATAACGCAATATGTATGTACCGGCAACAAGCGATGAAACATTCACCTCGGTCTTATGACCTGTCAATTGACCGGCTTGTGCTTGAGTACCGGCTATCGAATAGATAGCATACTCGCCACCGGCAGCAGGCACCTCTACAGTGATGTAGTCGTGAGCCACCGAAGGATATACACGCATAGCATCACTCATGACACTCTCTACTGCATTATCAGAAACGATTTGGAACTTGAAGTCTCTCGTGAAAGACTCACCTGTGCGGTCATTGGTCACTGTCATATACAACTCGCGGAAGGCGGCTGCATCTTCTACAGTCTTGGTAGACACCAACTTACCATCTACCACCTCATAGGGCGAAGCCACGTGCTTGCCGGCGATATTTTTAGGGCCTTTGAGTTCATACAAGATAGTAGCCTCTTCGTCCTCGCAGAACACAGTCACATCGGCAAGAGCCACACCGGCAGCAGTTCCGGCTGTAAACTTGTTACGGCTCAACTCTATACCATAAGGAGCTGTTGTAGGCACACCTACACCTGTGATAGCACCATGGTGATACAAGAACGAAATACCTTGGTATGAGTCGGTCATATTATCAAGATTGAAGTATCCGTCACCGTAGCCACCCCAGCCCCAGTTACAGTGTACCATTTGAGTCGATTTTTGCCAACCGTCTATATTCCAGCAGTGGCCACCATTACCGGCCTCATCGGCGGCAGCTTGATAAAGCACTGCACGACCCATCAACAAGTCGGTCAATATGATATCATACCACTCGGCATCGCTATATTGGTAACGGAAGTAGAGGCCTATTTTCTCTTTGTCATATTGGAAGTTCTTCACCAATGCACGAGCGGCATCGTCCATATACGCACCCGAGAATTGCAAACTATACATCATATCGATAGACATACCGGCATGATACAACATACGAGCCACCTCGTCATAGTTCTTGGTCTCATCGCACGAGAGAATGGCGTCCCAATCGTAAGCAGGCTCGGCATCGAAGTCTATCGACAACTTACTCAGACCCTCAGGTGTATATGAATTAGAACCTACGGGACGAGCCGGGAAGCGTTGTACCATCATGGCTTGGGTCATACCCACTGCCACACAACCTACAAGAGCGTGCTGGCCATTGATAGAGGGACAATACTTATTGTAAGGATTGCTTTGGTTGAGGTTGATAGTGATAAGAGGCTTGATGTCGGGGGTAGTATTAACATCAGCAGCAGGCTTGCGTTGCATCACACGCTCCCAACCTTGGTGTTTCATTTCCACACCGTCTTTCACACGAGCGGCTGTCATCTTGGCATTGAAGTCGAGCAACTCTTGCACAGGAGCAGGAGCCACAAACTTGCCTGTTGTGTTGTAGCCGATAACAGGAGTTGACGACGACTGTGCCGACACGATAGCCCAGCCACCGGTTGTATATTCTACTACATAGTAGGCAGGCACACCATCATGTTCTACCATAGTGATAGTAGCATCGGTAGCACCTTGCCACGAGTCATCGAGACTCAAGAAGTTGTCGGCGGTGAGCTTGGCAACATCTTGCGATATAAACTCGGCCGAAGCCACCATAAAGATTGTCGATACCAAAGTAGAGACAATGAGAGTAAAGATCTTTTTCATCATTAGAGGTGATTGATTGTTTAAATTGTTTATTTCGGTGCAAAGATATACATTCTATCGTACAATCACAAAGAGATTGACATTATTTATATATGCGACTCCATAATATATCATATACTACACAAAACACATTGCCGGCAAAGGCATAAAGAAAAAGAAAGTGCACTCCACGCGGAATGCACCTTCTTGATACTCGTTATAGAGATTTATTATTTCTTAATAACGCGGAATTCGCGGGGAAGATCCTTGATAGCAGACATTTCCAAGCGAATGGGAGTCTCATAGTAGTTCACTTGTGATGCGCCCAATATGCTCTCATCAACGATTAAGAGTTGCTCGAAATCGAACAAAATGTAGGGACTTTCACCTCGGCCAAGATCGGCTATAAAGATTACACAAGGGCTATAAGCGGCATTAACCAAAACTTCGTTACCATTCATCTCATCTACTATAAAATCACAAGTTGTATAGAGACTACCTGTTGAAGGATCCCAACTTGCAAAGTAGCACTCTTGCTGAGCACTTGCACCGGCGTTTGTAAGGTCATAGGTACCGGCTACAACAAGACCGTTAGGAGCTGTAGAATTGGGATCAAAGAATGTAAGCCATGAATAAGTGTTACCATCTTGTGCTTGAGCTTCATAAGAGAAACAAGGCACATCATAAACTTGAGCATTGGTCAAAATAGACATTACGCTGGGCATTGACCATTCATTTGCAATGAGAGCTGAGCCAAAATACTCGCTCAAATCAACATTACTTTGTACTAAAGATACTTGGAAAAAGTCCGAACCTACTTCTTTCTCTGATTCGTCTTCAGTAAATGAAGTAGAAAGACCATAATAAGCATAATTAGCACCGTCTTGGAGGAAGCCTTCTATCTCAACATCACCACCGGGGTTATTCTCATAGCTCCACCAGGGACCTGTGGGAAGGAGGTCGGCATCGAGACCATTCTCGATAGCCACCATCTTGTTCTCATAGAGGTCGGTTACAGCACCCTCGGCAAACGAGAGAAGCACAAACGACATGGCGTTCTCGGGGAATGCTACAGTCTCGGGCAATGTAACAGTGAGGTTGCTACCCGAAGCAGTTGCAACAGCATCACCTGTATCAATAGTCTCAAGGTTTTCGTCGAGAACAGCATAAGTGATAGCACCCATGTTGTCGTTGCGAATGATAGCCTCGTTGAATGCAAGAGTTACTCTTCTACCTTGTTGAGCGGGAGTGAGGGGGAATACCGAAGTGATGTAAGGAGCAGTCACGTCGTAAGCACCAATCACCTTAGCAAAAGTAGTTTGTACACCTGCACCATTGGCAGCAACTACATAGAGGTAGTAAGTAGTACCGGGAACAACACCGGGGTAGTTGACAGATTTGGCATCACCCGCCGAATCAACTTCAGCTACTAATGCGCCATAACCACCTTGCAAGAGAGTGGTATAATCAATCTCCACAGGCTCAGTACTGATTGTAAGAGCAATATTGGTAGCATGCTTAGTGATAATCTCGATAGGCAATGTCTCAGAGAGGACAGAGTCGGGAGTATTAACAGTAAGCTCAGCTACAGGACCCCATGTATCGGGTGCCATGGGTTCGATATTCTCCCATTGGGCGCAACCGGTCATGATAAGACCGATTGCGAGAGAGAGCATATATACTAACTTTTTCATTGTTATATTTGCTTTACTGAGTTATACATTATTTTTTAACCATTGTAGGAGCTTGGATAGCTTGATACCACCACTCATTAGCAGCGATGTTACCTACACCAAAACCGTCGCTGAAGCTGATAGTTACACCACCATCTACCACCTCGAAGTTAGCAATATTAATGCCAGACAAAACAGGAGAGTTACCAACACCGGCTATAACCATGTTATAGCTTTGACCTTCGCCACCATATACGCATTGTCCGTAAGGCATTGCTATAGTACCCTTAGCAACATCTACAAGAGCATATACAGGATAGATTGAGCCTGCAGAGAGACCACCAAACATACAGATGGGTTGGAACCAGATCTTATTGTCAGCCTCATCGTCACGAGAGATTGTCACCTCCCAGCTTTCATCGGGGTAACCGTCGAACATAGAAGCAGCGGTAGCAGCATAAGTACCAACGAGCATGTTCATGGGGTCCTCATCGTCGGCAATAGTCACAGCAAATATGCTGTGAGCACCGAGGTTGCAACCCTTAACATTGTTGAGAACAAGGTCGAACTTCTTGTCACCACCTTGTTGGTTGTTGTCGATAGTTTGAACATAGATAGAAGCGAAACGATGATCGGCATCGAACTTGATAACGTTACCGGCTGTCAAATCAACAGTTTGAACGTTTGAACGGTTCTTTTGAGTATCCTCGTTATAAACTTCGGCACCAACAAAAGTGAAAGCCTCACCTACCTTGGCACGGAGAGCCTCGGCATAAGCAGTATCAACAGCCTCGAAAACAACCTCGGCATTGATACCTTCTACAGAAGCACAGTGCAATTTCACTTCGAGCATACCGGGAACACCGTCAACGGCCTCTTTAACAATAGCCGAAGCACCCTCGAAGGCAATATAAGCTTGCGTATTGTCATCAAAGACAGGTTGCTTGTTGAGATCGCAAGAAGCAAAGAGCAACGAAGCTGCAAGCGTAGTGTATATTAAACTTTTAATTTTCATTTTTACTAAAATTTAAATATTAGTATTAATTACCAACCGGGGTTTTGTACCAAATTGGGGTTCACGTCAAACTCGCTCTCAACGAAGGGCATGCACCAGTATTTGCTTGTAGCGGGCACGTCTTTGTTGATAGCTGAAGAAACGTCGGTACGAACGAGATCGCGTTGGAGACGTTTGTAGTCGTGGAAGAGGTGACCCTCGAAGGCCAACTCACGACGACGCTCATTGAAGATATCGTCGGCCGAAACAACAGCAAACTCGGCAGCGTTACGGTTTGAAGCGATAACGTTGATATCAGAAGTAGCACCATTGATGTTACCTTGCTCATAACGAGCCTCGGCACGTACAAGGTACATCTCAGAGATACGGATCATAGGAATGCTTGAGTAAGCAACGGGACCGCCATCTTTACCTTGGTACTTGTTGGGCCAGTAGTAACCGGTGTGCTCATCAGAAGTGCGGAGCATCTCTTTACGAACGTCACCATCGGCATAGAGCTCGAGGAGGTCGTTAGATACGCGAATGTCACCGTACTCATCGGGGTGAGTCAAGTTACCGGGAGAAGAGTTCAACGAACCCTCAACTTGGCTAACATAGGCAGCGAAGATGATTTCACCGGCACCTTCCCAAGTAACATCGCCCCAGAAAGTTTGATAAGTAGCAGCATCGGCAATTTGATAATCGCCCGAGTTGATTACGTTAGTAGCGTGAAGCTCAGCGTTAGCATAGTCGTTCATATAGAGATATACGCGAGCGAGGAGAGCCTCGATAGCACCTGCAGAAACGGCACACTTAGCGTCATATACACCGGCACGTACATACTCGGGATCGATAATCTCGAGAGCTGTAGTGAGGTCTTCAACGATAAGCTCATAGTTCTTAACTGTAGTTTCACGAGCGGGTTTTTGCAATACACTCACGTTGGCATCTTCGCTTGTAACGGGAACACCAAGAGACTTCACATCACCCTCGGGAGCAGCAACAGCTACAGCATAGGGTTGAGCATACCAACGAACGAGGTCGAAGTAGCACAAAGCGCGTACAAAGAGACACTCGGCCATGAGGTTATCCAAGTCTTGTTGTTTCACGCCATCCTCTTTGAGGTAATTCTCGGCGTTGTTTTTGATAGCATAGATAACGTTGTTACAACGCAAGATGTTGGTATAGGCACTACCAAATACGGGACCACCACCGGCCTCGGTGAAGTTCCAAGTTTGCCAGTTCATACCACGACCCGAGTTCAAGGGAATACCTGCTACGCAGTTACCGCACATTACATCGGGGTACAAGAGGGTGTTAAGACCATACCAACCCTCCGAGCGGAAAGCCGAATATGTAACGGCTGCAGCACCGTCGATACCACTGTATACAGACAAGGCCTTATCAGAGTCGAGATAGATTTCGGGCGGCGTTGTAAGGTCGCACGAAACAAGGCCAAGCGCAACGGCTGCTAATAAAAATATCTTTTTCATACTTCTTTATTCTTTACAAGTTATTAGAATGAAATATCAAGACCTACGATAAATGATTTGGTAGTAGGATATTGACCCAATGAAACACCTGAAGTACCACGCTCGGGATCCCAGTATGTAGCATCGTGGAGAGTGATGAGGTTGTAACCGCTGACATAAACACGGAGGTTGTTGATAGCAGCTTTCTTCATCCACTTAGCGGGGAATGTATAACCGAGAGTCAAGTCTTTCACGCGGAGGTAATCACCACGCTCGAGGAAACGAGTTGATGAAGTCCAAGAAGAGTTAGTACCGTTGTTGGCGATAGGCATAGGAGAGCAACCGGTGTCACCGATTTCTTTCCAGTAGTTACCAGCAACCTTCAACTGGTTGTAACCAAATGTAGCACCGTCATTCCAAATCAATTGGTGGTCGGGATAGAGGAGGTAGTTACCAATCTTATACTCGAAGCTTGCGCTGAAGTCGATACCGTTCCAGTTCAAAGCAGTGTTGAAACCACCGGTAGCGATAGGTTCGGGAGAACCTTTGTAAACACGACGAGCCTCGTCGAAGCTGTTGGTGATCGCACCTTCTTCGTTATACCAGAGAGCCTCACCATTAACGGGGTTAACACCGGCATAGTCGTAGAGGTAGAATTGCATCAACTGCTCACCTTGTACGGCGCGGATACCGCTACCGAGTGAGAGGTAATCTTTGTCACCAATGTTGATAACTTTAGACTTGTTGTAAGAGAAGTTGATACCGAATGTCCATTGGAGGTCGTTGTTGTTGATAATATCAACATCGAATTGAGCCTCAACACCTTGGTTCAAGAGTGAACCAACGTTCTTGGTCATTGAGCTGAAACCGGTAGTCAAAGGAATACGAGTTGCGAGCAACATGTCCTCAGTAGTACGGTGGTAGTACTCCAATGATCCCGAGAAGCGATCCCAGAAACGGAAGTCAACACCGACGTTGTGAGCCAAGTTAGTTTCCCAAGTAAGGTCGGGGTTAGGCAAGTTGATAGGAGCCGAACCGTTAACACCATTGTAAGTACCCGAGCCATAGAGAGCGTAAGCCAAGTATGCACCGATGTTGTTGTTACCGTTTACACCATAGCTATAACGGAGTTTCAATTGGTTAACCCATTCAGCATCTTCCATGAATGATTCTTTGTCAACATTCCAAGAAGCACCTACCGACCAGAAGAGACCCCAGCGACGGTTTTCACCGAAGAGTGAGCTACCATCACCACGAACCGATGCTTGCAAGTAATATTTTTGACGATAGTTGTAGTCGGCAACACCGAAGAACGAAAGCATCTTCTCATCTACCGAGCTATAACCAAGCAAGTAAGTGCTTTGGGGAGCGTTATCGGGGAAAGGAAGCAACTCGTTCACGTCGCGAGCTTGATAAGAATCGCCGAAGCTTCTTGTATAAGTGTACTCTTGACCTGCCAATACACGGAGGAAGTGCTCATCGTTGAAGTTATCCTCGTAAACAGCAGTATTAGAAGTAGTAATAGCTTGATATTGTGAGTTACCACCGGCAACAACGTTTTGGTTGGTTGTTGTCATGTAACCGGGCTCATAAGAGTAGTTACGAGTGAAGAGCAACTCAACGCTATTGTTAGACTTGAATGTCAATTGACGGATAGGTTTCCACTCCAAGTACATTGTACCATTCATCTTGTAGTGAGTATCGTATGTATTCTTGTCGAATGCATAAGCCAAGGGGTTGATATCGTTGTACAAGGGGAGGTTGAAGTTGTAAGAACCGTCTTCGTTATAAATAGGATATGTGGGAGGCATTACAACACCACCGAAGAAGGGGTTGGTAAATGTCCAATTGTCGGCTTGGTTGGTTGACTCACCGGTCATGCGAATGTAACCACCATTGACACGAGCACCAAATTTCAACCATTTGTTCAACTCGCTATCAACGTTTACACGCATGCGGAGGTTTTGATAGTCAGAACCGTAAGTAATACCTTGGCTCTTGTTGTAAGCGATAGAAGCATAGTAGTTAGTCTTAGCAGTACCACCTTGAGCATTCACCTCATACTCTTGCATAGAGCCCTCACGAGTAAGAGCGTCCATCCAGTTGTAAGATCTTTGAGCTTTGGTACCGATAGGCATATAATACTCGCTATAGGGATCGTCGGGGTTGTAGCCACCGTTGATAGCAGCGTCGCGATACCAATCAACAAACTCTGAACCATTCATGACAGCGTAGTTGTTGTCATTGGCGAGAGTAGTGATACCGGCACGTACACGAGCTGTGATGCGAGCTTTACCTTCGCTGTTCTTACCGCTCTTGGTTGTGATAAGGATCACACCGTTGGCAGCACGCGAACCGTAGATAGAAGCAGCAGCAGCATCTTTCAACACAGTGATTGAAGCGATATCGCTGGGGCTGATGAGGGCGATAGCATTGGTACTTTCGGCAGCACCACCCGAGATATCACCACTCATTACGGGAATACCATCGACTACATACAATGGGTTGCTACCGGCCGAGAGTGAAGAAGTACCACGTACACGGATTGTAGTGGTAGCACCGGGCTGACCATTGCTACTTGTAATTTGCACACCGGCCATTTTACCTTGCAACATCTTATCGACTGATGTAGCAGGGATAGAAGCCAACTCGTCACCGCTTACTTGAACAACGGCACCGGTCTTTGCTTCGCGACTTTGTACACCGTAACCAACCACGATTACCTCATCGAGAGTAGTCGTAGAAGATAGAGTCACTACCATGCCATCACGAGCAAACACTTCGGCTTTCTCCATACCGATGTAGGAGATAACAAGTGTTTTAGAGCCGTCAGGCAACTTGATAGAGAAGCGTCCATCGGCATCAGTGATTGCCGATGAGTTTGTACCCTTCACGAGGACAGATGCACCATAGATAGGCAGATCGTCGTCGCCAGAAATAACTGTACCTGTTATGGTCTTTTGAGCCATAGCAGACGTTACTCCTACTAACAGGGCACACAAGAACATTGTTAGTTTTCTCATACGTCTGAATTTAATTAAACATTAGTATAAATAATAAAAAAGTAATTCTCTCAAATAGTTTCTCTCTTTACGCGAAAGAGTGGTATTAGTTTGCGGTTATTAAGGTTTTCCTCACATACAAGTTGCTGCCTACGGCAACATCTTGCCATCTTTTTGCCACTTTGAGTAGAAGCCGATATTGCACTACAAATGCCACAAATGACACCTCGCATCGGCACACACTCTTAGCGACAATAAGAGTTTTACAAAGATAGCAAGAAAGAAGCAAAAAAAATAGTCCCGATTGCAAATCGCACGTTTTTTGTTTCTATCAATAACCAAATCGGAACAAAACTTTCTACCATTTTATCAACAGGCACTCGGAACACCATGCAAACAACTGTATATCAAGCATGTATTTTATGCGCAAAAGCTATCATTTATTAACATCTGCAAGGGATAAAACACATGTTAATAAAAGTTAATCAAATAATTTCAGCAATAAACTTCGGTTTGTTTTTTCTTAAAGCGGTCGATTTTTTAACATAAAAAATTGCTAAATTAACACTTTGTGCAATCAATAGTGGTAGCACATGAACTCAAAAGGGAGCATTACGACAGCATATACATATATTTAATATCGGCATGCTCACTTCGGCGCACATAGAACGACAAAATGAGCAGTGAGTGGGATTGATATATCAATTTGTCAGATTTAACCATCGGCAATAAGATTTTTATTATATTTGCAACGATATGAGATTG
Organism: Bacteroidaceae bacterium; assembly: GCA_017410245.1. Lineage (GTDB taxonomy): Bacteria > Bacteroidota > Bacteroidia > Bacteroidales > Barnesiellaceae_A > Barnesiella_A. Next base: position 35,312 of record JAFQRE010000016.1, read on the forward strand.
ATAATAGACCAAGGCAATAGTGCAACCAAAATACACATTGCCAATAGCAAAGAGATAGTAGAAACCGTCATCAAAGAGAATGACGAGCTACTGGAGTATGTGCGCCAACGCATCGGCGATGGCACATTCAAGGCTGCCATCTACAGCTCGGTACGTCGCGAGTATGACAAGCGACTCATCAACGTGATGAGCCGAAAGATTACACCTATAATATGTATGGGCAACACTACCCACTTGCCCATAGGCATAGAGTACCGCACCCCCGACACCCTGGGACACGACCGCATAGCCGCCGCTGTGGGTGCTTGGCAACAACGACCGGGACAGCCCTTGCTGGTAGTAGATGCCGGAACTGCTATCACCTATGACTTGGTATCGGCCAAAGGCAAGTTTATGGGTGGCAATATAGCTGCCGGCATAGAGATGCGCCTGAGAGCACTGCACGAACAGACCGGCCGACTGCCCCGCGTGAGCAGCGACGGCGAACTGCCCTTGCTGGGCTATGATACCGAAACGGCCATTCGTGCCGGCGCATTGCAGGGTGCGGCCTACGAATTGGAGGGCTATATAACGGCTTGCGAGGCCGAAAATCCGGGACTTTTGGTTTTCTTAACGGGTGGAGACGCCGAGCGTTTGGCTACTATCATAAAAAGAACTATCTTTGTCGATAGAAATTTAGTACCTAAAGGATTAAACTGTATATTGGATTACAATGTCGAAATTTAGACTCTTTGCAGCAACACTGCTCTGCTGCATGCTCATACCTGCAGTGGCACAGACACCCTACTCGCAATATGGATACGGAACATTAGACGATAATGCCACCGGCAATCAGCGCGCTATGGGTAGCACCGGCATAGGCATGCGCAACAACTTGCAAATAAACATGATGAACCCGGCATCTTACACTGCCATAGACTCACTGACGTTTATGTTTGACTTTTCGTTGGACTACAAGGCATCGTGGTTTAAGGAGGGTAGCGCACAGAACGAGACGCAAGGTGGAGGTCTCAACTATTTTGCCATGCAATTTCGCTTGGGCAAGACCGTAGCCGGCAGCATAGGCCTCACACCCCTATCGCACGTACAATACACCTACGGCAACTCACTTCCCAACGGTAGCTATACCCGCATTGGCGAGGGCGGCTTGTCGCAAGCCTACTTGGGCGTGGCCTATCAGCCTTGGAGTTGGGTATCGGTGGGCGTAAACGTTGGCTATATGTTTGGCAAAATACAGAATTACATACAAGTAGCCACAAACCCATCGACAGGCGGATACTACAAAACGATGTCGGTAAACGACATTCGCCTGCAAGCGGGATTGCAATTTCCCATAGCACTGGACAAGAAAAACGATGTGATATTGGGACTTACCTACACACTGGGCAAACCCACACACGGCCAAGTGCTTGCTTATGCCACATACAGCGACACAACCACATACAATATGAAGGACCTCTACTCGATGCCTCACTGCTTTGGTGCGGGCTTGAGTTATACACACGACAAACGACTCACCATTGCCGCCGATGCCCGATATGATATGTGGGAAGACGCTAAGTTCTACAACCCCAACACCGAATCGTATGAGCCTATGAACAACCGCATGCGCTTGTCGGCAGGTGTTGAGTATCGTCCCAAATTGTTATCGAGCAGCTATTTCGACTACATACGCTACCGCGCCGGTGGTTTCTACGAAGAGTCGTACATAAAGGTTGGCAACAACAGCGTGCGCGAATGGGGCGTAACAGCCGGATTGGGTTTTCCCTTGCGTAGCGACAAGTCGATACTCAACGTCAGCTTTGAGTATTCACATCGCAACGGCTACCCCACTACACTGCTCAGCGAAGACCACTTTGCCATCGTAATTTCTATGACATTCAACGAGATGTGGTTCTGGCAACGCAAGTTTGAGTAATAGAGACACCAAAGAGATAAAAAAACAGGAGCCAAGGCTGATGCGTTGGCTCCTTATTTATTCTATATATATTATATGTATATAGCTATCAAAATAAACCATAGGTTATAGACATCACCTGAAACTCGGTGCGACGATTGATTTGGTGCGCCACCTCTTGGTCTTCTTCCGACAGCGTGAGGATAAACTCCTCGGTGAGCACATCACCTTCCTTAAACTGAGGGTACTGCGTAGCTAACTTCTTGGTAATAGTCTTGGGCACCGACTCGCCATATCCCACAGCCTTGACACGATCGGGTGCAATACCTCGCGAGATGAGATAATCGACAACCGACTGTGCGCGACGCTGCGACAAGTCTTGATTATAGGCATCACGCCCGCGGAAGTCGGTATGTGACGCCAACTCGATAGATATATTGGGATTATCGTCGAGAATGGTTATCAACTCATTATCGAGAGCCTTCTCCGACTCGGGGCGTAGCGTAGCCTTGTCGAAGTCATAGAAAATGTTTTCGAGAATGACGGGTTTGGTTACCGATGCAAGAACAAAATCGACCACATATTCGGCATCAGCCTCGGTAGTATCGCTTTGAAACTCTTGTTTGCCATTGAGATAGCCACGACAACCAGCCATCATCACATAACGCACACCTCGATTGAGCGAGAAACGGAATGTACCATCTTTACGGCCCGACTCTTTCTGATTAGAACCATCATCGCCAACAATGCGAATAACGGCATCGGGTATGGGTTCATCGTCTTTATCGAGCACCATACCCGAGATGGTAACTTTGATAGAAGGTTTCTCGAAACTGTATATCTTATCAAATCCACGACCATCGTTGCGATTGGAAGAGAAAAATCCTGTCTCCTCGGGGCCAAACGTAATACCAAAGTCGTCGGCAGCCGAGTTCATGGGATACTTCATATTCTCTACATGCCATACACCCACCGTATCGAGCGTAGCCACAAAGAGATCGAGCCCGCCCATACCGGGGTGACCATCGGACGAAAAATAGAGCGTACTATCGGTGCGCATACAGGGAAACATCTCATCACCGGGAGTGTTGATGTGGCTACCCAGATTTTCGAGTGTTCCCTCGGTATTGGTACCAAGGCCTACTCGCCATATATCGGTACCCCCCTGGCCGCCGGGCATGTCGGAGGTAAAATAGAGATACATACCATCGGGCGATACTGCCGGGTGCGCAAATGACGAAATGGTATCGGCAGTGATTTCCAACTTGACAGGTTCGCTCCATTGAGCACCACTGCGGGTAGAGGTAAAAATCTCGACCGAGGCATCTTTATTGGGGTCTTGACGCGCCTTGCTCAGATACATCATCGAGCCATCGGGACTGAAGCTCACCATACCCTCATCGGCCTCGGTATTGAGTCCACCCTCTATCGAGTCGGGTTTCTGCCACTCGCCTTTCTCGTTTTTCTTGGCCAAGAATATGTCGAAGTTTTTGGTACCGGTTATAGAGCTCTTCTTATCGCCCAATGCCTTATCGGTAGAGCTTGTAATGTATAACTGATCGAAATCCTCCCCTTGCAACATAGGAGCACAATCGCTACGTCGCGAATTGAACAGATTGGCCTTCTTGACCGTATATCGGGTAGGATTTTGCTTCCACTCTACAGCCTTCACACAGCCTATCATGCCGTTGTGCGCCACAAGGCTCTCGGGATTTTTAGCCAGAAAAAGTTCGTAATTGGCAATGGCATCTTTATACTTACCCTCGGCATGCTTGCTTTGTGCCAAGTATAGATAGGTCATACTATCGGTCTCGGCATACTTATAGCGCACAGCATTGGTAAACGCTGCCGAAGCACGAGCCGTCATATTGAGGCGACGATAACAATCGCCCATCATATAGGCCACTTGTCCACGCAACGGGCGGTCGGTCTTCTTCTGCAACTTATTATACACCTTGCGATAGGTCTGCGCAGCATCGTAGTACTCTCCTCGCGCATACTGCTCATTGGCCACACTCAACTTGGCCGAGCCACACGAGAACAACACGACTGCACCTACCAATATAGATAGGGTATGGATAATATATCTCTTCATTTTCGACATGCTATATACATTATATAATACGGCAATCGTCAAAAATTATTGTATCGACACGCTGTTTACTTATCGACACGCCACAGCAACGAGCTGTCGCCATAGCTCAAGAAGCGGAAATTGTGCGAGAGAGCATAGTCGTAGATAGTGCGCCAATCGCCTGCAACAAAAGCCGACACCAACAACAAGAGTGTACTGCGGGGTTGGTGGAAGTTGGTAATAATACCATCGACAATATGAAACTTATAGCCGGGAACAATGATAATACGAGTAGCACTTACCAAGCGATCGGCTCCGGTACGATCGAGATAGTCGAGCAAGAGTTGCATAGCCTGCTTGCGCGTCAGTGATGGATTGACACCATAAGGCGACCATTGCTCCACCTGCAGCTCTTCGGCCGAGGCATTGGGATTGCGATAAAGTGTCAAAGCTATATAATAGAGGCTCTCCAATGTACGTACCGAGGTTGTACCCACCGCCACAACACGACGAGGCGAATAGCACAACGCCTCGATAAGCGCACGCGATACCGAAATATACTCAGTGTGCATCTCATGACCACTTATCGTATCGCTTTTGACAGGCTTAAATGTGCCGGCACCAACGTGCAATGTCAGCTCAAGTGTAGGAATACCCTTAGCTCGCACCGCATCGAGTACGGCAGGAGTAAAGTGCAATCCGGCCGTAGGGGCAGCCACCGAGCCCTCGACCTTGGAATATACTGTCTGATAGGTAGTCTTGTCACTCTCCTGCGTAGCACGGTTGAGATAAGGCGGAATGGGCAATTCCCCCAACACCTCCAACACCTCTCCAAAGGTTATTGAAGCATCGTCCCACGCAAACTCAATCTCATAACCATCTCCATGCTGAGTGCCACGAACTGCTCGCAAGGCTATCTCCCTACCCTGCCATATGAAGTCGATTTGCAACTCTCCCTCCTTCCACTTCTTGGCATTGCCTATAAGACACAGCCAACGACAAGAGCCTACACTTTGCAACGAGAGTGCATAATCGACCGGTGCCAACGGCTCTAAACAGAAAATTTCGATAAGCGCACCAGTGGCCTTGCGAAAACGCAGACGCGCCTGTATAACACGTGTATTGTTAAAGACCAGCATCACATCATCGGGCAACATTGCCGGCAGATTGGCAAAATGATGCTGCTCTATTGCACCTTGATTATAGATAAGCAGCTGAGAACTATCGCGCTGCAACAAGGGAAACTTAGCTATACGCTCATCGGGCAGTGGATAGTTATAGTCTTCTATGCGGATATTTTGTGTATCTAACATACCATTATTATTTGCGAGTACAAAATTAATGAAAGCCACGCTAAGTAGCAAATGCAACAAGATAAAACAAAAGAGCTCCGAGTAAAACTCGAAGCTCTTTTGCGGTGCGTACGGGACTCGAACCCGTGACCCCATGCGTGACAGGCATGTATTCTAACCAACTGAACTAACGCACCAATTATAACCCTTAATTCTTTGCACAGAGACTTGCGTCTCTCTTTTTGCGATGCAAAGGTAATATGAATATTTCAATTACACAAATATTTTTGCAAGATTTTTCATCAGCATACTCACACAACGCACATAACGCACTATTTATAAACAGTTTATAAAAACAAAAAAATTCTATTGGCATCGTCGCGCAACCACCACAGCGCATTAAATAAATGTAAATAAGCAACAGACCGAGTGCTATATCAATAATTATTAGTACTTTTGCTATCGGGTATATTATGCACTAAAAGAATCAACAGACAACAAACAAAAAACATGGCAAAAAAGAAACAGAATAAGAAGAAAAATTCGTCACATATCATCATCGCATTATGGGGCATCTTTGTCACCATTATTGCTGCTATTGTGATACTATTTGTAGCCATTTTTCAAGGCTGGATAGGCTATATGCCACCCATCGAAGACTTGCAAAATCCCAAGGATAAATTTGCATCGGAGATATACTCGGACGATGGAAAGGTATTGGGACGTTTCTATCAGAGCCGAAACAACCGTGTATATGTAGATTATAGCGAAATATCGCCTCACCTCATCGAAGCCCTCATAGCTACCGAAGATGTACGTTTTGCCGAGCACTGTGGTATAGACTTCAAGGCGTTGATGCGCGCCATCATCAAGCGTGGCATTCTCATGCAGAAGAGCGCCGGAGGTGGCAGTACCATCACCCAACAGTTATCGAAACTCCTATACTCCCCTCAAGCCGGCAACGTTGTAGAACGCCTTGTGCAGAAACCGCAAGAGTGGGTAATAGCGGTGAAACTCGAGCGATACTATACCAAGGAAGAGATTATAAATATGTATCTCAACCACTTCGACTTTCTTAACAACGCTGTGGGCATACAATCGGCATCGCAAGTTTACTTCAACAAATATGCCAAAGAGCTCAATATAGAAGAGGCTGCCACACTTGTGGGTATGTGCAAGAACCCTTCGTACTACAACCCTCGACGTTTCAACGAGCGTACCAAAGGTCGTCGCAACGTGGTGCTTGGGCAAATGCGCAAAGCGGGCTATATAACAGAGGCTGAATGCGACTCGCTACAACAGTTGCCTCTTGAACTCGACTTCCGCATCGTCGATCACAAAGAAGGGCCTGCCCCATACTTCCGCGAGCGTATCCGCATGATGCTTACAGCCAAGAAACCCAACCGTAAAGACTATGCCGGCTGGGAGAAACAAAAATACATCAGCGACTCTATTGCCTGGGAGAACAACCCTGCATATGGTTGGTGCGAAAAAAACCGCAAGCCCGACGGCAGTAAGTACAACATATACAGCGACGGATTGAAGATATATACCGGCATAGACTCTCGCATGCAACGCTATGCCGAAGAGGCCGTTCGTGAGCATGTTGCCGAATATTTGCAGCCACGCTTCTCTCGAGAGAAGCGCGGTCGCAGCTATGCACCATTCTCACAAGACATTCCGGCCGATCAACGTCAAGCCATATTGGAACGTGACATGCGCAACAGCGACCGCTATCGTGCCATGAAACGTGCCGGTGCGAGTGCCGAGGAGATTAAGGTAGCATTCAATACCCCTATTGAGACCGAGATTTTCACCTACAAGGGGTTTGTCGATACCATCATTTCGCCCCTCGACTCTATCAAGCATGCCAAGACATTCTTGCGCAACGGATTTGTCGCCATGGATCCCTTTACAGGCAAGATAAAGGCTTACGTGGGAGGCCCTGAGTTCTCGCAATTCCAATATGATATGGCCGGCGTAGGTCGCCGTCAGATAGGATCGACCATAAAGCCATTCCTATACACCCTCGCCATGGAGGAGGGCTTTACGCCCAACTCGATGTTTCTCAACGAGCAACCGGTATTCCATCTGCCCAATGGCGATGTATGGGAACCTCGCAATACCGGCAAGACACGCATAGGCGAAATGGTACCCTTGAGCTGGGCACTCAGCACATCGAACAACTGGATTTCGGCTCGACTCATCGACCAACTATCGCCCGAGAGTCTGGTGCGCATCATGCGCTCGTTTGGCATAACAAGCCAAATCGACCCTGTACTCTCACTCTGTCTGGGCACAGTAGAAATTTCGGTTGAGGAGATGGCAACCGCCTACACCGCTTTTGTCAATAATGGCGTGCGTGTAAGTCCCATCTACGTCACTCGCATCGAGGACAATCATGGCAACGTTATAGCCGAGTTTACGCCTCAATTTACCGAAGTATTCAGCGAACGCGCCTACAATCGCATAGTACCCATCTTGCGCAGCGTTATAGACGAAGGTACCGGAGGTCGCATACGCTTCCGTTACAACATCACAGCCGAGATGGGAGGCAAAACAGGTACAACCAACGACATGTCAGATGGCTGGTTTATGTCGTTCACCCCCAACCTTGTAACAGGCACATGGGTGGGAGGCGAAGACCCCAGCATACACTTCGACAACATGAGCGATGGTCAAGGTGCCAGCCTTGCGCTCCCCATTGCCGGACTTTTCTACCAGAAAGTATTCCGCGACAAAGACCTGCAACTTGAAGGTTACGTAGAGTCGCTCGAGTTTGAATACCCCGAGGTAGAAGACGATATGGTAGAAGAAGTCATCATCGAAACCGTACCACAAGAGAGTGTAGAAGAAGCGATTGAAGGAATATTTGAATAGAACATATAAACGAAATGACAATTTTACTTATGCTCGTTGGCTTAACCCTACTATTGGTGGGCGCCAACTACCTAACCGAAGGTTCATCAGCTATTGCCAAACGATTTGGCATCTCTGAATTTGTTATAGGTCTCACCATTGTTGCCATAGGCACTTCGGCTCCCGAGCTTGTAGTGAGTCTTATATCAACAATCGAAGGGACCACCGATATTGCAATAGGTAATATACTCGGCTCTAACTTATTCAACTCTTTGATGATATTGGGTATTACCGCCCTCATACGCCCCATCAGCATCGAGCGCAATACATTGTCTCGCGACATTCCGTTCGGCTTGTTGGCAGCTGTTGTTCTGGCCATTTGCGGACTTGATGCTTGGATCAATAACGAAGCCGGCGTCATTACCCGTAGCGAAGGTCTTTTGATGTTGTGCTTCCTAATTGTTTTCATGGTTTACTCGTTCATCACAGCCAAGCGCAATGAACCGGCCGAAGAGCAACCTCAAGCAGCTACTAAGCAACACCCTATTTGGCTCGAACTCATCATGATTGTAGGAGGTCTTGCCGGACTTATCTATGGTGGCGACCTCTTCCTTGAGTATGCCGTTATCTTTGCTCGCGACATGGGCATGTCAGAAGCTGTCATTGCAGTAACCTTGATGGCAGGAGGAACATCGATGCCAGAACTGATAACTTGCGTGATAGCAGCTGCAAAGAATAAAGGTCAATTGGCGTTGGGCAACGTAATAGGCTCCAATATATCGAACGTATTCCTTATCCTTGGTACATGCGCCACAGTATCACCGTTGCAATTGGGCAATATACTCCCCATAGACCTTGTGATACTCGTTGCTGCGTCGTTGATAATAGCAATCACTGCATTTACCTTCCGTCGCAACGAACTCGACCGCACCGAGGGAGCTATCTTCGTGTTGCTATATATTAGCTACATTGTTTATCTCCTTATGCGATAAAGGAAAAACTTACTACTTATAGATAAACAACGAGGCGCATTGCGGTTGCAATGCGCCTCGTGCTATATAAGGGTCAGGGTTGTGTTACAACTTCAAGATTCTCTTCGACTCTGAGCCGACTCTTACAATATATGCTCCGGGCAATAACTCATTCACATCGATATACTCGGTATCACTTGCCACTGTCACACAGCGCACCATAGTGCCATCGACACTATATATAGTCACAACACTACCCAAAGTAGCACCTTGCACTATGAGGTAATGAGTAGCCGGATTGGGATAGACGCTTACACTCGTCATTACTACCTCCTCTACTGCATTATATACAGCTGTTGTAAACGAGCCTACAGCTTGAGAAATAACAAATCCATCTTCGTTACGGCCATCGAGTTGATAGTAATAGTTGGTCTCGGGCGACAAGCCCTCAATCATATAGCTTACATACGAGCCTGAACGTGTATCTATCACATTACCTTCGGCATCGAAATGGAGCGTATAGAGAACATAAGTCATATCGGCATCGGCATAGATAGTGAGTTCATACACATCTACACCCTCCTCAAGCTCCCATGTAAAATATACTTGATTGCTCTCGGCCGATGTTTGCACATCGTTATCGCCGGGGATAGGAACAAAGACTGCAATTAAGTTGCGATTTTCTTTTACCACAAACTCATAGGTGTCGGTGTTACAAACCTCTACACCATCTTCTACCCACGATGCAAATCTATATCCACTATGAGCCACAGCTTGCAGAGAGGCAATATCGCCTTCTTCATACTCGGTCTCGCCCAACACTATACCGGCATTGAGTATATTGAGAGTCACCGATATAGATATGGGTTGCTGGGCTTGTATATAATAGAAATCTTTCCAACCTGTACTGCGGGCATACAACTCATCGGCCTTATAGGGCACATGCAACACACAAGTAGCAGTGCGCACACCCATAAATGTGTTGTCGAAGCAAGCGGCCGGAGAGGCTCCTTGACAATAGATGTGCTCCAGCCCGGCACAGCCATAGAAGGCCTTCTCACCCACCATATACACCGAAGCCGGAATTGTCACCTCCTTGAGGGTAGAGAAGCCATACAACGCACCATAACTCAACTCCGAGCAACCATCGGCGATAGTAAGTTTCTCCAACTTGGGTGATACATAGAATGTCTTAGACTTGTCAGTAGCATAATACTGCGTCACCGCTCGCATACTTTCGTCTTTATATGTACCCCAAAGAGCACCCAACAAGCCTTTCTCGCCGGTAGCAGTCGAACGCTCGCCACAGCCAACAAATGGTATAGTCAAATCGGTCAAATCGCTCATATCGGCAAATGTGCCGGTTGCCATCGACTCCAAACTTGCTATATTGAGTTGCTTTAAGCTATAGAATTGGGACAAATCTATCGGCATCTCCTTCACATTAGGCAGTACCAAAGTATCTATTTGATTGGCGATGTTATATTGGTACATGTTGTACTTAAAGTTATAATGGAAAATGTCGAAAAACTCTTCTGTCATCATCGTCACTTTATGCAGTGAGTTACAGTTATAGAAAGCTCTGTCATTAATTTTAGTCACACCTCCGGCTATATACACCGACTTCAAATTGGTACAACCCGAAAATGCATACTCCCCGATTGTTGTTACGCTATGTGGGATAGATATAGACTTCAAACCCGTACAATTATAAAAAACATCATCACCAATCTGTATAAGTGTACTTGGGAGCGTAACAGATGTAAGATTGTTCCAATTATAAAAAGCCGCATTGCTTATAGCAGTAACCCCCTCAGGTATAACCAAATCGGTCACAAGCACATCATTTACATAGAGTTCTTTTGCCTCATAATTATAGTAAAATGGATTTGATTTACCGCCACCTATATCAATCTTACACCAAGCTGCAATGTCTGTAATATAAAGACGTTTCAAGGCCGTACAATCTCCAAAGGCATCATAGCCAATGTAGGCAATACTTTTGGGCAAAGAGATAGAAGTCAGGTTGGGACACCCTTCAAATGTACGATTATCTATACCAACAACCTTCAAAGTCTTGCTTTTATAGACAACAGTTTCGGGTATCACAAGATCGCCCTTATACTCATTATTATAGCTATTACTGCTATTTCCGCGATATGTAACCACGACCTCGGTATCTGATTTATTATAATCTTCATCTACTACATAATTGTAGTAGATTCCATCTTGATTGAAATCATTTGCTACAATGGACACATTAGCCCCCAGTACAAAGGCTACTAATAACAGTATCACTCTATACCAATACTCGTTTCTTTTCATAGCTGTTTAATTTTGATGTTTATAGCTTTTCTATCGCATTGCTACGACAACTTAAATTCTATATCTGCCTCGTCCCAGTCTTTCAAGAAGTCTATCAGTTCGCGAGTGAGCATACACTTGCGACGTGAGCGCATCGACACCTGACGGCCTATCTTCTCGTCGATAATACGGAACACAACCTCAATACTATTATGAGGAGTCTCTTTCATACGCTCAGACAAAGATTCGATAAACGACGGTGTGAATGCGCTGAGCGACAATGTGATAGAGAGTTTACTAAACATTTTTCCCTGCATGTCGGCCAACAAGTCGATAGAACGTATAGTGAAATTGATATTGTCATTGTAACGACTGCGCTCATATATACCTCGCACATAGATAAATGTAGCACTATCTACACGACCGAAGTTGCTATACTTCACATAGTCGCGCCCGAAGAGCGCAAGCTCGTCCGATCCCGAGTAGTCCTCTATCTTGAGGAACGCATAAGGATTACCGTTCTTACCCACCTTCTCGCGATAGCCTACAATGACACCTCCAAATGTAATTTCACGCCCCAACAACTCACTCTTGTTCTTGATATCGACCATGCGGGTATTGCAACCATACTCCAACTCCAGCTTATAAGGATCGAGCGGGTGTGCCGACAGATAGAGTCCTACTAATGCTTTCTCTCGTTCGAGACGTGTTATCTGAGGCATCTCGGCAACCATAGGAACTTGAGGTTTGGCTGTAGTTGTCTCCATCACAGCATCGCCCCACAACGAGGTCACTTGCGACGAGCGTTCGGTCTGTACACGTTGGCCATATCGCACCAGTAGGTCAATAAACCCTTGTTCGCCCTCGGGTGCCGGCAAGAAGTTCTCACGTTTCACTTCGGTAAAGCCATCGAAAGCACCGGCTGTTGCAAGCGACTCGATGGTTTTCTTGCCACATGCCGACAGATTGACACGCTCTACAAAGTCGTATATTGATGTAAAGTTTCCGTTTTTGTTACGCTCGTTGATGATAGCCATCACAGCAGCCTCGCCAACGCCCTTGATAGCACCCAAACCAAAACGTATGTCACCTCGCTTATTGACCGAGAACTTCAACTGACTCTCATTGATATCGGGTCCGAGTACCTCTATCTTCATGGCCTTACATTCGCTCATAAACTTGGTGACATCGTTTATATCCGAAAGGTTGCGACTCAGCACAGCAGCCATATACTCCGAGGGATAATTGGCCTTGAGATAGGCTGTCTGGAAGGCTACCCACGAGTAGCATGTGGCATGGCTCTTGTTGAAAGCATACGATGCAAACTTCTCCCAGTCGCCCCAAATCTTCTCCAACACCTCCTCTTTATAGTCGTGCTTCTTACCACCGTTGATAAACTTGGGCTTCAGTTCATCAAGTTTATCCTTTAGTTTTTTACCCATCGCCTTACGCAATGCGTCCGACTCGCCACGAGTAAAGTCGGCCAGAAGGCGCGACAACAACATGACTTGCTCTTGATATACCGTTATACCATAGGTATCCTTCAGATACTTCTCCATGATGGGTATATCGTAGGTAATGGGCTCACGTCCATGCTTACGCGCAATAAACTGCGGAATGTAGTCCATAGGGCCGGGACGATACAACGCGTTCATGGCGATAAGGTCCTCGAATGTAGAGGGTTGCAACTCACGCAGATACTTCTGCATACCGGGTGACTCAAATTGGAATGTACCCGTTGTACGACCATCGCAATAGAGTTTGTAGGTAGCAGCATCGTCGATGGGTATATTGTCAATATCTATCTCTTTGCCTGTACGCAAGCGTATATTTTCGAGGGCCTCTTTGATGATGGATAGTGTCTTCAATCCCAAGAAGTCCATTTTAATCATACCGGTATCTTCGATGACACTGCCCTCATATTGAGTTACCAGCATCTTCTCGCCGGTAGTTTTGTCATCGGCAGTGCTCACAGGTACCCAATCGGTAATGTCGTCACGACCGATAATTACACCGCAAGCATGCACACCGGTATTGCGCACATTACCCTCAAGCATCTGTGCATAGCGCATTGTGTCGGCTATCTTCTTATCCTTGCTCTCACAAGCCTCGCGCAATTCGGCTACCGAGGCAATGCAGTTTTTCAAATTCATCTTCAACGGCTTACCATCAACCTCGGGCAAGCGGTCGGGTATAAGCTTGGTTAGTCGGTCACTCTCGGGGATAGGCACTTTCTGCACACGTGCCACATCTTTGATAGCCAACTTGGTAGCCATCGTACCATAGGTAATGATGTGAGCCACTTTTTCATGGCCATATTTCTCAGTCACCCAATTGAGTACCTGTCCACGACCATCATCATCAAAGTCGATATCAATATCGGGCAGTGAAATACGGTCGGGGTTGAGGAAACGCTCAAACAGCAAGTCATACTTGATAGGGTCTATCTGCGTGATACCCAAGCAATATGCCACGCACGAGCCGGCAGCCGAGCCACGACCCGGGCCTACCGACACACCCATTTCACGAGCGGCTGCTATAAAGTCTTGCACAATGAGGAAGTAACCCGGGAAACCCATCGTCTTCATAATGTGCAACTCAAATGTCATACGCTCCATCACCTCATCAGATAGTGGCATGGGATAGCGTTTGGCGGCACCATCAAAGGCAAGTTTTTTCAGATAATCGGCTTCGAGTTTGATACGATACAACTTATCGTAACCACCCAACTTCTCTATCTTATCGCGGGCTTTCTCCTCACTGAGCACCACTTCGCCATTTTCGTTGCGAGTAAACTCATTGAAGAGGTCTTCCTCGGTAAACTGACGGCGATAACCCTCCTCGGTACCAAACTCCTCGGGAATGGCAAATGTGGGCATAATGGGGGCGTGGTCTATCGAGTAAAACTCTACCTTATCTATAATTTCGAGGGTGTTGCTCATGGCCTCGGGTATATCACCAAAGACTGCAGCCATTTCATCGCGAGTCTTAAACCACTCTTGCTTACTATAGAGCATACGATTGGGGTCATCAAGATCTTTACCCGTATTGAGGCAGATAAGACGGTCGTGTGCCTCGGCATTCTCCTCGTTTACAAAGTGTACGTCGTTGGTACATATGAGCTTTATATCATTGCGACGAGCTATATCGATAAGATGTTTCTCCACCTCAATCTGCTTCTCATACACATCATGCGCAGCGCGTGGAACGGTTGCTTTGTGTCGTTGCAACTCGATGTAGTAGTCCTCTCCCCATATTCCTTTAAACCATTTGGCAGCCTCCTCGGCCTCGGTTATCTCGCCACTCATAATCTTCTTGGGCAACTCGCCACCCAAGCAAGCCGAACAGACAATAAGTCCCTCACTATACTTCTCCAACTCGCTCTTATCGGTACGAGGGTGGTAATAGTATCCCCGTGTCCAAGCATTAGATACTATCTTGATGAGGTTTTTATATCCCTTCAAGTTCTTGGCCAACAATATCAAGTGCCAACCTCCGGCATCGTACTTGTCGGCACGTTGATCCATCGAGCGACGCGCCACATACACCTCACAGCCCAATATGGGTTTGAATATCTTCTTCTCCTCCTTAGCAAGCTCGGCACGACAATCGGCAATAGCCTGCTCGCTATTGTCCGCCTCCTCCTTGCCCTCTTCAAGCTCCTTCAAGCGTTTCTGCAGGGCTTTAATATTGTCCTTTACTTTTCCATTTTTCTTCTTTACATAGTTGAAGAACTCTTTAATACCAAACATATTGCCATGGTCGGTAAGTGCCATACCGGGCTGACCATCGCCTATAGCTTTATCGACAAGAGCGGCAATAGAAGCTTGTCCATCGAGCACCGAATATTGCGAGTGAACGTGCAAGTGTACAAAAGGAAGTTGCATATATAGTGTTTTTAAAGGGGTGAGACCTGTTTTTCAATAATACGATTTAAAGCTATAAAGATACATTATTTACAGCAAGAATAAAAGAGAAAAAACGAATTGTTTTCAACATACTTTCAACACATCGCAACATACCTTTATACAGGTACACGATAAAAAAAGTATTGCGCATCATCATGACGGCAATACTTACATTTTCACTTTACACCAACAACAATATGCTATTATTTATATCAGCACCACTTATTGAGTTATACGGTCTGTTATCTTCTTATGTGCTTGTATTTAGGCTTATTTTCTTATTGTATCTACCTCGACAACAGGCTCCTCTACTACCACACCCTCGGGCAGTGTAAAATCATACTTATAGTAGGCCATATATCTTTTTCCTTCGGCATTGATACATTCTATGGTAAGGGTATGTGTAGATAGCTCGGCAGGCTCTACATCAAAGATAAGATATATATTTTGTATAGCCAACTCTAAATCATCGGGTTGCAGATTGGCAAGCGAAACTGTTTTTTCGGCAATAGGTAAATATTCGTCAGAATATCCGCTATTGATATAATCCCTTGCATTTTGAAATCTCACCGACATCACATCATTTAGCAAAGTACCGGCAGGGTGTTGGGCATCGAAGTCTTTGTCACTATACACATTGATAGCACCGAAATGCGGATATATAGCATGAGTGAGAGGCAGGCCGAACGGACGACCTTCTTCCTTATTGTACGACATATCATTATAGCGACGGCACAACTCGTCATACAATTTCTTATCAGAACCCTCCGACTTGAAATTGACACTCCCTATCTCATCAATACACAGAGACAAATGCTTGGTCGAGGTAGAAGCCATTGTTCGTTTCACACTGATACCATTATACATGACAAACTCTTCGATGAACGAACGTAAATAGTAAGGCTCGCCACCATAACACCCGCTCAACACAAAGAGCGTGGCTATAAGCAACACTCTATAACCCTTATTACTCCTAACACTTTTCATATCATCATTTTTATTAATTAGTTTATAATAATATTCCTAACACAAAGTTTGCAAGCAGAGCATATCATAACAAATACTACACGCAAATATAGCCATTATCGACAATGTTTACAAACTATAAACGATGAAATTAAAGACAACGAGAGGCTTCACCGTGGGGTGTAGCCTCTCGCTATATCAGATAATACTATGTATTATGGTTGCGTTATTATTCCTCCCACTTTTGGTTGGCTTGGCGGAGATAGCTCTTATAGCGCCATTGAGCATTTTCCTTGGCAGCGGCAAAGAGTTGCTCAGCCTCGGCGGGATATTGCTTCAATACCGAAGCAAAGCGTACCTCGCCCTTGAGGAAGTCGTCAAACTTATCCCATTGAGGCTCTTTAGAGTCGAGAGTGAAGGGGTTCTTACCCTCAGCCTCGAGAGCGGGATTGTAACGCCACAAGTGCCAGTATCCGCACTCAACAGCAGCAGCCTCCTCGGCTTGCGACTTGCCCATACCCTTCTTCAAGCCGTGGTTGATACAGGGTGCATAAGCAATTACCAACGAAGGACCGGGATATGCCTCAGCCTCGCGGATAGCTTTGAGTGTTTGTGCTTGGTCGGCACCCATCGCGATTTGTGCTACATAAACATAACCATAGGTTGTAGCAATCATACCGAGGTCTTTCTTGCGAACACGTTTACCCGCTGCAGCGAACTTAGCAATAGCGCCGATAGGAGTAGATTTAGATGACTGACCACCGGTATTTGAGTAAACCTCGGTATCGAGAACGAGGATATTGATGTCCTTGCCCGAAGCGATAACGTGGTCGAGACCACCGTAACCGATATCATACGAAGCACCGTCACCACCGATAATCCATTGTGAACGACGTACGAGGAAGCTGCTCAAAGCATTGATTTTCTTGCAGCAGTCGCAATCGCAAGCGGCAACAAGAGGTTTAATCTTGGCAGCCAAGGCAAGTGTAGCCTCGCCATCTTCGCGTTTCTCCAACCACTCGGCAAAGAGAGCCTTCATCTCGTCGGTGCAGCAGTCGCACTTCAAGCCGGCCTCCATAGCCTCAACAAGGCGAGCGCGCATCTTGTCGTTGGCAAGTGTCATACCCAAACCATACTCGCAGAAGTCCTCGAAGAGTGAGTTACCCCATGCAGGACCGCGACCATCGGCATTGGTAGTATAGGGAGTAGAGGGAACAGAACCTGAGTAGATAGATGAGCAACCTGTTGCATTGGCAACCATCTCGCGCTCACCGAAGAGTTGAGTGAGAAGTTTCACATAGGGAGTCTCACCACAACCCGAGCATGCACCTGAGAACTCAAACAAAGGAGTAGCAAATTGTGAGTTCTTGGGATTGCTCTTCACATCAACAAGGTTTTGTTTGCTCTTCACGTTCTTCACGCAGTAATCCCAGTTGGCAGCCTCGGGCAATTGGCCTTCGAGGGGAACCATTGTGAGGGCCTTACCATCTTTGTTGCCGGGACATACATCGGCACAGTTGCCACAAGCCAAGCAGTCGAGAACACTCACTTGCATGCGGAAGTGCATACCCTTCATTGCAGCAGGAGCCTTCATCTCGATAGCCTCGAAGTTGGCACCGGCCATCTCTTGCTCATCGAGCACGAAGGGACGGATACAAGCGTGAGGACAAACAAATGCACACTTGTTACATTGGATACAGTTGGCAGCATTCCATGAGGGAACAAAAGCAGCCACACCACGTTTCTCATACTTGGCAGTACCGGCCTCCCAAGCACCGTCTTCGATACCTACGAAGTCCGACACCTTGAGCAAGTCGCCATCTTGTGCATTGATGGGACGTACAATCTTGTTTACAAACTCGGGATCGTTGTTCTCGGCCTTGGCATCGTTTTCGAGAGTAGCCCAAGCAGGATCGATAGCGAGTTGTTTATACTCATTACCACGATCTACAGCAGCGTAGTTCTTGTTCACTACATCTTCACCCTTCTTACCGTATGACTTCACGATAAATTTCTTCATTTGCTCGATAGCCAAATCAACGGGAATAACCTCGGTGATGCGGAAGAATGCCGATTGAAGGATTGTATTTGTGCGGTTGCCAAGACCTATCTCTTGTGCTATTTGAGTAGCGTTGATATAGTAAACGGTGATGTTCTTCTCGGCGAAGTAACGTTTAACTCGGTTGGGAAGGTGTTTAGCCAACTCCTCACCACTCCACACTGTATTGAGCAAGAATGTACCATTCTCACGCAAACCACGAGTAACATCATACATGTTCAAGTATGCTTGTACGTGGCAAGCTACAAAGTTGGGAGTATTTACCAAGTAGGTAGAGCGAATGGGATTGTCTCCAAAACGGAGGTGTGAGCAAGTGAAACCACCCGACTTCTTCGAGTCATAAGCAAAGTATGCTTGGCAATATTTGTTGGTATTGTCACCAATAATCTTGATTGAGTTCTTGTTAGCACCTACAGTACCATCGGCACCCAAGCCATAGAATTTGGCTTCATACATACCCTCGCCACCAAGAGCTATCTCCTCTTTCATGGGGAGCGAAGTAAATGTAACGTCATCTACGATACCGAGAGTGAAGTGATCCTTGGGTTGAGGTAAAGCCAAGTTCTCATACACTGCGATGATTTGAGCAGGAGTAGTATCTTTCGAAGCCAAGCCATAACGACCACCTACGATAAGGGGAGCATTCTCTTGACCATAGAAGCACTCTTTAACATCGAGATAGAGAGGCTCGGCATTAGCTCCGGGCTCTTTGGTACGGTCGAGTACTGCAATGCGCTTGGCAGTAGCAGGAACTGCAGCCAAGAAGTGTTTAGCCGAGAAGGGACGATACAAGTGTACCGACACAAGACCCACCTTCTCGCCTTGAGCTACAAGGTGATCAACAGCCTCACGGATAGCCTCGGTAGAAGAGCCCATTGCGATGATTACGCGCTCGGCATCTTCGGCACCATAGTAATCGAACAAGCCATATTTACGGCCAGTGATTTTGTATATCTCGTTCATGTACTTCTCAACAATCTCGGGAACCGAAGCGTATGCAGTATTGCAAGCCTCACGGTGTTGGAAGAATACATCGCCATTCTCGGCCAAACCACGAGCTATGGGAGCATCGGGAGTGAGTGCACGACGACGGAAGGCGGCAAGACCCTCTTGATTTACAAGCGGAGCAAGGTCTTCTTGGTCGATAGCCTCGATTTTTTGTATCTCGTGCGAGGTGCGGAATCCGTCAAAGAAGTTGATGAAGGGTATGTGCGACTCGATAGTAGCCAAGTGAGCAACACCGGCCAAGTCCATAACCTCTTGTACCGAACCTTCGGCCAACATAGCGAAGCCTGTTTGACGACAAGCCATCACGTCTTGATGATCACCAAAGATACTCAAAGCATGAGAAGCCAATGTACGAGCCGATACGTGGAATACTGTGGGGAGCATTTCACCGGCAATCTTGTACATATTGGGTATCATCAAGAGGAGACCTTGTGAAGCTGTATAGGTTGTAGTCAAAGCTCCGGCGTGCAAAGAGCCATGCAAAGCTCCGGCAGCACCACCCTCCGACTGCATTTCTTGTACAAGCACTGTCTCACCGAAAATATTTTTACGTCCGGCAGCTGCCCACTCATCTACATATTCAGCCATTGTAGAAGAAGGGGTGATGGGATAGATAGCTGCTACTTCAGAGAACATATACGAGATATGCGCTGCAGCTTGATTACCATCACATGTCAAAAATTTCTTTTCTTTACTCATTGTCTAAAACTATATTAGGTTTTGTATATAATATCAGTATAAAAATCCAAACAACCACAAAGGTATAACGTTTTTGTTTCCTATAGTCATACCATCAATGGTATAGTAGGTATCGCCACCCATGCGCGACTTGGAGCGTTGCGATATGACGCGAAACGGATACTTTCCATCAACAACAAATCGCACACTATTTTTTCCCATATTGAGGCGATGATTGCTATGCAACGCATTGTAAAAAAACGTTTCGCACACAGCCTGACGATCGGCCACCATAGAGCGATTGGAATATATCAGGTTGGGATTGTGCAAATATAGCATAGCCGGCTTTTGCGGATACGACTCACCCTCTCGATAGAGCATATTGATGAGACGAGCGTCCTTGAAACACTTGATATAATTCATCACCGTTGCACGAGATATCTGTGTTTCATGACTCAATTGGCTTACATTCAAAGCACCTGGGGCACGCTTGATAATCAAATACAGCAAACGGCGCAATTTGGGCAGATACGACAACTCCAACTGCTTGAGCAACAATATATCCACCTCCATAACCATATTGATGGTTTTGATAAGGTTTTCGGAGAAATTGCTCTTCTCGAGAAAGAATGGATAGTAACCGTGATGCAAATAGCCATCGAAGTACTCCAACGGATTGACACGACCCGATATGGCACGAGCTATTGTTGCATGATTTTCTATAATCTCATCGAACGTATATGGACGGAATGACATTCCGGCCTTGATATTGAGATACTCACGAAACGAAAAACCTCGCAGATTGTACGATGCCACCAGGCCATCAAGCAAAGGATTTTCCTCCTTGAGTCGCATGACGGTAGATCCCGTAAAGATAATCTGCAACTCGGGCAATGTGTCGTAGCAAGCACGCAAGGCCTCGCTCCAACCCGGGTACTTAAATACTTGGTCTATCAGCAACGTTCTGCCACCCTGCGCATAGAACACCGTTGCAAATTCCTCGAGCGAGTGGTCGGTAAAATAGAGATTATTGAGATTGATATAAAGACACTTACGGTCTTGTAGGCTCGAATGTTCGCGAGCATACTGCAACAAAAATGTCGTCTTGCCCACCCCTCGGCTACCCTTGATACCGATGAGACGATGCGACCAATCTATTTCGCGCATCAACTCGCGTCGGATAGGATTACCCAAGTGCTCCACCAAATAGCTATGTGTCCTATAAAACGATTCCACCTAATCTAAATTACCAGAATAGAATTTACATGCGCAAAGATAATTATTAATACCCAATTTGACAACTACACATAGCAAAATAATGCATCAAATTCATAAGTTTGCATCTTTTAACACACATTGAGGATAGCCAAACTATTATAAATCATTGCAAAAATGCACTATTAAAAAACACCATACAACTACATTTTCGTTTCTTTGAGGTAAACCTCGAAGATAGCCTGCACTCGCTGTGAAAAATATTGAAGTAAACTTCATATTTCTCGCTCGTTTCTGTGTATCTTTGTCGTGACAAAAAACAAACAATTATGGCAACATTGAATATTGGCGACAAAGTACGATTTCTCAATGCAGTAGGCGGAGGTATCGTACGCAAAATAAGTGGCGATATGGCTTACGTTGAAGAGCCGGACGGATTTGAGACACCTATTCTCACACGCGAGTGTGTAGTTGTTGAGCCGGCCAAACCTGAGAAGAAGCAGCCCGAAGTGAAAACTATCTTTACTGCTGCTACTTTCAGCAAGGAGGAGAGTAAAAAGAGCACCCCCTCTCCCATGCCACAGCTCGAGTCTATAGAGGAGACTCCCGAAGGCGAACAACTGAATATTGCATTGGCAATTATCCCTCACGAGCCCAAGCACCTCAACACAACAGCCTACGACATCTGCTTGGTAAACGATAGCAACTACTACCTATACTTCACCTTTACGAGTCGCGACGATGCGGGCTGGCGCACACGACACGCCGGCGTGATAGAGCCCAACACTCAGATGGAGCTGGAGGAATTGCAACAACAAGACGTAAACTCATTGCAACGCATAGGTTTTCAATACATCGCATTCAAGCAAGGCAAGCACTTCGCCGCCAAGAATCCCGGTGGCATAGAGATGCGCTTCGACCCCGTGCGCCTATACAAGCTACACAGTTTCCGCGACAACCTATACTATGACGAGCCTGCACTTATTTTGGACTTGGTAAAGAACGACACTCCCATACGTCCTTTGGTAGTAAATACCGACGATCTGGCTCGTGCCATGAGCGAGAAGAACGCCTCGGCCTCGATCAATCGTCCTCACGTGAGCAAGCCCAAACAACAAGCTGCAGAGATTATTGAAGTAGATTTGCACATCAATGCGCTACTCGACAACACCGCGGGTATGAGTAATGGCGAGATGCTTGAGTACCAAATGGATACTTTCCGCAAAGTATTGGCCGAGCACAAGCACCACAAAGGACAACGCATAGTATTCATACACGGCAAGGGCGAAGGCACACTGCGTCGCGCCATTCTCGACGAACTGCGCACACGCTACAAAGAGTATAGTTGCCAAGATGCATCGTTCCGCGAATACGGCTTTGGTGCAACAATGGTAACAATACACTGATTATTCCCTGTACACCATAAGAAAACGCCCTGCATGTTGATCATGCAGGGCGTTTATCATTGAGTTACTATCTATTATCCTTCAAACTCTACCAATACAGCATTTGTAGCAACAACTTGTCCGGGTTGAACAAAGATGCGTTTGATAACGCCTTCGCGCTCGCTTGTAACGGTATTTTCCATCTTCATTGCCTCATAAACGAGCAATGCTTGACCTTTCTTCACTGCATCTCCGGGTTGCACAGCTATAGAGATGATGTTACCACCCATAGGTATCTTTTGTACAGGACCTGTAATGGGTTCTTCGGCAGCCTTCTTCTCCTCTACAACCTCAGTTTTGGGAGCAGCAGCATACTCTTCGGCACGACGATTGCGCAAGAATGTAGCACCTACAGTGGGGAAGAGTTGGAGCAAGAGATAATCGCTCTCGTCCTTGGCCAATTTCACGCCACCAAACTCGGGCAAAGTAGGATTGGCAGGAGCTTGATATGCATTGATATCGTAAGGCTTCTCAATAGCACTACCGGTAATCTTCTCACGGAAAGCAGGGTCGATAGCAACGGGAGTCTTACCATACTCACCCTTGATAAGGTTGATAAATTGGTTACTTACCATTGTGTAGTCGGGATTGCCTTTCTTGCGGTCGATAGCAAGGCTCACAGCCTGACCACCTACGATTTGTGAAGTAGGAGTTACAAGAGGAACAAGACCTGCTGCACGACGCACCTCGGGAATGAGAGCCATAGCATCGTTCAATACGTCCTCTGCACCAAGACTCTTCAATTGAGCTACCATGTTACTGTACATACCACCGGGAACCTCGGCATTCTTCACGATTTCGTTAGCTTTGGGGAAACCAAAGTAAGCCTCAATAGCGTGGCAAGCATCAAGCAACTCAGCCTCGTTGTTAGCCTTAGCAGCAGCAATTGCTTTGTCAAATTGAGCATCTACCTCAGCAGGGAGAGTGTCTTTGAGAGGATCGAATGCGCGGGGGAATTTGTCTTTATTCAAGTCAAAGTCGGCCAAGTCGCGACGAATACCCTCGAGTTTTACACGAATACGGCCTACAGCCTCCATGTTAGCTTCCAACTCTATACCCAACTTTTGACAGAATACATATATAAGCTCGATAGCGGGAGCTGCAGAGCCACCACCGAAGTACCAAATGTTGGTATCGAGAATATCTACTCCATGTATAACAGCCATTAATGACGATGCAAGACCGTAACCGGGAGTACAGTGTGTGTGGAAATCAACAGGTACGCTGACAGCTTTTTTCAAAGCGGGGATAAGGGTTGTAACGCGAGCGGGATTTACAAGACCGGCCATATCTTTGAGTGTGATAATCTTGGCACCCATAGCCTCCATACCCTTAGCTTTCTCTACGAAATACTCATCGGTAAAGATCTTCTTCATCTCGGCAGGAGCGGCCTTCTTACCAAAGAGACGAGCAAAGAAACCCACCTTCTCGGGTGCTGCATTTTGTGCCGGTTTGGGATCTACTGTATAACATACTGCACCATCGGCAATACCACCAACTTCGTTGATTTTCTTGATAGAACTCTCAACGTTGTTGAGGTCATTGAGAGCATCAAATACACGCATGATGCCAAGACCTTGCTTAACGGCCTCTTTATAGAAACCATCGATAACAGTATTGGGATAAGGTGCATAACCAAAGAGGTTACGTCCACGCGAAAGAGCTGTAAGATAAGAACGTCCTTCTATAACTTTGCTGATAGAGCTAAGGCGTGTCCATGGACTCTCATCGAGGTAACGCATTACTGAATCGGGCACTGCACCACCCCAAACTTCCATTGCATAGAAACCTGCCTCTTTGTAGTCTTCGATAACTTGCTCTACATGCTTACTTTGCAAACGAGTTGCAAAAAGCGATTGATGACCATCGCGCAATGTTAGGTCGCGAATTTTCAATTTTCTCGCCATAATAATTTCTTTAAAGTGTTTATATTCACAGTATTAATAATTAATAATAAATTCTTCTTATTACATCTTCGACACAGGTTGCTAAAACATCTGCCAAAGAAGCAACTGCAAATATAGCGAAAGGTAAAAAAAAAACAAATAAATTCGGAAAATTTTCTCTATTTATTTTACTCTGCTATCTACCTATGTTTCAAGTCTTTTAATTATACACACATTGCTAACTTGTATTTTGCAAACAGCACTTTACAACTAAGCACATAACATCGACCTATTTGACAAATTACTTATAAATATATAAGTATCTCTACGCATCTCACGCTACCCCCATCGACAATATATATCAACACATCGCAATAAAACTTTACCGGCTTGATACACATTAAACAGATTTATTTTTTATCTTTGCACCACATGTGATAAAAACCTAATAATACAAATAGTTATGGCAACAAAACCTTTTAAGTATCAGCCGATGTTCCCCAACGTAAAACCCGATGAAACGGAGTATTACCTATTGACTAAGGAACACGTATCGGTAAGTGAATGTAATGGACACGAAATATTGGTAGTAGAACCCGAGGCTCTCACCAAACTTGCCAATGCAGCCATGCGCGATGTATCGTTCATGTTGCGTCGCGAACACAACGAGATGGTAGCCAAGGCTCTTCACGACCCCGAGGCCAGCGACAACGACAAGTTTGTAGCACTCACCATGTTGCGCAATGCCGAGGTTGCTTGCAAAGGCGTACTCCCCTTCTGCCAAGACACCGGTACTGCCGTTGTAATGGGTAAAAAAGGCCAACAAGTATGGACTGGTGGTGGAGACGAAGAGGCTCTTTCGTTGGGTATATACAAGACATACACCGAGGAGAACCTTCGTTACTCACAAAACGCTCCTCTCAACATGTATGACGAGGTGAATACCGGTTGTAACCTTCCCGCTCAAATAGACCTTTTTGCCACAGATGGCAACGAGTATAACTTCTTGTTTATTGCCAAAGGTGGTGGCTCGGCCAACAAAACATATCTCTATCAAGAGACCAAAGCTCTTATCAATCCCAAGACACTCGTTCCCTTCCTCGTTGAGAAGATGAAGACCTTGGGTACCGCTGCTTGTCCGCCCTATCACATTGCTTTTGTTATAGGTGGTACAAGTGCCGAGACCAACCTCAAGACCGTTAAATTGGCTTCGGCCAAGTACTACGACCGCCTTCCTACCGAGGGTAACGAGTGGGGACAAGCCTTCCGTGATGTAGAACTCGAGAAAGAGGTATTGGCTGCAGCACAAGCATCGGGCTTCGGTGCTCAATTTGGTGGTAAATACTTTGCTCACGACATTCGCATCATACGTCTGCCTCGTCATGGTGCATCTTGCCCTGTAGGTATGGGTGTATCTTGCTCGGCCGACCGCAACATCAAGGCCAAAATCAACAAAGACGGATTGTGGATTGAGCGTCTCGACGATCAACCTTCGACCCTTATACCCGAGGAGTTGCGCCAAGCAGGCGAAGGCGATGCTGTACGTATCGATCTCAACCGCCCCATGAACGAAATATTGGCCGAACTCACCAAGTATCCTGTAGCTACTCGTCTGTCGCTCAATGGTACTATCATTGTAGGTCGCGACATCGCTCATGCCAAGATCAAAGAGCGTCTCGATGCCGGCGAGCCTATGCCCGAATACTTGAAAAATCACCCCATCTACTATGCTGGTCCCGCCAAGACTCCTGCCGGTATGGCTTCGGGCTCATTCGGTCCCACAACAGCAGGCCGTATGGACTCATACGTAGATTTGTTCCAATCAAATGGTGGCTCGATGGTAATGATTGCCAAGGGTAACCGCAGCCAACAAGTAACCGACGCTTGTCACAAACACGGAGGTTTCTATCTTGGCAGTATAGGTGGCCCGGCCGCTATCTTGGCTCAGAACAGCATCAAGAAAGTTGAGTGCCTTGAGTATCCCGAGCTTGGCATGGAGGCTATTTGGAAAATCGAAGTTGTTGATTTCCCCGCCTTTATTCTCGTAGATGACAAAGGCAATGACTTCTTCAAGCAAATCAAACCCACCTGCCCCGGCAAGTGCTGATAAGTAATAAGATATAAACTGAACACGGGTCTCTCTTTCGGAGGCCCGTTTTTTTATCCTATTTTACCAATTGTTTATTGAGGCACTTTATACAGTGTAATGTAAGCATCACTATAGGCTTCATAGTACCCATGGCGTTGCATAAATTCGATTAAGGCATTGGCCTTGGCATGCAGTTCGGGGTGCTCTATGGCATTGAGATAATCGGTATGCGAAAGGTCGCGGTAATAGAAATGAGGAATTGCTATCAAAGGCAACTGGCGCGGACTATGTTCGGCATCATAGAGTTGTCGCTGAAACATATCAGCCCCCCAGAAAGTACTCCACGGAGAGCCTAAATAGGGTTGCATGCCGGTAAGATAGTGCAACATAGGCGCATTATCGAAGATGAGCAGATAGTTGCCCGGCATGCGATGTTTGAGTGTAGCAGTCACAATGCAATCGGTCAGTTGTGCTCGTTGGTGCGAGGTATAGGTTGTGGCAACTGTAGCAACTTGCGGACGATACAACTTCTCCAATCGACTACCATCGTCAAAGTAGCATACGCTATGCGTTGCAACAAAGAATATAAAGGCCACACCGGCTATCAAACTGATATCGCGCGATGTACTTTCATCTATAGTAATGCCATATCGTTGCTCACGAGCATCGTCAATAGTAATCTTCAACTTGAGTGGACGACGCATAAGATCAATGAGCAAAGGCATACCCAACCACATGCAAGAGTTGCTTATATTGTTGTATGAGTCGCCTCCAATGGGTATCACCACAAGCATAACAAGAGCCGACAGTGCCATTATCATCACATTGCAATCGCTCCGGTTACAGAATGCATAAATAAGGCTTGCGGCAGTTACGGCTCCCCACATGGCATATATATTACGTGTAAGCAAAGCATACAAAATAGCCACACATATAGCTCCTGCTATCAACTTATTGCCTCGCAATTTGACATATTGTGTAGCAACAATATATATAAGACATACCAGAAATACATACAACGAACTTGTTACTATGGCTTTATAGGTATATGTATAACTACCTATGAGTCGCTGCAGATTGTGTGTATCGGAGGAGTCGCCACTCATGACAAAAAGCGAACCGATTGAGGAGAACCACACCGACAGATGCTGTAAGGCGAGCATTACTACCAACATTACTCCCGAGGCAATTATCATACCTCCAAGTATGCGCAGTGCGTTATGAAATGCATTGTAGTAATTCTCTCTGTACGCAGCCTCGACAAACGGAACAAAAAAGAGTATAGCCAGCGCAAAATTGGGAAGTCGCACCATACCATTGAGCACAATCAAGCCTCCCATGAGATACCAAGCCACTTTGTTTCCCCCCAGTCCGCGTTGCATAGCAAGAATAGTGAGTAGGAACAACAATATGGTGAGGCAATCGTGGTTGAAATAATATAGACACAGTCCCGGCCATAATACACAAGCCAACGTACTCAGCACGATAACCGAGGGCTTGAAGTAAGGACGAAGTATGGCAAATGTGGTAAGCACAATACCACATGATGTAAGCGCAAAAAGTATGCGATAGCCGTATGTACCCAGCCAGCCAAATAAAATCTCCCACACGCCTCCTATCAAGCCGGTAAGGTAGTAGAGAAAGAGATACTCTACATCGGCCGGGTGTGTAAAGATATTCTGATAGAAAGTAAGCGAGAAACCCTCATCGGCATAATCGAGGCCTTGCAATGATATGAGCAGATAATAGACAAAGGCAAACACCACCATGCCCCACTTGCAACGTCGAGGGTGACGGTCGAGTAGGCTCATTATATCCGATATATTCTGGAGAAGCTGCATACCAAACGCCTATTTTTCTATCAACACAACAGCGTAAGCCGATATACCCTCTTCGCGACCTGTAAAGCCTAACTTCTCGGTTGTAGTAGCTTTGATAGAAATATCCTCTACATCAATGCCCATACACTCGGCCAACGCCTCTTTCATGGCCGGTATATGAGGATTAAGTTTGGGGCGCTCGGCGCAGATGGTCATATCGGCATTACCCACACGATAGCCCTTCTCGGCAAGCAAAGCAATCACTTCACGCAACAATATCTTACTATCGATACCTGCATATTTGCCGGCAGTATCGGGGAAGTGATAACCTATATCGCGCATATTGGCAGCTCCTAACAATGCATCACACAACGCATGTATCAACACATCGGCATCTGAGTGTCCCAGCAAACCGGCAGTGTGCTCAATGCGTACACCGCCCAGCCAAAGGTCGCGACCTTCGACAAGGCGGTGTACGTCATATCCCATACCCACTCTTATTTTCATAGGAGTTGTATTTTTATTTTATCAAGTTCTTTATTCCTTCCATGTCAAACGACAAGGTGAAGCGCAATGTTTGGTCGAGCGGACTCGAAGCTGCTGTTGCCAAGAGATAGGCAGCATCTACTTGCAATACGCTATAGGCAAAACTGGCACCAAACGAGAAAAATTGGCGGTTGCCTTTATATTCGTCTTCGTAGTAGTAACCGGCACGAAGTGAGAACTGACGGTTGTATGAGTACTCAATACCTACAGAGAAGTTTATCTCACGCAACTCTTCGGCAAAACCTCCGGGTGCATCGTAGAACGACTTGGCAATACCTTCAAAGGGCGACATGGCATAATATTCTTCACGAGCTGCATTGTAAGCATCGGTATCAATTGTACCATCTTCATTTCTGAATTGATATTCTTGTGGCATAGTGGGTACCAACAACTTATTGGCATCGAAATTAATCGACATGGTATTCTTGTCGGCTATGGGAAACAAGAAAGTTGTACCCAACTTGAGGTTAGTAGGCAAGAATGCCGGCTCATTACCATTATCATAGGCAAGTTTCGAACCGATATTCGAGATATTCATACCCCATGTCCACTGACACTCGTTGCGGGCAATAATAGGATATGAAGTGTGATACCATGAAATATCGGCGCCAAAGGCCGAAGCTCCCTTGACACTTCCTGTGGCACTTCCGCTCTCGTCATATTGAAAACCGAGGTCGGAATAGATATAGCGCAATACTACACCCATTGAAAAACTCTCCGACAACTTACGTGAGTAACCCACATCTACTGCCATCTCAAAGGGATTGATTGAATTTACTTCATCACCATTCTGGTTGGTAAGAATAATACTACCCAATGAGAAATAGCGCAACGAAGCACTGACAGCTTGGGGACTACCCTCGCCAAACTTCAAATAGCCACTAAGGTTGGCCAAGTAGATGTCATTGACAAGTTTACTCAACCAAGGTGTGTATGACAAACCTATACCTGCATCGCTGTAGGCAAATGCATACTTCGAAGCGTTCCAAAACTGAGAGTTTACATCGGGGTCGGTAGCCGCACCTATATCACCCATACCGGCACCTCGCGCATCGGGTGCAATTGTGAGCGATGTAGCTCCGGTATTGACCGGATTGAATTGTCTTACTACCTCTCCCTGTCCATACACATTGATGGCATAAAGCGTTACCATGAAGAGTGCTATGACCGATATTTTTCTTGTCTTATTCATGCAATTCTATTTTTATTTGGAGATAAAGTCACTTATATATAACCACATTTTATATGATTTATTGCCCCAAGACAATTATTTTTTTCTGCTCAGTGACAAATTTATTGTCGCCAACTCCTACGAGGGCATATACCATGTACTCACCGGGCAGGGCTTTGCCATACGATGTAGTCATATCCCACACAATCTCTGTTGCAGGAGTCTCTACAGACCACACTTCACGTCCGGTAGCTCGTTCCACAACAACATAACGAACAATCATGCTCTCCTCGACTACACCGTCGATACTCAACGATGCCTTGTCAATTACAGGATCCTCGGCAATATGCAACTCATATTGTGGACTCACTATCTCGTTGATGACAAAAGATATAGTAGCCTCAGATGCATTACCGGCATTGTCAAACAATCTGATTGTGACTGTGTGCATACCAGCCTCAAGACCTTTGAGAGTATAATCGATACTACCTTGGGCACTACCCTTTATAGGGCTATAATAGCCCGACAAGTCATTACATACAACCCTGCCATCGATGAGCAATATCATACTGCGACCCAACGCCACCTCATTATTGGTTATACCACTCTCATTGTCACTCACATCGCAATGGAATAGACTGTTGGGGGCTACCACATCGCCCTCGCTAAATGTGTCATCACCAATCCAAATATTATCTATAGTGGGAGCTGTAGCATCTGCCACAGCATCATCAACACCATATACGTGTATGTTTTTACTGAAACCGGCTGCCTCTATGTTCATGTCGGTATTGTAGGCATAGAGAGTAATAAGACCGGTTGTATCGCTCTGCAATGTTTGCGAAGGCATGCGGAATTTTGTTGTAAAACAACCATCGACAATCGTGTCGGCAGCAACCACCAATTTGTATTGTCGCAATCCGAAATTCTCTTTTATAGTAATATTTCCGCCGGGAGTTGTAATAGACTCTTGGGCAGCCAAATCTACTTCAGCATCATATACCTCATAGCATAGCGTACCATTGTAGTCGGGCACAAACTCTCCCGCCTCGTTATATATTTTACCCACAAGAGTCACTTCGCTATTGGCAGGTGTTTTCACGATGACATTATCGACCATATCCACTCCATTAATACGCTCTATTTCGATGCGATAGGTAGGCAAAGGCAACGCCAAAGCAGGATCGCCAATTAGACAATATTTGAGTTTATTAGGGTCGCTTACAAGATTACCCTTTTCGTTATATAACAGAGACTCCTTGGCACGGCGCATCACATCGCCCAAACGTATTTTACCATCGGCTGCCGGGACAAAAAGTTCACGCAACAGCTCGCGATTTATATCCTCATTGCCATTGGTGTAGACTGTGCGAGTGGTGGTATATAAAGCTATGAAACCACCTTGATCGTTACGGAATAACTCCTCTCCTACCGAGTTTTCGTCCTTATCGAAAGGACACACATCGCAAGTAGCAGTGATAAATACCGGCCAGTAGTCATTGCGCATACTCTTGGCATGATTGATACCTATAAGGTTGCTACCCAACGACACATGCCCGGCATGTCCCATATAGCTATATATAAATGCACCCTCTTCAAGATCTCTGAAGATTTGCTCTTGAGCGCCCTCAAACTCGGCTCCGGGGCGCGAGTTATAGGCATTGAGATATACCTTATCGGGCACAATGTGCTCTTGTTCGTTCTCTACCGACTCAAGCGAAACGGTATTCATCTGATGCACATGAAGATTATTATCGCCATTGAGACCTATAAAGCAAGCTTTGTTCTTCCACATATTATTCGATGGCTTTTGCGACATATATTTTACCAACTTGTTATAGACCTTCTTCGACTCCTCAAGGCTTTTGATAGGCATACGACCTATACCCAAGTCTATCTTCTCCATCGATATATCATAGCCGGTATTGTCGCCAAGGATACCAAAGTAATCATCGGAGACATACGAATAACGCTGGTCGGTACTGGTCTCCGACTGGTAGGTGACAAGCAACATATTATCCTCGTTGTGCATATTGGGGGCTATAGCTCGGTTGTTATACGAACTGCGTCCATACAGCAACAAATAACGAGGTGCGCTACCATAACCGGCTTGCGCTCGGTCGTAGAACATCTTCATCAGGCGACGTATAGCAGTAGCATCGGGTATGCCACCCGAAAATTCATTGAAAACCGACAACTGATCACACACCAGCACCTTCATATTGTCGGTATCACGGTGTATCTGCGCTATACGTTCGGCCTCTTTCATAAAGTATCGAGTAGAGATAATTACCATATCGGGAATATAGTCTATTCCATGCAAATTTTGAGGCTCTACCTGACACACAAATTGGGGTATGGCAAGGGTATCGGTTATGTCGTATGCAACATACTCTTTAAGTAACAGATCCTCTTCTTGGGGCTTGAAAGTCACTTTACCATCGACAATTGCAGTTTGTTGCAAAACAGGAGCCTCGGTATCGGTTATATCCCATACTCGTATGTTATTGGCATGACGATTGGCAACATCTAAGGCATAGTAATCGCCACTTTGTTGCGTACTGCGGAACTGCATTTGAGCATCATTGAGTACAAGACTACGAGTATAAAACATGCGTACAAAATCGAGATAATAACTCTTGATAGAGCCGGCTCCTTTGGAGGTAAACGACAATGTAAACTCGTCTGCAGCCGCTACTGTATAGTAGTTGTTGGCCTCCTTGAGATAGGTATATGAGTCGGAAGCTCCTACAACCATTGTGGGAGACAAGGCCGAGCCATTATAATGCGGAATGAGTGTACGTGTTGTCGAAGC
Organism: Bacteroidaceae bacterium; assembly: GCA_017410245.1. Taxonomy (GTDB): domain Bacteria; phylum Bacteroidota; class Bacteroidia; order Bacteroidales; family Barnesiellaceae_A; genus Barnesiella_A. The sequence continues at coordinate 68,315 of JAFQRE010000016.1, forward strand.
GTTGGCTCCTAAAGCAATGTGCAGTGTCATCTTATCACCCTCCACACCGGGAAGGTTGAATGTCAGAGAGTTGTTATTGATAAGATCCTCGCCAAGATACAGACGGCCGGTCTGGCCAATACATATATCCTCATTTTCGTGTAAAGCATATTCATCAAACGAGGTTATACTTGTTCCTTCACACACATCGGTAACCCTACTTTGCAAATGGATAGGTGTGCGATCTTGCGTTAGAAAATAATAGGAGATATTGGAATAACAATTATTGGTATGATGCCAATAAGAAGTACTTGCATCGTAGGTCCACTGTGTACTTCCGGTAGCATAGAAGTACAAATCGCCATTCTCGACATATACCGCAATAGGTTGCAAGTCATCACCATCAACCTCACTAAAGGTCTCGGGCAACATGTAACCATTTTTGCCATAAACACTCACTGCCGAAGCATCGGTGAAGCCCCATTGTTGCAATGTAGCTGCATCTATGCGATGAACACCACGCTCGGTTGTAGCAATCTTTACCCATCGGCCACTACTCAAAACAGACTGTTCGGCATAGTGCGAAACCGGCAGAGCCTGTACTTGCAACGCACCACACAGCACACTTGTCAGTATTATCACGCAACATAGCAGCGAATAATAATTGTAACGCGAGAGTGTCATATATAATCTTATTTTATGTTGAATTCCAATACTTTTTTATCTCCTATATAGCCTGTCACATGGTCATTTATAGCTACAGGCCCAACACCGGCTGGTGTTCCGGTATAAAGCAAGTCGCCCATTTTGAGGGTAAAGAAACGGCTTACATAAGCGATAATATTGTCTATGCTATGTATCATATCGCGAGTATTGCCTACCTGCACTGTATTGCCATTGAGTTGCAGACTAAAGTCAATTCCTGTCTCCAACGCAACCTCTTCTTTAGGAATCCATGTACCAATAGCAGCCGATCCATCAAAGCCCTTAGCCAACTCCCAAGGAGCTCCAGCCTCACGCAATTGTTGTTGCAAATCGCGTGCTGTGAAATCGACCCCCAACGTAACAGCATCATAGTAACGATGTGCAAAACGAGGTGCCACATTTTTTCCCACACGACATATACGTACCACTATCTCTGCTTCATGCTCTATGCGATTGCTATAGGGTGGCAAAAAAAGTGGTTTGCCATCTTTGAGCAATGCCGTCTCGGGCTTAAGAAATACAACCGGATAGGCACTCTCCTCTTGACGCCCCATCTCGGTATTGTGAGCTCTATAATTCCAGCCTACTGCTATTATCTTCATTTTCTTACAATTGAATATTAATCAGTCCGTTAAATATTACGGCCCAATCGGGCTAATATCGATGTATCTTGCATAACAAACACCTGCATCAAACAACAATTTCATTTCATACCCCACACAAATTTTACCCGAGATATCAATAAGATTTGCTTGGGTAATTTAGCACCTAAGAGATATGGTTTGTCATACAATTACATGGCAATATTTTTCAAGGTACAAAGATAATGAAAGGTAAGAGAAGAAGAAATAAACTCATTTAATTTCTATCTCTACAATGTGGCCTATTTTATAGAATGATAGAAAATATAGAATTATCGTGAAATATTTTTTCATGCCGCATACCATTATTAGGTTGCATACTTGCGTAGAAATTCTTCTAAAGAGTCGTTGCGTTCAAGGGCAAACTTACTACGCATTCTATACCGCAGTGTGCGCACCGAGGCCGGAGTAATATTGAGCAATTTAGCTATCAGGGCATTACTCATTCCGGCACTGATGTAAGCCGCCAATTTTACTTGATGCTCGGTGAGATCGGGATAATCGGCTTTTAGTTTGGCAGAGAAACCCGGTAGCATATGGTCATGAACATCAAGGAAAGCTTGATGCTCGGTGCGGTCGGCAATATGGACACTGAGTGTAGATAGCAGATGTGTTGCTGCAGCCTGTGAGATATGACCATCTTCCCGCTCTTTCTCAATCTCCTTTTTCAGTCGGTCTATCAACGATTCATTCTGTTCAAACATGAGCGATTCGCGAGCCAGGCGCGATTGTGACTCTTTGAGTTCTGTTAATGCCATCTGCTCTTTCATACGTCTGATGCGGATAATGCGATTGAGTACAAATGCAATACACAACATTATAATAATGAGCACAAAAACTATAGCCAGCCACAATTGTTGTTGGCGCATTGCACGCAATTCGGCATCAAATTGCAGCTGCATAAGGGCATGGCGACCCTCTTCTATACTAAGTGCTATATTATTAAGCTCAAATTCACCATCGGATCTGATATCGAGCGCTTTATTCAGCAAAATCATTGCAGAGTCTTTATGGTTGCATGCGCTGAAAATCTGAGAGGCAGAATATAGGACAAAGAAAACGGCATATTTCTCTATAGGCCTGTCACTCATATGCAACGCCTGTCGAGCAGATGTCATGGCACCTTCATAGTCTTTGCGGTTTACCAACTCGAGCCCCACAACCGAGTGCAATACAGCAGCATTGGCAGCAAACTTACTATCCTCGCCTATAATATTGAGCGCTCTACGACTCAACTCAAAGGCGGTAATACTATCACCATTCTCCAACGCACTTGTTGCAATGTTTCGAAGTAGTAGAGTATAAGCTGCCGTATCGGCCTTAATAATGGGAGACTCTATAAGCTGCCGATTTAGTTTATCTTCGTCCTCCCCTTGAAGGCACAAAGCTATATTAATCTGATTATTAAAATAGTTTCTTTCCATTCCGGCCTCTCTCCATATCTCACCGGCCTGTCGAAAAAACACTTCGGCCTTCTTAAACTCATTAATCGGGCGAAGTAAATTTCCTAATGTCACAAGAGAGTGAGCTACCGAGAGAGAGTCGCCTATGCTACGAAAATAGTTAAGATTTTCCATAGCAGTGCGGTATCGATAGCCAACCGACGGCACTGTGCGCTCAAGCCCTGACCGCAACTTATAATAATAATATGTATGCTGAATTGAGTCTATTCGAGCCATACCATCGCGAGTCACGGCTGTAGCCTCTTCAAAGTAGCCCGACCTTGTAAGAAACCGAGATTGCCAATAGCACGAAGCCGCATACAGAAGTTTATTGGAGTTATTTTCGGCCGAGAGTTTTTTCAACCTTCCCGACAAACTCATTATCGTCTCATCGGACAAGCCATTGTCAAATGCGTAGTGAAGTTGAAGTATAAGCGAATCGGCATCTGCAATTTCAGTGGTGGGCCATGGATTGGATTCCCTTATAACCCGATGGTGCTGGCACGAAAAAAAGACCAAAAAAAACGGAAATATTAAAGCAATTCTTTTCATACTGCTAAAGGTAAGGAATAATTTATGAACTCAACACTATTATCTTATTTTTTTAACAAATAGTTATCCATCTTACCCCACAAAGAGCCTTCATCTCATTACAGAAATAAGGCTTTCGCAGTGATAAATTTTGTCTATTGACTTATTATTTACTCCAAGGCAAAGCTACTGACTTCTGAGACACCATAAAATTCAGAATATTTGAAATAAAACTATAAAATATCGAAAATATGCCATTATAACACGCTTGTCTATTCAAAGTCTATTCGTAAAATATATCATTAAACACTTATGTATATTAATTTTGGGCATTACAAAATCAAAAATCCGAATACGTATGAGATTTCAATCGCAAATTTTGCTCGTTGTAGCACTCATTGGAGTAGCGACCAACATGATAGGAGCTACACCGCTTCCTTATCACAACACATGTGACAACATCTCCACAGTCACAGTTCTCAATGAAAGTAATTCGTCATCTTCCAAATGGCAGACTTACAAGTATTCGGACAACTCTGTTTTTCGTTGTAAACAGAGCAGTTCCGATGCAGTTCGCAATGTCCATGCAACAGTGTGGACTTCGGCCTTAGAAATAGAGACCGGTAAACTCTACAGAGCATCGGTAGTAGTCGGCTCTCAAGGCAAAGCCGATGCTGTTTCGGCGGCCGAGTTGGCCATGTACGCTTCGGCTAATGCCTCTGCCGAAAAAAACACAATACTCAGAGTAGCACCTCTACCTATATTTTCTACCACATCACGTCCCGCCGCTGTAGAGGCCATCTTTGTAGGTGATGCCACAAAACCATATTTGGGAATAAAAGATAGTGGTGGTGGAGCTATTAGCTACTTTGCCATTGATGACATTATCATAGAGGAGTACAATGGAATTACACCGCTCAAAGAGGCTGAAGAATTCACGGCAGTGCCAAGCAGTAAGAACGTTACCATCAGTTTCAAGCTCCCCTCTCAAGACTTGTTGGATAATAATTTGGACAATATATCTAATGTAACTCTTTTAAGAGGCAATTGCATTATAAAAGAGTGGAGCGACCAACAACCGAGTTCGGTTCTGACATACACCGACAATGTCTCTACAGCCGGACTATATTCATATACAGTAGTTTGTAAGATTGATGAAAAGACAAGTACCGCAAAAACATCTGTTGAAATAAGTGCCAATGCCGAGCCATCGAGAAGCCCCAATTACGAAAAAGATGAAGAGGGTAATTTTTATGGCAAAAACTACTATGCTCCGGCCACTTTCGTTCCGGGACAAGGCATAAGTATCAGTTGGAGAGCACATACCGACCCGAACGTTACTTACAGCGTTGTCCGCATGAACGATAACAAAGAGATTGCTACCAATATAACATCAACACAAGCACTGGATACCGACTTTTCATTAGATGAGCATGCAATCTACCAGTACAATATAAAGTATAACGATGGCACCGGAGAGCAAGTACTATATGTAACATCGGCCGTTTCATTAAACAACTCAACACCCTTTATACCATCTATTAATATAGGTGCATTGAACGAGTTTACCATCATAGACGATGATAAGGACTACAATGTATGGAATGTAGTTACTACCGGCTCGGAAGTTAAGCATGGCGTTTCTACCTATTTTTCTACAACAAGAAGAGGTGATGACTGGCTGATTACCCCTGGACTTATTCTTGAATCGGGCAAGACATATCGCATTGATGTAGATGCATTATGCGCCGATCTTATTCCTTCAAATGTACAGTTTGAAATAAAAGCAGGCAAGTCTAATAGCATAGAATATATGACCGATGAGGTTATGCCGGCAATCATTTTCAACCACATGTTCCCCGAGACATACACTGCATTCTATACCCCATCGGAGAGTGGCAACGTTTTCTTTGGTATCCGTTCGCTCGACCCTACAGGAGAAAACTCATTCGATGATATGGGAATCAGTTCCATATCGATAGCCGAGATATCAGGAGCAACACCTACTGCAATAAACGATTTGCACATCGTATATGGTGCCACCCCGGGTAAAGCATCACTTATTTTTACAGCACCTTCTAAGAATGTTGAAGGAACTGCTTTGACCTCACTCGACAAAATAGAAGTATATCAAGACAACGAGCTGATTAGCACCTTGGCAAATCCCAGTCCCGGACAACAATATAATATTGATGTTACTTTTGCGACAGGAACCGCTGTCTCATTCAAGGTTGTACCCACCTCGTCAGATATTACAGGACAAGCTACAGCAATTTCGGCCAAGCTGCTCGAAGCACCCTATTCAACAAAGTTCGACACAGAAGAAGAAATTGCAGAATACACCATAATAAACCCCGACTTAACGGGCAATACATGGTCATATCTTCCCCTTCGCCAAGCTATGCGAAGTTTTGCATTCACACGCGACACTCACAACGAGTATTTCATAACCCCGGCCATACACTTAGAGAAAGGTCATTTTTATAAAATCGATTTCCTAACATGGCTCGAGGGCGCCGACGAAAATCACATGAACGACAATGCTATCGAAGTACTACTGGGTACAGCACCTACAATCGAAGCACTTACAACCACCATTGTGCAACCTTATGTCGTGCAAGGCACTCTTGGTAACGAAGTGCTGTTGAAAGACTGGTTTACAGTGCCCGAAAGTGGTGCTTACTACATAGCATGGCATGCCATCAGCAAGCCTCAACTTGCCAAAGAACTCTTCATCGACAACATAAATATCAGCGCCAAAATACCGGATACTTATCCTGCCCATGTAGAGAATTTTGCAATCCTCCCCGACCCCACAGGTGCTCTTGAGGCAACAATCTCATTCGACCTACCCAGCCGCGACATGGCGGGCAATGCTATGACAAGCGATTTTTATGAGTATAAAATATATTGTGACGGTCTTGAAATAAGCAACGGCCCCGGTGAAAGAGGTAAGCATATCGAATACGTGCACACTACAACCCGAGGCATACATTTATACACAGTCCGTTGCTTTGGAGCAGCCAACGAGCCCACTCGCGACGTTGAAGACGTAGCTTACGTAGGTATAAATCGTCCCGGAGCTGTCGAGTTTGTTGAAGTTACCGAAAATCCCAATAATTATGGCGAAGTAACCATCACATGGGGATTACCCGTCAGCGACATCAATGGATTCCCGCTCAATACCAGCGATATAACTTATATAGTAGGAGAATATTACTACGACTCATACTCCGGCAAACACTATGAAATTGAATATGCCACCGGTTTAAAAGAGTTGTCTTATACCAAGGTGGTTAAAAAGAATACCGACAACCAGGAGTTCATGCGTTTCTTTGTACGAGCCCAAACATCGGCAGGAGAAGGTAATCCCACAGTAATTACCAAATTTACAGCTATTGGAAAACCTTTCGACCTCCCCTTTACCGAGTCTTTCAAGTCGGGTTATCCCCAACACACCATGATGCAAGAAAGGCCTTTCGAAGGCAGAAACGCATCGTGGGGCTTCAACGTAAACAACCCGATAACAGGTGTAGAGCCTATCGATAATGATGAGGGTTTGGCTCTGATGGAGACAATAGAGCCCGACAATGGAGCTCGTCTATTCACGCTACGAATAAGCCTCAATGCCAATAGACCTATTATGACCTTCTATGTATATAATCAATCGAACGAACAACGCACCGACAATAACATACTCGGCATCAGTGTTCGAGAAGGAGATGGTGAATTCCAAACTGTCGATTCAAAATCAATCAACGAATGGGCACAAGGAAATCCCGGTTGGCACAAGGCTTCGGTAGATTTGTCGGAATATGCCGGTAGAGTTGTTTATATAGGCTTTGATGGAATGGCTAAAAATCTTACGTTCATTCATGTCGATAATATCATGATTGCAGCTCCGGCCGATATAGATTTAGCGGTTAATACCATCAATCACACCGATGTTTATATCGGAACTGAACATGAAATTGAGATTAACGTAAGCAACAATGGCGATAAAGACATCACTAACGCCACCGTTAACCTCTATCTCGATAGTCAAGTAATCGACCAATACAGCATCGACAAACTCGATGCTGGTCAAGATATGACTATAACATTTAGCAACAAATTGACTCGCAACGATATTGGCAAACATACATATCGTGCCGAAGTATCTATAGCCGATGATGCCGACCTCCTCAACAACTCTATTTCGGCAGCCTCGTTCTACTTGCAGGACAACGACTATCCGCAGGTTGAATATTTGCAAGCATTTAGAAATAATGTTGAAGAGATAAAACTTCAGTGGGAACAACCTCTCATTCCTACACAAGCCCAACAGATTACAGACGATTTTGAGGGCTATCCCGCATGGACAACTATGGAGACCGGAGGATTGGGTAATTACACACTCATCGATGCCGATGGTTGCGGTGTTGGTGGTTTCCAAGACATAGAATTACCCAATATACCTTATGGCTCAAAACAATCATTTACTCTATGGGATTTCTCTAACGAATACTTTGCCTACGACCAGACAATATCCGATCGCTACAAAGCACATTCGGGCGATAAATGTCTGATTTCGATATTTACTATAGGCGAAGAGAGTTGGGTCGATGACCGTTTGATATCGCCTATGCTTAGTGGCGAAGCTCAGACCATCTCATTCTATGCCAAGTCACTCGACGATTCAACTCCCGAGTATTTCCAAGTACGCTATTCGTTAGATGACAAAACAAGCAATAGTTTCGGTTATCAGTCTGTAGGTGGTACATGGACACAATTTACATACGATCTCCCCGAAGGCACCAAGTATTTTGTCATCGAACACATCGGAGGCACATTCTTCTTCTTCCTCGATGACCTCACATACACACCCGTCGGCGACGAGACCCTTGTAAACAATGGTTATAACGTTTATCGCAATGATATTCTGCTCAATGAAACACCCATCTTCGACCTTAGTTGGAACGACATCGATACCGATAACGTTGAGATTAAATATGGAGTATCGGCCGTTTACGACCGTGGAGAATCTCCCGTCAATGAAATTATCGTTTCACCCGCAAATGTCGATAACGTACACGCATCGATAAGCGTTGTTGCAAACGACCGCGAAATTGTCATTACCGGTGCACAAGGCCTTGACTTCGCTGTCATCAACACTTCGGGTATGGTTCTTACATCGCGCCGAGCCTCAGAGTTAGAGCGCATTCCTGTCAATCCCGGCATATATATGGTCAATGTAGCAGGAGAAGTCTATAAATTAGTTATAAAATAGTAATCTCAAATTGTTTCATTTAATTCATAATTACTATGAGAACATTTCTTTTATCAATCTTATTAGTTGTTCCTTGGCTGTTTTCATCGGCACAGGAGACAACACTCGAACTAGGGTTTGAGACACAAGAAGCATTCGACACAAATTGGGTGCAAGTAGGTAATGAGACACAATGGACCTGGCTCAATTATCAAGCCGGAACTACTTCCATTGTACCGGTAGCACAATTGGACGTAGTTGCTCCTATCCCCGAGAAGGGTACAATTCTTGCATATAAGCAAGGATTTAACATGAAGGCCGGTACCGGTAAAGCCAGCTTGAATATGCGTTGTGGCGACTATAAGAAGAGAGCTTTCGAAATTGTTATTGCCACTGACAACCAATTCAACAATATCGTTGCTACCGTAAGCTATTATGTTAATGGTAAGAATTTCGGAGATAAACCAATGGGAAATCAATATCAGCCCAACACTTTTGAAATACCTACCAATGGTACATATTATGTAGGTTTCAGAATGATTTCTCAATATGATGATGTGGTAACCGTTGAAGGAATCATGATGGTGCGCCACCTCAGTCTCACTTATGTTCCATTTGTAGCCCCTACTCCTTCGGCTTGTACCAATCTTGCCGTTGAGTCAAAATCTACCGAATCGACTCTTGCAAGTGAACTCACTTGGACTTGGCCTACAACCGACAGCGAAGGAAATGCTTTATCGGAAGTGGGTGCATACATCTATCGCTCTACTACCGAAGAAGGTATTGTGGATTCACAAAATCTTATTAACACTATTGAATGTGCCACTCAAACAGGCACAGGCACATATAGCGACGCAAACATTACTGAGCCGGGCACATACTATTATACAGTAGTTCCTTTCTCGGCAAATGGCGCAAGTGCTATTGCTCCCGAAGTTGTTTCTGCCAACATCGAATATTTCGATGCTTCTGCCCCCATCTCTTTGGACGAGGCTTATACCAACAGCTTCGATACTGAAGATGCTTTGAACGGCTATTCTATCAATCCCGAGGGCTGGAACTTTACTGCTGCTAACGGTTATATTCACCTCAATGGTGGTGCGTTTGCTGCTGTTACTTCGGCGCTCAACACTCCTGCTTTTGCTATGCAAGAGGGGGTTGAGTACAGTGTGACTTTCAACGCTTGGATTACTTCGGGCAATGGTCACAATGTTGTGCTTAAAGCCGGTAACTCTCCCGAAAACTTGGTAGCTGTGGGCGAGGCTGTGAATGTGACTGCTAACAACAGTGCTGAGCCTCAAAAGGTACAATTCATCGTTACCGGTAATGCCGAGGGTAAGGTATATCTTGCTATCGAGGGTACTGCAGCTTCACGTGCTACACTCTATGTGGACGAACTCGTGGTGGAGAAATATGTTGCTCCCGAATTGGTTATCTCTTTGGACGAGGCTTATACAAACAGTTTCGATACTGAAGATGCTTTGAACGGTTATACCATCAATCCCGAGGGCTGGAACTTTACTGCTTCTAACGGTTATATTCACCTCAATGGTGGTGCGTTTGCTGCTGTTACTTCGGCGCTCAACACTCCTGCTTTTGCTATGCAAGAGGGTGTTGAGTACAGCGTGACTTTCAATGCTTGGATTACTTCGGGTAATGGTCACAATGTTGTGCTTAAAGCCGGTAACTCTCCCGAAAACTTGGTAGCTGTGGGCGAGGCTGTGAATGTGACTGCTAACAACAGCGCTGAGCCTCAAAAGGTACAATTCATCGTTACCGGTAATGCCGAGGGTAAGGTATATCTCGCTATCGAGGGTACTGCGGCTTCACGTGCTACACTCAATATGGACGAACTCGTGGTGGAGAAATATGTTGCTCCCGAGTTGGTTATCTCTTTGGACG